>NZ_JBMDJM010000001.1:0-562672 GCF_057809195.1 Acidovorax sp. FG42 | reverse complement strand
GCTGCGATCAGCGAAGCCTTGAATTCTAGCACAGTTTTTGAAGAACTGTCAAAACCTTTGTTTTTTCTTCACACCGTCTTGGCAACTTCTGCAACTTGCAGCAACCACCTCTACCGAGTGAAGCCTTGTATTCTATACCGGTTTTTAACCCACCCAGAACACAAAACCAAACTTTCTTCGCCATCCCTCAAAGCCACCTGCAGCAGCACCGAAGCACCACCACAAACCACCCAGAGAACCTGAACACTTTTGCACTCAGGCCTCAGTAGCGAAGCCCTCGACTATAGCACGCTTCACACCACAGAGCAGGGAAAACCCGAAGAACTTTGCGAAAACCCGCTCCGCTGATCAGCTGCGCGCACCCGCCACAGCCGCCTCCAGCGCATCGATGAACAGGAAGGCCACGTCGCAGCCTGTCTGATCAAAGATCTCCTGGAAGCAGGTCGGGCTGGTGACATTGATCTCCGTGACGCAGTCGCCGATCACATCCACCCCTGCCAGCAGCAAGCCGCGGGATTGCAGCACCGGCCCCAATGCTTCTCCAATCTCACGATCCCGTGCAGACAGAGGGCGCGCCACGCCCTTGCCGCCCGCAGCCAGATTGCCCCGCACTTCGCTGCCTTGCGGAATGCGCGCCAGGCAGAACGGCACCGGCTTGCCGCCAATGATGAGCACCCGCTTGTCGCCCTCAACGATCTCGGGCAGAAACTTTTGCACCATCACGCTCTGTGCGCCGTGGCGGTTCAGGGTTTCGGTGATGCTGCCCAGGTTGAGGCCATCTGGGCCCACACGGAAGATGCCCATGCCGCCCATGCCGTCGAGGGGCTTGAGGATGATGTCCTGGTGCTCCGCATGGAAACGGCGAATGTCTTCCGCATCCCGGGTGACCAGCGTGGGCCCGATGAACTGCGGGAACTCCATGATGGCCAGCTTTTCAGGGTGGTCGCGCAGGGCGCTGGGCTTGTTGAACACATGCGCGCCGTCGCGCTCTGCCTGCTCCAGCAAGTGCGTCGCGTAGAAGTACTCGCTGTCGAAGGGCGGGTCCTTCCGCATGAGCACCGCGTCAAAGTCGGCCAACGCTGCGCTGCGCTGCGACTGGGCCTCGTACCAGTGGGTGGCATCTCCTGTCAGCCGGATGTCCTGCACCCGCGCGGTGACCTTGCTGCCGCGCTGCCAGGTGATGTGCTGCGGTTCGCAGACCGTGAGGGTGTGCCCGCGACGCTGTGCCTCGCGCATCATGGCGAAGGTGGTGTCCTTGTAGATCTTGAAGCTTTGCAGCGGGTCGGCGATGAAGAGCAGTTTCATGGTGTCGGGTCAAGAAAGGGAGGAGCCTATGGGCCCAGGCAGCCAAGGCGGCTTACGCGCCGTTGGCCTGCGAACGCCTGTACTGTTGCACAAATAGCGCAATGCTGCCGGCCACCACTCCCCATAAGGCCGAGCCCACCCCAACAATGACCACGCCGCTGAGGGTGACGAGGAAGGTGATGAGTGCCGCCTCACGGCGCGACTCGTCCCGCAGCGCCACCGCCAGACCGTTGCCGATGGTGCCCAGCAAGGCCAAACCCGCGATGGCCACGACCAGCTCCTTGGGAAAGGCGGTGAGCAGCCCCGTGATGACCGCACCAAACAGGCCGATCGCCACATAGATGGCGCCGCATGCCACTGCTGCCGTGTAGCGCCGGTTGCGATCGGCGTGCGCCTCGGGGCCCATGCACATTGCGGCGGTGATGGCGCTGAAGTTGAGCGCGAACGCGCCAAAAGGCGCCAGCACCAGGGTGGCCAGACCCGTGAGCGTGATGAGCCGTGAAATGGGCAGGTCGTAGCCCGACGCACGGATGACCGCTACACCGGGCAGGTTTTGGGAGGCCATGGTGACCACAAACAAAGGAATCGCCAGGCTAATGGCGGCAGCCACGCTGAACTGGGGCGCGGTGAAAACCGGCAGGGCCAACTCCAGCTGCACCGCCGACCAGGCCATCTGCCCGCGGGCGGCCACAAACACCACGGCCGCTGCGAGGGTGATGACCACCGCATACCGTGCAGCCAGTCGGCGGCTCACCAGATAGACCATCAACATCAGCAGCACCAAAGGCAACGCCGTCTGGGCTGCCGCAAACGCCTGCAGGCCGAAGCGGGCCAGCACGCCAGCCAGCAAGGCAGCGGCGATTTCCATGGGGATGCGGTTCATCACGCGCTTGAACCAGCCGGTGACGCCCGCCAGGGTGATGAGCAAGGCGCTGATCATGAAGGCGCCAATGGCCTCGCCCATGGTGAAGCCGCCCGCCAAACCTGCCGTGGCCAGCACGGCGGCGCCCGGTGTGGACCAGGCCACCATGACGGGCTGGCGCAGGATCAGAGAGGGCACCAGCGAACACAGCCCCATGCCCAGACCCAGCGCCCACATCCAGGACGTGATCTGAGCGGGCGTAGCCCCAAACGCCTGGGCGGCCTGGAACACGATGGCCACCGAGCTGGTAAAGCCCACCAGCACCGCCACGAAGCCCGCCACTGCCGTGGAAAGGCTCAGGTCTTTGAAAAATTGCATGGGCGCGATTCTGTCACCGCGCGCATCGGGCAATGAGACAGACCGGCAGCTCGCACCGGCCACTACATTATTGATAGCATTCCAGGCAATTAGCACTAGCACTACCAAGCAAAAACCGCCTCAAACTGCCTCGCAGTACCTGCAGGGGGCCTGGAGAGCCCCTGCGGTCAGATCTCGATCTTGGAACCCAGCTCGACCACCGCGTTATTGGGCAGGTGCAGGAAGTCGGCCGCGCCGCTGGCGTTGTGGTGCATCTGGGCGAACAGCTTTTCGCGCCAGGGCGCCATGCCGCTGCCGATGGTGGGGATGACGGTGTCGCGCGACAGGAAATAGCTGGTGGTCATGGGCTCCAGCTCACAGCCTCGCCCGCGCAGCAGTTCCAGCGCACGGGGCAGGTCGGGGTCGTTCTTGAAGCCGTAGTGCACCACCACCTGCCAGCAGTCGTGCCCCAGCGACTCGACCTGCAGCCGCTTATCCAGACCAATCCAGGGTGTCTCATGGTTGTGCACGGTGACAAACAGGTTCTGCTGGTGCAGCACCTTGTTGTGCTTGAGGTTGTGCAGCAAGGCATTGGGCACCGCGCCGGTTTCGGCCGTCAGAAAGACGGCCGTGCCATCCACCCGGGTGGGGGGGCTGATGAAGATCGATTCCAGAAAGTCCTTGAGGTCGATGGCATCGGCGCGCAGCTTGTCGTTGAGCAGGCGGCGCCCTTCCTTCCAGGTCATCATGAGCGAGAACACGATGCCGCCGATCATCAACGGGAACCAGCCGCCCTGGAACAGCTTGAGCAGGTTGGAGGCAAAGAACGCCAGGTCCACCACAAAGAAGCAGCCCGTGGCCGCAATGCACAGCGCCAGCGGATACCGCCAGCCGTAGCGGATGACGAAGAAGGTCAGCGTGGTGGTGATCAGCATGTCCAGCGTCACCGCAATGCCGTAGGCTGCGGCCAGATTGCTCGACGAGCGGAACATCACCACCGCCAGCACGATGGCCACAAACAGCCCCCAGTTAACCAGCGGCATGTAGATCTGGCCCGTATCGCGCACGCTGGTGTGCTGGATGTTCAGGCGCGGCAGGTAGCCGAGCTGGATGACCTGCTTGGTCACGCTGAACGCGCCGGTGATCAGCGCCTGCGAAGCAATCACGGTGGCCATGGTGGCCAGGATCACCAAAGGCACCAGCGCCCAGTCGGGGGCCATCAGATAGAACGGGTTCTTGACGGCCTCGGGCTCGGCCAGCAGCAGCGCGCCCTGGCCAAAGTAATTGAGGGTGAGGGACGGCATGGCCACACCAAACCAGGCCATGCGGATCGGGCGCTTGCCGAAGTGGCCCAGGTCGGCATACAAGGCCTCGGCGCCCGTCACGCACAGCACCACCGCGCCCAGAATGATGAAGCTGGTGCCCGGGTTGGCCCACATGAAGCCCAGCGCGTGGTGAGGGCTCAGCGCCCACAGGATCTCCGGGTGCCCCACGATGTGCGACACGCCCAGCAACGCGATGGTGACGAACCACACCAGCGTGATGGGGCCAAAAAACTTGCCAATGCCGCCTGTGCCGCGCTTTTGCACGGCAAAAAGGCAAAACAGCACCACCAGCGTGATCGGGATCACGTAGTGCTTGAAGTGGTCTGACACCACCTCCAGCCCCTCCACCGCCGACAGCACCGAGATGGCCGGGGTGATAACGCCATCGCCATAAAACAGCGAAGTGCCAAAAATGCCCACGCCCAGGAGCACACTGCGCAACTGGGGTTTGTCTTTGACGGCCTGGGAGGCCAGGGCCAGCATGGCGATGAGGCCGCCCTCGCCGTGGTTGTCGGCGCGCAGCACCAGCACCACGTATTTCAGGGAGACAATGACCGTGAGGGTCCAGAAAAAGATGGAGAGGATGCCGTAGACGTTCGTGGGCGTGAAAGGCACATGGCCGGACCCGAACACCTCCTTGACGGCATACAGCACGCTGGTGCCGATATCGCCATACACAACACCGATGGCGCCCAGCGTGAGCGCTGCGAGCGATGACTTGGAGCTTTGCACTGACCACCCCCGGGCGCTCGGCCTGACGGGGTTCCGTTACTTTTGGGAACGCTATTGTGCGCCTGAGCCAGATCAAGCGATTGGAGGCGAAACCCCATGTTGCAACGCAGCAACTCGCCCTTGGCAACCGGGCGCGGGCGTGGCATGCGGGGCCGCCGTCCTCCCCACCCGCCTGCCGTACAGCCTCCGCCCGGGCGGCAAAGGCGCTGAAACCCCATGCCTGCGGGCCCGCAAAGGGCCCCAAAGACCCTGGCTTTTAGTCGTACACCTCGGCGTCCGGGTTGGTGGCCTCCAGCTCATAGCTGGCCGCCAGCATCGCCAGCCGGGCCACCACGCCATACATATAGAAGCGGTTGGGTGCGCTCACACCCGGGCGTACGCCAGGCTGGGGCATGTGGGTGCTGTGCTCAAAGGCCAGGGGCACAAAGCTCGCGCCGGGGGCGTTGAGGTTTTCGTCCACACCGCGCTCGGCGTGCATGCGGTAGAAGCCGCCCACCACGTAGCGGTCCATCATATAGACCACGGGCTCGGCCACGGCATCGTTCACGCGCTCCTGCGTCAGCACGCCTTCCTGGATGATGACCTCGCTCACGGGTTGGCCGTCCTTGATCACGGCCATCTTGTTGCGCGTCTTGCGGTTGACCGCGTCCAGCTCCTTGGCGTCGCGCACGGTCATGATGCCCATGCCGTAGGTGCCGTTGTTGGCCTTGACGATCACGAAGGGCTTTTCATTGATGCCGTATTCCTTGTACTTGCGGCGCACCTTGGTCAGGAGTGCGTCCACGCTGGTCTGCAGCTGGTCCATGCCCGTGCCTTCGGCAAAGTCCACCTCGCCGCACTGGCTGTACATGGGGTTGACCAGCCAGGGGTCGATACCCAGCATCTTGCCGAAGCGCTTGGCCACCTCTTCGTAGTTCTTGAAGTGGGTGCTTTTCTTGCGCACGCTCCAGCCGGCGTGCAACGGGGGCAGCAGGTACTGCTCATGGATGTCTTCCAGAATTCCGGGCGCGCCTGCAGTCAGGTCGTTGTTCAGCAAGATGGTGCAGGGGTCAAAGTCCTTGAGTCCCAGCCGGCGCTTGGTGCGCACCACGGGCTCCAGGGTCACGGTGTCGCCGTTGGGCAGCTCGATCAGCGTGGACTTCTTGATCTCGGGGCTGATGGAGCCCACCCGCACGTTCAGGCCCGCCATATTGAAGATGCGCTGCAGCTGCACCACGTTGGACAGGTAGAACGTGTTGCGCGTATGGTTCTCCGGAATGATCAGCAGGTTGCGCGCTTCGGGGCAGATCTTCTCGATGGCGGCCATCGCAGCCTGCACAGCCAGCGGCAGCATCTCCTTGGTCAGGTTGTTCCAGCCGCCGGGAAACAGGTTGGTATCGACCGGCGCCAGCTTGAAGCCTGCATTGCGGATGTCTACCGACGTATAGAACGGCGGCGTGTGCTCCATCCACTCCAGCCGGAACCAGCGTTCGATGGCGGGCATCGAGTCGAGAATGCGCTGTTCGAGTTCGTTGATCGGCCCGGTGAGGGCCGTGATGAGATGCGGAACCATGGAAAGCCCTCGGGAAGCGATTGCAGTGAATTGTAGGATGTGGGGTCAGGCCGGGTTTTCGCAAGTCACCCCTGGGCGATGCCACGGTCCTGCGCCCTACCGGCGCCAGAACGCCGGGGTCAGCAAGGCCATGAAGCTCAGTATCTCCAGCCGCCCCAGCAGCATGGCCAGCGTGCACACCCAGATCTGGAAATCGGTCAGCACCGCGTAGTTGGACGCAGGCCCCACGCTGCCCAGGCCCGGGCCCGCGCAGTTGACGCTGGCCAACACCACCGAGAACGCGGTCACCGGGTCCAGGTCCGTCAGCAGCATGACCATGCTCAGCCCAAAGACCGTGCCGCCATAGACCAGCATGAAGGCCAGCACCGAGAAGATCACCCGGTTGTCCACTGCGGCGCCGCCCAGTTGCACCGGCTGCACCGCGCGTGGGTGCACCAGGCGGTTCATCTCGCGGCGCGCCTGCTTGACGAGGATGAGCATCCGGACCATCTTGATGCCCCCGCCCGTCGAGCCCGCACTGGTGGCCACGCCCGACAGCAGCAGCATGAACACCGGCGCAAACACGGGCCAGGCCAGGTAGTCCACCGTGGCGTAGCCGGTGGTGGTGGCCAGCGACACCAGGTTGAACATGCCATGGCGCAGCGCGTCCAGCGGCCCATACACGCCCTTGGTCCACAGCAGCAGCGCCACCAGCAGACCGCCGCCAATCAGCGTCACCAGCGTGGCGCGCAGCTCTGGGTCGCGCCAGAAGCCGCCCCACTGGCCCTTGCGAATGGCGACGAAGTACAGCGCAAAATTGCAGCTGGCCACCAACATGAAGAAGATGCAGATCGCCTCCAGCAGCGGCGACTGGAAGTAGCCAAAGCTCAGGTCGTGCGATGACAGCCCGCCCAGGCTCACGGTGGTGAACATGTGCATCAACGCATCGAGCGGCGCCATGCCCCCCGCCCAGTAGGCCAGGCCGCACAGCGTGGAAAACAGCGCATACACCCCCCACAGCCCCTTGGCCGTGCCGGTCATGCGCGGCGTGAGCTTGGTGTCCTTCAGCGGCCCCGCCGCCTCGGCCTTGAACAACTGGCTGCCGCCCACGCCCAGCAGCGGCAACACAGCCACGGCCAGGATCAGGATGCCCATGCCGCCCATCCACTGCAAAAAGGTGCGCCACACATTCACCGACACTGGCAGCGCATCCAGGCCCGCCAGCACGGTGGAGCCCGTGGTGGTGAGCCCCGACACGGCCTCGAAATAGGCATGCGTGAACGACAGCGGGTGCCCGGTGTGGTGCCCGGCCAGCATCAGCGGCAGCGCGGCCGACAGGGGCAACAGCGCCCACACCAGCGAGACCAGCATCACGCCGTGGCGCGGTTGCAGCTCCTGCCGGAACAGCCGCAACCGCCACCACAGCCACGCGCCCGCCAGCATCGTGGCGCCCATGGACAGCGGGTACACAAACCAGACGCCGTCGCGCGTCCACAGCGAGACTGCCAGCGGCAGGCCCATGGACAGCGAGAAGATCATCACCAGAATGCCCAGCACGCGCAGAACGGGAAACATGTCCGTCATGGAGGTCTCGCGCAGCTCGGTGCCGGGTCAGAAAAAAGTTGCGCTCACGCGGAAGAGCTTTTCCACGTCGCGCACCAGCCGCTTGTTGGGCAGGAAAAACACCACATGGTCGTTGCTCTCGATCACCGTGGCGCTGCGCGGAATGATGACCTCGGGCTCGCGCAGATCGGCAGCCGCTGCCCCCGCCGTTTCCGACGCGTCGGGCAGACCGCGCACGATCAGGCCGATGTGCACATCGCGCGGCAGCTGCAGGTCGCTGACCTTGCGGCCGACCACGCGCGAGCTTTTGCGGTCGCCACGCGCCACGATCTCCAGCGCCTCGGCCACGCCCCGGCGCAGGCTGTGCACAGCCTGCACGTCGCCCTGGCGCACATAGGCCAGCAGCTCACCCAGCATGGCCTGCGCGGGCGACAGGGCAATGTCGATCTGCGTGCCGTGCATCAGGTCGGCATAGCTGCGCCGGTTGATGAGGGCCAGCACCCGGCTCGCGCCCATGCGCTTGGCCAGCAGGCACGACATGATGTTGTCCTCATCGTCGTCGGTGAGCGCGAGGAACAGGTCCACCTCCTCGATGCCTTCGTCACCCAGCAGGTCTTCGTCGGTGGTATCACCCTGCAGCACCAGCACCTCGGGCGGCAGGGCCGACGCCAGCTCCACGCAGCGGTCCGCATGGTCCTCAATGATCTTGATGTGAAAGCGCCCGCCCGCCTGGCTGAGCTGCCGCGCCAGCCGCAGGCCCACACGGCCGCCGCCCGCAATCATGATGCGGCGCACGGGCTGGGGCTGTTGGGAGGCTGGGCGGTGCAGGGCGGCCAGCACGTTGGCAATGTGCTCGTGCGCGGCCAGCACGAACACCTCGTCCCCTGGCTCGATGCGGGTCTTGCCGTCGCAGGCAATGAAGCGGTCGGGCTCGTCGGGGAAGCGCCGGTAGATCGCCACCATGCGCATCGCCAGCTCCGGCGCACTCTCGCGCAGCGCGCCGATGGAGTGGCCCACCATCGGCGCCCCCACACGCGCCCGCACCGACACCAGGCAGGCGCGGCCCCCGGCAAATTCGCGCACCTGCATGGCCTCGGGGTACTCGATGAGCTTGCCGATATAGCGGGTCAGCGATTCTTCGGGGCAGATGATGCGGTCCACTGCAAACCCCTCGGGGCCCACCAGCCGTTCATGGGCCTCGAAGCCTGTAGACCGCACCCGCGCGATGCGCTTGGGGATGTTGAACAGCAGCTGCGCGATCTTGCAGCACACCAGGTTGGTCTCGTCCTGCGCGGCGCAGGCGATCAGCAGGTCGGTGTCCTCGGCCCCCGCCTCGGCCAGCACGGCGGGCTCGATGCCGTTGCCCACCACCCCGCGCAGGTCAAACCGCGATTCCAGGTCGCGCAGCCGTGCGGCGTCGGTGTCGATCACCGTGATGTCGTTGCGCTCGGACACCAGACTGTCTGCCACGCTCTGGCCCACGCGGCCGGCGCCGAGGATGATGATTTTCATGTGAAATTGGCCGCAAGCGCTAGTCGAACATGCGCCAGCAGCTATGGTTTCAGGAGCGCATCAGGCCCGCACCTCGCCCTCACCCAACACCACGTACTTGAGCGAAGTGAGGCCTTCAATGCCCACCGGGCCGCGCGCGTGGAACTTGTCGGTGCTGATGCCGATTTCGGCCCCCAGGCCGTACTCGAAGCCGTCGGCAAACCGCGTGCTCGCGTTCACCATCACGCTGGCCGAATCCACCTCGCGCAGGAACTGCTGGGCATGCATGTGATCGCGCGTCAGGATGGCGTCGGTGTGGTGGCTGCTGTAGCGGTTGATGTGCGCAATGGCTTCATCCACCCCCGCCACAATCTTCACGCTGATGATGGGGGCCAGGTATTCCTCGCTCCAGTCCTGCTCGGTGGCGGGCACCAGGTGGGCTCCTGGCACCGACTTCAAAATCGCCAGCGACTCAGGGCAACCCCGCATCTCCACGCCCTTGGCGGCATACACCGCACCGATCTGAGGCAAGAACTCTGCCGCCACGCCGCGCGCCACCAGCAGGCCTTCGCTCGCGTTGCAGGGGCTGTACTTGTTGGTCTTGGCGTTGTCGGCCACCTTCACGGCCATGGCGATGTCGCAGGGGTCGTCCACGTAGGTGTGGCAGTTGCCGTCCAGGTGCTTGATCACGGGCACCTTGGCATCGCGGCTGATGCGCTCGATCAGGCCCTTGCCGCCGCGCGGGATGATCACGTCCACAAACTGCGGCATCGTGATGAGCTGGCCCACGGCCTCGCGATCGGTGGTCTGCACCAGTTGCACCGCGTCTTGCGGCAGGCCGGCCTCAGCCAGCGCCTGCTGCACGATCTTGGCCAGTGCCTTGTTCGAATCAATCGCCTCGGAGCCGCCACGCAAGATGCAGGCGTTGCCGCTCTTGATCGACAACGACGCGGCCTCGATGGTCACGTTGGGACGGCTCTCGTAAATCATGCCGAACACGCCAATCGGCACCCGCATCTGGCCCACGCGAATGCCGCTGGGCTGCTGCTTCATGCCGAGGATCTCGCCAATGATGTCGGGCATGGCGGCCAGCTGTTCACAACCCTCGGCGCAAGTCTCCAGCACCTTGGGGGTGAGCTTGAGCCGGTCCACCATCGGGCCCGCCAGCCCATTGGCCACGGCGCGCTCCAGGTCTTTGGCGTTGTCGACCTGCAGGGCAGCCACGTTCTCGCGCAGCAACCGGGACAGCGCCTTGAGCGCTTTGTTTTTGATAGCTGCTGGCGCTTTGGCCATCAGCGCAGAGGCCGTTTTTGCCTGGAGACCGAGAGAGTGCGTGTATTCAGCGACGTTGAGGGCGTTCATCCTGCGATTTTGCCGCACTTGGTATCGGCCCGGTGGGCGCGGGCCCATGGCTGCTTTACCCTCGGGCCTGTCACCCACCATTGATCCGCCCGGCTACGCCATGACCGACACCGCCCACACCCAGCTCACCACCTTCACCCAGGCCCTGCAAGCCTTTGAACGCGGCGACCACACCGCCGCCACCCTCAGCACCCTGACCCGCCAGCAAACCACCCTGCTCGCCGCCCTGCCCCCACGCTACAGCGAAGTGCTGCTGAACCTGCTGGACCGACTGGAATCGAGCGCGCTGTTTTCGGAAGAAAGCTGCTCGTTCAGCCAGAAGGACCTAGTGGCGAACTTGACGATGTGGGCTGAAAAAGCACAAGGCACATTGACCGCCCGCTGACACGCCCAAGGGCCGAGCGCAGCGATGGCCCGAAGGGCTGTTGGCTGTTTGGATGTTCGGCCCCCTGCTGGCTGCGCCTGCGGCGGGGCGGCTGTGGGGTGGCATGGGCGTCGAAGCGCCCATGCTTCGTGAACTGGCTCGCCGTGGCTGTCCGAGCGGCGCGCGCAGCGCAAAGCGAGTTCCACGGCGCACCCCGCAGCCGCACCGCTGCAGGTTTGCCCCCACGCAGCGCGTGGGGGTCGCAGACTGGGGGTCGCCTTTTCTTTGCTTACTTTCTTTTGGCGAAGCAAAAGAAAGTGAGTCGCCCGCCGGGACGATAACCCGGCTCCTGCACTAGGCCAAGGCACTAACTCCAAATTTCATAGCTACTAGCGCATGTCCACAAAGCGCTAGACGCCAGAAACACTCAAACCTCCGCCCGCCCCAACCACTTCTCCCGCGCAATATCAGCCCGCACCCCCAGCCCCATGAACGGCTGCGGCGGCATGCGCGTCGGCCAGCCCAACGCCAACGCATGCGCCAGCAACGGATGGTCCTGCCCCAGTGCCAAATCCGCCGCCAACGCCCCCAGCGCCGTGAACTTCACCACCCCCGCCCCATTGCACCCCGCCACCCCATGCACCTGCGGCGCCAGCCGCCCCCAGCGCGGCGCGCCATTGCGGGTGATGGCAATCGAGCCTTCCCAGAAATGCTCCAGCGCCACATCGCCCAGCTGCGGAAAACGCGCGGCAAACACGGCCGCATGCTCACGCCGCACCCGCTCGCGCACCGCAGGGCTGACGCGGAAATGCGGCGCATATTCAAACCCCTGGCGCATCAGAATGCGGTGGTCGTCCGTGTAGCGCAGCGTGGCCCCGGTCACAGCACTCGCAGGCGTCACGCCCCAGCCCTCGGGCGCGCCCAGGCGGCTGCGCTGCTTGGGCGTGAGCGGCGCCGTGAGCGAGCCAAAGGTGACCAGCGGAAACGTCTCTGCGCCCCAGGCACTGCCAGACAGGCCCAGCTGCTGCGCAAAGCCATTGGCCGCCAGCAGAAGCTGCGGCGCTCGGACGCTGCCGTCCGGGGTGTGCGCCACCACCTTACCGCCCGACAAATCCAGCCGCTGCACCGGCGTTTGCTCGTGCAGGGTGACATTGGCGGGCAGCGCATCGGCCAGACCCCGGCACAGCGCGGCGGGGTTGAGCAGCACGGTGCCCGGCGTGTAGAGCCCGGCGGCAAAGTAGCGGGTGCCCAGGCGTGCGGCCAGGGCATTGCGGTCCAGCAATTCGTGCGGCGCCCCCAGGGCGCGCAGCTCATCCACATGGTGCTGCAGCGTGCGCTCGGCGGCGGGCGATACGGCGCAGTGGTACTTGCCTGCGCGGCGCCACTGGCAGTCGATGCGGTACTGCGCCACCAGCCTCTCCAGGTCGTTCATGCCCGCTGCGAGCAAGGCCTGGTAGTGCGCGGCCTAGCGCAGTTCTTCGAGCGAGCTGCCAATGTTGTGGGGCACATCGATGGCAAAGCCCGAGTTGCGGCCCAAGGCGTTGTTGCCCACGGTGCCTGCGTCCACCACCACGATGTGGGCGTGCGGGCGCAGCTCGGCCAGGCGGCGTGCGGCGGCCAGGCCTGCAAAGCCCGCGCCCAGCACCAGCCAGTCGGCTGCCACATCACCCTGCAGCGCAGCGCGTGGTGTGCGCGGGGGCAGGATGGCGGACCAGCCGTTGGTGGCGTCGTCGTGGGGCAGGCGCAAAGGCAGCGGGGCAGCGGCGGCCGCCATCACCGGGCCGCGCTGGTCAGGCGGCACAGTTGCAGCGCCAGACGCTGCAGGGCCTGCCAGCCGTCCTGCGGCCAGTCGGGCTGCTTGAGGCCTTTGACAATGCCGTCCACCGTGTGGGCCGACTGCAGCAGGCGCGCCAGGGCGGCGTCGCTGGCCTTGGGCAGGATGCGTTCAAACAGCCGCTCCTTGGGGCCCCAGATGCGGTTCTCCCGCAGGGCCATGGGCAGGGGGCGGCCGGCGTTCATGGCATCTTTCACGCGTTTGAGGGCGCGGATGTCTTCAGCCAGAGCCCAGTGCACCAGCACTTCGGCCTCGCCCTCGGCTTGCAGGCCATCCAGCATGCGCTGCACGCGGGCCGTCTGCCCGGCCAGCACCGATTCGGACAGCTTGAACACGTCGTAGCGCGCCACGTTGAGCACAGCGGCTTCGACCTGGGCCTGCGTCAGCTCTCCCGCCGGGTACAGCAGGGCGAGCTTTTGAATCTCCTGGTGCGCGGCCAGCAGGTTGCCTTCCACGCGGTCGGCAAAGAACTGCAGCGTGCGCTGACCCTCCTCGCCCGCCACCACGCGCTGGCCCTGCGCGGCCAGGCGCTGGGCAATCCACTGCGGCAGCTGGCCGCGTTCAATGGGGTCGATCTGGATGGAGACGCCGTTGCCCTCCAGCGCGGCAAACCAGGCCCCAGTCTTGGTGGCTTTGTCCAGGCGCGGCAGCATGACGATGGTGAGCGTGCTGTCGTTGCCCCGGGCCGATTCGGCGATCTGCTGCAGCGCCACGCTGCCATCCTTGCCGGGCTTGCCCGAGGGGATGCGGATCTCGACGATCTGCTTGTCGGCAAACAGGCTGAGCGAGCCACCGGCGGCTAGTACGGCGCTCCAGTCAAAGTGGGCACCGGCCACGGTGTAGCTGCTGCGTTCGGTGTAGCCCTGGGTGCGGGCCATGGCGCGGATGGCGTCGGCCGCCTCTTGCTGGAGCAAGGGCTCATCGCCATGCAGGACATAAAGCGGCGACAGGCCCCGTTGAAGATGCTGAGAGAGTTGGGCCAGGGCGACTTGCATGCGGCAAAGTTTATCGCCTGGGCAGACCCGGCATTGTGCAAATTGCCAGCGGATGCCCTCACAGTGCACAAGGGAGGCCACGAACCGATCAGCTGCGGCGCTGTTCATTGGCGCCCAAAGCCCGGAGAATTCCCCTGGGCGCCCGCGCCCTTCCCGCTCACTGCCATACCCCAGAAAGTCAGATTGCCATGCCTCCCACCGCCCTGCGCAGCGCCCAGCCCACCAGCCTGATCGGCGCCCCTACCGACATCGGCGCGGGTGCGCGTGGCGCCTCCATGGGGCCCGAGGCCTTGCGTGTGGCAGGCCTGCAGGCAGCGCTGGAGTCCCACGGGCTGCAGGTGTTTGACAGGGGCAACCTGAGCGGTCCGGCCAACCCGTGGCAGCCGCCGATGGACGGCTACCGCCACCTGCCCGAGGTGGTGGAGTGGAACCAGCGCGTGTTCGACGCGGTGTATGCCGAGCTGCAGCTGGGCCACCTGCCCATTCTGCTGGGGGGTGACCACTGCCTGGGCCTGGGCAGCATCAGCGCCGTGGCCCGCCATTGCGCGGAGGTGGGCAAGAAGCTGCGGGTGCTATGGCTGGATGCCCACGCCGACTTCAATACCAGTGCCCTGACGCCCAGCGGCAATGTGCATGGCATGCCCGTGGCCTGCCTGTGCGGGTTTGGCCCTGAAGCACTGACCGGGCTGGCCCGCATGCCGGGTGGCGGCCCGGCGCTGCACCCGTCGCAGATCCGGCAGATCGGCATCCGCAGTGTGGACGCAGGCGAAAAGCGCTTTGTGCACGAGCAGGGCCTGGAGGTGTTCGACATGCGCTACATCGACGAGGTGGGCATGCGCCAGACCATGCAGCAGGCGCTGGCCGGGCTGGACGCCCACACCCACCTGCATGTGAGCTTTGATGTGGATTTTCTGGACCCCGACATTGCGCCCGGCGTGGGCACCACGGTGCCCGGCGGCCCCACCTACCGCGAGGCGCAGCTGTGCATGGAGATGATTGCCGACAGCGGGCGCCTGGCCTCGCTGGACATTGTGGAGCTCAACCCCGCGCTGGATGTGCGCAACCGCACTGCCGTGCTGGCGGTGGACCTGGTGGAGTCGCTGTTTGGCAAGAGCACGCTGATGCGCGTGCCCTCGCACGGCCAGGGACCGACGCTGAGCGCCTGAGCGCGCAGACGCTCAGAGCCGCTCCTAGCGCTTGGCTGCGGCCAGACGGCGCATGAGCTGCTGCACCAGATCGGTCCGCATGTCGCGGTAGAGCAGCGCCTCTTCGGCCTCCTTGGCCAGCGCAATCGTTTCGTTGTAGCTGATGTCGCGCTGCTGCAGCAGCTCGGTGTCCGGGATCAGCTCCACGCCCGTGGGCGTGCGCAGGCGGAACTTGATGCGCAGGCGCAGCTGCAGCTCGCGCACCTGGCCCGACGCGTTGAGGCCCACCACCACGCGCTCCTGCTGCTCCTGCAGCAGGTCGAAGATGGCCTCTGCCGTCGGCATGCTGGCCGGGTCGCGCAGCACCTTGAGCTGGCTGCCCGATCCGTCGAGCGTGCGCTGCAGCTCCCGCGCCAGCGGCGAACTGGCTGGGGCCACGATATAGAGCGAACCAAACCCGAACTCCGGCACGCCACGCAGCCGGAATCCGCAGGCCGACAACAGGGCCACCGGGGCCAGGCTGAGCAGGGTGCGTTTGTTCATGGGGTCAGACCACCACGTTCACCAGACGGCCCGGCACCACGATCACGCGCTTCGGCGCCGCACCGGCGGCCTGGGCCACAAAGGCCTCGCTGGCCAGCGCAATGCGCTCGATCTCGGCCTTGTCGGCCTGGGCGGGCACGTGGATGGAGCCACGCAGCTTGCCGTTGACCTGCAGCATGAGCTCGATCTCGTCCTGCACCAGGGCGCCAGCATCCACCTGCGGCCAGGGCGCATCGAGCAGGTCGCCCAGCGCACCGGCGTAGCCCAGGCCCGTCCACAGGCTGTGGGCGATGTGGGGCGTGGCGGGGTAGAGGCAGCGCAGCAGGATGCCAAAGCCTTCGATCAGCGCCACCTGGGCACCGGCCGAGTCCATGGCCTTGAAATCTTCGAGCGCGTTGATCATCTTCATCGCGCCGGAGACCACGGTGTTGTACTGCATGCGCTGGTAGTCGTAATCCACCTGCTTCAGCACGTTGTGGATTTCCAGGCGCAGGGCTTTGGCCTCTTTGCCAAATTGCACGTCCTGCAGGCTGCTGGCACCAGCCACGCTGGCCAGGGCGGCGTCGCGGTCGATGGCCGAGAGCTTGAGACCGAAGTTCCACACGCGGCGCAGGAAGCGGTAGCTGCCCTCCACCGCCGCGTCGTTCCATTCCAGCGTGGCTTCGGGCGGGGCGGTGAACATGGTGTACAGGCGGGCCGTGTCGGCGCCGTACTTCTCGATCAGGTCCTGCGGGTCCACGCCGTTGTTCTTGGACTTGGACATGGTGCCCACGCCCTCGTAGTCGATGGGCGTGCCCACGGGCAACATGCCGTCGCCGCTGGTGGCTTCGTTCTTGAGCTTGGCACCGATGATCTTGCCGCCTTCATCGAGCACATGCTCCACGTCGTGCGGCCAGAAGTAGTCCTTGCCGCCCTTGGCAGTGCGGCGGCTGTAGATGTGGTTGAGCACCATGCCCTGCGTGAGCAGCTTGGTAAAGGGCTCATCGACCTTGACCAGGCCCAGGTCGCGCATGACCTTGGTCCAGAAGCGGGCGTACAGCAGGTGCAGGATGGCGTGTTCGATACCACCGATGTACTGGTCCATCGGCATCCAGTAGTCGGCACCACCGGCCACCATGGCGTCCGCATTCTTGGGGTCGCAGTACCGCATGAAGTACCACGAGCTGTCCACGAACGTGTCCATGGTGTCAGTCTCGCGGCGGGCAGCCTTGCCACACACGGGGCAGGTCACGCCCGCGTGGAAGCCTTCGTGCTTGTGCAGCGGGTTGCCCGAGCCGTCGGGAATGCAGTCTTGCGGCAGCACCACGGGCAGGTCTTTTTCCGGCACCGGCACGGCGCCGTGCTCGTCGCAGTGGATGATCGGGATCGGTGTGCCCCAGTAGCGCTGGCGGCTCACACCCCAGTCGCGCAGGCGCCAGGTGGTCTTCTTCTCGCCCAGGCCCTTTTGCTCCAGCGCATGGGCCACGGCGTTCACGGCTTCCTTGTACGAGAGGCCACTGAAGCTGTCGGAGTTGATGGTCACGCCGCGCTGCTTGTCGCCGTACCAGTCCTGCCACTGGTGATAGTTGAACGTCTCGCCGTCCACCAGCACCACCTGCTTGATCTCGATGCCGTACTTGAGGGCAAACGCAAAGTCGCGCTCGTCGTGGGCTGGCACGCCCATCACGGCGCCGTCGCCGTAGCCCATCAGCACATAGTTGCCGACCCAGACCTGCACCTTTTCGTCGGTGAGCGGGTGGGTGACGAACAGGCCCGTGGGCACGCCCTTCTTCTCTTGCGTGGCCAGCTCGGCCTCGGTGGTGCCGCCGGTCTTGCATTCTTCGATGAATGCAGCGAGGGCCGGGTTGCTCTTGGCGGCGTGCGTGGCCAGAGGGTGCTCTGGCGCCACGGCGCAGAAGGTCACGCCCATGATGGTGTCCGCGCGCGTGGTGAACACGTACATCTTGCCGTCGCCGATCAGTGCGCCGTCGTCGCCGGCGATGTCGTGCGTGAATGCAAAGCGCACGCCTTCGCTCTTGCCGATCCAGTTTTCCTGCATCAGCTTCACACGCTCGGGCCAGCCGGGCAGCTGGTCGCCGGTCACAAAGCCCAGCAGCTCTTCGGCGTAGTCGGTGATCTTGAGGTAGTAACCGGGGATCTCGCGCTTTTCGACCACGGCACCGGTGCGCCAGCCCTTGCCGTCAATCACCTGCTCGTTGGCCAGCACGGTCTGGTCCACCGGGTCCCAGTTCACGACCTGGGTCTTGCGGTAGGCGATGCCCTTTTCCAGCATCTTCAAAAACAGCCATTGGTTCCACTTGTAGTACTCGGGGTCGCAGGTGGCGACTTCGCGGCTCCAGTCGATGGCCAGGCCCATGGCCTGCATCTGCTTTTTCATGTACGCGATGTTTTCGTACGTCCACTTGGCCGGGGGCACACCGTTCTTGAGCGCCGCGTTTTCGGCGGGCAGGCCGAAAGCGTCCCAGCCCATGGGCATCAACACGTTGTAGCCGTTCATGCGCAGATAGCGCGTGAGCATGTCGTTGATGGTGTAGTTGCGCACGTGGCCCATGTGCAGCTTGCCGCTGGGGTAGGGCAGCATGGAGCAGGCGTAAAACTTCTTCTTGCTCGTGTCTTCCGTCACGCGGTAGGCGTCGGTGGCGGTCCAGTGGTCGTGCGCCGCGCGTTCGACGTCTTGGGGAGAGTATTTGTCTTGCATGGGGGCTCGGGGGTGAGAGAAGAGTGCAGCCGCAGGGCCGCGCTGCAGGGATTTTAGGCGGTCAGGGGCTGGCGCTGGCGGCCCAGCCGTCCGGGCGCGTCAGCGGGACGGAGCGAGGGGTGCAGGCGACACCGGGTTCGCCGCAGGTTCGGCCACAAATCCGATGCGCTGCAGCCCGGCCAGGTGGGCCGCGCCCATGACTTCGACCACGCGGCCATAGGGCACGGCAGCGTCGGCGCGCAGTTGCACCTCGGTGTCGGGGCGCTCGGCGCCAATGCGGCGCAGGCGCTCGGCCAGGGCAGCCTGAGACAGGGGTTGGTCATCCAGAAAGGCCTGGCCCGAGGCATCGACCACCAAGGTGACGAATTGCGGCGCTGTGCCGGGCGTGGCGCCTTCGGTGCGCGGCAGGTCCAGCCGGATGGAGCTGGCCAGGAGCGGCGCCGTGAGGATGAAGATCACCACCAGCACCAGCATCACGTCCACCAGCGGCGTCATGTTGATGTCGCTCATGGGCTGAGGCCCGGCGGTGCGTTCGAGTCTTCCGAAGGCCATGGCGCGGTCAAGCTTTGTGAAGCTCAGGGCCGAGGATCGGCGGGGACAGAGGTGTCGATGACCAGCTCCCGCAGATCGCGCGCAAACCCTTCCAGATCCGCCTCAATGCGCCCGAGCAGGCGGCCAAACACGTTGTAGGCCAGCACGGCCGGGATCGCCACGGCCAGCCCGGCCGCCGTCATGACCAGGGCCTCGCCCACAGGGCCGGAGACGCGGTCAATGGTGATCTGCCCCGCGCCCGCCATGGCGGTGAGCGCGTGGTAGATGCCCCACACCGTGCCCAGCAACCCCACAAAGGGCGCCGTGGAGCCCACCGTGGCCAGCAGCACCTGGCCAAACTGCAGGCGCCCCAGCACATCGTGCAGGGCATCGCGCAGCACGCGGGTGAGCCGCTGTGACAGGCTGCCGGCCGTGGCCAGCGTGGGCGGGGTAACGCTGTCGTGATTTGCTATTAAATTTGCAGCAGCCACCAAAGGAAGCACTAGCGCATCCCGGTCGAAAGACTGCAAACGCTGCTGCGCAAGGGCCAGCGACGGCGCCTGCCAGAACGCGGCCGTGCAGCGGGCCACGTCGGCACTGGCACGCCGCATGAGCCGCAGTTTCCACACAATGACCACCCAGCTCGCCACCGACATGGCCAGCAAGACCAGTGCCGCACTTTGCGTGACAGCATCGCCCTGGCGCCACCAGTGGAGCGCGTCCATGGGAGTCGGCAGATCAGTGCAAGCCCAGCACGTCGAACATGTCGAACATGCCAGTCTTGTGGGCCGCCAGGAAACGCACGGCGCGCAAGGCGCCCTGCGCATACGTGGCGCGGCTGGAGGACTTGTGCGTGATCTCGATGCGCTCGCCGATGCCGGCAAACAGCACGGTGTGGTCACCCACGATGTCGCCGCCCCGGATGGCCGCAAAGCCGATGCTGGAAGGGTCGCGCTCGCCCGTCACGCCTTCGCGGGCGTACACGGCGCAGTCCTTGAGGTCGCGGCCCAGGGCTTCGGCAATCACCTCGCCCATCTTGAGCGCAGTGCCCGAGGGTGCATCGACCTTGTGGCGGTGGTGGGCTTCGATGATTTCGATGTCGTACCCCGTGGCCATGGCCTTGGCGGCCATTTGCAGCAGCTTAAGCGTGACGTTCACGCCCACGCTCATGTTGGGCGAGAACATGATGGCGGTGCGCTGTGCGTAGGCGTCGAGTTCGGCCTTTTGCGCATCGGTGAAGCCGGTGGTGCCGATGACGGCCTTCACGCCCAGCTGGCTGCACACGGCCAGGTGGGCCAGCGTGCCTTCGGGGCGGGTGAAGTCGATGAGCACCTCGGCGTTCTTGAGGCCTGCCGCCACATCGGCCGTGATGGCCACGCCGCTGGCATAGCCCAGAAAGGCGGTGGCGTCAGAGCCGACCGCGGGGCTGGCGGCCACGTCCAGCGCACCAGCCAGCACGCAGTCGTCGCTGGCGCGGATGGCTTCGATCAACATGCGGCCCATGCGGCCTGAAGCCCCTGCAACTGCTACACGAAGGGGAGATGCCGCGGGAGCCGCAGGCGAGGAAGTCGCGGTCATGAAGAAGTCCTGTTCAATGAAAGGGCAGCCAGCGCACCGGGCTCACTGCCAGAGCCGCAAGGGTCAGCGCGCAGGCGCTTCGAGCGGCGGGTAACTGGTGGTGGCGGGCAATGCCGGGGTCGTGGTCGCGGCGGGCGCGGGGCGCTCCTTGACCGGGTATTTGGCCAGTTGCTCCGGCGTGGCTTCCAGCACCGGCACCTTGCCCTTGGCGTTGTCGCGCGCCCCCAGGGTGGCGACGAATTCGGTCTCGGTCGGCATTTCATCGCCTTCGGAGCGCTCCAGGGCATCACCCTTGAAGAACACGGTCAGCTTGCGGGTCTGGACCTCTTCGCCGGGGCGTTTGAGCGTGAACACGTACTCCCAGCGGTCTGCATGGAACAGGCTGGTGACCAGCGGCGTCCCGAGAATCTCGCGCACCTGCTGGCGGCTCATGCCGGGCTGCAGGGCTTCGACCTGTTCGCGGGACACGAAATTGCCCTGCACCACGTCCACCCGGTAGGGTTTGACGATGTTGGCGATGCGGCTGCTGGCGCCATCCAGACTGCCGCAACCGGTCAGGGCGGCCATGCTGGCACCGATCAACACAACCAGGCCCAGACGGGCGCTGTAACGGGCTTGGACGGGCATGGGTAAAAGGCCAAAGGATATGATCGTCCCATTGTAGCGGCAGCCCCTCCAGCCCCTGGGCCGGTTGCCTGCCCCCGAAAGAGCCAGCCATGACCAATATCGACGAACTCAAAAGCACGGGACTCAAGGCCACACTGCCCCGCCTGAAGATTCTGGAGATTTTCCAGAAGGGTGCGCAGCGCCACATGACGGCCGAAGACGTGTTCCGTGTGCTGCTGGAAGAGCGGTCGGACATCGGCCTAGCCACCGTGTACCGGGTGCTCACGCAGTTCGAGCAGGCCGGCATCCTGATCCGCAGCAACTTCGAGAGCGGCAAGGCGGTGTACGAGCTCAATGAAGGGCAGCACCATGACCACTTCATCTGCACTTCGTGTGGCAAGGTGGAAGAGTTTTACGACCCCGAGATCGAGAAGCGGCAGCATGCCGTGGCCAAGGCCAAGGGCTGGCTGGTGCAGGACCACACCATGGCGCTGTATGGTCAGTGCGCAGACTGCGCCAAAAAAGGGTAACCACCGGAAGCGCTTTGCGCCCGTCCTTCAAGCGCAAACAGCTATCAAATACAGAGCGGACTAGCCACCCGTATCGCGCTCCATGGCGCGGCGATGGCGTTCGACAAACTCTTGGTAGGTGTCGATACCGCGCAGTTGCAAGATGGTGTTGCGCACGGCGGCCTCGACCAGCACGGCGATGTTGCGGCCGGCGACCACCTGGATCACCACCTTGAGCACTGGCACGCCGAGCACGTCCTGCGTGAGCGGCTCGTAGGGGAGACGCTCGTAGTCGCGCTCCAGCGTCTCCTTGCGCACCAGATGCACGATGAGCTTGAGGCGCATCTTGCGGCGCACGGCCGTCTCGCCAAAAATGGCACGGATATCGAGCAGACCGATGCCGCGCACTTCCAGCAGGTTCTGCAGCAACTCGGGGCACTTGCCCTCAATGGTGGTCTGGTTGATGCGGAACAGGTCCACCGCATCGTCAGCAACCAGGCCGTTACCGCGCGAGATAAGCTCCAGGCCCAGCTCGCTCTTGCCCAGGCCCGACTCGCCGGTGATCATCACGCCCAGACCCAGAATGTCCATGAACACGCCGTGCATGGTGGTGCGGTCGGCAAAGTGCTTGGACAGGTAAGCGCGCAGCACGTCGATGACAAACGCCGACGACTCGTGCGTGGAGAACATCGGTATCTGCGCGCGCTCGCACATCGATACCAGCGCATCGGGTGCGGTCTGGTTGTCGGCCAGCACAAGCACCGGTGGTTCCAGCGTCACGATGCGGGCAATGCGGCGCTTGCAATCGTCGGGGGATGCGTTGCTCAAGTACGCAATCTCGCGCTCGCCCAGGATCTGGACCCGGTAGGGGTGGATGTAGTTGAGGTAGCCGACCAGGTCGGCGCCGGAACGCGCGGAACGCACGGCCACTTCATCGAAGCGGCGCTCGGAGGCCCCCAGGCCGGCCACCCACTCCCACTTCAGCAGGCCACGAAATTCTTCGAAAAGGACGTCGGCACTGACAACATTGGGCTTCACGGCGGTTCAGTCAGTGCAAAGGCGGCGTGGGGAATGTGTGTGCCAGGGCTCAGGCAGCCTGCGTGGACTGCCAGCCTGCAATCATGCCGTGCAGTTCCGTGGCGTCGGTGCAGGCCTTGAGCTTCTCGCGCAAGGCCGAGTCACTGAGCAGCTCGGCGATTTCGGACAGGATTTCCAGGTGCTTCTGGGTGGCCGCCTCGGGCACCAGCAGAAAGATCAGCAGGCCCACCGGCAGCTCGTCCGGCGCATCGAATCCGATGGGGTTGAGCAGCTGGAACACAGCCGCCATCGGCGCCTTGAGGCCCTTGATGCGTCCGTGGGGAATGGCCACGCCATGGCCGAGCCCAGTGGAGCCCAGGCGTTCACGGGCAAACAGACTGTCGGTGATCAGCGCCCGGGAGAGGCCGTGCTGGCTCTCGAACAGCAGACCCGCTTCTTCAAAAGCACGCTTCTTGCTGGTGGCGTCCACGCTCACAAGCACTTGAGCGGAGGGCAGGATGGAGGCGAGTCGGTTCATGGTCAAGGGTAACAATTATGCACATATTGGCGAAAACCCTGAGCACGGCGCGTCAGGCAACAAAAAAACCGCCCGGGTAGGGGCGGCTGCTGTGCCAGGCTCAGGGCTGGCGCATCAAGCGTGCAGTTCGCGCTTGGCGGCTTCGTGGTGATGGTCTTGCAAACGGTCCTTGTGGCGCACAACCTGACGGTCCATCTTGTCGACCAGTTCGTCCACGGCGGCGTACAGGTCGGCGTGGGAGCTTTCGGCAAACAGGTCGCTGCCCTTGACGTGAATGTTGCATTCCGCTCGCTGTCTCTTTTCCTTTTCCTTTTGCTTCTCTACCGTCAGCAGTACCTTGACATCGACAACTTGGTCAAAATGGCGGGTGATCCGGTCCAGCTTGGTGGTGACGTAGTTGCGCAAGGCGGGAGTAACTTCGAGGTGGTGACCGCTGATCGTCAAGTTCATAAATAAGTCTCCTGTGGCTCTCGGTGGAAAAACGCCGTCCTGGATCAGAGGAGCGGCTCGGCGAACTTGGATGCATCTTTTGTTGACGTCGTGGGTTCACTATGCCCCCGCCCTCCCCGAAATGCAATCCCATACCGCCGCAGGCCGCTGGGTTATGCCCGGCAAGGTGCCAAGCGCCCGAAAAGCGCGCACAATGGGCGGATTGAAGGGGCTGGCCAACGTCAGCACGAGCCCCTTCTTCTTCACCGAGCCGACGGCGTCGCGCCATGCAGCGTGAGACGCCCCACCACCAGCATCGACAGCAGGCTGGCGCTGATGCCCACCAGCGCGGCCACCCAGTAGTTCTGCACCAGCCCCTGCGCATCACGGCTGATGAGGACCCCACCCACAAAAGACGCCACGCCCATCGCCGCCGATTGCACCGAGGCGTTCAGCGTCATGAAGGTTCCCCGCAAGGGCGCATGTGCCGCTGAGGCGATGATGGCCATGCCAGGAATCATGCGGCCACTGACAAAGGTGAACATCAGGGTGGACACCACCAACACCCCCCACAGCGGCAAGCCCTGTACCAGCGTGATGCCGAGAATGCACGGCAGCCCCGCGATCGCCAGCCACCGGAAGGTGGGCACCTTGCCATGCCGGTCGGTCATGCGTCCGAACAGGCGCGCCGTGAACAAGGTCACCACCCCGCCGCACAGGTACACCAGCGGCACCTGATCGGCACGCACACCGGCATTGGTCTGCATGTAGATGGTGATGTAAGGGATGACGGTAAAACCCGTAAACATCAGCAACGCCGAGAACAGGAACGCCCACCGGTGGTTGCCATCCGCCAGCACGTGCCGGATACCGCCCAGCACTGACCGCCCGCTGGCGGCCTGAACATGCCCCGCCATGGTCGGCAACGTGCGGGCCGCCTGCACAGCCAGCACCCCCACCATGGCGGCAATGCCGATGAACGGCAGGTGCCACCCCCCGTACTGCGCCAGAATCAGCCCCAAGGGCACGCCCGCCACCGTGGAGACGGAAAACGACGTCATCACGATGCCCATGGCACGCCCGCGCCGCTCAAAGGGCACCACGTCCGCCACGATGGTCTGCGACAGAGCCGACAGCACGCCGCCAAAAGTGCCCGCAAGAATGCGCGCCACCATCAGCGTGCCATAGGTAGGCGCAAGGCCGCAGGCCAGCGTCGCCAGTCCGAACAGGCCATAGAGCACCAGCAGCAGCCGCTTGCGCCCAAAGCGGTCGATGTAGGTCGAAGCCAGCAGGCCCGATGCCCCCGCCGACAGCGTGTAGGCCGACACCAGCAAGCCAAACTGCGCGTCCGTGATCGCAAACAGCTGCGTGAGCTGCGGGCCCAGCGGCATCATGATCATGAAGTCCAGGATGTGTGTGAACTGGATGCCGGCCAGCGTCAGCAGCAACCACAGTTCACGGCGGGGAGAAAGCTCAGGGGTAGAGGAAGACACAGCAAGCGGCCATTAAGGCCTGGTCAGGTTCAGGGCCGCCCAGTGTGCCGCAAGCCTGCGTGGGGCGCGTGGCCAGCTGCTAGAGGGCCTACGAAAACCGCCGCGCCCCAGACCGGCGCGTAAAATCTATCGGCTGCGCATAGGCCCTGCCTGCCGCATGCACCTCCCCCCACGTTCTTCGGATTGCCCGCAGCGGAAACCCACCGCCCACACCGACACCATGACCCAGCCCAGCTCCACCGCCCTGCACACTTCGGCCCTGACTTCGCTGCCCCTGCTGGCACGCGGCAAAGTGCGCGACAACTACGCCGTGGGCGACGACCGCATCCTGATGGTGGCCAGCGACCGCCTGTCGGCCTTCGACGTGATCATGGGCGAACCCATTCCTGGCAAGGGCGAGTTGCTCACCCAGATGGCCCTGTTCTGGTTCGATAAGCTCGGCCACATCTGCCCCAACCACCTCACTGGCGACGCCCCCGAGAGCGTGGTGAGCCCCGAAGAAGCCTCCCAGATCCGTGGCCGCTCGATGCTGGTGAAGCGCCTGCAGCCCATCCCGGTCGAAGCCGTGGTGCGCGGCTACCTGGCCGGCAGCGGCTGGAAGGAATACCAGGACTCTCGCTCGGTCTGCGGCGTGCCCCTGCCCGAAGGCCTGACCAACGCCGCCAAGTTGCCCGAGCCCATCTACACGCCCGCCGCCAAGGCCGCCATGGGCGAGCACGATGAGAACATCACGTTCGAACGCACGGTGGAGATGATTGGCCTGGACTTGGCCACGCGTATCCGCGACCTGAGTATTGCCATCTACAAAGCGGCTGCCGAGATCGCCCTGGCCAAGGGCATGATCATTGCCGACACCAAATTTGAATTCGGCCTGGCCCCTGACGGCACGCTGGTGCTGATGGATGAGGTGCTCACGCCCGACAGCTCCCGCTACTGGCCGGTGGAAGGCTATGCCGAAGCCCTGGCCAAGGGTGAGAACCCCCCCAGCTACGACAAGCAGTTTGTGCGTGACTGGCTGGAGCAGGCCCAGGTCAACGGCAAGCCCTGGGACAAGACAGCGCCCTCGCCCCGCCTGCCCCAGGCAGTGATCGAGAAGACAGCCGCCAAGTACCGCGAGGCGCTGGAGCGGCTGACATCCGCATAAAAACCCTGCGGACTGGAGAGCCCTCCCGCCAAAAGCCCGCCGGATGCCTAGCTCAGCGGCGTCTCAATGGCTTCGAAACGCAGCAAGGGCTCGCCTTCGGCCCCCTGCAGCAAGAGCTGCGTGCCGACCTGGCGAAAGCCCCGTACCGTCAGCAGCGACTCAAAATACTGGGCCTCCAATCCGCTGCTTTGCAGGCACAAGCTGATGTTGGAAACGAGCTGCGCCATGCGCAGGCGTCCGCTCTGCGGTTGCCAGTCGTAGTCCGCGAGAAAGCGGTTGCAGCCGCCCGAGCCTGTCACCCGCGCCTCTTCCGCCTGGAAGACGAGGTGGGGCGCCGCCGCACCATCGGCAGGGAGGGACAGAGCCTCCCCCGCCATTTCGACGAGCCGCCAATGGGTCAGCAGCAGCGGCACGGACGCTTCTACGGTGGCGGCCAGCGGCAGCAACCGCTGCATTTGAACGTCAACATGGCGGTAGGCTGCGTCCTGCGGCACGGGATAGCGTTTGTCGCTGGCCAGCAGCAACCGCCCCTCCAAGGTGACTTTGGTTCGCACCTCATAGCGCCCCTTGGGCGCAAACCGCGCAGAGGGGTAAGGAATCCACAGCGCGTAAGGGGGCTGACCCGCCGGTTGGCGACGCTGGCGCCCCAAAACGATGGGTGGCTGATCTGGCTGGGTCACATCCAGCAAAGTGGCCTCAAAAACAGCCTCCGGCGGCAGCATCACGCGCTCTCTCGACAACGCCACACCCGTGACCACGGCATCTGGTTCAGGGGGGCGCGTCACGCAGCCAGCCAAACTCAGTATCCCAACCATGACGCCGCAGTAGAGCCCGCAGCGCAGGTGGCCGAAACGGGGCCCATTGCGCCTGGGCGGTAGTCGAATGGAGAGCGCCTGCGTCCCGCAGTTCACCACGTCAACCCTTGGCAGCCCTCAGCTCAGCACCACACTCGACAACCGTCGGCGGTACGTGGCCACCACCGGGTCTTCGGGCGGGATCTGACCCTCGGCGACCTTGGGCTTGGGGGCCTCGATCAGTTCGAGGATGGCGACATAGGTCTTGCGGGCGATCTCTTCGCTCCAGGCCTTGTCGCGCATGAGGATTTCGAGCAACTCGTCCATGGCGTCGGTCCAGCGCTGCTGGGTGATGAGCCAGCGGGCGCGGGCATAGCGGGTGTCGAAATCCCGCTTGTTAGCTGCGATTTTTGCTTCGAATCCGGCTTCAGCGGAGGCGTCATATGCGCCAGACGCTACAAAATCCAGAGCGTCCATCCAGGCCTTGAGGGCGCCCAGCTTGCGCGACATGGCGGCCTTGGCGATCACGGGCGCAAACGCCACCTTGGCATCGTCCTCGCGCCCCAGCTGCAGCAGCAGCTTGACGTAGTCAAAGCGCGCGTCATCGTTGGCAGGGTCGGTCACGACGGCATGCTGCAGTTTCTCCAGCGCAGTGCCGGTGTCACCTTCTGCCAGGGCTTCCTGCGCCTCTTCTTCCTCGGCCTCGGCCACCATTTCTTCGGCGGTGGGTACATGCTTGTCGAGGAAGGCACGCACCTGGCCTTCGGGCAAGGCGCCCATGAAGCCATCCACAGGCTGGCCGTTCATCAGCAGCACGCAGGTGGGAATGCTGCGGATGCCGAACATGCCCGCCAGCTGCTGTTCCTGGTCAGAGTCGATCTTGGCGAGCTTGAAGCGGCCCGCGTATTCCGTCTCCAGTTTCTCCAGCACCGGCCCCAGGGACTTGCAGGGGCCACACCAGGGCGCCCAAAAGTCCACCAGCACGGGCACATTCATCGAGGCGGCAACCACCTCGGCTTCAAAGTTCTCTACGGTGACGTCAATCATGATGTGTGGGGCTTAGAGTGGAGCGGTTTCCGCGCTATTTTGGCCCATCGACACAGCCCCACACCTGCCAGGGGGGCGCAAAAAGTAAAATCGCGGGTTCCACCTACAGCGGCTGGGCAGACAAAGCCTGCCCGCCAGCACCTTCCACACCATGAAACCCATCCAGATCGGCGTGGTCATGGGTTCCAGCAGCGACTGGGACACCATGCAGCATGCAGTGCAAATCCTTGAACAGTTCGGCATCGCGCACGAGGCCCGCGTGGTGTCGGCACACCGCATGCCCGATGACATGTTTGCCTACGCCGAGGCCGCCGCCAGCCGGGGGCTGAAGGCCATCATCGCGGGGGCTGGCGGCGCCGCCCACCTGCCCGGCATGATTGCCGCCAAGACCCCTGTGCCCGTGCTGGGCGTGCCCGTGGCCAGCCGCCACCTGCAGGGTGTGGACTCGCTGCACAGCATTGTGCAAATGCCCAAGGGTATCCCGGTGGCGACGTTTGCCATCGGCACCGCTGGTGCGGCCAACGCGGCCCTGTTTGCCGTGGCCCTGCTGGCCAATGAGAGCCCCGACCTGCGCCAGCGCCTGGAAGCCTTCCGCGCCGAGCAGACGGAAGTGGCCCGCAACATGACCTTGCCGCCCGCCGCATGACCGCCAGTGACCTGAAGCCTTTGCTCCCTGGTGCGACCCTGGGCGTGCTGGGTGGCGGCCAGCTGGGCCGCATGTTCGTGCACCAGGCCCAGGCCATGGGCTACTTCACCGCCGTGCTCGATGCCGACCCGACCAGCCCCGCCGGGCTGGTGAGCCACCACCACATCCAGACGGGCTACGAAGACCCGCAAGGCCTGGCCGAGCTGGCCCGCCTGTCGGATGCGGTGACCACCGAGTTCGAGAACGTCCCCGCCGCTGCACTGGCCACCCTGGCCACGCAACGCCCCGTGTCGCCCGCGGCCAGCGCCGTGTCGGTGGCACAAGACCGTGCGCGCGAGAAGGCGCACTTTGTGGCCTGCGGCGTGCCCTGCGCGCCGTATGCGGTGATCGAAACGGCGGAACAACTGGCGGCTGTGGCCCCTAGCCTGTTGCCCGGCATCCTCAAGACCGCCCGCATGGGCTACGACGGCAAGGGCCAGGTGCGCGTGAAGACGCCCGCCGAGCTGGCCGCCGCGTGGGAGTCTGTCGGCAAGGTGCCTTGCGTGCTGGAGAAGATGCTGCCGCTGCAGCTGGAATGCTCCGTGATCGTCGCGCGCAGTGCCGATGGGGCCATGGTGCACCTGCCCGTACAGCGCAACCTGCACCGCGACGGCATCCTGGCCGTGACCGAGGTTTATGAAGGAAATCTACCGCAAGCGCTAGTGCATCAAGCGGTAGCCGCTGCGAAATCTGTAGCAGAAGGGCTGCAATATGTAGGTGTGCTGTGCGTGGAGTTCTTTGTGCTGCAGGACGGCAGCCTCGTGGTCAACGAGATTGCCCCCCGCCCGCACAACAGCGGCCACTACAGCCAGAACGCCTGCGACGTGTCGCAGTTCGAGCTGCAGGTGCGCACCATGGCCCGCCTGCCGCTGACGCAGCCGCGCCAGCACAGCGCCGCCGTCATGCTGAACCTGCTGGGCGACTTGTGGTTTGCCCACGGCGAGGCGGCGCAGACCCCGCCCTGGGCCCAGGTACTGGCCCTGCCCGGCACCCACCTGCACCTGTACGGCAAGCGCGACGCCAAGCGCGGCCGCAAGATGGGGCACCTGAACATCACCGCCGCCTCCCCTGAGGCGGCGCGCGCCACGGCCCTGCAGGCCGCAGCGCTGCTGGGCATCGAGCCCTTCTGAGCCGGGCTGTCTCCATGATCCTTGACGGCAACGACCCCCAGGCCATCGCCGCTGCGGCACGCGCGGTGCGCAGCGGCGCCCTGCTCGGCCTGCCCACCGAAACGGTGTATGGCCTCGCGGCCGATGCCAGCAGTGATGCCGCCGTGGCGCAGATCTTTGCCGCCAAGGGGCGGCCCAGCGACCATCCGCTGATCGTGCATGTGGCCAATGCCGAGGGCATTTCGCACTTCGCCAGCCAAGTGCCCGACTTTGCACAAAAGCTGGTCGATGCCTTCTGGCCCGGCCCGCTCACGCTCATCCTGCCGCGCCTCCCCGGTGTGGCCACCGCCGCCACCGGCGGGCAGGACAGCGTGGGGCTGCGCTGCCCTGCACACCCCGTAGCCCACGCCCTGCTGCTGGCCTGCGCGGCCCCCAGCGATGGCGACGAAGCCGGTGGCCCGCCCGTCTGGGGCGTGGCGGCCCCCAGCGCCAACCGTTTTGGCCGCGTGAGCCCGACCACCGCTCAGCACGTGCAGGACGAGCTGGGCGACGACCTGCTGGTGCTGGACGGCGGGCCCTGCGACGTGGGCATTGAAAGCACCATCGTGGACTGCACGCGCGGTGTGCCAGTGCTGCTGCGGCCCGGCGCCATCACTCGGGCGCAGATTGCAGCGGCCTGCGGCATCGCCCCCCTGTCCAAGGAAGACCTGCCCACGGCCACGCCCCGCGCCTCGGGCACGCTCGAGGCCCACTACGCGCCCAGTGCGAAGGTGCGACTGATGGATGCCAAGGCGCTGCAGACCAGCCTGGATGTGCTGGGCGCCGATGCCGCTCACATCGCGGTCTACGCCCGCACCGCCTTGCGCACCCAGTCGTCCAAGCTGGTCATGCGGCGCATGCCCGATGACGCAGCCGCTACGGCGCAGCAGCTCTTCGCAGTGCTGCGCAGTTTTGACAACGAAGGCGTGAAGCTGATCTGGATCGAGACCCCGCCCGCCAGCCCCGATTGGGAAGGCGTGTGCGACCGCCTGCAGCGCGCATCCGCCGCCTGAGCCTGCGCGATGGCGCCGCTTTACATCCGTTGACTTTGCGTCGTTAAACTACCCCCCACTTTTCTGGAGAAATACATGGCAGCAAATTGGATGCGCCGCACCCTCATGGTCGCCGCATGTGCGTCGGCCGCGTTGCTCGCGGCCTGCGGTTCCAGCACCACCGAATCGGCCATCACGCCCCAGCGCTTCATTGCGTTCGGCGACGCCATGAACGATGTGGGGCAAAACGGCTCGCGCTACACCGTCAATGACGGAAGCGTCAACAACTGGACCCTGCAGGTGGTGGCCAACTACGGCAAGTCGCTCACCCCGGTCTCTGCAGGCGGCCTGAGCTACGCCACCGGCAATGCCCGCGTCAGCGCCAAGCCCGATGCGGCCGGCAACGCCAGCACCCGCACCGTCACCGAACAGATCGACGCCTTCCTGGCCAGCGGTAGCTTTGCAGCCACTGATGTGGTGATGGTGAGCGGCGGTGTCAGCGACGTGATCGCCGGCATGGCCGCTGTGAACGCAGGCACCCTGACCCAGGACGCCATGGTGGCCGCCGCCCGCAAGGCCGGTGAGGACCTCGCGGCCCAGGTGCGCCGCCTGGTGACGGCAGGCGCCAAGTACGTGGTGGTGACCGGCACCTACGACCTGAGCAAGACCCCCTGGGCCAAGACCATCGGCCGTGAAGCCCTGCTGAGCAACGCCAGCAGCCGCTTCAACGAAGGCCTGCTGGTCGGCATCGTGGACCTGGGCGCCAACGTGCTGTACGTGGACTCGGCCTACTATGTGAACCTGTACACCAGCGTGCCGGGCAACTATGGCTTCAACAACTCCACGGCGGCCGTGTGCACGTCGGTGGACGCGAACAACGGTATCGGCATCGGCACTGGCCAGGTCAATTCGGCCCTGTGCACGTCGTCCACGCTGCTGTCGGGCGCGAACGCCACCTCGTTCGTGTTTGCCGACAGCGTGTACCTCACGCCATCGGCGCAGCGCCAGTTTGGCACCTACGCCTACGACCGCCTGCGCGCACGCTGGTAAGCCGGCGCGCTCCGCCCAGCAAAAAGCCGCCCAGTGGGCGGCTTTTTTGCGGGCCATCGATCTGCCCCGGATGAAGATCAGAACCGATACACCACGCCCAGCGCCACCACATTGGGGTTGAGCTTGACGTCGATGGTCTGGCCCGTGGACAGGGTGTTGCGGGTCTTCACAAAGGTCTTGTAGTACGCCACGTCCAGCGACCACTGGTCGTTGAGCGCAATGCTCACACCCACCTGCGGCGTGAGGCCAAACCGGGATTCAGCGCTCAGCGTGGTGGGACGCGAAGGGCTGCCGCCGGTGAGCCCTGTCAGCGCTGCGGTGCCGCGCTCCTTGAAGAACTTGGCGTAGGTCACGCCCAGGCCCACGTAGGGGCGCACCCGCGCATTGGCCTCCAGAAAGCGGTACTGCGCGAACACGGTCATGGGTAGCACCTTGACCTCGCCGATCTTGCCCACGCCGGCGATGGCTCCGGCGCCCATGATGTTGTGCTTGAAAGGCAGGGCCAGGGGCACGTCCACCGCCCAGTGGTCGGTGAGCATGTAGGTGATACCGCCAGCCAGCTGCGTGTCGGCATGCACGTCCACCTTGGTGCCCGTGAAGCTGGGCGCGGACAGGTCACCACTGGTGACCTGGGGTGCGATTTGCGTGGCGCCCGCGCGCACCAGCCAGCTGCCAGCGGTCTGGGCCTGCGCGCCGCCGGACAGGGTGAGCGCCAGTGCTGCCACAGCGCCAGCCAGGGAAGGGGTGATGGTTTTGTTTTGCATGGTGTTTGAACCCTTCAACTGCCGATTACAGCCAGCCTGCGCGGGCCAGCGAACGCGATACCAGCTGGCTGACCAGTTGGTGGCCATATGGCGTGGGGTGGAAGCTGTCGGAGAACGCGTAGGTCTTCCACCAGTCCGCGCCCCCCGTGGCGCCTGCAGGCGGTGTCTGCGCCGACAAGGCAGCGGCCGTGCAGGTGGGGAAGGTATAGCTGGGCAGGCCGTCAGCACCCAGGCCGGTGATGGGGCATGCGGTGTTCTTGGCGTTGGTCAGCCCGAACTGCGCAGGGTTGGCCACCTGGTCGTTGAACGAGGTGTAGAAGTCCACCACCACCACCTTGCTGTTGCCCGCAAAACGTTTGGCCAGCTGGGCGTTGAAGGCTTCGAGCCAGGCCTTGAGCAGGCCCTGCACCTGCGCGCTTGCGGCAGCGCCCGCGGACGCCGTGATGCCGCCGAGCACCTGCTGCAGGCGCGGCGTCTTGTCGATGGCGGGCATGTTCAGCACCGCCACACGCTGCGCGCCCTTGCTCAAGGCATTGGCCTCGATCGCGTCGTGGAACTTGTCGGCCAGCGCCACCATGTAGGCACCTCCCACCTGGGCCTGGCCCGTGGCACCGCCCGCAAGGCCGGCGTTCACCGTGGCCGCAGGCAGCAGGGTGGAGAGCAGCGCGCCGAAGGCCTTGCCGCCATCCTTGGAGGCCGACAGGTAGGCACCGATGAGGTCTGCAGCGTCGTTGCCGCCGCCGTCGATCAGCAACAGGTCCCCCGCGCTGAAGCCGTCAGCCCCTGCGTCGGTCAGTTGCTTGACGATGGAAACAGGCGATGCAGGCGCCGTGAAATTGTTGATGCGACCGCCACCAATGGCGTAGTTGGTGCAGCCCGCCGCGTTGTTGAAAGCGCTGCCGGTGGACACATAGCGGGGGCAGAGCGTGCTGCCGTAGTTGCTGGCCACCAGTTCGGGCCAGATGGGCGTGGACGCCGGGCCTGTGGGGGCGCTGCCTTGCACCGTGAACTTGAAGCCGAACGTGCCGCTGTCGGCGATGCTGTCACCCATGACCTTGACGGTCTTGATGGGCGCCACCGGCGAGGTGTCGGCACCGCCGCCCCCGCATGCCACCAGCAGCGACGCTGCCGCCAGAGAAACCCACAAAGCCTTGCGCTGAAAAACCATCGGTATCACTCCTGTTATCGTAAAAATAGAACGACCGTGCTATTCCTAGCAAATCATATTCGCCAACGCAAAAAAGCCCCACCGGGTAAACACCGGTGGGGCTTAGGGGTGGGGTTCTAAAAGCCCGCGAACCCTTTGGGGGCCTCACGCAGGCATCACGGCCGTCACTTGACGGTATCGAACACCGCCTTGGCCTGCGCGTGGCAGAAAGGTGGCTCGTAGGTGCCGTGGTAGCTGCCGTAGTAGGTGGCAAAAGCTGCCGAGGTGGGGTCGGTGGGAGCCTTGCCGCCGGGGCCGTAGGTGGCCTGGATGGCGGCGTCCACGTCGACTGTGCTGACGTTTGTCACGCCCCGGCTGTCAAAGTCGGCTTTCATGACGGCCATGTGGACCGCCGGGGGCACCGTGGGGTCGCCCGCGCCGCCGCACAGCATCACGCGCGCCTTGGGGGTCCAGCCCAGCAAGTCGTTCTTTTTGGCGGCCAGGTACAGCGGGTGGGTGGTGCTGGTCTGCGAGCCGGTGATGAACGCCGACTGGAACAGCGCGTCACGCGCCTGGTTGGGTGTGCCCGAGGGCAGCGTGCTCGTGGTCACCAGGGTGGTGTAGTTGAGCGTGGGGTTGGGCAGCAGGTTCTCGATGTAGCCCGAGTACGGCGCCTTGAACACGTCCTTCACGTCGGTGTAGACGTTGCCATAGACCTTCTGCCAGGCGGTGACGAGGTAGGGCACAAAGAACTGCACGCCCGCGATCGCGTCCGGAATGCGCAGCGAACCCGACAGGTTGTAGGGGCCGGCCAAGTGCGCGCCCGCGACCACGTTGAATTCGTTGCCGTAGTCCCGCTCGGCCGCGCGCTGCGCTGCCATGGACGAGTGGCCGCCTTGCGAGTAACCGGTGAACATCACCTTGCCCGACAGCGTGGCCCCCACCGTGCCTGCCGCATTGCGTGCCGCGCGCACCGAGTCGATGACCGATGTGGCTTCTGAATCCGCATGCAGGTAGGGGTGGTAGCTGTAGCCCGACTTGGCAAAGCCCAGGTAGTCGGTGGCCACCACGGCATAGCCCTGCGCGGCGTACATGGCCGCCAGCAGGAAGGTTTCGCTGTCTTGCGGGTTGGCCAGGGTGCGGGGCTTTTGCACATCGGTGCCCTTGGCATAGGCCACCAGCGGGGCTGCGGTGGTGCAGCTGCCGGCTGGCACGAGCATCACGCCCGAGGCGTTGGTGTTTTCGCCGCTCTTGGCACCCACGGTCGCATAGTTCAGCGACACCACCTTCACATCGCACTTGGCCTTGCCGCTGATCGCCTGCAGGCCGCTGCTGGCCGTGGCCGCGTCGATCTGCGCCACGGTGAGCGTGGTGAGCGTGGCAGGGGGGTCGATCAGTGCGCCGCGCGCCGGGTCGTCAGAGCCACCGCAGGCGACAAGCAGGACCGCCGCAGCGGCCACACAGGTAAGGCGGAAATAGGTCATGGATGGATACCTCGGTCAGTGAAGAACGACGCATCGTGCGCGCACCTGCGCTGCAGCATCCATAGGGGATAACGCGGGAGGCCATGCCTCGCCAGACACCTAGGCGACAGCGCGCCAGGGTAGCCCCGCCCGGTCAGTCAGGACGGCGTGCGCTGTACACCAGCTTCATGCCCAGGATGGTTCCGGCCAGGGCCAGGGTGATGGCATTGGCCACCACGATGGGCCAGGCCGCCAGCGCCAGGCCGTAGGCCAGCCACAGTGCCACCCCCACCGTGAAAACGCTGTACATGCCCAGCGAGATACCGCTCACATCCCGCGTGCGAAAGGTGTGCAGGGCCTGCGGCACAAAGCTGCAGGTGGTCAGGCAGGCGGCCAGATAGCCGATCAGTTCATGAAGTTGCATGGTGGGGAAAACGCAGGGCAGCAGCGATTATTCACTGCTCACGTGCCGTCCAGTCGATGAGGCTGTCGAGCACGGGCCGCGCAGCCCCTGCGTTGGGGTGGTTGACCACCGCCACCAGCACATAGCGGCGCCCGCTGGCGGCATGCACATAGCCTGCCACAGCCATCACGTCGCGCAGGCTGCCCGTCTTGAGGTGGGCAGTGCCCGCCCGGCTCTGGCTGCGGCGCAGGGTGCCATCCACCCCCGTGATCGGCAGCGACGCCACCAGTTCCGGCATCACGGGCGATACCCAGGCCACCTGCAGCATGCGGGCCAGGGCCTGCGCAGTCAGGCGCGCATCGCGGCTGAGCCCGGCGCCGTTGTCCACCTGCGGCAGGTCGGCATCGCCCATGCGGGCCTGCCACCACTGGCGCAGCACCTCGCGGGCGCCGTCGAACGTGGCCACGCCGTTTTTTTGCAGCGCCAGGGTCAGAAAGACCTGCTGCGCCATCACGTTGTTGCTGTACTTGTTCACGTCGCGCACCACCTCGGACAGTGCGGGGGATGTGACCACAAACGCGGGCTTGAGGCCCGGGGGCACCTTGCCGTCGCGCACGCTGCCCGTGAGCTTGCCGCCCAGATCGCGCCACATGCCCTCCACCGCCCGGGCCGCAAAGCCGCGCGGATCGGCCGCCGCCACCGGCCACACGCGTTCGCCACAGGCAGCGGGGTACACGCCCTGGAACGACACCTTCGAGGGGTCCGACAACTCCGCACGCAGGGCAGTACGCCAGTCCCCACAATCCGCGCCCGGCGCCGCCAGCGCCACGGTGGGCTGGCGCTGCACTCCGGCCAGTGGCGGGTCGTACTGGATGCGCGCCAAGCCAGCGGCCGCATCGGGCACAAAGGTCATCACCGACGACTTGTAATTCAGCAGCAGGGCCTCGGGGGATGCGTTATAGGGCCGCAGCGGCTCGCCATCAAACCGCGCCGGGTCCTGGTCGGGCACATCGAACGCCGTGCGGTCCAGCACAATGTCGCCCACGATGACCTGGATGCCCTGGCCCTGCAGTCGCCGCATCAGCAGCCACAGCCGCTCCATGACCAGCTTGGGATCGCCCTGGCCCTGGATGTACACATTGCCGCGCAGGCTGCCGTCCTGCACCGTACCTTGCACATACACCGGCGTGTTCCAGACATAGGCGGGGCCCAGCTGTTCCAGCGCTGCATAGGTGGTCACCAGCTTCATCACCGACGCGGGGTTCACCGGCACCTGGGCACGGTGCGCAAGGCGCGGGCTGGCCTTGCCGGTAGCTTGCGCGTCCACCACCATCACCGACAGGGACTCGCGCGGCAATTTGGTGCGTGCCAGGGCGGCCTTCACCTCGAGCGGCAGAGTGCCCGCGGCGGGTGCCGCCGTCTGCGCCCCCGCCGAGCCCACCCCACCCGCAGCCACCAGCCACGCAGCACCCCAACCCACCACACCACGCAGCACACGGCGGCGCCAAAGAGCAGAAACAGACAACATGGCGGGGAGTCTATCGCCCGCGCACCTGCACCAAGCGCCGCTTTGCACCCAGCGCCAGCACGGCCTGCGGTGGGCGCCGATAATCGCCCGATGCGTTTTTCTCCCCGCACCATCGGCCTGCTGGCGGCCGTGGTCACCGTCACCATCTGGACGGGCTTCATCATCATCGCCCGCGCCTCAGCCCAGCGCACGCTCACCCCGTTCGATATTGCGCTGCTGCGCATCGTGGGCGCCAGCCTGGTGTTGCTGCCCTGGGGCTGGTGGATGGTGCGACGGCGCCAGGCGGCGCTGGGGGCCTCGGCGCCGGCGTCCAGCCTGGCGGGCATCTCGCCCCTGCCCTTGCGCACCACGGCGCTGCTGGGCAGCTTTGGCGGGCTGCTGTACGCGCTGCTGGCCTATTCAGGGTTCTTCCATGCACCGGCCACCCATGCGGCGGTGCTCATGCCGGGCAGCCTGCCGCTGTGGACGGCGCTGCTGGCCGCCTGGTTGCTGCGCGACCACATCACGCCGCTGCGCGCTGCAGGCCTGGCGCTGATCGTGGCGGGCGACCTGCTGGTGGGTGGACGCAGCCTGCTGGCGGCGTTTTCGGGCGGGGACGTGTGGAAGGGCGACCTGCTGTTCATGCTGGCCGCATCGTCCTGGGCCACCTACAGCGTGCTGGCGCGGCGCCACGCGGTCGATGCGGTACAGGCCACCATCGCCATCACCGCGTTTGCCTGCATGGTGTACCTGCCCAGCTATGCGCTGCTGGTCTGGCTGGGTGCAGTCACCAGCCATCTGGCCCAGGCGCCGTGGAGCGAGATCGCGTTCCAGATGCTGTTCCAGGGCGGGGGCTCCGTGGTGGTCTCGGGCATTGGCTTCACGCGCATGATCCAGCACTATGGCCCCGTGCGCTCCACCATGATCACGGCCTTGGTGCCCGGCCTGTCGGCCGTAGGCGCAGTTGTTTTTCTGGATGAGCCGATGCACTGGAACCTGGTGGCCGGCCTGCTGCTGGTCACCGCCGGTATCCTCGTGGGGGTGCTGCGCAAAAGCCAGGCCCCCGCAGCCGCTGCCAAAGCGGCGTCCTGAGCGCATTTGTCACCGCCGCGCCACCCCATACCTCCTAACCCTGCCCATGAATCTACTTGCCTTTGACACCAGTACCGACACCCTCTCCATCGCTGTGCAGAATGGCGAGGGAGTCTGGCAGCACCAGGGGCCCGGGGGCGCGCAGGCCTCGGCGGCGCTGATCCCAGCGGTGCGCGCGCTGATGGCGCAGGCGGGCCTGACGTTCGACACCGTGGACGCGGTGGTGTTCGGGCGCGGCCCCGGCTCTTTCACCGGGCTGCGCACCGCCTGCGCCGTGGCCCAGGGCCTGGCCTTTGGTGCCAAGGGCGGGCAAGGAGTGCCCGTGCTGCCGGTGGACACCCTGCTGGCCGTGGCCGAGGAGGCCCGCCTGCAAAACGGCTGCACCCAGGTGGTGGCGGTGCTGGACGCACGCATGGACGAGGTCTACCACGCACGCTGCGAATGGTTGCCGGGAGAAGCCCGCTGGCAGGCCGACGAGGACTTCGGCCTGGGCGCACCCGAGTCTGTGCAGCCCCCAACAGGCTGGACGGTGGCAGGCAATGCCCGCGCGCCCTATGGCGACCGGTTGGCGCCAGCCGCCTCACACGTCACGGCCTTGCCCACCGCCACGGCCCTGCTGCGCCTGGCACCCGCCCTGATCGCTGCGGGCCAAGCCGTGGCAGCGGGCGATGCCCTGCCGCGCTACATCCGCGATAAAGTGGCGCAAACCACCGCCGAACGTGCCGCGCTGCGCGCCGCCCAGGCGGCTGCCACTCCCTGAGATGTGGTGAATGAATCCCCCATGAGCGCACTGCCTACTTCTTCTGCATTGCCACCCGGCGCCAGCCCCGCCCGCCCCGAGGCGCGCTTCGAGACGCTGACCTTGGCCCGGCTGGATGCCGTGCTGGCGGTGGAACAGCGCGCCTATTCGCACCCCTGGACCCGTGGCAACTTCACCGACGCGCTGGCATCTGGCTACGAGGCGCAGCTGCTGATGGCGGACGACCACCTGCTGGGCTACTTTGTGGCCATGATGGGGGTGGATGAAGTGCACCTGCTCAACATCACCGTCACCCCCGAATACCAGCGCCAGGGCTGGGCCCGCGTGCTGCTGGACGCCCTGGCCCTGTGGTCACGCGGGCGCGGTGCACAATGGCTGTGGCTGGAGGTGCGGGCGAGTAACCTGCGCGCCCAGCAGATCTACCAGACCCACGGATTCCGCCGCGTGGGAGACCGCAAGCGCTACTACCCCGCCGCGCACGGCCAACGCGAAGACGCTGTGGTCATGAGCCTGGCGCTCTGACCCCACGCCGCACCCGACCCTGCTGAACCAGCGATGGCCTGTTTTCTTTCTGTATGAGCCTCCACCTCGATGCGCGACAGCGCGCCATGCTGCAAGAAATGGGCGTCACCGTGTGGGGCCCCTCCCCCGCCCAGGAGGCCACGGCGCAGCCCGCGGCAAGAGCACCTTCAGCCCCTGCGGCCGTGGCGGCACCTACCGTCGCGCCTCCGCGTGCGCAACCCCACGCGCCCTCTCCCGCGCCGTCTCCTGCGCCTGCCGAGCGCCCCCCAGCGCCCCCAGCCCACACCACCAGCCGCAGCGCACCGCCCGCTCCTGCACCGGCCACCACAGGCACGGCCACGCCCGCCCTGCGCCTGCACCCGGCACAGGCGCTCTACCCCGCCGCTGACCCGGCACAAACGCCCTCCGGGCTGGGCCGGGGCTGGCTCATCGTGGCCGAAAGCATGACGCCCACCGATCCCCTGGGAGGCGATGCGGGCCGCCTGCTCGACAACATGCTGCGGGCCATGCAACTGCACCGGCACCCGCGCGTGTTCCTGGCGGCACTGGAACGGTCTGCGCCCGGCACGGAAGCCAGCGCCGACATCCCGGCCACCCTGGCCGACGCCGTGGCCCAGCTGCAGCCCGCCATGGTGCTGGTGCTGGGCCATGTGGCAGCACGCGCGGCGCTGGGCCGCACCGAGCCCCTGGGCCGCCTGCGCGCGGGACCGCATGCGCTGGCCGGTTGCCCGGCGGTGGTGACCTACGACCCTGCCTTTTTGCTGCGCTCGCAAGACAACAAGGCCGCCGCCTGGGCCGACCTGTGCCGTGCGCTGGCCATGGTGCGCAGTGCCGAGGCCGAGTGCTGAGAGCCTGTTGGCAGGGTCCGAGCCCCTTCCATGCCCCCCGCCGGACCGGCGAGACCGTCGCCCGGTGCCATAATCCGCCGCTTGCCTAATTTTTACGGAGACAGCTCCTTGGAAACCTACCCGAGTTGGTAGCTTTCAGCTCCCGGCGCATTTGACTGCTGTGGGGTTGAAAGCACCCCTACCCCCACACCGCAGACGCCAAAAAACAAGGGAGTGAGCCCATGCTCAACATCTTTACGCTCGCCAATGGCCGGCTGTTCCAGGAAGAAATCGAGTCCCTGGAAGAGCTGACCAAGTTCCAGCCGATCTGGGTGGACCTGGAAGCCCCCACGCTGGAAGAAAAGCGCTGGATCAAGCAGCACTACGGCCTGTCCATCCCCGAGGATGCGATGGACGAGGACATCGAGGAATCCGCCCGCTTCTACGAGGAAGACAACGGCGAGCTGCACATCCGCAGCGACTTCTTGATCGATGACGACGAAGACCCCCGTTCGGTGCGCGTGGCCTTCATCCTGAACCAGCACAACACCAACCTCAAGAGCCGGGGTGTGCTGTTCTCCATCCACGACGAAGACGTGCCCGTGTTCCGCCTGCTGCGCATGCGCGCGCGCCGCGCGCCCGGGCTGATTGAAGACGCCAAGGAAGTGCTGCTCAAGCTGTTCGACGCCGACGCCGAATACTCGGCCGACACGCTGGAGAATATCTACGACGAGCTGGAGGCAGTGAGCAAGCAGGTGCTGGCCGGCGACGTGACCGACACCCGCGCTGGCGAGGTACTGGCCGCCATCGCCCGCCAGGAAGACTTGAACGGCCGCATCCGCCGCAACGTGATGGACACGCGCCGCGCCGTGAGCTTCATGATGCGCTCCAAGATGCTCAACTCCGAGCAGTTCGAGGAAGCCCGCCAGATCCTGCGCGACATCGAGTCGCTGGACAACCACACGGCGTTCCTGTTCGACAAGATCAACTTCCTGATGGACGCCACGGTCGGTTTCATCAACATCAACCAGAACAAGATCATCAAGATCTTCTCGGTGGCCAGCGTCGCCTTGCTGCCGCCCACACTGATCGCCAGCGTGTACGGCATGAACTTCAAGTTCATGCCCGAACTGGACTGGTCGCTGGGCTACCCGTATGCGCTGGGGCTGATGCTGGCCAGCGCGCTCGGGCCCATGTGGTACTTCCGCAAGCGCGGCTGGTTGAAATAGGCTTCCCCCTGTGGCGCTGCGCGCCTTCCCCCTGGGGGGACGCCTCCAACGGCCCGGCAAAGCCGGTTCCGCAGTGGCGCTGGTAGATACATAGCGCCGGTTGCAGCGCAGCGTGGCGAACGGCTAATGGGATGCGGCGGAGTCCTCTTTAGAGGGAAATCTGCCGCAGGCGCTGGTGCAATATGCCCTAGCCGCTATCAATTTCATAGCCTCTGCAGAAACGACAGCACCATGTGCTCGGCGTACCGGCTGGCCACGGTCTGCACGAACTGGGCAAAGTCACCATGGGCGGCATCGTCGGCGCGGTCAGAGATGGTGCGCACGGCGGCAAAGGGCAGGCCGTAGTCATGGCACACCTGGGCGACGGCAGCGCCCTCCATTTCCACCGCCAGCACGTCGTGCCCGGCCGCGCGCAGGGCGGAGCGCAGGCGCTCGGACTCTTGGGCGGTGGAGACAAAACGGTCACCGCTGGCCACCAGGCCCTGGTGTGCCCGGTGGGCACCCCCATGAATGTTTTTCAAGCCCCAGAGGCTGCTTGCGCTAGTGACGCATAGGCTGGCAGCTTCCAAAAGCATAGCTGTCAGCACCGGATCACACGCCAGCCGGGTGCGCGCGTAGCCCGGCAGCTCCCACCGAGGGAACAGCGGCGAGGCATTCATATCGTGCTGCACATAGTCTTGCGCCACCACCACATCCCCCCGGTGCACCCCATCGCCGACCCCGCCCGCGACGCCCGTGAAGACGATGCGCGCCACGCCAAAGCGTTCGATCAAGGCCGTGGCCGTGGTGGCAGCGGCCACCTTGCCGATGCCCGACAGCGCCAGCACCACCGGGCGGTCGTGCAGCTCTCCGCGCCAGAACGCGCGGCCAGCGTGCATCAGCCGCTGCGGGTGCGCCAGGTGTTGCACCAGCGAGCTTTGTTCTTCGGGCAGCGCACTCAGGATGGCAGTGCTCATGCAAAAGTCCTTGGGGTCATATCATGCGGCCACAAAACACCCGCGCCACCCGGGGCCGCGCGGCCGCAAAAAAGGCGGCCGAAGCCGCCTGGGGATTGTGACGTGCCAGCAGGCCGCGTCACTTCTTGTCGCGCAGTTCGCGGCGCAGGATCTTGCCCACGGGGGTCTTGGGCAGCTCGGTGCGGAACTCGATCACCTTGGGCTGCTTGTAACCCGTGAGCTCGTGGCGGCAGAACTCCTTGACCTGCGCTTCGGTGAGCGCCGGGTCCTTCTTCACGATCACGAGCTTCACGGCCTCGCCGGTCTTCTCATCAGGCACCCCCACCACGGCGCATTCGAGCACGCCCGGGCAGTTGGCCACCACTTCTTCGACCTCGTTGGGGTACACGTTGAAGCCGCTGACCAGCACCATGTCCTTCTTGCGGTCCACGATCTTGAAGAAGCCGCGCGCATCCATCACGCCGATGTCGCCCGACTTGAAGTAGCCGTCCTCGGTCATGACCTTGGCGGTTTCATCGGGGCGCTGCCAGTAGCCGGCCATCACCTGCGGGCCCTTGATGGCGATTTCGCCCGGCTCGCCCAGCGTGGTGACCTCGCGGCCCTCGTCGTCCAGCAGCTTCATGGAGGTGCTGGGCAGCGGAACGCCGATGGTGCCGGTGTATTCGGTGCTGGTGGTGGGGTTGCAGCTGGCCGAAGGGCTGGTCTCCGACAGGCCATAGCCTTCGCAGATGGGGCAGCCTGTCTTTTCGAGCCAGAGCTTGGCCACGGCACCCTGCACCGCCATGCCACCACCCACCGAAACCTTGAGGTTCTTCCAGTTGACGGTGTTGAAGTCCGGGTGGTTGGCCAGGCCGTTGAACAGCGTGTTGACGGCCGGGAAGCTGTGGAAGGTGTGCTTGGACAGCTCCTTCAGCACCGCAGGCAGGTCGCGCGGGTTGGGGATCAGGATGGTCTTGCCGCCCGTGCGCATGCTCAGCATCATGTTCACGGTGAACGCGAAGATGTGATACAGCGGCAGCGCACAGATGCTGGTGGGCTGCTCACCCGCCGGCACCTTCTTCATCACAGGCTCGTTCCAGGCCTCGGACTGCAGCACGTTGGCAATCACGTTACGGTGCAGCAGCACCGCGCCCTTGCTCACACCCGTGGTGCCGCCGGTGTACTGCAGCAGCGCGATGTCGTCGGGCTTGATGTCGGGCTTCTTGAGGGTGCCGCGCGTGCCCTGGGCCACGGCGTCATTGAAGCGCACCGCACCCGGCAGGTTGTAGGCAGGCACCATCTTCTTGACGTTGCGCACCACGTAGTTGACCAGGGTCCCTTTGAGCAGACCGAGCTGGTCACCCATGGCGCACAGCACCACGTGCTTGACGGGCGTGTGCGCAATGCACTGCTCCAGCGTGGTGGCAAAGTTCTCGATGATGACGATGGCCTTGGCGCCCGAGTCCTTGAGCTGGTGCTCCAGCTCGCGCGGCGTGTACAGCGGGTTCACGTTGACGACCACGAAGCCCGCGCGCAGCACGGCCGCCACGGTCACCGGGTACTGGGGCACGTTGGGCATCATGATGGCCACGCGGTCGCCCTTGACCAGCCCCAGGCCCTGCAGGTAGGCCGCAAACGCGCTGGAGAGCGAATCGGTCTGGGCGTAGGTCACGTCCTTGCCCATGAAGCTGTAGGCCACGCGGTTGGCGTACTTCTTGAACGCCTCGTCCATCAGCGCCACAAGGGAGCTGTACTGCGTGGTGTCGATGTCTGCGGGAACACCTTGTGGATAGGCGGCCAGCCACGGGCGGTCGGTCATTGGGGTTGTCTCCTGGTAGGTTTTATGGGGGTCCTGCAAGCACGCCGATTTTTTCAGCACGGTCGTGCTTTTATTGTGGAGGAATTATGCCCGTCAGCTCTTGAGCGCGGCCAGTACCTCGTCCAGCATTTTCTTGGCATCACCGAACAGCATGCGGTTGTTGTCCTTGTAGAACAAGGGGTTGTCCACCCCCGCGTAGCCCGAGGCCATCGAGCGCTTCATCACGATGGAGGTCTTGGCCTTCCACACCTCCAGCACCGGCATGCCGGCGATGGGGCTGGTGGGATCGTCTTGCGCGGCGGGGTTCACGATGTCGTTGGCGCCGATGACGATGGCCACGTCGGTGTCCGGGAAGTCCTCGTTGATCTCGTCCATCTCCATCACGATGTCGTAGGGCACCTTGGCTTCGGCCAGCAGCACGTTCATGTGGCCCGGCATGCGGCCCGCCACCGGGTGGATGGCAAAGCGCACCTGCACGCCTTTGTCGCGCAAGGTCTTCACAATATCGTTGACCGTGTGCTGCGCCTGGGCCACCGCCATGCCGTAGCCGGGCACGATGATCACGCTCTTGGCATCGCGCAGCAGCTCGGCCGTCTCGGCGGCGGCCACGGGCACCACTTCGCCCTGCGGCTCGGCGCTTTCACCAGTCTGGCCCTTCTTGGCGGGCGCACCGGCGCCAGAGCCAAAGCCCCCGGCAATCACGCTGATGAAGTTGCGGTTCATCGCGTTGCACATGATGTAGGACAGGATGGCGCCCGAGGAGCCCACCAGCGCACCGGTCACAATCAGCAGGTCGTTGGACAGCATGAAGCCCGTGGCCGCCGCCGCCCAGCCCGAGTAGCTGTTGAGCATCGACACCACCACCGGCATGTCGGCCCCGCCAATGGCCATGACCATGTGGATGCCGAACAGCAGCGCAATCACCGTCATCACCATCAGAGGCACCATGCCTTGCTCGACGGTCTCGGCGCGCAGGAACTCGCGGCCAAACCAGATCACCACCAGCAGCGCGGCCAGGTTGAGCCAATGGCGCGCCGGCAGCAGCAGGGGCTTGCCGCCGATCTTGCCGTTGAGCTTGCCGAATGCGATGAGCGAGCCGCTGAAGGTGACGGCGCCGATCAGGATGCCGACGTAGATCTCCACCTCGTGGATGATCTTTTCCGCGCCCTGCAGCTGGATGGAGGTATCGACGTAGCTTGCAAACCCCACCAGGCAGGCCGCCAGGCCCACCAGGCTGTGCATGAGCGCGACCAGTTCGGGCATCTGCGTCATCTTGACGACCCGGGCGGCATACAGGCCAATGCCGCCGCCAATCACCAGTGCGCCGACGATCCAGGCGATGCCCGAAGCGCTCACGCGCGGGCCAAACACCGTGGCCAGCACGGCCAGCGCCATGCCGACCATGCCGAACAGGTTGCCCCGGCGCGAGGTTTCAGGATTGGACAGCCCACCCAGGCTCAGGATGAACAAAATGGCCGCGCCCAGGTAGGCGACGGTAGCGAGACTTTGGGACATGTTGGGTGCTCCTTGTTGTTCTTGTCGTTATCGGATTACTTGCGGAACATTGCCAGCATGCGGCGCGTGACCGCAAAGCCGCCGAACATGTTGATGGCCGTGAGCACCAGGGCCGCAAACGCGAGCCACAGGATGAGCCCGTCAGGCCGACCGTTCACGCCCGCATCGGGCGGCGCAATCTGCACCAGCGCACCGATGGCGATGATGCTGGAGATGGCGTTGGTCACGCTCATCAGCGGCGTGTGCAGCGCGGGCGTGACGTTCCACACCACCATGTAGCCAATGAAGCAGGCCAGCACGAACACCGTGAAGTGCCCCAGGAAGGCCACGGGCGCGTAGGCGCCGACGGCCCAGAAGAGCACGGCCATCACGGCAAAAACGATGGTCAGCGTCTTGGCGGACATGGGCGCGCCCGTGCCGTGGCCATGGCCCGACTTCTTTTCAACCACCGGCGCCGCAGCCTTGGGCGCGGGCGCCGGTGCCTGCTTGAGCGGCGGGGCGGGCCAGGTGATAGCACCATCCTTGACCACGGTGAGGCCACGGATCGCATCGTCTTCCATGTTGACCACGGCCACGCCGTCCTTGGCCTTGCACAGCTCTTCGGTCAGACGCAGCAGGTTGGTGGCGTACAGCGTGGAAGACTGCTTGGCCAGGCGCGAGGCCAGATCGGTGTAGCCCACGATGGTCACGCCATGGCGCACCACGGCCTCGCCGGGCACGGTGAGCTCGCAGTTGCCGCCTTGCTCGGCGGCCATGTCCACGATCACGCTGCCGGGCTTCATGCTCTGCACCATCTCGGCGGTGATGAGCTTGGGCGCGGGTTTGCCGGGGATCAGCGCGGTGGTGATGATGATGTCCGCGTCCTTGGCCTGCTCGGCGTACATCTTGCGCTGCGCGGCCTGGAAGCCTTCGCTCATGACCTTGGCATAGCCGCCGCCGCCCGATCCTTCTTCTTCGTAGTCCACCTTGACGAACTCGCCGCCCAGCGACTTGACCTGGTCGGCCACCTCGGCGCGCGTGTCGTTGGCGCGCACGATGGCGCCGAGGTTGGCAGCGGTGCCAATGGCGGCAAGGCCTGCCACGCCAGCGCCCGCAATGAACACCTTGGCGGGCGGCACTTTGCCTGCGGCCGTGATCTGGCCGTTGAAGAAGCGGCCGAAGGCATTGGCCGCTTCGATCACGGCACGGTAGCCGCTGACCCCGGCGGTGGAGGTGAGCGCGTCCATCTTCTGAGCGCGGCTCAAAGTGCGGGGCAGGCAGTCGATGGCCAGCACCGTGGCCTTCTTGGCGGCCAGCTGCTGCATCAGATCGGGGTTCTGGGCAGGCCATATGAAGTCGATGAGGGTGGTGCCCTCGCGCATCCGCGCCACTTCATCGCTGCTGGGCGGGCGCACCTTGAAGACGATGTCGGAGGCCGCCCACAGTGCCGCAGCGTCGCTGACGATCTCGGCGCCTGCAGCGCGGTAGGCATCGTCACTGAAATTGGCGGCATCCCCAGCCCCGGACTCGACCGTGACGGCAAAGCCCAGCTTGATCAGCTTCTCCACCACATCGGGCACGGTGGCCACGCGCTTTTCGCCGGGAAAGGTCTCCCTGGGCACGCCGATACGCTGCGGCTGCGGGACGGGGCTTGTCTGCATCAGAGGTCTCCTCAAGTTTCGTAATCGTTATGCCAGGCCGCCAGACAGGGAGGTCTTGAGCGCTAAGGCCTGGAGGTGGGTGTTGGGAAGGGGAAGGGTGGGATGGCCAGATGACCGTCCACCATACCGGTGCTCAGGCGCACGGCCTGGGCCAGGTCACGCCCCCACTGCAGTGCGGGTCGTCCAGCCACCAGGAATTCCTCGTTGTTGCGCGTGGTCGGACGCAACAGTCGCTGGTCCACCAGGGCATCGACCTTCACCCACGCACCCGCCTCCGTGACATAGCGATAGCTCAGATAGGTGTAAGGTTGGGTCAGAGTGATCTTGCTGGTGCGGAGCCACTCGACAAGGTCTGGCCGGTTCTTGTCCAGCCACTGGGAACTGCTTCCCCATCGCTTGAGCCGCAGACAGTCTGCGCGTACAGGACTGCTTGCAGCGCCGTCCTCCACGGTGACGTCCTGCTGGGTGGGGCAATAACCGATGCCTTGCGGAGAACCACTCAGGTCTCCGGCGCGGTTGGTCTGCACGCGCAATACGGCCAGCCAGTCTCCCTGCGCATTCCGCAAGCCCACATCGCGGGTCTGGAGCGCGATACGGCCTCCCGAGCCTGCAATGGCCTCCTCGGAGGTGCCCAGATCCTGCCACGCCCCCGGTGGCAACACCAGGCGGGCGCGGCCCACGGGGTATTCGGATTGGGGAGGAACAGTGAGGGGCGCGCAGGCCGCCGTGAACACCGTCACAGCCAACACGGGCAAGAGAGGCAGCAGCCGCCGGAACTTTGAAATGGTCAGAGTCATAGAGAAAGGTTCATACGAATTCGCCTTCAATCATCCCACGGCACCCGAGTACGTCCTTCGACGGCTCCTGCCATGCAACAACCAGCTCGGTGTCGCTGGTGAAAAATGTGTTGAAAGCGCCCTGGTATCGGACACTTCTTGCGGCGCTGCCGGTGGGCAAGCTGACCGCGAGCTTACATGAAGAAAATCTTTGTGCTGTCGCCTTTGTCTGCTGTAGAGAGAACTCCCCAGTCTCCACCCGCACACAGGCAAAAAAAAGCCTGGCAGCACAACGCAGCCAGGCTGGGCAGCGGCCCCTGAGGGCCTGGTGCCAACGATCAGTTCACCACTTGCGCCAGCGCACCCGAGGCGTACTGGGCCGCCACAGCCTGCAGGCTCAGGCCCTTGATCTTGCTGCCCTGGCCTTCGCAGCCGAACTCCAGGTAGCGCTGCTTGCAGACCTGCTTGGCCGCTTCGCGGGCGGGCTTGAGCCACTCGCGGGCGTCGAACTTGTCGGGGTTCTCAAACAGGAACTTGCGCACCGCGCCCGTCATGGCCAGGCGAATGTCGGTGTCGATGTTGATCTTGCGCACGCCGTGCTTGATGGCTTCCTGGATTTCCTCGACGGGCACGCCGTAGGTTTCCTTCATCTTGCCGCCGTACTGGTTGATGATGGCCAGCAGTTCGGCAGGCACTGACGACGAGCCGTGCATCACCAGGTGGGTGTTGGGAATGCGCTTGTGGATTTCCTTCACGCGGCTGATGGCCAGGATGTCGCCCGTGGGCTTGCGGCTGAACTTGTAGGCGCCGTGGCTGGTGCCAATCGCAATGGCCAGGGCATCCAGCTGGGTGGCCTTCACGAAGGTGGCGGCTTCTTCGGGGTCGGTCAGCATCTGGCTGTGGTCGAGCTTGCCGACGGCACCAATGCCGTCTTCTTCGCCCGCATCCCCGGTTTCGAGGTTGCCCAGGCAGCCCAGTTCGCCTTCGACCGTCACGCCCACCTTGTGCGCCATGTCCACCACCTTGCGCGTCACTTCGACGTTGTAGTCGAAGGACGAAGGGGTCTTGCCGTCTTCCATCAGCGAGCCGTCCATCATCACCGAGCCAAAGCCCAGGTCGATGGCGCCCTGGCAGACCTTGGGCGAAGTGCCGTGGTCCTGGTGCATGACGAGGGGAATGTGGGGGAAAGCCTCGACCGCAGCCTGGATCAGGTGCTTGATGAAGGGCTCGCCCGCGTACTTGCGCGCGCCAGCGCTGGCCTGCAGGATGACGGGAGCGCCCACTTCGTCCGCAGCCGCCATCACGGCCTGCACCTGCTCCAGGTTGTTGACGTTGAAGGCAGGGATGCCATAGCTGTTGGCAGCGGCATGGTCGAGCAGTTCGCGCATCGAAACGAGGGGCATGGTCGTGGGGTCCGTGGTGGGTTGATGAAGGAGGGGGCGAGGCGCTGTAGCGCCCGGCAATACGGTGGTAACCGCTTGGTAACTCGTAATTTTAACCGGGGGCCGGTACGGAGGGCGATGGCAAATCCAACCGGTAGCAGGTGGTAAAGGGCGCGGGCGCAGGGGCTGCGCCAAAGTGCCCCCCGTGAATGTCCGCCACGCGGCGCAGGATCTCATGCCCCAGATGCAGGCTATCCACCGGCACCGCCGCCGCACGGCCCGGTGCGCTGCCGGCCTGCGGGCGCGCCCCGTCGTCGCACACCTGCAGCCACACGCCACCAGCGTCCGCCATGCCCAGCTGGACGGCGATCTGGGTGCCCTCGGACGTGTGCTTGAGCGCGTTTTCCACCAGATTGCGCACCGCAATGTCCAGCAGCACCGCATGGCCGGGCACGGTCAGCGCGGTCGGCGCCGACAGGCCCAGGTCGTCGCCCCGCTTCCACGCTGCCTGGGCATAGTCGGCGCACACCGACCGCGCCAGGGCGCTCAGGTCCACGGGCGCCTTGGCTTCATGCAGCTCTGCCCGGCTGGCGCGGGCCAGGGCCAGCAGCTGGTTGAGCACATGCCCTGCGCGCAGGGCATCCTGGCCGATGCGCGCCAGCGCCTGGGCCCGGGCCTCTTCCGTCAGCTCCCCCGCCAGGGCGCTGGCCTGCAGGGCGATAGAGGACAGCGGTGTGCGCAGCTCGTGCGCCACCTCGTTGGCCAGCCGGCGCTCGCGCACCATGGCGACCTGCTGGCGGTCCAGCAAGGTGTTGATGGACGCGACCACCGACTCGAACTCGCTCCAGGCATGGCGCGATGCCAGGCGCTGGGCACTGGCCGGGTCCAATGCCGCCACATCGGCGGACAGCGCGTACAAGGGCCGCAAGCCGCGCCACAGCGCGAGCCCCAGAGCCAATGACACCACAGGCAGCAACCACAGACCGGGCTCGATGAGCTGCCCCGCGATGTCATCCGCCAGCTCGTCCCGCTCGCGCAGTTCCAGCATCACCATGATCTTGCGGGTGCGCCCCGCATCCCATTGCGAAAAGCTGCGCCAAGCCACCTTGTCGGGGCCCAGCGTGAGGTCGGCAAACCCCTCGGCATCGCTGAAAGGCGGCTCGGGCACCGAGCCCGTGATGGACAGCACGCGCCCCTGCGCATCCCACTGCACCACGCTGATGGTCTGCTGGTAGTCGTGTGACTTGAGCCAGGGCGTGGGGGTGCGTTCGGTCCGCTGCGGGCCCTCCATGGCCTCAGTGGCCCGCAGATTCAGCAGCAGCGCGGCCACGCTGGCCAGGTGCCCGTCGGTCAGCTCGTCGGCCTCATGGACACCGGTCTGGTAGCCAATGAAGACGAAGCTGCCCCAGACAATGGCCAGCGCCCCCAGGGACCACAGCAACAGCTGCCGGGTGAGCGAGGGGCGGCGCCCCGATGCGGGACGAGAAACAGGGGGCGCGTTCATGCAGGCTTTTCCTGCGGCATGAAATAGCCCACTCCGCGCATGGTCTGGATCGAGGCGCTGCCCAGCTTGCGGCGCAGGTGGTGGATGTGCACCTCGACGGCATTGCTCTCCACGGCAGCATCCCAGCTGTATAGGCGCTCCTCGATCTGCTGGCGCGACAGGACCCGGCCGCGCGCCTCCAGCAGCACCAGCAGCACCGAAAACTCGCGCGGAGACATTTCCACCGGCTTGCCTTGCTGGCGCACCGTGCGCGTCGCAGGGTCCAGCTCGATGTCGCCCAGGCGGATGGTGGGCGACGCCCGCCCCGCCGCGCGCCGCAACAGGGCGCGCAGGCGCGCGTCCAGCTCATCCACATCAAACGGCTTGGTCAGATAGTCGTCAGCCCCCTGGTCCAGCCCCGCAATGCGCTGGTGCACCTGGTCGCGCGCGGTGACGATGAGGACGGGCGTGGCGGGGTCCGGCAAGGTGGCTGATGCGGCGCCGGTGGCGGGAGGGCTCAGGCGCAGGCGCCTGAGCAGTTCGCTGCCGTCCCCGTCCACCAGCCCCAGGTCCAGCAGCACCGCGTCAAAACGCTCGGCGCGCAGGGCGCTCCAGGCGCTGGCGACGCCATCACTGACATCCACCGCATAGCCGCGCTGCTGCAGGTTGCTGCGCAGGCCACTGGCTATGCCCGCATCGTCTTCGACCACGAGTATTCGCATGCGGGCATTGTCGCAGCCCATCAGTCAGGGGAGTGACAGTGGCGATGCCAACTTTAAGACGGCGTTAAGTACGGCAGCCTATCTTCCGGCGCATGCAGCCTTCGTCCGTCCCGCCGTCCACCGCGCCCCAGGTCCCCTTGCACCGCCACACACTGCTTTTCTGGACCCTGGGGGCACTGGCCTGTGTCGTGGCCTGGGATGCGGCGGGCCAAGACCTGGCCTTTGCGCAGGTGTTCGGGTCCTCCAACGGGTTTCCGATGCGGGACCAGTGGTTTTTTGTGCAGGTGCTGCATGAAGGCGCCCGCCGCCTGGGATGGCTTCTGGTGCTGCTGCTGGCGTTGAGCGTGTGGTGGCCGCGCGGCTTTTTGCGCAAGCTGGACGCCAGCGAGCGCCTGCAAATGGCCGTGAGCGCCCTGCTCTCGCTGGCCGTGGTCAGCATCACCAAGAACCTCAGCGCCACCAGTTGCCCCTGGGACTTGGCGCAGTTTGGCGGCGTGGCGCGCCATGTGTCGCACTGGGCGCTGGGCGTGCTCGATGGCGGCAGCGGCCGCTGCTTTCCGGCGGGCCATGCATCGGCGGGATTCGCCTTTCTGGGCGGCTACTTCGCGCTGCGCCACAAGGCGCCGACGGCCGCGCGCTGGTGGCTGGCGAGCGCATTGCTGGCCGGGTTTGTATTGGGTGCCGCCCAGCAGGTGCGTGGCGCCCATTTCATGAGCCATACGCTATGGACAGGCTGGCTGTGCTGGACCACCGGCTGGCTCTGCGACCTGGCAGCCACCGCATTGCGGCCCCGCTTTCCGCATTTCGCCAACACCACCACGCCAGCGGACGGCTCCCATGCTTGAAATCGATCTGGTCCTGTTTCAGGCCCTCAATGCCGACGCCGCCACCTTGCCTGCCGTGGTAGCGGTGGCACGGTGGGTGTCGCAGCAACTGCCCACCGCCATGGGCGGCCTGCTGCTCGGCAGCTTGGTGCTGGGCAACGCGGCGCAGCGGCGCGCCCTGGCCCTGGCGCTCGCGTCGATGGCCCTGGCCTGGCTAGGGGTGCAATTGCTGCGGCTGGCCGTACCGGCGCCGCGACCTGCGCAACTGGGCATTGGAGTGCAGTGGATCGAGCACGCGGCGCGCGCAGGCTTTCCCAGCATGCATGTGGCAGGCGCCGCCGCACTGGCGGCCAGCCTCGCACTGCGGCCGGTCCGCGGGCTGACCTGGCTGGCCGCTGCGGTCACGGCTGCGATGGTGTGGAGCCGCGTCTGCCTGGGCGTGCACTTTCCGTCCGATGTGCTGGCGGGCCTGCTCACCGGGGGGCTGGCCGCAGCGGCCATTCATGCCCTGGCCGCGCGGGCACCCCGCTGGCAGGCAGCCCTGCTGCACAAGTCGCCACAGGGCAACGCACACTGACCGCCGTCCGGCGCTATCGCCTTGAGGGCGTAGCGCAGGAGCGGTGAGGGAGCGCCCCCTCTGCCAGTCAGCTGGCCACGCAGATCTTCAGCATGTTCGTGCCGCCGGGTGCGCCCATAGGCTCGCCACAGGTGATGGCGTACACATCACCCTTTTGCACGATGTTGCGGCTCTTGAGGTGGCGCTCGGCCTGGTCCAGCGCAGTGTCACGGTCGGCACTGGTGTCCATGAGCAAGGGACGCACGTTGCGGTACATGGCCATCTTGCGTTGCGTGGCCACCTTGGGGGTGAGCGCGTAGATAGGGATGCGGATGCTGTGCCGGCTCATCCACAGGGCCGTAGCGCCACTGTCGGTCATGGCGACGATGGCCTTGGCGCCCAGGTGGTGGGCAGTGAACAGCGCGCCCATGGCGATGGACTGGTCGATGCGGCCAAAGGTCTGGCCGGTGAAGTCAGCATCCAGCTGGTGGTCTTCCGCCGCCTCGGCTGCCGCGCAGATGGTGGCCATCTCTTCCACGGTTTCGAGCGGGTAGCGGCCAGCGGCCGTTTCGGCGCTCAGCATCACGGCGTCGGTGCCGTCCAGCACGGCGTTGGCCACGTCACTCACCTCGGCGCGCGTAGGCACGGGGTTGGTGATCATGCTCTCCATCATCTGCGTGGCGGTGATGACGACCTTGTCCAGGTCCCGCGCCATGCGGATCATCTTCTTTTGCAGTGCAGGCACGGCCGCGTTGCCCACTTCCACCGCCAGATCCCCACGCGCCACCATGATGCCGTCGGAGACACGCAGGATGGCCTCCAGGTGCGGAATGGCCTCAGCCCGTTCGATCTTGGCGATCAGGCCGGGCTTGTGGCGGAATTCGGAGGCTGCCACGTTGCACAGCTGGCGGGCCATTTCCATGTCGGTCGCGTTTTTGGGGAAGCTCACGGCCACGTAGTCGGCCTGGAAGCTCATCGCGGTGCGGATGTCTTCCATGTCCTTGGCCGTAAGGGCTGGTGCCGTCAGGCCGCCCCCCTTCTTGTTGATGCCCTTGTTGTTGGACAGCTCGCCACCTACTTTGACGGTGGTGTGCACTTCTTCGCCGCGCACCGCATCCACGGTGAGCACGATCAGGCCGTCATTGAGCAGCAACAGGTCGCCCGACTTCACATCGCGCGGCAGTTCCTTGTAGTCCAGCCCCACGCCATTGATGTCGCCCAACTCGGTGCGCGAGGCATCGAGCACGAACTTGGCGCCCGGCTCCAGCTGCACCTTGCCCTCGGCAAACTTGCCCACGCGGATCTTGGGGCCCTGCAGGTCGGCCATGATGGCCACCTCGCGGCCTGCGCGCTGGGCGGCCGCGCGCACGGTGGCCGCACGGTCGATGTGGTCCTGCGCCTTGCCGTGGCTGAAGTTCAGCCGCACCACGTTCACCCCCGCTCGGATCATCGCCTCCAGCAGCGCCGGGTCGCTCGACGCAGGACCCAGGGTGGCAACAATCTTGGTGGCGCGGCGGGTAGGCATGGACATGTCTCTTTTCTCTCGGTCGTTGGGGATGTAATCGAGTTTCAATTCTCACACGAAGCGGTTACATGCGAGTTACCCGTTCCGCAGCAACAGGGCTCAGCGCGTCAGAGCAGCGGGGACGACAACCAATGCGCCAGCACATGCGCAATGATCGCGGCCTCCAGGCCGTAGCGCGCAAACAGCCAGCCCGCGACCAGGCCAAAAACCGTGTTGCCCACCAAGACGAACGCCACCACCGGCACGGTCAACACGCCGGCCAGCGCCTGCGCGGCAGGCAGATGCCCCACGGCAAACAACACGGCACTGAGCAGCACCGCCGCAGCCACCAATCCCTTGCCCGGCCGCCCCTGCCCGCGCTGCAACAGGCGCCAGCCCAGCCACAGCAGCAGGGTCATCACACCCCAGCGCACCATCAGCTCTTCGGTAATGCCGCCGTAGAGCAGCTTGACCACCAACGGCATGGCACTGGCAGGATCGGAGGGCTGGAGCGCCGTGGGCGCCAGCCGGGACAGCACCCACAGCCACGCAGCGCCTGCCACACCGCCCACGATGCCGGGCAGCAATTGGGCTCTCAGCCCATGCCAGGCAGGTTGCCCGCCCAGCCAAGCAGACACTGCAGGCGCCTGCAAACCCACGCGGGGCGCCAGCCACACCCCCAGCGCCACGGCCAGCGCCAGGAGCGCCGCCGTTTGCAACCCGCTGAGCAACAGCACGGCCTCTGGCGCCAGCGGCAGCAGGGCTTCGTTGGCCTTCAGGGTGGGCAGCAGCGTCCAGACCACCGCCACCACGCCAGGCATGCCCAGCAGCCATAGCGCGCCGCCCAGCCGCCACTTGCCGGGCTGAGCCGGAGCATGTGCCGCATCGGCTCTGGCAGCGGTGTCCAAGGCCATGGCTTTGCCCACGCTCAGGCGCGCATCAGCGCTTCGATCTCGTCGGCCTTCACCGGCACGCCGCGCGTGATCAGCTCACAACCCGTCTCGGTGACGATGGCATCGTCTTCGATGCGGATGCCGATGTTGTGGAACTGCTCGGGCACCCCTTCGGCGGGGCGCACGTAGATGCCGGGCTCGATGGTCAGCACCATGCCGGGCCGCAGGATGCGGCTGGGGCGGTTGGTGATGGTTTCGCCCGACAGCGGGTCTTTGCGTTCGCTGGTCTGGCCCACCTCGCCGGGCTCCACGTAGCTGCCGCAGTCGTGCACGTCCATGCCCAGCCAGTGGCTGGTGCGGTGCATGTAGAACTGGAAGTAGGCACGTTGGTCGATCACGTCCTGTGCGGTGCCCACCTTGTTCTTGTCGAGCAGGCCCAGGTCCAGCATGCCCTGGGCCAGCACGGCCACTGTGGCGTCATGCGGGTCGTTGAAGCGAGCGCCGGCCTTGGTGGCCGCCACGGCTGCATCCTGGCTGGCCAGCACCAGGTCGTACAGCGCGCGCTGAGGCCCCGTGAATTTGCCTTTGGCCGGGAAAGTGCGGGTGATGTCGCTGGCGTAGCTGTCAAGCTCGCAGCCTGCGTCGATCAGCACCAACTCGCCGTCGCGCACGGGAGCCGCGTCGGCGCGGTAGTGCAGCACGCAGGCGTTGGCCCCAGCGGCCACGATGGAACTGTAGGCCGGGTACTGCGAGCCCGCGTCGCGGAACGCGTGCAGCAGCTCGGCATCCAGGTGGTATTCGCGCACATCCTCACCGGCGCGCAGCATGCGGGCCGAGCGCTGCATGGCGCGGATATGGGCCTGCGCGCTGATGGCGCTGGCGCGGCGCATGATGTCCTGCTCATGCGCGTCCTTGAACAGACGCATCTCGTCGAGCAAGGTGCACAGGTCGTTCTGCTCGGCAGGGCAGATGGCGCCGTAGCGCACCCGCCCGCGCACCACGTTGAGCCAGCCCTCCACGCGTGCAGCCAGACCGCTGTGCGTAGCAAACGGGTACCAGACGCAGGCCGTGTTTTCCAGCAGGCGCGGCAGCTTGCTGTCCAGCTCCGCCATCGAATGCGCGGCGTCCACGCCCAAGGCTGCGGGCGCAGCAGCCGGGCCCAGGCGGTAGCCGTCCCAGATTTCGCGCTCCAGGTCCTTGGGCTGGCAGAACAGCGTGCTGCGGCCGTCGTGCGCCAGCACCAGGCAGGCGCCGGGCTCGGTGAAGCCGGTCAGGTAATAAAAGTAGCTGTCGTGGCGGAACAGGAAGTCGCTGTCCCGGTTGCGTGGGCGCTCCAGCGCCGTGGGAATGATGGCAATGCCCCCGGGGCCCAGCTGGGCAGCAAGGTGCGCGCGGCGCTGGGCATAGACGGAGGCAGGCACGGTGGTGTTCATGGCGCGTCGAGAGAAAGAGTGTTGAGTTCGGCCAGCCGCTCGGGCGTGCCCACATCGGTCCAGCGGCCGGTGTAGAGCTGCGCACTGACGCGGCCATTGTCCATCGCCCGGCGAAGCAGTGGCGCCAGCGGGGCTTTGATGCCGCTGGGATTGCCCGGCGGAATGTCGCACCAGGGCAGCGCAAACAGCTCGGCGCGCAGCAGGGCGATGGTGCTGTAGGTGTAGCGCGGTGCGGGGTCGTCGGCGGGCAGGTTCAGCGCGAGGCCGTCGGCCGACAGGCCGAAGTCGCCACGCGGGTTGTGGGCGGGGTTGGGCACCAGCCACAAGTGGGCCAGGTAGTCACTGGCCTCGAAGGCCGCTACCGCCGCGCTGTCGAACATGAAATCGGGCGCAAACACATCGCCTGCGGCCAGCCAGAACACCGGGCCGAGCTGCGGCAATGCACGGGCGATACCGCCAGCGGTTTCCAGCGCGCCGCCAAAGTCCATTCCTTCGTGGGAGTATGAAATTGATAGCTGCTCAGGCATATTCTTCCTGGGCTTGGAGGTAAAAACGCTGGAAAAATACCCGCTGATCTGTTCGCCCAGCCATGCGGTGTTGATCACCGCCCTCTCGACACCCGCATCCAGCAAGGCCTGCAGGTGCCACTGCAGCAGCGGCTGACCCTGCACCTGCAGCAGGGGTTTGGGGGTGGTGTCGGTCAGCGGGCGCATGCGTTCGCCCCGGCCGGCGGCCAGCAACAGGGCGGGCACCTGGTGGTGAACAGGACTCATGCCGCCACCCCGCTCACCACACCCCGCTGCAGCGCGTGGCGATCCACGGCAGTGGGCTGGAACAAGGCCAGCAGCGTGTCCATCAGCGCGTGCGCCTTGGCCGAATGGTCGGCGCCGAAGTTGCACACATACACATCCAGCGTCACCGCGCGCTGCTCAGGCCAGGTGTGCACACACAGGTGGGACTCTGCTAGCAAAACAGTAGCTGTCACCCCACCAGGGCCATGCGCTGTGGCCGGAAATTCATGAAACAACTGCCCCACGGCCTGCAGCCCGGCGGCGCGCACCGCATCGGTACAGGCCCGGCCCAGGGCGGTGGCGTCCAGCAGCCAGGCACTGGCGCAGCGGCAGCCCTGGAGATCGGCAGTGAGGTGCAGTCCTTGCATGGCCCGCACTGTAGTGCATTGCCGCCCTGCGCCCAGCGCACGGCTGGCCGATTCAGTCGGGTGAAAGCCGCGCCGGTAAAATGCCGGGTTTCCCCTGAACCTCCCACCCTGAACCACTCCCCCATGGCCAACACCCAGCAATCCCAACAGATGGCAAATGCGATCCGCGCATTGGCCATGGACGCCGTTCAACAAGCCAACTCCGGCCACCCCGGCGCGCCCATGGGCATGGCCGACATGGCCGTGGGCCTGTGGGCTCGCCACCTCAAGCACAACCCCACCAACCCCCAGTGGTTTGACCGCGACCGTTTCGTGCTGAGCAACGGCCACGGCTCGATGCTGATCTATTCGCTGCTGCACCTCACGGGCTACGACCTGCCCATGAGCGAGCTGAAGAACTTCCGCCAGCTGCACAGCAAGACCGCCGGCCATCCCGAAGTGGGCATCACCCCCGGCGTGGAAACCACCACCGGCCCGCTGGGCCAGGGCATCACCAACGCCGTGGGCTTTGCGCTGGCCGAGAAGCTGCTGGCCGCCGAGTTCAACCGCGAAGGCCATGCCGTGGTGGACCACAACACCTACGTGTTCCTGGGTGACGGCTGCCTGATGGAAGGCATCAGCCAGGAAGCGATTTCGCTGGCAGGCGCCTGGAAGCTGAACAAGCTGATCGCCCTGTACGACGACAACGGCATCTCCATCGACGGCCAGGTGACGCCCTGGTTTGCCGACAACACCGCCCTGCGTTTTGTGTCCGCCGGCTGGAACGTGATCGGCCCCATCGACGGCCACGATGCCGACAAGGTGGCGGACGCGATTGCCGAAGCCAAGAAGCAGACCGAGCGCCCCACGCTGGTCATCTGCAAGACGCACATCGGCAAGGGCAGCCCCAACCGCGCCAACACCTCCAAGGCCCACGGCGAGCCCCTGGGCGCTGAAGAAATCAAGCTCACCCGCGAAGCCCTGGGCTGGACCGCAGAGCCCTTCGCCATCCCCGAAGACGTGTACGCCGGCTGGGACGCCAAGGCCAGCGGCCAACAAGCCGAAGCCGCCTGGAACGACCGCTTTGCCGCCTACAGCAAGGCCTTCCCAGAACTGGCCGCAGAATTCACCCGCCGCATGAAGGGCGACCTGCCCGCCAACTTTGCCCAGGTGGCCGTGGACACCGTGGTGGCCGCCCACACCAAGGGCGAAACCGTGGCCAGCCGCAAGGCCAGCCAGCTCGCGCTGGAAGCATTCACCGCCGCACTGCCCGAACTCCTGGGCGGCAGCGCCGACCTGACGGGCTCCAACCTCACCAACACCAAGAGCACGCCCAACCTGCGCTTCGACATGCAGGGCAATGTGGTCAAGACCGAAGTGGCCGAAGGCCAGAAGATCGGTGGCCGCCACATCAACTACGGTGTGCGCGAGTTCGGCATGGCCGCCATCATGAACGGCGTGGCACTGCACGGCGGCTTCATCCCCTACGGCGGCACCTTCCTGACCTTCAGCGACTACAGCCGCAACGCCATCCGCATGGCCGCGCTGATGAAGCAGCGCGTGATCCACGTGTTCACGCACGACTCCATCGGCCTGGGCGAAGACGGCCCCACGCACCAGTCCATCGAGCACGTGGCCAGCCTGCGCCTGATCCCCAACCTGGATGTGTGGCGCCCTGCCGACACGGCCGAAACCGCCGTGGCCTGGAGCGTGGCCCTGTCCAACCGCAACAAGCCCACCGTGCTGGCCCTGTCGCGCCAGAACCTTCCGTACGCGCCCAAGCGCGACCTGGGCGACATCTCGCGCGGCGCCTACGTGCTGAGCGAGCCTGCCGATGTGGGCCTCAAGAAGAAACCTGTGGCCGTGATCATCGCCACCGGCTCCGAAGTTCAGCTGGCCCTGAAGGCCCAGCGCCTGCTGGCCGACAAGAAGGTGCCGGTGCGCGTGGTCTCCATGCCCAGCACCACCACCTTTGACCGCGAAGACGCCAAGTACAAGAGCAGCGTGCTGCCCGCCGGCGTGCCGCGCGTGGCCGTGGAAATGGGCGTGACCGACGGCTGGTGGAAGTACGGCTGCGCCGCCGTGGTGGGTATCGACACCTACGGCGAATCGGCCCCCGCGCCCGTGCTGTTCAAGCACTTCGGCTTCACCGAAGAGAACGTGGCCGATGCCGTGCTGGTGGCCACCGGTGCTGCGCGCCTGAAGCCCGCCAAAAAGGCCCGCTAAAACTTCTTCTGCCCGCTGTGCCCCGCTGCCAGCGGGCGCGCAGCGGCAGATTCCCGATTTCGACTTTGCAACTTTGAAGAGGCTCCCTATGACGATCAAGATTGGTATCAACGGCTTCGGCCGCATCGGCCGCAACGTGCTGCGCTCGGCCATCCAGAACTTCAGCGACATCGAAGTCGTGGGCATCAACGACCTGCTGGAGCCCGACTACCTGGCCTACATGCTGCAGTACGACTCGGTGCACGGCCGCTTCGACGGCACCGTGGCTGTGGAAGGCAACACCCTGATCGTCAACGGCAAGAAAATCCGCCTGACGCAAGAGCGCGACCCTGCCAACCTGAAGTGGAACGAAGTCGGCGCCGACATCGTGATCGAATCCACCGGCCTGTTCCTGGACAAGGTCACGGCACAAAAGCACATCGACGCAGGCGCCAAGAAGGTCGTGCTGTCGGCCCCCTCCAAGGACGACACCCCCATGTTCGTGTTCGGCGTGAACCACGACACCTACGCGGGCCAGGCCATCATCTCCAATGCATCGTGCACCACCAACTGCCTGGCCCCCGTGGCCAAGGTGCTGAACGACAAGTGGGGCATCAAGCGCGGCCTGATGACCACCGTGCACGCTGCCACCGCCACGCAAAAGACCGTGGACGGCCCTTCGAACAAGGACTGGCGCGGTGGCCGTGGCATTCTGGAAAACATCATTCCTTCGAGCACTGGCGCTGCCAAGGCCGTGGGCGTGGTGATCCCAGCCCTCAACAAGAAGCTGACCGGCATGTCCTTCCGCGTGCCCACCTCCGACGTGTCGGTGGTGGACCTGACAGTGGAGCTGGAAAAGGCCGCCACCTACGAAGAAATCAAGGCCGAGATGAAGGCCCAGTCCGAAGGCGCGCTGAAGGGCGTGCTGGGCTACACCGAAGACAAGGTGGTGGCCACCGACTTCCGTGGCGACACCCGTACTTCGATCTTTGACGCGGACGCCGGCATCGCGCTGGACGGCACCTTCGTCAAGGTCGTGAGCTGGTACGACAACGAATGGGGCTACTCGAACAAGTGCCTGGAAATGGTGCGCGTGGTCGCCAAGTAAGCGTTCTTTGAGAAATTGAAAAAGCGCTAGAGGCAACTACCCTGTTCAAGCCGGCGGCCTGCAAAGGCTGCCGGCTTTTTTTTGCCTACGCAGTACCCGCCTGCGCAATCAGGACACCGCAGCAGCAGGGGCCTGCGGCGGTGCGCTGGCAATGTGCACCGTGCGGGTGGGGAATGCGAACTCCACCCCCATGGCCTTGAACTCGCGCAGCAGCCCCAGGTTGATGGACTGCTGCAGGTCCATGTAGAGGTTGTAGGCCGGGTCTTCGACGATATAGACTACCTCGTAGTCCAGCGAGTTGGTGCCCAGCGCCTTGAAATGCGCACGGTCAAAGCGCAGCTCCGGGTGCGACTCGATGAGCTTGCGCACCACGCCTGGAATCGCCTCCGCCTGCTCGGGGGTGGTGTCATAGGCCACGCCAAAGGTGAACACGATGCGCCGCCGCTCCAGCATGCGGAAGTTGCTGATGGTCTGCTTGAGCAGGTCGGTGTTGGACATCACGATCTGCTCGCCCTGCAAGCTGCGGATGCGCGTGGTCTTGAGACCGATCACCTGCACCGTGCCCGACACGTTACCCACCACGATGAAGTCGCCCACCTCAAAAGGCTTGTCCACCGCAATCGCCAGCGAGGCAAACAAGTCGCCCAGGATGTTCTGCACCGCCAGCGCCACGGCAATACCGCCCACCCCCAGGCTGGCGATGAAGGCCGTGATGTTCACGCCCACATTCGACAAGATGGCCAGCAGCACCACACTCCACAGCAGCGTGCGCAGCCCCCACGACATGAGCGTGGCCGAGGCGCTGACCTGCGTCATGCCGCTGGACGAGTGCCGCTCCACATAGCGGCGCACGCCGATACCGATCGCGCGCATGCCCCACAGCCCCATCTGCAGCGCCACGGCCACAAACCACAGCTGGCTCAGACGGCTCTCCCAGCGGCCTGGAAGATCCAGCAGACTTGCGCCCACCAGCAGCGCCACCACCAGCACCAGCGTGCGGCTCGTGCCTTCCAGCACATCCACCAGGGTCAGTGCCATGCCGCTGTGTGACTGCGTGGCCCACACCTTGGCGCGGCGGGTCAGCAGGTGCAACACCACAAGGATGGCGGCATAGGTAGCGACCGCCGCTGCCAGGGCCACACACAGGCTCCATAGCGGCACACCCGCAAAAGTGGTCTCCTGGACCCAGGTGAAAAACGTGGATGGCGGCATGCAGTAACTCTCCTCTTCGTTGTGCAATGGGGATGGGTGGAAGGCGGGCGTACGGCGTGCGCGCACAGCCCGCGCAAAGGCATCAGCAGCAGACGGCGCAGCCTGGGGACAACGCGGTGCGCACGCGTATTGCCCTTGATCGAGACCCCTGCAAAGCGAGAGTTCCCCAACGGGCCTCCAGATCCTCAGCACCAAGCAGTGTCAGCACCCGGCGTGCAAATGTTCGTAAGACATGCCCGACAGCGATACAGAGGCAGGACCTACGCCCGCTCGCCGAGCGGGCCCCAACAATGCATCAACACCAGAACCCCCTGGTTGCCTACCCCACACACGGGTGCGGCGTCTCCAACAACCTCCAGAGGAGTCCCATACACCATGCAATCAACTGCACTGATCCGCACTGCCACAGCGGCACTCGCACTGGGCGCACTGGCCGCCTGTTCGTCCACCCCAGCCCCCACCGAACAGATGGCGGTCACCCGCACCACCGTCAACCGCGTGGCGGCGGCACCGGCAGTGGCCACCAGCGCTCCCGTGCAGCTGCAGCAGGCCCGCGAGAAGCTCATCCAGGCCGAGAAGGCCATGGCAGAAAAGGACTATGTGGCCGCGCGCCGCCTCGCCGCAGAGGCCGAGGTGGATGCCCGCGTGGCCGAGACCCGCGCCGACGCTGTGGGCAATGCCGCCACCCTGGCCCAGGTGCAGGACAGCATCCGCGCACTGCAGGAAGAAATCAACCGCCGATCGCCCCGCTAGTCCAGCGCCCTGCGCTGTGCCGAGTGCGCCTCGCCTGGCGGCTGCGCCTCTCGCCCACCGGCGCCAAGGCCCCCGATGGCACCGCGATTGAATTCACTCCAACACCCAAGGAACACCCGACCATGCCACGCTTTTTTCACCGCACCACCGCCCTGTGCACCAGCCTGATTGCTGTGGGCCTGCTGGCCGCCTGCGCCAGTACCACCCCGTCGCCCGCCCTCGAAGAGGCCCGCACTGCCGTGAGCACTGCGGCAGGCGACCCCGCCGTCAACCAGTACGCCCAACTCGAACTCAAGCAGGCCACCGATGCCCTGGCCCAGGCCGACCACGTGTGGGCCGATGACAAGGACACATCCGAGACCAACCACCTGGCGTACATCGCCCGCCAGCGTGCCGAGATCGCCACCAACACGGCCCGCGCACGCCAGCTCGATGCCAACATCAAGCAGGCCGGCAGCGAAGCGGATCGCATCCGCCTGCAAGCCCGCACCCAGGAGGCCGACGCCGCCCGCCTGCGCGCACAACAGGCACAGCAGCAGGCGATGAGCGCCGAGCAGCGCGCCGCACAACAGCAGGCACAAGCCACCGCCGCCATGGCCCAGGCCAACGCCGCGCAAGACCGTGTGCGCGCACTCGAAGCCCAGCTGCGCGACATGGAAGCCCAGCAAACCGAGCGCGGTCTGCTGGTGACCTTGGGCGATGTGCTGTTTGCCTTCAACAAGGCCGAGCTGTCGGCCCAGGCGGCACCGCGTCTGGACAAGCTGGCCAACTTCCTCAAGCAGTTCCCGGACCGCAAGCTGCTGATCGAGGGCTACACCGACAGCGTGGGTAGCGACAGCTACAACCAGGACCTGTCAGACCGCCGCGCGCAGGCCGTGCGCGATGCGCTGGTGCAGCGCGGGGTGGACACCAGCCGCATCACCGCACGCGGCTATGGCAAGGCCCACCCGGTGGCCGACAACGCATCACCCGAAGGCCGCGCCATGAACCGCCGCGTGGAGATCGTGATTGCAGATGACAAGGGGAACCTGCGCGGGAGATAAAGCACACCCCCCTGAGGCGCTGCGCGCCTTCCCCCCGCTCTCGCGCCGCTGCGCGTTGCGGGCAGGGGGACGCCGCCATCGCACGCTAGCGAAGCGCCGCCCGTGCGGCTTGGCGGCCCTTGCGCGGCGGCCGCTGGATTGAGCCACGCCGGTTTCTGCGGCCTATATCAATAAACGCAACAAAGACCGCGCTGCTCACGCTGCGCGGTCTTCAAACGTCTCGGTATCGACTTCACTCGCGCTCTGCGCGTTGTAGCGGCTGCCCACCACCGTGCGCTCGTTGATCAGCGCGTCCAGTCGCTCCAGGGTGGCGGCATCCAGTCGCACATCAACGGCGCCCAAGTCGTCCTGCAAATGCGCCACGCTGGTGGTGCCTGGGATGGGGATGATGTGCTCGGCCTTGTGCAGCAGCCATGCCAGCGCCAGCTGGGCGGGCGTGCAGCCCACATCGCGCGCAATGGCCTGGTAGTCGTCGAGCAGCGCCAGGTTGGCCGCATAGGCGTCGGGCGCAAAACGGGGCATGGCGCGGCGGATGTCCTTGGCGTCGAGCGTGCTCACATCGCGCAGCTCGCCACAGAGAAAGCCCCGCGCCACGGGGCTGAACGCCACAAAGGCGGCGCCCAGTTCGCGGCAGGCGTCCAGCACGGCGATCTCGGGGTTGCGCGTCCACAGCGAATACTCGGTCTGCACTGCCGCAATCGGGTGCACCGCGTGGGCCTTGCGCAGGGTGGCGGCCGACACCTCCGACAGGCCAATGCTGCGGATCTTGCCCGCGCGCACCAGGTCGGCCAGTGCGCCCACGCTGTCTTCAATGGGCACCTTCTTGTCCCAGCGGTGCAGGTAGTACAGGTCGATCACATCGGTCTGCAGGCGGCGCAGGCTGTCTTCGCAGGTCTGGCGCAGCGTGGCGGGCCGGCCATCGATCACGCGCACCCGCTTGCCGTCGCCGTTCACATCGACGCCCTGCATGCCGCATTTGCTGGCCAGGGTGAAACGGCTGCGGTGCTGCTTCAGCACACGGCCCACCAAGGTTTCGTTGGCGCCAAAGCCATAGAGCGTGGCGGTGTCGAACAACGTCACGCCCGCATCCAGCGCGGCCAGCAGCACGCGCTCGCCCTGCTCGGCAGACACCGGCGCGCCATAGGCGTGCGAGAGGTTCATGCAGCCAAGGCCGATGGCCGAGACGGAGAAAGGTCCAAGGTTTCTTTGTTGCATTCCGCGAGCTTACGGCAAGCGCGGCAACCTACCGGGTGGCTCGGGCTTGGGGCCGGACTAAGCCTTGGTACTGGACGGCCGCTTCGCCCACAACTCAATGCGCTCACCCGCTGCGCAGGCGGCCACCAGCTGCGCAAACCGGGCCTCCCGGGTCGCATCGCGTTTGGCGGATGTGACCCAGTGCAGCATCACCTTGCGGTAGCTGGGAGGTGTGGATTCCTGAAAGTACCGCCACGCGGCTTTGTTGCGCTGGAATGCACGCTGCAGCGCCACCGGCAGCTCGGCCACCCCCGCCTGCTCGTGCGAGTAGATGGCCGACTTGTCGGCCTTGCGGTGCGCGAAAGCGGCCAGCCCCGCAGGCGTCATGCGGCCTGCCGCCTGCAACTGCTCCACCTTGGCGATGTTGACCGCACTCCAGATCGACGACGGCTTGCGCGGCGTGAAGCGAATCGAATAAGTGTGCTCGTCAATGCGCCGCCGGATGCCATCGATCCAGCCAAAGCACAGGGCTTCGTCCACCGACTCCGACCAGCCCATGCTGGGGCGGCCCGAGCCCACCTTGTGAAAACCCACCAGCAACTCCGGCGCGCTGGCCGCATGGCGCTCCAGCCACTGGCGGAATGCCTGGGGGGTGGCGAAGAAGGTAGGGGTGGTATGGGAGGCCATGGTGTTGCGAACGTCCTTCCTGAGTGCTGCCGGGCGGGCTCTTGCTGCTGTGCCGGTGGGTCGGCTAGGCCACCACGATGTCTTGGGCCAGCTCGGCGCAGGGCCCCAGGGGCAACACGCACAGTGTCACGCCGTCGAGCGTGAGCACCAACCCCAGTTGCCCGCCCACCTGAACCACCCCACCCACCGTGGCCGGTGCGCGCGAGGCACGCGGTGGTACGGATTGCACGGAGCGCTGCGTCGCCATCGCACTCACGGGCGGCTGGCGCAGCAGGGCCCACAGGGCCTGCGGGTCCCGTAGTTGCAAAGACTGCAGATAAAGGCGCAGCACCGCCGGGTCGCCGTCACTGGGTTCACCGCGTTCATCACAGTGGCGGGCCTGCGCTTCGGCTTGCCGCAGGCGCTGCAATGCGCGGCGCAATTGCTGGCGGCTGGCCGCTTCCGTCCGGCCGGTGGCCTGTGCCAGCTCGGCATGGCTGGCATCGAACACCGCATGCAGCAGCACTGCGGCGCCCTCCATGGGCGTGACGCACGCCGCCAGCCGCCGCAATGCGAGCGTGGCTTGCTGCGCCAGCGCGGCATCGGCCTCTGCCGAGGGCGCGACCGAACCGGCAACAGCGCCATGCGCAGTCTGCGTGGCTTCGGTCAGCCATTGGGCCATCCACTGGCGCCGCCGCAGGCGGTCGATGGCTAGGTTGCGCACCACCGTCAACAGCCACGCCTGGGCCGCATTGAGCGCCGGGGCCTGGGCCTCCAGCGCACGCACGTAGGCGTCCTGCACGGCGTCCTCGGCCTCGGCAGAACCCAGCAGGCGCGTAGCGGCGCGCAGCAGGGTACTGCGGTTGGCGTTCACCAGCGCCATCAGGTGTTCATCGTTCTGCATCGGAGCATGGTGCCACAGGCTGCGGCAAGCCGCACATCGGTAGACCATGGCTCGGATGGGTAGGCGGCATTCAGTTCAATCGCCCCCTTTGCGAGCGGTCCCGTCAACTTTCCCTGCGCCTTGCCGATAACCAGGGATGCAAGTTGCCAGCACCACCTCATCCCCCGTCAAACCTTCTTCCTCCAGCGGCAGCAGCGACATCGCCAAGCTGCAAAAGCAGCTGCGTGAACTGACGGAGGAACTCAAGGGCGTGGTCAGTTCCGACATGGACGCCAAGGCCAAACAAGAGAAGGCCAAGCTGCTGCAGGCGCAGATCCAGATGGTGCAAGCCCAGATTACGGCGATACAGCGCGCGCAACAGCAAGAGCAACAACTGTCCCAGGTGGCGAAGGCCGAAGAGGCGGCGGCCAATGCCGCGCAGCAAAAGAAGACCCAGGCGGCAAAGACTCCATCTGCTGGGCTGGGCAACAACGTCGATACCTACGCCTGAGCAGTAGGGCTTGGGGAGAAGGCTGCCAACCTGCAGCACACCGCCCCCGGCATGCGCCCGGCGCCGCATGGGACTGCGGCGTCCGCGACAAGCTCCACCCGCCATTGCATGGACAATCTCGGCATGTCTGGCGCACCTACTACTTCACACCCTTCTTCCGCCCGCCCCGTGCTGATCGCCGGGGGTGGCATAGGTGGCATGGCCACTGCCCTGACCCTGCACCAGATCGGCGTGCCCTGCATCGTCTTTGAAACGGTGCCGGAACTGCAGCCGCTGGGCGTGGGCATCAACCTGCAGCCCAACGCCGTGCGCGAACTGCACGACCTGGGGTTTGGCAACGACGTGCTGGACACCATTGGCCTGCAGGCACGCGAATGGGCGCTGGTGGGCCGCAACGGGAACGAGGTGTATGCCGAGCCGCGCGGCCTGGAGGCGGGCTACCACTGGCCGCAGTATTCGGTGCACCGGGGGCAGCTGCAGATGATGCTGTACCACGCTGTCAAAGCCCGCCTGGGCGACAACGCCGTGCAGCTGGGGCAACGTGTGGTGGGCTACCGGCAGGATGCGAATGGCGTCACCGCCATCGTCGAAACACGCGACGGCACGCAACGCGAAGTAGCGGGCTCGCTGCTGATTGCGGCCGACGGCCTGCACTCGGCCGTGCGGGCGCAAATGCACCCCACGCAGCCGCCCATCCAGTGGGGCGGAGCCATCATGTGGCGCGGCACCACGCCGGGGGTGCCGGTGCGCACAGGCGCGTCGTTTGTGGGCGTGGGCTCGCTGCAGCACCGGGTGGTGTTCTACCCCATCACGCCGCCCGACCCGGCCACGGGCCTGGCCACCATCAACTGGATTGCCGAGATCACGGTGGACAACCAGGGCGGCTGGCAGCAGGGCGACTGGAACCGGCGTGTGGCGCTGGAGGAGTTCGCTCACCACTTTGACGGCTGGAACTACAGCTGGCTGGACGTACCCGCCATGCTGCGCGGGGCCAAGGACATTTTTGAATACCCCATGATCGACCGCGACCCCGTGCCCACCTGGGTAGACGGCCGCGTGGCGCTGCTGGGCGATGCGGCGCATGTGATGTACCCCGTGGGCTCCAACGGGGCCAGTCAGGCCATCGTGGATGCGCGCGTGCTGGGCGCGCAGCTCATTGCGCATGGCGTGGGCCCGCAGGCGCTGCGCGCCTACGACGACAAGCTGTGCAAGGATATCTCTGCGCTGGTGCTGCGCAACCGGGGCTCTGGCCCCTTTGGCCTGCTGGGGCTGGTGGACGAGCGCTGCGGTGGGGTGTTCGACCACATCGACGACGTGCTGCCACGCGAGGAGCGCGAGGGCTTCATGGCCCGCTACAAGGCGGCGGCGGGTTTTGCGATCGAGACGCTGAATGCGGCGCCGCCCACCATTGCGCCGGGGCAGCGCGTGGCCGCAGGCTGAACAGTCCAAGGGGCGCAGTGCGGGCCAGTGGGTCCGCGTTGCAGCGCTGGCCTGAACATTTCAGCGCAGAAAAATGTCACGCCCGGCGTGTCTCGTTCGTCATGGCAGTCCTGTCACTCTTTTCAAGGACTTGGCCCTATGGACACGCCAGACACCAACACCCCAACCCCCACCCAAGACGCCGAGCCGCGCACGTCTTACCTGGAAGAAAAAGCGTTCAAGGCCCGCACCCTGCTGGTCTTTGGCACCATCACCGACACGCTGGCCGCCGATGTGGCACGGCGGCTGATTGCGCTGGACGCTGACAGCGCCGAGCCCATCGACATGCTGGTGAGCTCGCCCGGTGGGCACCTGGAGTCGGGCGACACGATCCACGACCTGGTGCGCTTCATTTCTGCACCGGTGAACATGATCGGCACTGGCTGGGTGGGCAGCGCGGCCACGCACCTGTACCTGGCGGCGCCGCGCGAGCGGCGGTTCTGCCTGCCCAACACGCGATTTCTGATCCACCAGCCCAGCGGCGGCGCGGGTGGCCCGGCCAGCGACATCGCCATCCAGGCGCGCGAGATGGTGAAAGCGCGTGAGCGGATTGCGGGCACCATTGCCCGCCAGACAGGCAAGCCACTGGAGGTGGTGCTGGAAGACATCGAGCGGGACCGCTGGATGTCGGCCGAGGAGGCGGTGGACTACGGCCTGGTCTCGCGCGTCATCGAGCACAAGACGGCATTGAAGGGGTGAGGTCGCACACCCCAATAACTATCAAATGAATAGCTGCTAGCGCTTGATGGATAAGCGCCAGCAGCCATTTTTGCTTGCAATCAGCCTGCGTTGAGCTGCTGCTCCAGGTTGTGCAGCACCTGGTAGCACGGCAACACCTGGGCCACGCTGGCGTTGGGCTCACGGCCTTCCTTGATCGCGGCGAAGAACTCCCGGTCCTGCAGCTCGATGCCGTTCATCGACACATAGCCCTTGCTCACGTCGATCTTTTCTTCCTTGCCGTTCACCAGATCGTCGTAGCGGGCGATGTAGGTGGCGGTGTCGCCGATGTAGCGGAAGAAGGTGCCCAGCGGGCCGTCGTTGTTGAAGCTCAGCGACAGTGTGCAGATGGCGCCGTTGGCCGCCTGCAGCTGGATGCTCATGTCCATGGCAATGCCCAGGTCCTTGTGGATGGGGCCCTGAATGGCGTTGGCTTTGACGATGGGGCTGCCCGCCTGGTAGGCGAACAGGTCCACCGTGTGGGCAGCGTGGTGCCACAGCAGGTGATCCGTCCAGCTGCGGGGCTGGCCCAGCGCGTTCATGTTGGTGCGGCGGAAGAAGTAGGTTTGCACATCCATCTGCTGGATGTTGAACTCGCCGGCCGTGATTTTCTTGTGCACGTACTGGTGGCTGGGGTTGAAGCGGCGGGTGTGGCCGCACATGGCCACCAGACCGGTCTGCTTTTGCAGGGCGACAACCTTCTCGCCATCGGCCAGCACATCGCACAGCGGGATCTCGACCTGCACGTGCTTGCCCGCTTCCAGGCAGGCGAGGGTCTGGCTGGCGTGCATCTGCGTGGGCGTGCACAGGATCACGGCGTCCACTTCCTTGATGGCCAGGCTGTCGGCCAGGTCGGTGGTGACGTGCTTGATGCCGTACTTGTCGGCCACTTCCTGGGTCTTGGCCAGGTCGCGGCTGATGAGGGAAACGACTTCGACGCCGTCGATGTTCTTGATGCCGTCCAGGTGCTTGATGCCGAAGGCGCCAGCGCCTGCGAGTGCGACTTTGATGGTCATGGTGTGTGTCCTTTGGCGGGTTTTTTACGTGTTCTCAAGAATCAGGTGGCCCACGGCGGTGTTGGACGCGGGCACATGGTAGAAGCGGTGCGCCACCTTCGGCGGCTTGCCACCGGCCACATCGGCCATGGCGCCGCGCGCGATGAGCCACATCACCAGCTCGATGCCTTCGCTGCCCGCCTCGCGCACGTAGTCGATGTGCGGGATGCTGGCGGCGGCCTCGGGATCGCTGATGAGCTTGTCGAGGAAGGCGTTGTCGAACTCCTTGTTGATGAGCCCCGCGCGCGGGCCCTGCAGCTGGTGGCTCATGCCGCCCGTGCCCCAGATGTGCACGTTCAGGTCTTCGTCGTAGCTCTCCACCGCCTTGCGGATGGCCTGGCCCAGGTTGTAGCAGCGACGGCCGCTGGGCACGGGGTACTGCACGACGTTGACGGCAAAAGGAATCACCGGGCAGGGCCAGGCGCCCGTCTTCGGGTCTTGCTGGCCGCACATCAGCGACAGCGGCACGGTGAGGCCGTGGTCGACATCCATCTTGTTGACGATGGTGAGGTCAAAGTCCTGCTGGATCACGGACTGCGCGATGTGCGCCGCCAGCGCCGGGTGGCCGATGACCGGCGGCACGGGGCGCGGGCCCCAGCCTTCGTCGGCGGGCATGTACTTGTCCGCCGTGCCGATGGCGAAGGTGGGTATCAGGTCCAGGCTGAACGCGGTGGCGTGGTCGTTGTAGACCAGGAAGATCACGTCGGGCTTGTTGTCCTTCATCCACTGCTTGGAGAAGTCGTAGCCCGCGAACAGCGGCTTCCAGTAGTCTTCCTGCGTCTTGCCCAGGTCCAGTGCGGCGCCAATGGCGGGCACGTGCGATGTGAAAACGGATGCGGTGATTTTGGCCATGGTGTCGGTCTCAGCTCGCCTTCTTTGCCTCGGGGGGCTGTTGCAGGGGGTGGGCCTTGCCTTGGGGCTGGCGGTGCGCCTGCGCGTCGCCGTCTTCACCCACAAAGCGGTTGCCCTCGGCGCTGCGGCCGCCGTTGATCATCATGTTGCGGTATTCCTCTTCGGTCATGCCGGTCATGCTGCCCGCCATCTGCTGGAAGCTCTTGCCGTCCGTGGCGCCGATCTTGGCCAGAAAGTAGATGTTGCCGCCCAGCGCAATGCAGCGGTTCAGGTCGCGTGCGAGCACGGCCTGCTTCTGCTCCTCGGTCATCGCCCACTGGTCCAGATAGGCGCGCTCGTCGGCCTTGAAGCGCTCGCGGTTCTCGGCCTTCATCAGGCTCATGCAGAACTGGTTGAGCCAGTAGCCCTTGCGGCTTTGCTCCGCGTCGAAGATGGTCGTGCCGGGCACGTCCAAATAGGGTTTGTCCAGCGCCATGGCTACTTCACCTCCACTTCTTCGGGCCAATACAGCCGCATCGGGTTGCCCACCAGCAGCTTGCGTTGCAGCTCGGCCGTGGGTGCAATGTGCGGTATGAAATCGACCAGCAGGCCGTCGTCGGGCATGTGGTCCTTGAGGTTGGGGTGCGGCCAGTCGGTGCCCCACAGCACGCGGTCTGGGAACTCTGCGACCACCTTGCGGGCAAAGGGCACCACGTCCTGGTACGCGTTCTGCTCACCATTCAGCGCCTTGGGTCCGGTGACGCTGAGGCGCTCAGGGCAGCTTACCTTGCTCCACACATTGGGGTGCTGGCGCATGAACTTCAGGAACAACTCAAACTCCGGTCCGTCCACCGGCTTGCTCACATCGGGGCGTCCCATGTGGTCCACCACCACGGTGGTGGGCAGTGCGGTGAAGAAGTCCCACAGCTCGGGCAGGTCCACCGCCTCGAAGTAGATCACCACGTGCCAGCCGAGCTTGGCGATGCGCGCGGCAATCTCCATCAGCTCGTCCTTGGGCGTGAAGTCCACCAGGCGCTTGACGAAGTTGAAGCGCACGCCGCGCACGCCGGCGTCGTGCATGGCCTGCAGTTCCTGGTCGGTGACCGAGCGCTTGACGGTGGCCACGCCACGCGCCTTGCCACCGGAGTGCACCAGCGCATCCACCATGGCGCGGTTGTCCGCACCGTGGCAGGTGGCCTGCACGACCACGTTGCGTGCAAAGCCCAGGTGGTCGCGCAGCGCGTACAGCTGGTGCTTGCTGGCGTCGCAGGGGGTGTACTTGCGCTCGGGGGCGTAGGGGAACTCTGCCCCGGGGCCGAACACGTGGCAGTGCGCGTCCACCGCGCCTGCAGGCACCTGGAAGCGGGGTTTGCTGGGGCCGGCGTACCAGTCCAGCCAGCCGGGGGTCTTGGTGAATTCGCTCATGGGCATGGGTCCTTGGTTGCTGGGTGGGGGCGGGTCAGTCGAGGGACACGTTGGCCTTCTTGATCACCTCGCCAAAGCGCTGGCTCTCGTCCTTAACGAACTGGGTGAACTGCGCGCGGGTGGTGGGGAAGGGCTCGTAGCCAAAGCTCTTGAACTTCTCCTGCACATCGGCGCCCGACAGGGCTTGCTCGATGTCCTTGCGGATCTTGTCGGTCACGGCAGCGGGCAGGCCGGGCGGCACGGCAATGGCGTTCCAGCCCGTCACCTCAAAGCCCTTGGGGCCACCCGATTCGCCCACGGTGGGCACGTCCGGAAAGCTGGCCAGGCGCTGCGGCGCAGTGACGGCCAGAAAGCGCAGCTTGCCCGCGCGCTGCAGCGGCCCGGCGGTGGCAGCACTGCCCAGCGCAAACGACAGCTCGCCGGTGGAGACCGAGGTGTAGAGCTGCGTGGTCTCTTTGTAGAGCACGTGCTCCATCTGCGTACCGGTGGCGCTTTCAAACAGCTCGGAGCCCAGGTGCACCGGGTTGCCGATGGACCAGGAGCCGTAGTTGAGCTTGCCAGGGTTGGCCTTGGCGTCGGCCACGATGTCGCTCACGGCCTTGTATCTGCTGTTGGCGGCCACGGTGAAGAAGAAGTAGGTCTTGAACAGCGGCAGCAGTGTGTCGAAGTCCTTGGCCGTGTCGTAGGGCAGCTTCTTGAACAGGCTGGGGTAGGCCGCCAGGTGCACGTTGTCGAGCACGATCAGGTCATGCCCGTCCTTGGCGCCGCGCTTGAACGCGTCGATGGCGATGAAGCCATTGCCACCGGGGCGGTTCTCGACCACCACGGGCTGGCCCCAGGCGCGACCCAGTTTTTCAGCCACCAGGCGGGCCACGCCGTCCGGCCCACCGCCTACCGGGAAGGGCGTGATGATGCGCACGGGCTTGGACGGAAACGCCTGCGCCGAGGCGAGCTGGGGCACACAGCCCAGCGCAGCCGCCAGGCCCAGGGCCAGGCCTGCACGGCGGGAAAGGGAAACGGGAGGCACGGAACAACGCATGGAAAGAAGAATCTTCTGAAGAAACTGTTTGCTATAAATTGCATAGCTGCAAGCGCATGATTCACTAGCGCTTGCAACCCAAAAGGCTGAAAAACCGCTCAGTCGATGTACTTGAGGCCCGCCTTCTCCAGACCAGGGCGCATGTTGTACATGTCGAGGCCAAGCACGCCGCTGGCGAGCTTGGCGCGCTTCTCGCCTTCAAAGCTCTCGCGCTTCTGTGCGGCGGCCAGCGTCTCGGCTGCACGGGCGGCGGGCACACACACCACGCCGTCGTCGTCGGCCACGATCACGTCACCCGGCGTGACTAACGCACCTGCGCACACCACGGGGATGTTGACCGAGCCCAACGTGGCCTTGATGGTGCCCTTGCTGCTGATGGCCTTGCTCCACACGGGGAAGTTCATCTCCTGCAGCGTCTTCACGTCGCGCACACCGGCGTCGATGATGAGGGCGCGCGCGCCACGAGCCTGGAAGCTGGTGGCCAGCAGGTCGCCAAAGTAGCCGTCGGTGCATTCCGAGGTGACGGCCGCCACCACGATGTCGCCGGGCTGGATCTGCTCGGCCGCCACATGCATCATCCAGTTGTCGCCGGGCTGCAGCAGCACGGTGACGGCCGTGCCGCTGACCTGCTGGCCACTGTAGATGGGGCGCATGTAGGGCTTGAGCAGGCCCACGCGGCCCATGGCCTCGTGCACGGTGGCCGAGCCGAGGGCGGCCAGGCCGTCGGCCGCTGCGCGATCAGCGCGGGTGATGTTGCGGTAGACAACGCCAAGTTCAAACATGTCAGAGCCCCTTTGCCTTCAGGCGTGAATCGAGTCGGGAGAACACGCGGCGCGTGTTGGCTTCGTAGATCTGGTGCTTGTCGTCGGCACTCAGGATGGTGGAGGCCTCGATGTAGCGCTTGGTATCGTCGTAGTAGTTGCCGGTGGTGGGGTCAATGCCCCGCACCGCGCCGATCATTTCGCTGGCGAACAGCACGTTCTTCACCGGGATCACGGTGTTGAGCAGGTCGATACCGGGCTGGTGGTACACGCAGGTGTCAAAGAACACGTTGTTCAGCAGGTGCTCTTGCAGCAGGGGCTTCTTCATCTCCTGCGCCAGGCCCCGGAAGCGGCCCCAGTGGTAAGGCACCGCGCCGCCGCCATGCGGGATCAGGAACTTGAGCGTGGGGAAGTCCTTGAACAGATCGCCCTGGATGAGCTGCATGAAGGCCGTGGTGTCGGCATTCAGGTAGTGCGCACCGGTGGTGTGGAAGCACGCGTTGCAGCTGGTGCTCACGTGGATCATGGCGGGCAGGTCGTACTCCACCATCTTTTCGTAGATGGGGTACCAGTGCTTGTCGGTCAGCGGCGGGCTGGTCCAGTGACCGCCCGAGGGATCAGGGTTCAGGTTGATGCCCACCGCGCCGTATTCCTTCACGCACTTTTCCAGCTCGGGGATGCAGGTGGCGGGATCGACACCGGGCGACTGCGGCAGCATGGCCACGGGCACGAAATGGTCGGGGAACAGCGTGGAGACGCGGTAGCACAGCTCGTTGCAGATGGCCGCCCAGGTGCTGGACACATTGAAGTCGCCAATGTGGTGGGCCATGAAGCTGGCGCGGGGGCTGAACAGCGTGATGTCGCTGCCGCGCTCCTTCATCAGGCGCAGCTGGTTGGTCTCGATGGACTCGCGCAGCTCGTCGTCGGCGATCTGCAGGTCAGCCACCTTGGGGCTAGCCGCCGGGTCTTTGATGCCGGCGATCTGCGCATTGCGCCAGTTCTCCAGCGCCTTGGGGGCCGTGGTGTAGTGGCCGTGACAGTCGATGATGAGGCTCATAGTGGGTTGCTCCTTGGATCGTTCGTTGGTTGTGTTCGTGGGCTGACTACTGAGCGTGGACCATGCTCAAGCACGGCACAAGCCAGGACCGCCGCGCAAGGGCCGCCAAGCCGTTAAGCGGCGCTTCGCTTGCCAGGCACTGGCGGTGTCCACCTTCCCGCATTGCGCCGCAATGCGAGAGAAGGGGGAAGGCGCGAAGCGACTCAGGGGGTTGTTCATATCGCTTCAGGCGGGCTCCATGCCCTGCTTGCGTTTGGCGTCTGCGGCAGCGGGCGAGGCCAGGTAGGCCAGCAGCGAACGCGCGGCATCCGCCTGCTGCGAATGCACGCCAACGCCTGCGGAAAACGTGGTGGTGATCTGGATGGCCGGTGGCAGCGGGCCCACGATCTGGATGCCCTGTACATGCAGCAGCTCGCTCAGTTGCTGAAAGCCCAGCGCCACTTCGCCCTTGGCCACCAGCGAGCCCACGGGCACGCCGGGAGGCGCCTGCACCATGCGCGGGGCGATCTGCTCGGCAATGCCCCAGCGCTCAAACAGTTTGCTCAGCGCCACTCCGCTGGGGCCGGTGGACAGGCTGATGCTGGGCGCGGCCAGCACGGCAGCGCGCACGACGTCTTCGCTCGACAGGTCGGGCAGCGGCGCGCCCGCAGGCACAGCCACGGCCACGCCGGAGTGCACCCAGTCCACCTTGCTGCCGGGCACCAGGTGGCCTGTGGCCAAAAGCTTGTCGATGGCGTCGGACGCGAGGATCACCACGTCGAATGCCTCACCGGCCGCCACGCGCTTGGCGGCGTCCACACCGCCCACCGATTCGATCGCGGCCTGCGTGCCCGACTGCTGCGCAAAACCGGCCACCAGATCGGCCAGCACCTGGCGCGTGGCCATGGAAGAAATGCCTCGGATCACGGTCTGCGTCATGCGTTGTCTCCTGCCGGGCTGCGGGTGGCCCAGGCGGTGCGTGCAGTTGTATACATGCCGCCGATTGTGGGCAGCGGCGGCCCAAACATGAAGGCGGCACCGGCACTACCAGATATATCATTCCGTGATCGTTGACCCACAGCTATTGCAATTTGGGCCTGTTCACACTATTTTTGCCAGATGCGTTGCGAAGCAAACGGGCCAGGCGCTAGGCGCCAAACGAAGCTGGGGTGCGGCCCCAGCGAGGATTGGCAACACAGCGGATGGCCCGTTTGCATCGCAACCCGAAGGGAAGGCAACCCCAGCCACGCCACTCGTCGTTGCGTTCCTAGCCAAGGCCCCGGCCTTGGCGTCGTCACGCGCCTATATTGGCGTGGCTGGGGCTGCCTTCGCACTGGCAAAAATAGTGTGAACAGGCCCTAACAGAGAACCTTGCCCATGGACCTCAAGCAGATCGAATACTTTGTGCGGGTGGCCGAACTGGGCAGTTTTACCCGCGCCTCGGTGGTGCTGGACATTGCCCAGCCCGCCCTGAGCCGCCAGGTGCGCCTGCTGGAAGTGGAGCTGCGCCAGAACCTGCTGGTGCGCAACGGCCGGGGCGCCACGCCCACCGAGGCGGGCAAGCTGCTGCTGGAGCACGGCCGCGGCATCCTGCACCAGGTGGAGCGCGCGCGGGAAGAGCTGGGCCGCGTGCGCGGTGCGCTGGCCGGGCGCGTGGCGATTGGCCTGCCGCCCAGCATTGCCAAGGTGCTGACGGTGCCGCTGACGCGCGCCTTCCGGGTGAAGATGCCGGACGCGGCGTTGGCCATCAGCGAAGGCCTGTCGGTGGCCATGCGCGAATCGCTGACCACGGGGCTGCTCGACATTGCGCTGCTCTACAACACCACGCCCGCGCCGGGCATCGAGACCACGGCGCTGCTGGAGGAAGACCTGTTTCTGGTGCAGCGCCGCGCCCCCGGCCAGAGCGAGGCAGAGGCTGATGCCCTGGCCCGCACGCCCCTGCCGCTGGACGAGCTGCCGCGTTTTCCGCTGGTGATTCCCACGCGCCCCAACTCCATCCGCATGCTGGTGGAGTCCGAACTGGCCGCGCGTGGCAAGCGCCCGCAGATCAGCCTGGAGATCGACGGCGTAGCCGCCATCCTGGACCTGGTGGCCGATGGCGCGGGCTGCGCGGTGCTGCCCATGAATGCAGTCACCACGTCGGGCAAATCGGAGGTGTTCAGCACCCGGCCCATCCACGGCGCAGGCAGCGATGGAGAGGATGCGGAAGCCAGCGGCAACACGCGCCTGCGCAGCAAGCTGTTCATGGCCGTCAGCTCGCAACGCCCGGCCACGCTGACGCAGCAGGCCATGGCGGAGCTGATTCGGACGACGCTGCAGGCGTTGTACAGGTCTCCCCCCTGAGGCGCTGCGCGCCTTCCCCCCAGGGGGACGACGCCATCGCTGCGGGGCGGCCCTTGCTCGGCGTCCCTGGTATTCGGCCGCGCCAGTTGCATGGAGCAGAGACGAATCAAAGGGGCTGAGGCGTCAGTCCCCAGCAGCTGGGGATGGCAAGCTTTCCAACAACCGGTCCGCATAGTCCTGCCAGCGTGCGTCCTTGGGCAGGCCCTGAAACACGCCTTCGCGGGCCAGCTCGGCCACCCATTGCTGCTTGGCGGCGATGGCGGAGGCCATCAGGGGTTCCATGCCGGCCTCGCGCACTGTGTGGGCGGACTCGCGCATTTCCTCGGCGCGGCGCTGGCCGTGTTGCACCACGCGGCTGAAGAAGTAGCGGCCCTGCTCGTGCCAGTCGAGGGACGGGAAGGTCTCGGCCAGCGTGGGCAGTACATGGTCTTCCACGCCGTAGTGGCGGGCGGTGGCGTAGCTCTCAATCACCAGGGCTTCGAGGCCCTTGATCATGATGCTGCGGCACATCTTGATGGCGCTGGCAACGCCCAATTGCTCGCTCACGGGTTGGGCATCCATGCCCCAGCCGGTCAACACAGCGGCCAGTGCGGCGGCCTGGGCACCGCCCAGCAACATGGGCACGCGGATGCCGTAGGGGGGCACCGAGGTCATCATACCCGCCTCGACATAGTGCGCACCCCGCGCCTCAATGAGCGCAGCGGCCTGCTGCTTGGTGCCGGGCGATGCCGAGTTGAGGTCCAGGAACACGGTGCCGGGGCGGATGTGCTGCGCGGCCTCCTGCGCCACGGCCAGCGTGTTCGATGCGGTGACGGCCGAGATGATGCAGTCACAACGCGCGCACAGTGCCTGAATCCCATCCACGGCCACCACACCCGCCTGCGCGGCGTGCTTCTGCAAGGCGTCGCGGTGCGCGGGGTCGGCCAGCTTCAGGTCCCACGCAGCGACGGAGGCCACGCCGGGCTGCACGCGCAAGCCCGCACTGAAGATCTTGCCCACCTCGCCGTAGCCCACGAGGCCGATGTGTGTGATGTTCATTCGATGTTCCTTTCCGCCTTTCACCACCGCCAGCGATCCGCAGCGGCAGCGCTCACTGGCGCGCGATTTTGGCCTTGGCGATCACGTCGCTCCAGCGGCGCACATCTGCGGCCAGGTGCTCACCCAGCTGCGCGGGGGTGCTGCCCTGGGCATGCAGATTCAGCTCAAGCAGGCGCTTTTTGACGTCGGGCTGGGCCAGCGCGGCCTGCACCTCGCGCGAGAGGCGCTCCACCACCGCCTGGGGCGTCTTGGCGGGCACGGCCAGGCCGTTCCACGACGTGACGTTGAAGCCCACGAGTGGGCCGCCGCTCTCGCGCGCCGTGGGCACATCGGGCAGCTGCGGCGCCCGCTGCGCGCCCATCACGGCCAGCGGCCGCAGGGCCTTGGCGCCAATCTGCGGCATGAGGCCACCCAGGATGTCGATCATCACGTCGATCTCTCCACCCCGCAGCGCGGTGATGACCGGCGGCGTGCCGTTGAAGGGCACTACCTGCGCGTCGATGCCCGCCGTCACCTTGAAGAGTTCGGCCGCCAGGTTCTGCGTGGTGCCGATCTGCGGCGTGCCGATGTTGAGCTTGCCGGGGTGCGCGCGGCCGTAGGCCAGCAGGTCGGCCAGGGTGGCAAAACGCCCGCCTTCCTTGACCACCACGGCCAGGTCGAACGTGGCCAGCAGGGAGACGGGCGCAAAGTCCTTGAGCGTGTCGAACGGCAGCGACTGGAACAGTGCCGCACTCACCGCCGTGCCACTGCTCACCAGCAGCAGCGTGTGGCCGTCGGGCTCGGCGCGGGCCACCTGCTCGCCCGCCACCACACCGCCCGCGCTGGGCTTGTTTTCAATGACCACGCTTTGCCCCAACGGGCCCGCGATCTTCTGTCCCACCGTGCGCGCCGTGATGTCGGCCGCGCCGCCCGCCGCATTGGGCACGACGATGCGCAGCGGGCGTGAGGGAAAAGCGGCCTGCGCGCTGGCCGCACCGCCGAACGACGCTGCCAGCCATGCCAGGAGGGTTCTGCGATGCACAGCGCTGCCCATGGTGCGCGCTACCGTGCCACGCCCAGCAGGCGGTCCAGCAGCTCGGGTTGCGCGCTCAGCTCGGCCGCGCTGCCGGTGTGCACCACGGTGCCCCGGTCCAGCACGGCGGCGTGATCGGAGATGGCCAGGATGGCCTGCGGATGCTGCTCCACGATGATGGCCGACAGGCCCTCTTCGCGCGTGATGCGGCGGATGGCGCGCAGCAGCTCTTCCACGATGATGGGTGCCAGGCCTTCGAGCGGTTCGTCGAGCAGCAGCAGGCGCGGGTTGAGCACCAGCGCGCGGCCCACGGCCAGCATCTGCTGCTCGCCGCCGGAGAGCTGCGTACCCAGGTTGGTTTTGCGCTCGGCCAGGCGCGGGAACATTTCGTACACACGCTCGGGCGTCCACGGCCGCGCGGTGGAGCCTTTGCGGCCCGGACGCGCCACGGCCGTGAGGTTCTCGTGCACCGTGAGCGACTTGAAGATATTGCGCTCTTGCGGCACCCAGCCGATGCCGGCGGCTGCGCGCTCATGCGGCGGCAGCTTGTGCAGGGCCACGCCGCCCAGGCTCACCGTGCCCGCGTGCTGGCGCGTGGCGCCGGCCAGCGTGTTGATGAGCGTGGTCTTGCCCGTGCCGTTGCGGCCCAGCAGGGCCAGCGTGTCGCCTTCGGGCAGGGCCAGCGAAATACCTTGCAGCACCACGGCTTCGCCGTAGCCTGCGCTCAGGCCTTCAATGCGCAGCAGCTCGGTCTTAGACATGGGCGTCCTCCCCATGGCCCAGATACACGGCCTTCACCTGCGGGTCGTTGGCAATGGTGTCGGGGTCGCCCTCGGTGAGCACGGTGCCGTTGACCAGCACCGTCATGCGGTTGGCAAAGCTGAAAACCAGGTCCATATCGTGTTCGATCAACAACACCGAGACATCGGCGGGCAGGGCCGCTACTGTCTGCAGCAGTTCTTCGCGCTCGCCGGCGGGCACACCGGCCACGGGTTCGTCGAGCAGCAACACGCGCGGCTCGCAGGCCAGCGCAATCGCAATCTCCAGCAAGCGGCGTTTGCCGTAGGCCAGCACGCGCGTTTCCTCGGCCATCACGGACGTGAGGTGGAACTGCTCCAGCAGTTGTTCGCAGCGCTCATTGACCGCTTTGCGCGCGCCCAGCGGCTGCCACCACTTGCCGCCCAAGCCCTGGTGCTGCGAAACGGTGAGCGCCAAGGTTTCGAGCGGCGTGAGCGTGTCGAACAGCTGGTTGATCTGGAAGGTGCGCACCATGCCGCGCTGCACGCGCTGGTGCGGCGCCAGGCGCGTGATGTCCTGGCCTTCGAGCGTGATGGAGCCTTCGGTGGGCTCCAGCACGCCGGTCAGCAGATTGATCAGCGTGGTCTTGCCTGCGCCGTTGGGGCCGATGAGCGCATGGCGTGCGCCCTTTTGCAGGTTCAGCGTGACATTGTTGGTGGCCGTGATGCCGCCAAAACGTTTGACCAGGCCCTGCGCCGATAGCACGGTGTTGGAGGTGGTGTTGTTCATGTCAGTGGCCTCCCGTGTTGGAGGCAGCCCCGGCCTTGCGGCCCGCGCCAAACCAGGTCCAGGGGCGGAACAGGCGGTCGCGCCCTACCAGCACCAGTACCACCAGGAACAGGCCGACCCAGAAGGTCCAGTACTGCGGTGTGATGGACGAGATCACGTCCTGCAGCAGCTTGAAGCCGATGGCGCCCAGGATGCCGCCATACAGCCAGCCCACGCCGCCGATCACCAGGATCAACATCACGTCGGCCGAGCGGTGGAACTCGAACAAATCGAGCGATGCAAAACCCGTGGTCTGCGTGAGCAGCGCGCCTGCAGCCCCGGCCAGCGCAGCGGCCAACGTGTACACCTGCGCCAGCTTGGCCGTCACCGGGATGCCGATGGCCATGGCGCGCAGCCGGTTGTCACGGATGGCCTTGAGCGTAGCGCCAAAGGGCGACTGCACGATGCGGCGGGCGAGCAAGAAGAACACCAGCAGCACGGTGAGCGAATACCAAGCGGCCGTGCGGCCATACAGGTCAAATTCGAACTTGCCGAGCACGGGGCCCATCATCACGCCCTGCAGGCCGTCAGCGCCGCCGGTCAGCCAGTCGAGCTTGTTGGCCAGCTCCAGCATCACCAGGCCTACGCCGAGCGTGACCATGAGGCGCGTGAGGTCGGTGCCGCGCATGATGGTGAGCGACGCCACCGCGCCCAGCACGGTTGCGGCACCAATGCCCACGGCCAGGCCCACCAGCGGGTCGGGCATCACATGCTTGGCAAACAGCGCGGCCGCGTAGCCGCCCAGGCCGAAGAAGGCCGCATGGCCCAGCGACACGATGCCGGTGTAGCCCAGGATGAGGTCCAGCGAAATGGCGAACAGCGCGACGATGGCGATCTCGTTGATGATGAGCGCATGGCTGGGCAATGCCAGCGGCGCGGCAAAGGCCAGCAGCCACAGCACGGGCTCCCACCAGCGAAAGCGCCGGGCCTGCAGCAGGGTGTTTTGCGGGTTCGCCATCACTTGCCCCCCTTGCGCACAAAGAGGCCCTGCGGGCGCCAGATGAGGATCAGGATCATGAGGCTGTACACAATGAAGGCGCCCAGCTTGGGGATGTAGTACTTGCCAGCCACGTCGGCAATGCCGAGCAACAATGCGGCCAGCAGCGGGCCGGTGATGGACGAGGTGCCGCCCACGGCCACCACGATCAAAAAGTAGATCATGAACTTGAGCGGAAAGCTCGGATCGAGCCCCAGCACTTCCGCGCCCAGCGCACCGCCCAGGCCTGCCAGGCCCGAGCCAAAAGCGAAGGTGGACAGGAACACGATGTTCACGTTGATGCCCATGCCCGCAGCCACGCGCTGGTCGTCCACGCTGGCGCGCAGGCGGCTGCCGAAGCGGGTTTTGGTGAGCACATATTGCAGGCCCACGGTGAGCGCCGCACACACCGCGATGATGAACAGGCGGTAGTGGCCCATGCCCAGGGTGAGTGCGCCGCCGCCGATCTCGGTGCGGCCCTTGAGCCATTCGGGCAGCTGCATGATCTGCTGCGTGGAGCCCACAAAGTAGTCCACGCTGGCCACGGCCATGAACACCAGACCGATGGAGAACAACACCTGGTCCAGGTGGGCCTTGTGGTACAGCGGGCGGTACAGCGTGCGCTCCAGCACACCGCCGAGCAGGGCCGTGCCGACAAAGGCGATGGGCAGACAGACAAGGAAGGGCACATCCAGCCGCTGCATGAGCAGCACCGTGATGTAGCCCCCCGCCATGGCGAAGGCCCCGTGCGCCAGGTTGATGAAGTTCATCAGCCCCATGGTCACGGCCAAGCCCACTGCCAGGATGAACAGCAGCATGCCGTAGGCAACGCCGTCGAAAAGAATGGTCAGCATGAAATCACTTCATTGAAGACAAAAGTGCACCACCCTGCTCAGAGCTGTGGAAGTGCGACGAATCACCAAAGCCGGAAGTTCAACCTGCGGCCCCCGGTTTCGACAGGCTCAGCCCGAACGGATCGAGAGGGAGCCTGCCCGCAAATACTGGCACGGCCCAGACCAGCGGCCGCCGCGCAAGGGCCGCCCCGCCGCGCTGGCGGCGTCCCCCTCCGGGGGAAGCCGCGCAGCGGCTCAGGGGGGCTTATTTAGTTTTGCCGGGATCCTTGACGTCCTTGATCACGTCAAATTCCACGTTGTACAGCTGGCCGTTCACGCGCTCCACCTTGCGCAGGTAGACGTCCTGCACGATGTCGCGGGTCTGCGCGTCGATGAACACCTTGCCACGTGGGCTCTCGAAGATCTGGCCCTTCATGGCGGCCAGCAGGGCGTCACCGCCGCCGGCACCCTTGGTGGTCTTGAGCGCTTCGTAAATCACCCGCATGCCGTCATAGCCACCCACGGCCATGAAGTTGGGGCGCAGGCCCTTGTTGGCCTTCTCGAAGGCTTCCACAAACTTCTTGTTCATGGGCGAGGGGTGCGCGGCCGAGTAGTGGTGCGAGGTGACCACGCCCAGCGCGCCGTCGCCCATGTCGTTCAGTTGATCGTCATCCGTCACGTCGCCGGTGCCGATGAGCTTGATGCCGGCCTTGTCCATGCCGCGCTCCAGGAACTGCTTCATCACCGCAGCACCTGCGCCCGAAGGCACAAAGACGAACAGCGCATCCGGCTTGGCGTCACGCACCTTCTGCAGGAAGGGGGCGAAGTCGGGGTTGCGCAGCGGCACGCGCAGGGCTTCGGTCACCTGGCCGCCGTTGAAAGTGAGGCGCTGGTTGAAGAACTTTTCGGCATCGATGCCGGGGCCGTAGTCGCTCACCAGCGTGACCACCTTTTTGATGCCGTTCTTGGGTGCCCAGTCGGCCAGGGCCACCGACACCTGCGGCAGCGTGAAGCTGGTGCGCACCACGTAGGGCGATGCCTCGGTGATGCTGGAGGTGGCGGCGGCCATCACCACCAGGGGTGTCTTGGACTGCGTGGCCAGCGGGGCGGTGGCCATGGCCGAGGGCGTGATGCCCATGCCAGCCAGCACGTTGACCTTTTCGTTGACGACCAGCTCCTGGGCGAGGCGACGGGTCACGTCGGGCAGGCTGGTGTCGTCCTTGATGATGAGCTGCACCTTCTTGCCGGCCACGGTGTCGCCGTTCTGGGCCATGTACAGGCGCGCCGCGGCTTCGATCTGGCGGCCGGTGGTGGCTTGCTGGCCGGTCATGGGCAGGATCAGGCCGATCTTGAACACGTTGTCCTGCGCCACGGCGGGCAGCACGGCCAGACCGGTGGAGAGCGCAATGGCGGCAGCGGCCGAGGCACGAAGAAGGTGGCGTTTTTGCATCGTTGTCTCCTGTGGAAAGTCGTTGTATACAGAAAATGCTGGCGGGAGTTTGGCGTGGGCTGGGTTATTTCACAAGCGCAAATTCGAGCATTCAGGTATTACCAAATGCAATAACTCAAGACACTCTGGACGCTTGCACCGGCCGTTATGCCCGCTCGCGGATCAGCTGTACACCGGGCAAGCCCTGCACCTGCGACGCCTGCACCGCCGCCAGCAGGTTGCGCCGGGTGATGCGCGAGTGCTCGCGCAGGATGGCCTCGGCCCGCGCGCCTTCGCGCCGCTCGATGGCGTCCAGCGCCTGGCGGTGCTGGTCCTGCGCCACCACCAGCATGTCGCGCGCCTGGGCCGAATGCGTCTGCACCACCACAAACGCCGAGGGCGACGCAAACGGCAGGCCCTTGACGCGGTCCAGCTCGCGCGCCACCACGTCGCTGCCCACCATGCGACTGAGCAGCAGGTGGAACCGCGCATTCAGCTCCACATAGCGCGAGAAACCCTCGTCATCCAGCGTGGAGGGGGCCAGCGTGGCGTCGATGGCGTCCAGGCACGCATGGGCCTCGGCCAGCAGCGCGGGGGCCACGCCCCGCTCGGCCGCCAGGCGCGCGGCCAAGCCCTCCATGGTCCCGCGCAGCTCAATGGCATCGGCCACATCGGTTTCAGAGAACGTGCGCACGGCGTAGCCGCCACCGGGCAGCCGGTGCAGCAGGCCCTCCTGCTCCAGCCGCATCAGCGCGGCGCGGATGGGCGTGCGCGATACGCCCAGCTTCTCGACGAGCGTCAGCTCGGCGATGCGGGCACCGCCGGGCAACTCGCCCGCCAGGATCATCTCGCGCAGGCGCAGTTGTGCCTTGACGGCCTGCGAGGCACCCGCCTCGGCAGCCTCGGCCGGTGGAGCGATGGTCAGGGAGTCGGACAGGTTCATGGCGGTTGATGGGAGGGAATTCAGCCACCAGAATGTATACAGAAATCAGGACAACTTCCACCCACTCTCGTTTAGCACCATTACAAAACAACAGCTTACGAGATATAAAGAACTGAGATAGCTGTTTTACGGCTTTCTTATGTATACAGAAAATCACCTTTTCCGCACAATTGCGCTACTCCAGCCGCGATCCGCACCCGGGCTGTATACCAAGACTGCGACAACACCTTCCACCCACGGAGAGAGACAACCATGTATCCCAAGAACGCCTGGTACGTAGCCTGCACGCCCGACGAGATCGCGGACAAGCCTCTGGGCCGCACCATCTGCGGCGAGAAGATCGTGTTCTACCGTCCCGCGCCCGATCAGGTCGCCGCGCTGGACGACTTCTGCCCCCACCGGGGCGCACCGCTGTCGCTGGGCACGGTGTGCGAAGGCCATCTGCAATGCGGCTACCACGGCCTGCGGGTGGAATGCACGGGCAAGTCGGTGTCCATGCCCGGTCAGCGCGTCCAAGGGTTCCCCAAGGCGCGCAGCTTTCCGGTGGTGGAGCGCTACGGCTTCATCTGGGTGTGGCCCGGCGACGCCGACAAGGCCGACCCCGCCACCATCCACCACCTGCCCTGGGCCAACAACCCCGAATGGGCCTATGGCGGCGGGCTGTACCACATTGCCTGCGACTACCGCCTGATGATCGACAACCTGATGGACCTGACGCATGAGACCTATGTGCACTCCACCAGCATCGGCCAGAAGGAAATCGACGAAGTGCCCTGCAAGACCCGCGTGGAGGGCGACGAGGTGATCACCAGCCGCTTCATGGAAGGCATCGAGGCCCCCCCGTTCTGGAAGATGGCGCTGCGCATGAACGGCCTGCCCGACGACCAGCTGGTGGACCGCTGGCAGATCTGCCACTTCACGCCCCCCAGCCATGTGCTGATCGAGGTGGGCGTGGCGCTGGCTGGCCACGGCGGCTACAACGCACCGGCCGACAAGAAGGCGTCGAGCATCGTGGTGGACTTCATCACGCCCGAGACCGAAACGTCGATCCACTACTTCTGGGGCATGGCGCGCAACTTCAAACCGCAGGACCCGTCGCTCACCACCCAGATCCGCGACGGCCAGGGCAAGATCTTTGCCGAAGACCAGCAGATGCTGGAACTGCAGCAGGAGAACCTGCTGCGCTACCCTGACCGCAAGCTGCTCATGCTCAACATCGATGCGGGCGGCGTGCAGTCCCGCAAGATTCTGGACCGCTTGCTGGCCGCCGAGCGTGCACCGGCCGCTGCCCAGGCGGTGGCCGCATGACCGCGCAGGAGACCCTGCAGGTCCGCGTCGTCAAGAAGCAGGCCGAAGCCGAAGGCATCGCCAGCTATGAGCTGGCGCGGCTGGACGGCGCGGCGCTGCCTCCGTTCAGCGCGGGCTCGCACATCGATGTGCACCTGCCGGGCGGCTTGGTGCGCCAATACTCGCTGTGCAACGCCTCGCACGAGTCGCACCGCTACCGCATCGCCGTGTTGCGCGACCCGGCCTCGCGCGGCGGCTCCGTCGCCATGCACGACAGCGTGCACGAGGGCGATGTGATCACCATCAGCACGCCACGCAACCACTTTGCGCTGCACCCTGCACAACGCACGCTCCTGCTGGCAGGCGGCATTGGCGTGACGCCCCTGCTGTGCATGGCCGACCGGCTGGCGCGCACCGGTGCCGACTTTGCGCTGCACTACTGCACCCGCTCTGCCGAACGCACGGCGTTTGCCGCCGAAATTGCCGCATCGGCCATTGCGCCGCACGCCCACTTTCACTTCGATGCAGGCGCCCCCGAGCAGAAGCTGGACACCGCCGGCGTGCTGGCAGCCCCCAGCCCCGACAAGCGGCTGTATGTGTGTGGCCCGGCAGGCTTCATCGATCATGTGGTGACCACTGCCAAGGCCCTGGGCTGGGCGCAGGACCATATCCACCTGGAATACTTTGGCGCCCCGGCGCAGGACACCTCGGGCGACCAGGGCTTTGAGGTGCGCATTGCCAGCACGGGCAAGGTCTACCCCATTGCGCCCGATGTGTCGGTGGTGGAAGCGCTGCGCAAGGAAGGCATCGACATCCTGACCTCGTGCGAACAAGGCGTGTGTGGCACCTGCCTCACGCGCGTGCTGGAAGGCGAGGTGGATCACCGCGACATGTACCTGACCGATGAGGAAAAGGCGGCCAACGAGCAGTTCATGCCGTGCTGCTCGCGCGCGCGCAGCAAGTTGCTGGTGCTGGATCTGTAGGCGCCAACAGCCCCAGTTCAGCAAAAAGGCGCTGCAGGCTTTGGGCTGCAGCGCCTTTTTCATTTGCTCCTGAATTGATAGCCACCAGCGCATATGAATCATGCGCTTGAAGCCAATTCGGCTTGAATAATCTGACTATTCCTGTTCCGCAGCCGCTGCGCGAATGGTCTCGCGGCCATTGCGGTCCTTCACGCGGCCCAGGTCGGTGTCGAGGGCGCGGGCCAGTTTGTCGGCCGCGCCGATGAAGGCATTGGCCATCTTGTCGGCGTCATCGGTCACGGTCACAGGCTGGCGGCCGGTGACGCGTGCCTCGATGCGGCAGCGCTTGTCATTGGCACCCGACTTGCCGGCATCCAGGTCGGTCAGAAACACCTCCAGCCGTGTCACATGGTCCTGAAAGCGCGACAGCCGGCTCTTGCACTCGTCCGTGATCCAGCGCGCCAGGGAATCGCCGCCGTGGATGTGCTCATCGGTGTTGACTTGTACTTGCATGGGGAGGGTCCTTCCTGATGAAGTTGCGAAGTCCCCATCATGGCACCGGCATCCATATCCCCGGTAAACACATGTCAAAGGATGTTTACAGCTTGTCCAGCGCCACGGCGGGTTGCCAGGGGGCCTCGGTGGGCAGCGCACGCGCCTCGGCCACGCGCTCCCGCAGACGAGTGGCGGCAGGGTCGCCGGGCAGCCGCTCCAGCACCCGTGCCAATTGCGCCTCGGCGCCGGTCCAGTCGCGCGCATGGAAGGCGGCCAGCGCTGCGCTGCTGGCCTCGCGCACCATGGCGTCGTCGCAGGGCGTGAACACGCGCACGGGCTCGGTCTTGCCTTTGACGATCACATCGTCCAGCGCACGCAACGTCACCGTGGGCGGCAGCTGCGCTGCGGTGGAAGCCGACAGCAGGATGCCGGTGCCAAACGCCTTGTTGGCGCCCTCCAGCCGTGCCGCCAGGTTCACTGCATCGCCAATCGCCGTGTACGAAAAGCGCTGGTCCGAACCCACATTGCCCACCACCACGCGCCCCGTGTGCAGCCCGATTCGCATGTGGATGGGTGGCAGGCCCCGCGCACGCAGGTCGGCCACCAGCGCCTGCATGGCCTGCTGCATGGCGATGGCGGCAGTCACCGCGTGTTCGGCATGCTGCGGGTCGTCCAGCGGCGCACCCCAGAAGGCCATCACTGCGTCGCCGATGAACTTGTCAACCGTACCACCCGTGGCGTGCACGATGGGTGTCATGGCGTTGAAGTAGCCGGTGAGCACCTCCACCGTCTGCTCGGCGCTCAGCTGCTCGGACAGTGTGGTGAAGTTGGCCAGGTCGGTGAACATGAGCGTGACCTCGCGCGCCTCGCCGCCCAGGCGCATCAGCTCGGGCTGCGCAATGAGGCGCGAGACCACCGCGGGTGGCACGTACTGCGCAAACATCGCCCGCGTCTGGCGCGCGCGCTGGCGCACCACGGCATAGCCCACCAGCGCGGCCGCTCCATAAATGGCAACCGCCGCCACCGCTGGCAGCAACGGCGGCCACCACAGGCGCAGGCCGGCAAACAGCACCCACGACGCGGCGCCCATGGCCACCACCAGCGCAGCCGTCAGCGCCGCCGCGCCCGCCGGGTGCAGGCGTCGGCTGGCCCACAGCAGCACCGGCAGAAGCAACACGGTGATGGCCAGGGTCCACGCGTCTGACACGCTGCGCAGCCCGCCGCCGGTGAGGTAGTTGTCGAGCAGCGTGGCCTGCAGCTCTACCCCAGGAAACAGCCGCTCACCACCTGATGTGCCAAACGGCGAGTTGAACAGGTCGGCCTGCGAGTGCGACAGCTCGGTGGCGGTGCGCGCCGAGCGCCCCACCAGCACGATCTTGCCCTTGAAGAACCCCGAAGGCAGCAGCCCCGGCTCCAGCGCCTGGTAGTACGAGCGCGTGTCAAACGTGCCGCGCGGCCCCCGGTAGCCGATCCAGTCGAAGTGGTGCAGTGCGGGCGCCTGGCCACGGGCCTCGGCCGCACGCTGGGCCAGCCGCAGTGCAAAGCCCTCGCGCGCGGCGGGGGCGCGGCGCACCACAAAGTCGTCGTCCGGCTCCACCCCGGCATCGCCCGCATCGGCGCCCGCATCCAGAAGCCGCTGCAGCGGCTGAATGTCCATCCACAGCGCGGCATTGGCGCTGTCGATCTTTTCGCGGGTGGAGGCCAGCACCACCGGCAAGCCTTGCACCGCCTGGGCAATGGCGCGGTCCAGTGCGGCGTCCTCGGCCTCAGTGGTGGGGTCGGCAAAAACAATGTCCAGCCCCACGGCCAGGGCGCCGTCGGCGCGCAGCCGCTCCAGCAGCGCCGCATGCACGCTGCGCGGAAACGGCCAGGTCTGCTGCAGCTCCTGAAACGTGGGCTCGTCGATCGCGAGAACCACCGCCGGCGCGGTCGTGCGGTGGGGGGCCGCCAGCGCCGTCATCACGTCAAAGGTCTTGAATTCCAGCACGTGCCAGGTGCGGCTGAGCGTGGCGACCCCCACCAGCAGCAGTACCAGCACGCCCGCCGCCAGCGAGAGCCACCGCTGGCGCTGCCGGGCCTGCGGCATTGCTGCCCGATCAGAAGCGGTAGCGCGCATCAAGGACATAGCGGGCTTTTTGCCGGTCGGACTTGGGCGCCCACAGGTTCAATGCCGCAACCCCCACCACCCAGCGCTTGTCCTGCGTTTCCCAGAAGCCCATCAGGTCCACCCCCCAGCCCGGCGCGCGGCGCGTGAGGTTCTCCTTGTCCTCAAACCGCTCCGAGCGGTACACCGCACGCGCGCTCAGGTACAGCCGCTGCGCGCTGGCCCAGGTGGCGCCCAGCGCGACAGTGTGGCGCGGAATGTAGGGAATGCGCCCCACCACCTCGGCACCGCCATCGATCGTGCGGCTTTCACTGTGCTGGTACAGGTACTTGGCGTAGCCCGACCAGCGGCGGCTGAACATATGGTTGACCGTGCCGCCCAGGGTCTGCAGCGTGCCACGCTCAAAGCTTGGCGTGTCTTCGAGCAGATCGCTGGTGGACAGGTTGACCAGTTGCGCGTTGCGCATCTCTTCGAGGAACGGCAGGCTGGGGGTGCGCAAATCCACGCCCACGGTGCCGGGGTTGTTCACCCGCAGATGGTCGGCGCGCAGGCCCACGAAGGTGTTGGCGCCCACCTCCATGCCCAGCTGCGCCACCGTGCGTTTGTGGCGGCCACCGGCTTCGACCAGCCGGTCTTCGACGGGAATGCCTGCGGTCTCCACGCTGGCGAGGGTGGAGACGCTCAGAGGCCGAAGCCAGTCCTGGTACGCCACGCGCAGCGTGGTGCCCGCCGCAGGCTGCCACACCGCACCCAGGCGCGGCGTGACCACGCGCTCGGTGTCCGCGCGGCGGGCCTGGTCTTCGCTCAGAGCATCCAGTCCCACCAGATAGCTCTGCGTGAGGCCGTCCACGCGGTGGCGGATTTGTTGCAACCCCAGCGCGGCGTCCAAGGTCAACGCTGGGTCCAGACGCTGCGTGGTGGCCAGGGTGAGGCCGGTGTAGCGGCGGTCAATGCGGTTGTAGCCCGCCAAGACGAGGTAGTCGCGGTACAGGCCCAAACCTGGAATGTCTGCCACCACGGCGGCCTCGCCCGCCAGCAGGTTGTTCTGGCGCTCGCGCACATGCTCCAGCGTCACGCTCCAGCGGCTGCCGGGGCTCGTGTCCACGGTGTGGCGCAGCTGGATGTCGCTGAAGTCCTTGCGCGGGGCACTGCTCACGCCCATGACCGTGAGGAACGGCGGCTCGATGTAGGCCGTGGGGTAGCGCAGCAATTGCAGGTTGTCCACGCTGCGGCCCAGCTTGATCCAGGTCTGCTCGGTCGGCCCCCACCGGTAGGCCATGCCCAAGGCGCCCTGGGTGACGGTGTCGTCCAGGGCCGTCTCTTGCGCGTTTTGGCCGCGCAGGCGCATGCTGAACTGGTTGGCATAGGCAAACAGGTTGATGCGCTCGGTGGGCTGCATGCCGACCCCCGCGGTGATGGCGTGGGCCCGCAGGTCGCCCTCGCCGGCACGCATGGCGGGAAGACGGTTGACCTGCAGATCGAACGGATAGGCGCTCACATCCGCCGTCTGCGCCTTGAAGAACCACGACACCGGTATATGGCTGTTGTCCAGGCCATTGAGGGTGACCGCTGGCGCACGCATGCTGTAGAACTCGCGGTCCAGTGTCACGCCCACCGATCCGTGGCTCCCGGGCTGCTGCAGCAGCGGCGAAAAACGCTGGCTGCCCCCAAACGCCATGGGGTCGGTCAGAAAGCCCTGGAACAGCGCCGAGTTCTTGTTGAACTCGCCCGCATAACGATCCGCCATGAACAGGTGGCTGCCGCCCCAGTAGGGATAAAAACTTTGCTGCGCCATCTCCAGCGCCCAGTCTTCCATGCCAAAAAACGCCAGCGATGCGCCCAGGTTGGCACTGCCCTTCTGGTCGTTGGCCACCTGGTTGAGCGACTTGAGATACGGCATGCGCGCCACGGCAGCGCGCGCGGCCTCCACCGCTTCGCCGGGCTGGAACAGATCGGTGTGGATCTGCGCCAGCAGCATGTAGGGCACCGGGTCCTTGTCGTCGAGCACGGTGGCCTGCTGCAAGGTGGTCAGCGCGTCCTGGTGGCGGCCCAGCTGGTAGTACGCCACGGCGGTCCAGGTCTTGGCGCGGGCATAGCGGGGCTCCATCACGCCCGCCCGCAAGAACGCATCCAGTGCGGCATCCGGCTGCCCTTGCTTGAGGTGCAGCAAGCCCTGGCCGGTGAGCGCAACGTAGTCCGCCGGGTTGTCGCCCAGCGCGGTGGCAAACGCCTGGCCCGCCTCGGTGAATTGGTTCACAAAGGTCTCCAGCGTGCCCAGCTCGCCCCAGGCGCCGGGCGACTGGGGTGACAGCTGCAGCGCGCGCCGCAGGTTTTCGCGGGCGGGGCGCGGGTCTTCGCGCTCGGCGTGTGCGCTGCCCAGGCCTTGCCAGGCGCGTGCATCGCCCGGTGCGAGCGTCTGGGCCTCGGCATAGGCCGCCAGCGTGCCGGGCGCATCGCCCCGGCGCCGGGCCAGCTCGGCGCGGACCAGCGCCAGGTCTGCGTGGGCCGTGCCTTGCGCGGGGGCCAGGGTGGCAGCCGCTTCGTCCACACGGTCACTCAATATCTGCACCCGTGCCAGTTGCGCCACCAGCGACGGGTGGGCGGGCCAGCGCTGGAGAGCCGCGCGCAGCGTATCGGCTGCTGCGGCCCCTTCGCCCTCCATGAGCTGCACGTCGGACTGCATGAGCCACGCGGGCAGCGGCGCGGCGTTGGCGGCAGCCACCTGCCGTGCCAGCAATCCGCGCGCGGCCGGCAGGTCGCCCACCTGCAGGGCCACGGCGGCATCGAACACATCCACCCATGCGGGTGCGGCCGTGGTGCGCGCCTGCGCCAGCGCCGCACGTGCCGCGGCGAGGTCGCGCGCCGCCAGGGCATCGCGCACGGGCACCAGTGCTGCAGGCACGGCCTCGGCCGACAGGTGGGGCACCGGGTCGGCCCGCAACGCGTTGACCCACTGGATGCGGTCGCGCGGCTGGCTCAGCACCAGCTTGACCGGGGCCTTGCCCACTTCGGCCAACGCCGCTTCGTTGGCACCCACGGACACCGAACCCTGCGCGTTGGAAAACTCCACCGTGCCCGAGAGCACGGTGATCAGCGTGCGGCCGTCGTCCTCCACACTGATGTCCCAATCGGTGCCACGGATCGCTGCGGTCGCGGCCGGTGTCTCCAGGTTCAGGCGGCTGCCGTCGGCGCGTTTGGTCTGCGTCCACGCACGGCCGGCATTGAGCAGCAAGGTGGTCACCGGCTGCGCCGGAGTGGCCACGCCCTTGACCTGCAGCACCGTGTTCTGGTGCAGGCGCAGCTGGGTGTCGTCTGCAAACAGCAGCGCCATCTTGGCGGCCTGCCGCGTGCGCACAAAGTCGCCCTGGGCCAGGGCCTGGGCCAGCTTGGCAGGCCCCCAGTCGGCTGCGGAGGCCGCACGCTGGTCACCGGTACCTTGCAAACTGATGATCTCGGCCGCGGCACCAGCGGGCACGGTGGCCTGGGCCACCAGCGGGCAGGCGGCGGCTGTCGCGGCCACCAGCGCGGCCAAGGCGGACAAACGGAATGTTGGATGGGGCATTTTTTCTGCTTTCGGGGAAGGCGTGCATCGCGCCACCCGGCGCCCCTCCCTGGCACCGGGTGAGCCGAAATTATGGCCAGCACCCTCACAAAATCCGCCGTCACCCCAGCGCGATGCGGACACATTTCATGAAGAAAGCCACATTTCGTTGCAGGTTGTGACGCTTTACGCACCCCGCCAACCCATAGAGGCGACGCGCGGCTCCGCACGGCCCTTTCCTACAGACGCCACAGGGGGCGCAGTGCTACAACTGCAGCAATCACGCGCACAAGCGCTGCCCGGAGCTTTCCCCCATGCCTGCTGCCCCCCGCCTCAAGATTGGCCTGTCCGCCTGCTTTCAACACGCCGACCCTGCACGCCCCCTGTTCACGGGCAAGACGCTGCAATATGTCGAGCAGTCCATCGCGCACTGGCTGATGTCGGCCGGTGCCATGGTGGTAATGGTGCCGTGCCCCACAGGCGAGACCGCGCGTGGCGACGTGACGCTGGACCACTACGCCGAATGGCTGGACGGCATCGTGATGCACGGCGGCGCCGACGTGTGGCCGGGCAACTATGGCGAGGAGCCCTTGCGCGAGGAGTGGGTGGGCGACCGTGTGCGCGACCTGTACGACCTGGCTGTGGTCAAAGCCTTTGCCCAGGTGGGCAAGCCCATCTTTGGCGTGTGCCGGGGCCTGCAGCTCATCAACGTGGCCTTTGGCGGCGCGCTGTACCAGGACATCGAGACCCAGCACCCTGGCGCGCAGCAGCACCGCAACGCCACCACCTACGACCAGCACTTCCACGACATCCAGATCCTGCCGGACTCTCACCTGGCCAAGCTGTACCCCAACATGCCACGCGCCCGGGTCAACAGCATCCACCACCAGGGCATCAAGCGGGTGGCGCCGGAGTTCGTGGTCGAGGCCCTGAGCGAACCCGATGGCGTGCCCGAGGCGATTCGCCTGAAGCCCGCGCCAGGGCGCGGCTACATCGCCGCCACGCAATGGCACCCGGAGTTCCACAAGCAGGGCTCGGACACGCTGGACGACACGGCCATCCTGAATGACTTTCTGGCGGCTTGCGAACAAGCCAAGGCCCACCCGCGACCTGCAGCGCGCCCCGCGCCCTCGCTGCGGGAGCGGGCCGCGCGGCGGCTACGGCAAGCACTGTCACGGGAGCGCAACTGACGCAGACGCAGGTGCGCCGGTGCCCGCAGGCTATACCGCCGCCAGCACGTCTTGCAGTTGTGCCCGCAACCAGCGGTGCGCCGCGTCCTGCTGGTAGCGCACATGCCAGATCAGGTACATGGGCAGGCTGGGGCAAGCCACTGGCACCGGCACATGCGCCAGCGCCGCCAAGGCGGTGCACCCCATCAGCGATGGCGCGGTGGTGAGCAGCGCAGTCCCCCGCACAAACGCGGGCAGGGCCGCAAAACCCGGCACACGCACCACCATGCGACGGCGCACGCCACGTGCCTCCAGCAGTTGGTCCAGCTCCAGCCCCCGGCGCGCCTCGTAGGCCACGGTGGCATGGTCCGCGGCCAGGTACTCGGCCTCTGACAGCGGAGCGCTGCGCACGGCGGGGTCGTAGAACACGCGGTACTGATCCTCCAACAAGCGCTTTTGCACGATGTCGGTGCCCTCCGGCGGACGGGGGCTGATGACCAGCTGGCACGCGTCGGAGCGCAGCAGCTCGGCACTGGGGGCACCGCTGGGCACGATGCGCAGCGTGACGCCCGGTGCCGCGCTGCGCAGGCGCGCCGCCAGTGCGGGCAGCAGCAGATCGCGCTGAAAGTCGTTGGCCGCAATGGTCAGCTCGGTCTGCCAATGCAGCGGGTCAAACGCGGCCCCTTGGGCAAAGAGCTGCATCTGGTGCAGCATGTCGCGCGCAGGCTGGGCCAATGCCTCGGCGCGGGCAGTGGGCACAATCCCTCGCCCGCGCTTCACAAACAGCGGGTCACCGGTGATGGCGCGCAGCTTGTCGAGCAAATGGCTCACCGCCGACTGGGTGACGCCCAGGCGTTCGGCCGCCGCCGTGATGCTGCCCGTCTCCAGCACCGCCAGCAGCAGCTTCAGCAGGTGCCCGTCCAGCTGTGATCCATCGAATTTGCTCATGCATTCGATGATCTTGGGCCCCTTCATCTTTGGCAATGCCGTCGCGACACTGCGGGCTGACTTACATCAAGCCCCGGAGACTTCCATGCCTTCCCGCAACCCCCCAATCCCCGGCACCACGCCGTTCGATGGCGACCAGGCCCGCAAGGGCTATGCGCTGAACAAGATGTGCTTCTCGTTCAACAACGAGGCCAACCGCAAGGCCTTTGTGGCCGACGAAGAGGCGTACATGAAGCAATACGGCCTGAACGAGGAGCAGGTCGCCGCCATCCGCGCCAAGAACGTGCTGCAGCTGATTGCCGCAGGCGGCAACGCCTACTACCTGGCCAAGTTCGCGGGCATCTTCAAGCTGGACATGCAGGACATCGGCGCGCAGCAGACGGGCATGACCAAAGACGAATTCAAGGCCATGCTCGTGGCCGCAGGAAAAGACTGAGCCCCCACGCTCCCCACTGCGTGTGGTTCGCTGCCCCCCAGGGGGGCCTCAGGCGGCTTGGGGCGGCCCGGCGCCGCCTGAACAACACACGCCACAACAACCTTCATCAGGAAAACGAAATGGCACAACTCATCGGCGGCCTCGGCACCTCGCACATCCCGGCCATTGGCAACGCGATCCACAAGGGCCTGCAGAACGAGCCCTACTGGAAGCCCTTCTTCGACGGCTTTCCCCCCATCCGCCAGTGGCTGGGCGAGAAGCAGCCCGACGTAGTGGTGATGTTCTACAACGACCACGGCCTGAACTTCTTTCTCGACAAGATGCCCACCTTTGCCGTGGGCGCAGCGGCGCAGTACAACAACGCCGACGAAGGCTGGGGCATCCCCACGTTGCCGCCCTTCCGGGGCGAGGTGGACCTGTCGTGGCACCTCATCAACACGCTCATCGAGCAAGAGTTTGACGTGACCACCTGCCAGGAGATGCTGGTGGACCACGCCTGCACCCTGCCGCTCAAGCTCTTCTGGCCCGAGGGCGATTGCCCCGTGACGGTGGTGCCGGTGTGCATCAACACCGTGCAGTTCCCGCTGCCCTCGGCCAAGCGCTGCTATGCGCTGGGCAAGGCCGTGGGCCAGGCGATCCAGAGCTGGGACAGCACCAAGAAGGTGGCGGTGATTGCCTCGGGCGGCCTCAGCCACCAGCTCGATGGCGAGCGCGCGGGCTTCATCAACAAGGCGTTTGACCTGCAGTTCATCGAAAGCCTGACCACCAACCCCGAGTGGGCCACGCAGTTCAGCGTGCACGAGCTGGTGGAAAAGACCGGCACCCAGGGCGTGGAACTGCTGATGTGGCTGGCCATGCGCGGGGCGCTGTCCACCGCCAGCGCGGGGGTGCGGCGGGTGCACAGCAACTATCACATCCCCATTTCGAACACGGCCACGGCGGTGATGGCCCTCGAAACGGTGTAATCCAGCAATTTTCAGGTGATTTTGGCTGCAAGCGCATAATTTTCATGCGCTTGCAGCTATTAAATTAGGAGCATATTGCCGCTATCGTTTGACCCCAGGCTGGCGTCAGACAAACAAAATACTGTAAATTCATCCAGTGAATTTACAGTCCAAACTCGCCATCCTGGCCGACGCCGCCAAGTACGACGCCTCGTGTGCATCGAGCGGCGCTGCGCCGCGCAACTCGGTGGGCGGGCGCGGCATGGGCTCCACCGAAGGCATGGGCATCTGCCACAGCTACGCGCCGGATGGGCGGTGCATCTCGCTACTCAAGATTCTGCTCACCAACTTCTGCCAGTACGACTGCCTGTACTGCGTGAACCGGGTGACCAGCAACGTGCCCCGGGCGCGCTTCACGGTCGATGAGGTGGTGCAGCTCACGCTCGACTTTTACCGCCGCAATTGCATCGAGGGGCTGTTCCTGTCCAGCGGCATCATCCAGAGCCCCGACTACACCATGGAGCAGGTGGTGGAGGTGGCCCGCGTGCTGCGCGAAGAGCACGACTTTCGCGGCTACATCCACTTGAAAACCATTCCCGACGCGTCGCCCGAGCTGATGGAACGCGCCGGCCGCTATGCCGACCGCCTCTCCATCAACATCGAGCTGCCCACGGCCGAAGGCCTGAAGGCGCTGGCCCCTGAGAAAAACAGCGCCGCCATCGACCGGTCCATGGCCCGCATGGCGGTGCACATTGGCGAATCCCGCGCCGCGCGCAAGGAGCAGGCTGCACAGCCCATCGTGTCCATGCCGCAGTCGCGCACCACACGCCGCGCCAGCGTTCCGCACTTCGCGCCAGGCGGGCAAAGCACGCAGATGATCGTGGGAGCCGATGCCACCAGCGACCGCATCATTCTCGCCACCAGCGCGCGGCTGTATGGCGCGCACCAGCTGCGGCGCGTGTACTACTCAGCCTTCAGCCCCATCCCCGACGCCGCCCACGCCCTGCCGCTGGCCGCGCCACCCACGGTGCGCGAGCACCGGCTGTACCAGGCCGACTGGCTGATGCGCTTTTATGGCTTCACCCACGACGAGATCGTGCCGACATCTCAGCAGGGCATGCTGGCGCTGGACATGGACCCCAAGCTGGCCTGGGCCCTGGCGCACCGCGAGCGTTTTCCGGTCAACCTCAACACCGCGCCGCGCGAACTGCTGCTGCGCGTGCCCGGGTTTGGTGTGCAGACGGTGGACCGCCTGCTGGCCGCGCGCCGCGTGCGCTGCCTGCGGCATGCGGACCTGGCGCGGCTGCATGTGCCGCTCAGGAAAGTGCTGCCCTTTGTGGAGGCGGCCGACTACCGCCCCGGCCGTGCGCTGGACCCCGCTGACCTCGCCGCGCAGTTGACGCCGCCGCCGGTGCAGCGCAGCCTGTTCTGAGCTGGAACGGCACGGATGCAGCGCCACACCATCACGCTGGACCACGCCACCGACTGGCCCGGTTTTCGCCAAGCGGCACGCGCCCTGGTGCAAGCCAACGTGCCTCCGCAGACTGTGGACTGGCGCTGCCAGGCGGATGCCGCTGAAGACCTGTTCGCGCCCGAGCCTGCAGCCAGCGACACCTGGCCCAGCCCAGCCCCCGATGCGCCGCCGCTGCGCGTACCGCCCGACTTTGTGCACCTGTGCGAGCAGCTCATCCTGCACCGCGAACCGGGCCGCTTCTCGCTGATGTACCGCCTGCTGTGGCGCATGGCGCAGGGCGGCAATGAAGCCGACAGCGCGCGGCACGACCCGCTGGACGCCGACCGCATGTTGGCCCACCACATGGTCCGCAGCGTGCGGCGGGGCATCCACAAGATGCACGCCTTTGTTCGCTTCCGGCCCGTGGTGGAACCCGATGGCCAGACCCTGTACATGGCCTGGTTCGAGCCCGACCACTACATCACCGTGGCCAACGCGGGCTTCTTCATCCGCCGCTTCACGCAAATGCGCTGGGCCATCCTCACGCCCGACGCCAGCGTGCGCTGGGACGGGCAGCAGCTGCACACCGGCCCCGGCGCACAGCGCAGCGATGCCCCGCCGCCCGATGCGGGCGAGGCGCTGTGGCTCACCTACTACCGCCACATCTTCAACCCCGCGCGGCTCAAGCTCACCATGATGAAAAAGGAGATGCCCACGCGCTACTGGCACAACCTGCCCGAGGCCGCGCTCATCACCGGGCTGACGCAGACCGCGCACGAGCGCAGCGCAAAGATGGTGGAGGCCGAGGCCACCGTGCCGCGCAGGCGCATTGCGCCACCAACGCCGCGTTCGCAGTCGGCCGCAGGGACGCCCTTCATCCCAGCGCCGCCTCGCGCATCACCCGGAACTGAGGGGCCGACACCGCCGGTGTCCAGCGCCACGGCAGCACCTGCGGCCGCCACAGGGCGCGCAGCACCGTGAGGCGCAACACGCGCTGCGCGCCCGGCCAAGCAGCACGCGCTGCGCGGTCCCACAGCACCTCGGCCTGCGCTGCAATGTGCAGCAAGCCGCCCTCTTCATAGTCCACCACCAGCAAGCCTGCCAGCGGGTGCAGGGCGAGGTTGCCCAGGGTGTTGAAGAACTGGTTGCCCGGGTAGTCCGGCAGGCTCAGCACCACGCCAGCCTCCGTGCGCGCCACCTGCACAAAGCCCGGCTCGCCGCCCCGGTGCGACACGTCCACACCTTCGCTGTGCCCGGCGCCAGGGCGCGGCGCCGAGGCACTGGCAATGAACAGGGTGTCGGCACGCTGCACACGCGCGATGGCTGCGTCGTCCAGCTCGGCGCCCAGCCACTGCACCGGGCCCGGGGCAACCAGCGCCGCGCGCAGGCCGGGCTCGCGGGCCTGGATGTATTTGGGGCAGTTGCCAAAGCTCTGCACCACCTGCACGCCCAGGCCGTCGTCGCCAAACGCCGTCACCCGCCCGTTCATGCGGTTGCGTCGCCGGGTGTGCGGCTCCAGCCCCAGCACGCCCACGGCCGCGCCAGGCGCCAGGTGTGCAAGCACGGGGTCCTTGGAATCCGGCGCGGTGGCGATCTGCATGCGCAGCGCATCGGGGGTGTGCACAATACCGGGCGGGCCGGCAAGCATGGTGGCCCACGGCTGGCCTTGGTCATCCAGCGCCCCCAGGAGCAAGGTGGGCAGCTTTTCAAACAGCTCGCGGTGCTGGTCGGGCATGTGGTCGCGCAGCACCATGGCACCCACGGCCGCCATGCGCTCACGCACACCCACGCGCGCCTGCAGGGCCTGCTCGCCAGGGTGGAATGCCTCGGGCGGCGCCGGCACCGCAACCGATGCAGCGATCTCGGCGGTTGTCATGCCGCCACCTGCTCGGCCGCGGGCAGCTGGTCGGCCAGCACCGGGTAGCCCGGCAACGCCTGCATGCGCGCCACCCAGGCCGCAATGCGCGGGTAGGTATCCAGCGGCAACCCCGCCAAGTGCGCCTGCGAGGTGTAGCTGACCATGGCCACATCGGCCAGGCTGGGCGCTGAGCCCCCGAGCAACCAGGCCCGCCCCTGCAGTTCGTCCTCCATGAAGGCGAGCAGGCGCTTGCCGGTGGCCTGCGCCACCTCGTTCACGGCACGGCCCGTCAACGTCGCAAAGCGCGGCCCCCCAATGCCCGGCGCCAGAAAGCCCGCCGCCAGGCTGAACCAGCGCTGCAGCTGCGCCTGCCCCACGGCGTCTTGTGGCAGCCAGGCACTGCCGGGGGCGTAGCGCTGCACCAGATACACCAGGATGCCATTGCTGTCGCTCAGCACTTGGCCCGCGTCCACCAGCACGGGCACCTGGCCCAGCGGGTTGAGTGCCAGAAACTCCGCGCGCTGGTGTTCGCCGCGCAGCAGATTCACGTCAATCAGTTCATAGGGCAAGTCGAGCAGGGACAGCATCAGCTCCACGCGATGGCAATGGCCCGAGATGGGCATGCGGTACAGCTGGAGCGGGGTGGTAGGGAACATGGTGAAGCCTCGTCGGTGGGTGAGTGAAAAGATGGCTCGACGATATCTATTGCAAGCTACGATGTGAATAACCAATCACTGCTTTTCATAATTGCGGCATCCGCAATAATTGGTTGCATGGACTATCTCGATACCCTGCGCTGTTTTGTGGCTGTGGCGGACGCTGGCGGCTTTGCCGTGGCGGGCCGGCGGCTGGGCTGCTCCGCCACGGCTGTCACGCGCGCCATCGCGGCGCTGGAGGCGCGGCTGGGTGTGCTGCTGTTCCAGCGCAGCACGCGCATGGTGCGGCTGACCGAGGCGGGCGAGCGCTTCTTGCAAGACTGCCGCCCCCTCCTGAACGACCTGCACGAGGCCGAGCAGGCCGCCAGCGGTGCACAGGCCGAGGCCCAGGGCCTGCTGTCCGTCACCGCCCCGCAAATGTTCGGCATCCAGCATGTGGCGCCCATCGTGCAGGGCTTTTTGCAGGTCCAGCCGCGCGTGCAGGTGCGCACGCTGTTCGTCAACCGGCTGGTGCATTTGCTCGATGAAGGCATGGACGTGGCCATCCGCATCGCGCCCCTGCCCGACTCGGGCCTCACTGCAGTGCAGGTGGGCGCGCTGCGCCGCCTGGTGGTGGCGTCTCCCGCCTATCTGGCGCAACATGGCAGGCCGCGCCACCCGGCCGACCTGATCAACCACCGGGCCATCGGCTTCGCGTTTGACGCACGCACGCCAGCGCCCTGGAAGTTTCGCGATGGCGCCACCGGCCAGCCGCAGTTCACCTGGATCAGCAACAGCAACGAGGTGGACATTGCCGCCGCAGAGGCAGGCATCGGCCTGACCCGCTGCCTTGCCTACCAGGCCGCAGCCGGCCTGCGCGCAGGGCGCTTGCGCATCGTGCTGGCCGACCACGAACTGCCCCCCGTGCCCGTGCACATCGTGTACCCCGCAGGCCGGCGGGCCCCGGCGAAAGTGCGCGCCTTTGTGGAATGGGCACGCGAGCGCTTGACCAAGGAGCAAGTGCTGAACGGGCGCGGTCTGGGGCGCGGTAACGCCTTGTTGCCAATGACTTCGTAACCTGTCATCGCAACGCCTCCGAGCGCCGTTGCATAGCTAAGTCCGACGCTGTGTCGGGCGGTCATCCGATCTGAAAGGATTTCTCATGAACAAGCTCCTCGCTGCCCTGCTCGCCGGTTTCTTTGTGACCGCATCGTTTGCCCAAGCCGCTGCGGCCCCCGCAACGCCAGCAACCCCCGCGAAGGCCGCGGCGCCTGCGACCCCTGCCACATCGGCCATGCCTGCCACCCCAGCGACTCCGGCCACGCCCGCCACACCAGCGACCAAAGCCGAAGCCAAGCCCGCAGTAACGCCGACCGCCACCGCATCTGCCCCTGCAGAAAAGAAGGCAGAGAAGAAGGCGAAGGCCAAGAGGACCAAGGCAACGGCAGAGAAAAAAGCCGACGCTGCCAAGCCTGAAGCGGCCAAGTAATTCACGACGCTTCACCGAACAAAAAAAAGCCCGCAATGCGGGCTTTTTTGTGCCTGGGTATCCGCTACCGGACGCCGGCGCAGATGGCTGGTTCGCCAAGGTCTGAGGGTGTCACCAGCCCCACGCTGGCGAGCAACCATCAATGGTGATGGCCATGCGCACCGTGCACATGGCGGTGCGCAATTTCTTCAGGGCTGGCGGCGCGCACTTCAGTGACCTTGCAGCTGAAGGTCAACGCCTGGCCTGCCAGCGGGTGGTTGCCGTCCAGGTGCACTTCGGGGCCCTTGATCTTGACCACGTTGAACACGGCGGGCTGGCCGTCGTTGCCCACGCCTTGCAGCTGGCCGCCGACCTTCACGCCGGGCGGGAACTCGCTTTTGGGGATGGTGCGCACCAGGCTTTCATCGCGCGCGCCAAAGGCGTCTTCCACCGCCAGCTGCAGCGTGGTGCTGAAGCCTACGGCCTGGCCATCGAGTGCGGCCTCGACCTTGGGGAAGATGTTTTCGTAGCCACCGTGCAGGTACGACAGGTGCCCCGCATCCAGCGGCTTGCCCTGGGGGGTGGTGACCTTGTAGGTGATGGTGACGGCGGAGTCTTTGGTGATGGTGGTGGCCATGGTGGTGCTTGCGCTTTCAGGCGGTGAAGAATCGGCGCGGGGCTGGCAGGGGTATGCCACCAGCCGCCGCGCGGGTCAGAACGAAACCCCGGATTGTCCACGAGGCGCCGGACGGCTGCCGCAGGGCCTCGTGGAAGCTTGGCAGGGCCTGGTGAACAACCCTATGCGCCCGGCAGGGCCTCGGCCGGGCGCTCTTCCTCCGTCTGGCCCGGATAGCGCGCAAAACGCCGCGCTTCGTTGCCGTGCACCGGGTCCTGGTCGGGCCAGGGCCAGCCGCCGAACTGGGTACGGCGGTAGTCGTTCATGGCCTGCATGATCTCGGCCTGTGTGTTCATCACAAACGGGCCGTACTGCGCCACGGGCTCGGCGATGGGCTGGCCTTGCAGCAGCAGGCATTCCAGCGGCGTGGCGCCGGTGTTGGTCAGCAGCCAGTCCTGGCCGGCCACCAGCTCCAGCGCAGCGTGCTGGCCCACGTCCTGCGGTCCCACGCGCAGGCTGTCGCCCACAAAGAAGTACAGCATGCGGCGCGTGCCCTGGCCGCGCGCAGCGGGCAGCGTCCACTGCGCACCGGGCTCCATGCGCAGCGTCCAGATGGCCACATCGCCCTCGGGCTGCGAAGCCCAGGACTCGGGTGGCGGCGCCAGCGGCGCGGGCGCGCCGGGCAGAGCGCCCGCCACCACCGTCACCGTGGTGGCGCGACCTGCGTCGTCGTGGTGGACCAGGCGCGGAATGCGCTCGTTCCACAGCATGGTGAAGTGCGGCTCCACCATCTTGTTCTTCGCGGGCAGGTTCAGCCAGATCTGGAACAGCTCCAGCGGGTTGGGCTCGGTGGCGTTGAGCAGCGGGAACATCTCCGAATGCACGATGCCCTTGCCCGCCGTGACCCACTGCACATCGCCCCCGCCAAAACGCGCGGCGGCGCCCAGTGAGTCGGAATGGTCGATGAGGCCCTTGCGCACCAGGGTCACGGTTTCAAAGCCCCGGTGCGGATGGCCCGGAAAGCCAGGCACCGTGTCGCCGTGGTACATGCTCCAACCGTCCTTGCGGCTGAAGTCGCTGCCGATCTGGCGGCCCTCCAGCGACACGGCGGGCGCAAACGCGCCATTGCCTGCGGGGTAGGCGTCGTCATGGTGGGCGCAGAACAAGAACGGGTCCATCGTGGGCCACAGCGGACCCAGCGCCTGGGCCTGCACGACGGGCAGGCTGGCGGCAGACGAAGACACGGTGGGGGAGGACGACATCAAGGACTCCTTGGGTTTGCGCCACCGGCTATCGGGCAGCACGCCTGCCAAAGATAAGGCCAGCGGCCGCTTTCAGAAGTGCGCTGGGTGGAACAGTGCGGTGCGGCATACAGGACAGTGCCGCACAGTGTGCGCACACAGCTTGCGCCACCATTTCAAGTCAAATCAGCCGCATGCGCCAGCGCAACCTGCCTGAGCAGCTATCAACTAGATAGCAAACTACCTCCTCACACGGCACCCGGATGGGAAGGCGCAGCGGCTGAGGGCGGCGATGCCGGACGCAACACGAAGCCGCCCAGCCCAGCCGCCACCAGCGCACACAGCGCCGACACCCAGAACGCCAGTTGGTAGCCCGCATTGAGCGCCTGCTGCACACTGGCCCCGGCCTGGCGCAGTTGGTCGGTGCGGGCATCGGCGAGGCTGGCCAGGATGGCGAGCCCCAACGCACCGCCCATCATGAACGCGGTGTTCACCACCCCCGAGGCCAACCCCGAGTCTTCGGGCTTCACATCGCCCATGGCGGCCAGCAGCAGCGGGTTGAGCGCAATGCCAGCGCCCACGCCCAGCAGCAGCATGCCGGGCAGCACGTGGATGACAAACCGCCCCTCGGTGGGTGCCAGTGCAAACAGGGCCAGGCCCACCGCCGCCAGCAGCAGCCCCCAGCCCAGCGTGCGGCAAATGCCAAAACGCATCACCACCCAGGCCGACAGCCCCAGCGAGCAGCCCGCCATGATGAGGTTGGACGGCAAAAACGCCAGACCCACCTGCATCGCGTCATAGCCCAGCACCAGCTGCATGTACAGCGCCGACAGGAAGAACCACGCAAACATCGACGCCGCCCACAGCACGCCCACCACGTTGGAGATGGCCAGGTTGCGCAACCGCAGCAGCGGCAGGGGCACCAGCGGCGCGGCCACATGCGACTCGATGAACAAAAAGGCTGCCAGCAGCGCCGCCGCAGCCCCCAGCAGCCCCAGCGACTGCAACGAGGTCCAGCCCGCCGCGTTGCCGTTGACGATGGCGTACACCGCCAGCATCAGCGACGCGGTGATGGTGACGGCGCCCGCCACGTCCAACCGCTGCCCGTGGGCCTGCCCCTTGCCGCCCGGCAGCAGCGCCAGGCAGGCCAGGTAGATGGCCACACCCACGGGGATGTTGACCAGAAAGATCCAGTGCCAGCTCAACGCGCTGGTGAGCACCCCGCCCAGCAGCACGCCAACGCTGCCGCCACCGGCGCACACAAAACCGTAGACGCCCATGGCCCGCGCACGCTCGCCCGGCTCGGTGAACAGATTCATGATGAGCGACAGTGCCACAGCCGACACCACGGCGCCGCCCACGCCCTGCACCGCACGTGCCGCCACCAGCAGCCCCTGCGTATTCGCCAGCCCGCAGGCCAGCGATGCGATGGTGAACAGCGTGATGCCCGCCAGAAACAGCCGCCGGTGCCCATACAGGTCGCCCAGACGTCCGCCCAGCAGCAGGCAGCCGCCAAAGGTGAGCATGTAGGCGTTGATCACCCATACCAGCGAGGTTTCGGTGAAGCCCAGGTCGGCCTTGATGCTGGGTAGCGCAACGTTCACGATGGTGGTGTCGAGCACGATCATCAGCTCGCCCAGGCACAGCAGGATGAGTGCGGGCCAGCGTGCGCGGCCTTCGATGCGGAGGGTCATGGGACGGTGGAAATCAAGAGAGATTGGCAGCGCAGTGTGTCATGCGCGTTGCGCTGGCGACTGAGGACTAGCGGGGTGCAATACCAGTGCGGCTGTGGATCTGGCTTGGCTGACCCTCCGGTTGCGTCGCCCTTCAGGGGGAAGCCGCGCAGTGGTTCAGGAGGTTCTCGTGTACTTGGCTTGCATGAACTGCTTCCAGCTGCCGTCCGGCTGCTGGCCGAACGAGGTGAGCGTGCGCTCATTGGCGCTGACGACGGTGATCACGTCCCGGTAGCGCATGGTGGCGCCGTCGGCCTTGAAGCTGGGGCCTTCGGTCTCCAGCGTCAGCACCTTCTGGTCGGCATCCAGCGTGCCACGGTACACCCACATATGCGTCATCATCGAGCCCACCCAGGTGCCGACAAACGCCTGCTGGTCCGGGTCGTAGCCCAGCGTCATCAGCATGCGGGCCTCGCCACCCCCGCCGGGCATGGAGCCCGCCCCTTCGCACAGCACCCACAGGCCGCCCAGTGCGCGCACGTGCTCGGTGCCCCGGCTGTGCGCGGGGGGTTCGCCCGGGCCCATGTCGGCCAGCGACTCGCAGGTCCAGTCGCCCAGCAGCTGCTGCAGCCAGCGGTGCATGGCGTGGGGTTCGGGGTTCATCATGGGGGTCTCCTGGTGATGTGGTGGGCGCGCGCTCAGTCGCGGTCGGGTGCTCCGAGCGGAAAGTAGTGGCGGTAGGGGCGACCACCTTCCACCGCGCGTGCAAACGAGGGGCGTGCGAGCAACCGGGCGCGGTAGGCGCGCAGCTGCGGGTAGGTGGCTGCGATGGGGTGCGTCCAGTCGGCATAGAACAGCGAGGGCGCCGCAGCGCAGTCGGCCAGCGAGAACGACTCGCCCGCCGCCCAGGTGCGCCCTGCCCACATGCCCTCCAGCCAGGCGTAGGCTTTCTCCAACTTCTCGGTGGCCCAGGCCACGCCTTCTGCCTTGCGCTCGGCGTTGCCGGTCAGCGCGGCATTCACCGCGTGCTGCACCGGGGCCATCACGTGCAGGTCAAAGAAGCGGTCCATGAAGCGCACGTCCAGTGCCGCCCGGGAGTCGGCGGGAATCAGCGGCACAGGCCCCGGGTGCGCCAGCTGCAGGTGCTCGATCACGATGCTGCTTTCCACCACCGTGTGGTCACCGTCCACCAGCACCGGAAACTTCGCCAGCGGCCAGTGGCGCAACCAGTCGGCCGAATGGCTGACGGGCTCTGCGGGGTCAAGATTGAGCCGTTCGAACGGTGTCCCGTTCTCGTACAGTGCGATCAGCACCTTCTGGGTGTAGGACGAAAAAGGGTGGCCATAGAGAGCGAGCATGCGGGTTCCTGTGGGGGAGTCGGCGGTGGTGATGGCGGTTGCACTCATTCAGGGGCCACCACCATCCAGGGCACGCCAAAGCGGTCGGCCACCATGCCAAACGCCTGCGAGAAAAAGGTCTTGGTGAGCGGCATCTGCACCTTGCCACCATCTGCCAGCGCGTCGAAATAGCGTTTGGCATCGGCTGTATTGGCGGGGCTCAGCGCCAGCGAGATGCCCTGGAAGCTGGCATGGCCCGAGCCCATGCCGTCCGACGCCATGATCTGCGTGTCGCCCACGGTGAACGAGGCGTGCATGACCATCTCGGGCTTGGGGCCCGGTCCGCTGCCATCGGCGCAGCCCTCGCCAGCGGCGGGCTCGGGGTTGTCCTTGTAGCGCATGAGCATGGTGACTTGGGCGCCCAGGGCGCGGCGGTAAAACTCCAGCGCTTCATCGCAGCGGCCTTCGAACATCAGGTAGGGCTCGACTTTCATGGGGGTCTCCTGGGGAACATGGACGGGGCAGGAAGGGTTTCGGCGCGCAATTGTGAACACCGTCCACAAACAATAACAAAGATAATGGACAGTGTCCACATCCCAATGATCCATGACCGTAAGCACCCGCAACAAAGCTGCGCCCTCCAGCGCACCCGCCGCACGCGCCACCTACCGCCACGGGGATCTGCACCGTGCGCTGCTGGACGCGGGCATCGAACTGGCGCGCCAGGGCGGGCCGGATGCGGTGGTGCTGCGCGAGGCCACACGCCGCGCGGGTGTGGCGCCCAATGCGGCCTACCGCCATTTCGCCAACCGCGACGACCTGCTGGGCGCCGTGCGCGCCGCTGCCGTGGCCGCCGCCGCGCGGTCCATGGAGGCCGAGCTGGCCCTTGTGCCCACCACCGGCACGCCCACCGAGCAGGCCCACGCCAAGGTGCGCGCCGTGGGCGCCGGCTACCTGCGGTTTGCGCACACCGAGACGGGGCTCTTTCGCACCGCCTTCGGTGGCCGCTTCACGGTGCAACAAACCCCCGACCCCGCCATGGGCGGTGCCACGGGGCTCAACCCCTTCCAGCACCTGAGCGCCGCACTAGACGACCTGGTGGCCGCGGGCGCCCTGCCACCCGGGCGCCGCCCCGGCGCCGAATACCTGGCCTGGTCCACCGTGCATGGCATGGCGCTGCTGGCCATCGACGGGCCGCTGCGCGGCACGCCCCAACAGATGCTGGACCTGCTGGGCCAGCGGTTGCTGGACATGGTGGAACGGGGGCTTTGAGCGCACCGCGCACGCCGGGTCCACTCAAGAACTGCCTTGGAACAGGCTTCGATGATCCTATGGGCCGGTAGCGCCCACAAACAATGCCCTTGCTGTTATTTAATTTGTAGCAGATATTGCCCGTGCCTCATCCGACCGCCAGCCCATACAGCCGCGCCGTGGCCTGCACCCGCGCCACCAGCGCGCGGCGCAACGCCAGGGGCCGCAACACTTCCACCCGCGGCGACAGTCGCATCAGCTGCCCGCAGGCATGCTCCACCGACTCGATGGGGATCTTCACGGACGTGCGGCCATCCTTGCGGCGCGACGGTGGAGCGGCAGCCACCGCACGCGCCACCGCGCTGCTGAGCGCGCGCAGGCCCCGCAGCCCTTCGGGTGTGGCCAGCAGTGTGGCCTCGCCCGTGTACAGGCCCGACTCAAAACGCCGGATCGACGCAGCCCAGTAGCCGGGCAGGTCAAAGCGTGCGGGGCGCTTGGCCGGTTGGTCGAGCGCCGTGGCCGCGAGGATGTTCGAAACCCGGTAGGTGCGCGGCCCGCGCGCATCGGCACCCATAGGCAAGGCCACCAGGTACCACACTCCCGCTTTCAACACCAGGCCCAGCGGGCTCACGGTGCGCTCTGCCGTGCGCGCCCAGCCCTCGTAGCGCAGGGTGATCTGGTGGCCGCTCCACACGGCGGCCGCCACGGTGGGCAGGTGCGGCGTGGGGTCGCTCTCGCGGTACCAGTCCACCGGGTCCAGATGCAGGCGAGCGCTCACGCGCTGCGCGTCGTCGCGCCAGGCGGCGGGCAGCGCGGCCAGCAGCTTCAGGCGCGCCCCCGCCACATCGCCGCCCAGACCCAGGTCCTGCGCAGGGCCGGGCAGGCCACTCAAGAACACGGCCTGCGCCTCCGACGGCGTGAGGCCTGTGAGCGTGGTCTTCCAACCCGGCAGCAGCGCAAAGCCACCATGGCGCCCCCGCTCGGCATAGATGGGCACGCCCGCAGCGCTGAGCTGGTCCACATCGCGGTACAGCGTGCGCACCGACACCTCCAGCGCCTCGGCCAGCGCCTGCGCGCTCATGCGGCCGCGCGTTTCCAGCAGCATCTGGAGGGACAACAAGCGGCTGGCGCGCATGGGTTTTGGCAGGGGTGGTGCAAAAAGACAGAACACCAAAAGATAGCGCAAATACCTGCCATTGGTTGGCAGGTATCGGTGCGCACACTGCAGGCCTGTCTTGGCCTTGTTGCCCCCCCTACCATTTCAGGAGCCCCCATGCCCACCACCGATCCCAACGCCATCGTTGAACTGCGCCAGTACACCTTGCACCCCCAGCAGCGCGAGGTGCTCATCGACCTGTTCGACCGGGAGTTTGTGGAAACCCAGGAGGCGCTCGGCATGCGCGTGCTGGGCCAGTTCCGCGACCTGGACCGGCCCGACCAGTTCGTCTGGCTGCGCAGCTTTGCCGACATGCAGGCGCGCCACCGCGCGCTGGAGGGCTTCTATGGCGGCCCCGTGTGGGCGGCACACTGCGACGCCGCCAATGCGACCATGATCGATTCGGACAACGTGCACCTACTCTGCCCCGCCTGGCCCGGCGCCACGGCGGCCCTGCCACACCATGCAAGGCCGCAGCCCGGCGCGCAGGGTGCCACCGCTGGCGTCCTGCAGGTCACCGTGTTGCCGTTGCGGGAACCCGCCACACCACCATTGCTGGACTTCTGCCGCCACCGCATGACGCCCACCCTGCAGCGCGGCGGCGCGCGCGAGATCGCCTGGCTCTGCACCGAGCACAGCCCCAATACCTTTGCCCGCCTGCCGGTGCGCGAAGGCGAACCCGTGCTGGTGGGCCTGGCCCTGTTTGGCGACGAGGCTGCGTTGCAGTCGTTTGCCGACAGCGGCGCTTGGGCGCGCGACGTGGGGCCCGGTCTCGCCCCCTGGCTGGCGGCAGCGCCCGAGGTGCTGCGCCTGCAGCCGACCGCGCGCTCGGCGCTGCATGCGTGACGCACCCGCACACCTCTCCCCTGACGCACCAACCACCCCGGAGCCCCACCATGTCCACCCCAGCCCGCCTCATTCCCATCCCGTCGCCCACCGTGGCGCCCAGCGCCGCGCGCGACTTCGACTTCCTCATGGGCCCCTGGCGCATTCGCAACACGCGCCTGGTGCGCAGGCTCGCGGGCTGCCACGACTGGGAGGTGTTTGACGCCACGGGCACCGCCCACCCATTGCCCGGTGGCATCGGCAACTTCGACAATTTCACGCCGCTTGCCTGGAAGCCCGGCTACGTGGGCATGGCACTGCGGGTGTTCAACCCCGTCACGCAGCGCTGGAGCATCTACTGGCTGGACAACCTCACGGGCGGCCTGGACCCGGCCACAGGCCTGCTGCTGCCGCCCGTGGTGGGTGGCTTTCAGGGTGGCGTGGGCCTGTTTGAAGGCGAGGAGCTGTTCGAAGGCCGCCCGGTGCGCGTGCGCTTCGAGTGGTCGCAGATGCACACGGGCGCGCCGCGCTGGCAGCAGGCGTTTTCGGACGACGGCGGCGCGACCTGGGAGGTGAACTGGGTGATGGAGTTTGCGCGGCCGGTGTGAGCATAGGCAGCCACCCAACACCCAGGCTAAAAATTGAAGCCAAAACAGCCCCTGGCGCCTGATGGTTATGCGCTATCAGCTACCAAAGCAGGAGCGCTAACTCACGCCATCTGGAGTGCTGCCTCCTGCACCGGGAAGTCCGTGGACGCCGCCACCGCACGCCACTGCGCCGTCTCTTTCGCCACAAAGGCATGTTTGTCCGCAATGGTCTGCAGCGTGTCGGTTCCCAGCGGCAGGCGAAGTGGGGGCGTGGGGCTGGCTACCAGCTGCATCACGGCCTGGGCCAGGCGCACCGGGTCGCCGGGCTGGTTCAGGTTGATGCGGCGCGCTGCTTCGCGCACGGCACCAGCGCTCTCGGCGTAGTCCTCCAGCACCCGCGGTGATACGGCCAGCGAGGCGCTGTCCAGAAACTCGGTGCGGAAGTACCCGGGCTCCACCACCGTGGCGTGGATGCCCAGCGGCGCCAGCTCGGCATGCAGCGCCTCGGTGATGCCCTCGACCGCGAACTTGGTGGAGCAGTACAGGCCAAAACCGGCAGCCGACTGCACGCCGCCCAGCGACGAGATGTTGATCACATGCCCTGCGCGGCGCGCGCGCATGGCAGGCAGCACGGCGCGGGTCACATGCAGCAGGCCGAACACGTTGGTGTCGTACAGGCGCAGCACCTCGTCGGCGGTAGCTTCTTCGACCGCGCCCAGCAGGCCATAGCCCGCGTTGTTGAACAGCACGTCGATGCAGCCGAAGCGGTCAAGCGCCGCGCCCACGGCATGGCGGGCCTGCGCCTCGTCGGTCACGTCCAGCGCCAGGGGCAGCAGGGCATCGTGTGCGCCCAAGCGCTTTTCGACCGAGGCGGCATCGCGCGACGTGGCGACCACGGCATCGCCCTGGGCCAGCGCGGCCTCGGCAATGCGCGCGCCGATGCCACGCGAGGCGCCGGTGATCATCCAGACGCGGGGGTACGAAGAACGGGTGGTGGTGGCTGTGGTGGGATTCATGACAGGTCCTTGAGGTGGTATTGAGCAATGGGCAGTGCCCATGGCGGTGGACTGTAGGCAAGCCATTGCCATGCGACTAGCCCATAATCTCTGGATTCATTCGCAAGCAGGGCTTGCTAATCCACCACGCAGTCGCCCCGCACAATGCCTGCCCACCATGGCCATCAATGAACTGCGCGCCATCGCCAACTTCGTCAAGGCCGCCGAGCTGGGCAGCCTGCGCCAGGCGGCGGCCGCGCAGGGCATAACGCCACAGGCGTCCAGCCAGCTGCTGGTGCAGCTCGAATCGCACCTGGGCGTGCGGCTGTTCCACCGCACCACGCGCAGCCTGAGCCTGACCGAAGAAGGGCGCCAGTTCCTGGCCTCGGCACAGCCGGGCCTGGCCACGCTGCAGCACGCGGTGCAGGGCGCGCGGCGCGGGCGTGAGGCAATGGCAGGGCCGCTGCGCATCGTGGCGCCGCGCTCCATCCTGCTGGAGGTGATCTGGCCGGTGCTCGACGAGTTCTGCCGCCGCCACCCGCTGGTGGAGCCCGATGTGCAGCTGGACGACCGCATCGGCAACTGGGTGGAAGACCGCGTGGATGTGGGCTTCCGCTCGGGCTACCCACCCGAGGGCGGCGTGGTGGCGCGGCGGCTGCTCACGCTGCAGCTCATCGTGTGCGCAGCGCCTTCGTACATCGCGCGCCACGGGGCGCCGGCCAGCATCGACGACCTGGCGCAGCACCGCTGCAGCGGATTTCGCCACGCATCCACCGGCAAACCCATGCCCTGGGAATTCCAGGTGGGCGACGACATCGTGGCGCGCACCATCCACCCCACGTTCTGCACCAACGACATCGAGGTGGAGGCCCGTGCGGTGCTGGGCGGCCACGCGGTGGGCCAGCTGGTGGGCCCCACGGCCGCGCCGCTGGTGCGCAGCGGCCAGCTGGTGCCGCTGCTGCCCCAGCATGTGGCGCAGCACCTGGCGCTCTACGTGTACTACGGCAGCCGCACGGCGCTGCCTGCGCGCGTGCGGGCCTTCATCGACCTGGCGGTGGAGATGGTGGCCAACAACCCCGCCTACCTGCTCACGCCCAAAGAGCTGGCGACCCACGGCCCTGCAGTACAGAAAAAGCCCCGCGCGCGAAAGTCCACGCAGTGAGTGCCGTGTTGACCGTTCAGGCCGCAAACCCGCCGTCGATCAGCAAGCTCGCCCCCGTCACCATGCCCGACTCCGGCCCCGCCAGATAAGCCACCATGCCCGCGATCTCGTCGGGGTGGGCGTGGCGGTTCAGGGCCATCAGGCCGTGCATGTCGCCCGCCATGGGGCCGTCGGCCGGGTTCATGTCGGTGTTGACCGGGCCGGGCTGCACGTTGTTCACCGTGATGCCACGCGGGCCCAGGTCGCGGGCCAGGCCCTTGGTCAGGCCCACGATGGCGGCCTTGCTCATGCCGTACACGCTGAATCCGGCCCATGGCACGCGGTCGGAGTTGGTGCTGCCAATGGTGATGACCCGGCCATAGGCGCCGCCCTGGCCCATGTGGCGCACGGCGGCCTGGGTGGCCACGAACACGGCGCGCACGTTGACGTTGAGCGTGTGGTCAAAGTCGGCCAGCGCAAAGCTGCTGAGCTCACCCGCGATGGCGACGCCCGCGTTGTTGACGAGGATGTCCAGGCGGCCCAGCTCGCGCGCGGCGCGGTCCACCGCCTGGGTGAGGGCGACGGCATCGGCGCTGTCGGCCTGCAGGGCCAGGGCCTTGCCGCCGCTCGCCGCAATGTCCGCCACCAGCGTCTCGGCAGGTGCTGCGGAGCTGCTGTAGGTGAAGGCCACGGCCGCGCCGTCGCGCGCCAGGCGCCGTACGATGGCCGCGCCAATGCCGCGCGCGCCGCCGGTGACGAACGCGACCTTGCCCGCCAGTGGGCGACCCGAGGATGTAGGAGCAGAGACCGGGGATGTTTCAGACACAGAAGACATGGTGTTGTTTCTCCAACGAGGTGCATGCAAAAAATGGTTCGCCAGCGAACCGCGAAGACCTGCAGTGTCAGAAAAACACTCATGCTCCGGTAGCCATGAATGGGCTGTATATCTTTCAACCCTTGGTTGAAAATACCGCCCATGCAGCCCCTTAGCCACCTCGAATCGTTTGTGCAGTCCGCCCAGTCGGGCAGCTTTTCGGCCGCCGCGCGGCTCATGGGCCTGACGCCGGCCGCCGTGAGCAAAAACGTGGCGCGGCTGGAGGCCAGCCTGGGCGTGCGGCTGTTCCAGCGCAGCACGCGCAGCCTCACGCTCACCGAGGGCGGGCAGCGCCTGCTGGCGCAAGTGGGCCCGCCCCTCACCGCCCTGGCCGATGCGGTGGACCACGCGGCCGAGGCCGAGCAGCAGCCTGCGGGCACGCTCAAGGTCAGCATGGGCCAGGCCTTCGGCCGTGCGTACCTGGTGCCGCTGCTCACCGAGTTCCTGCGACGCTACCCAGCCATCCAGCCCGACTGGCGCTTTGAGAACCGGCAGGTGGATTTGATCGGCGAGGGCTTTGACGCCGGCATCGGCGGCGGCCTGAACCTGAACCCCGACATGGTGGCGCGCACGCTGGGCCCCATCCACCTGGTGGTCGTGGCCGCGCCTGCGCTGCTGCAGGGCCGCAAGCGGGCGCCGCGCCACCCTGCGGACCTGGCGCAGTGGGATGGCATTGCACGGCGCAACATCCGCACCGGGCGCATCAACGTCACCACGCTGCGCAACAAGGCCGGCGATGCGGCTCCCGTGGAGCTGCGCCCGCGCATCGTGTTCGACGACCCCGAGGCCATGTGCCAGGCCGCGCTGATGGGCCTGGGCCTGGCCGTGCTACCCATGCCGTTTGCGCAGCCCTGGCTGGCGCGGGGCGACCTGGTGCGGGTGCTGCCCGGCTGGTGGGCCGATGCAGGGCCGACCTCGCTGTACTACCCCAGCAAGAAGCTGCTGCCCGCACGCACCCGCGTCTTTGTGGACTTTGTGGTGGAGCAGTTCAGCACCCGTGGGTTTGCGCAGCGGGTGCGCGGAGACTGACGGGCACAGCATGGGGCCCGAGCCACGGCAGCGTGGTGGCAATAATGGGCCTTTGCGACCGCTCTGGACCATATTCATGCCCCAACACATCGGCATCGTGGGCTGCTCCGCCGAAGGGGCCGCCCTGTGTTACCGCACCCTGTGCGCCGAAGGCGCTGCACTGCTGGGCCGCCCGCATGCCCACCCCGAGGTGACGCTGCACACACCGTCGCTGGCCGACTATGTGGACTGCCTGGACCGGAATGACCTGCAAGGCGTGGCTGATCTGATGCTCGCCTCCGCCCACAAGCTGGCACGAGCAGGCGCCGATTTTCTGATCTGCCCCGACAACACCATCCACCAGGCGATGGACCGCGTGCTGCCCCACTCGCCGCTGCCCTGGCTGCACATTGCCGAGGTGGTGGCGGCCGAGGCGGCAGCGCGCGGCCACCGGCGCCTGGCCCTCACCGGCACGCGCTGGCTGGTGGACAGCAGCGTGTACCCCGATGCGCTGCAGGCCCAGGGCCTGCAATGGGTGCGCCCCACCGAGGCCGAGCGCAGCGAGATCAACCGCATCATCATGGACGAGCTCGTGCCCGGCATCATTCGCCCTGAGGGCGTGGCCCTGTTCCAGCAGATCATCGCCCGCATGCAGCGCGAGGAAGGCTGCGATGCCGTGGTGCTGGGCTGCACCGAAATCCCGCTGATCCTGAGCGACGCCAACTCCCCGCTGCCCACGCTGGACTCCACCCGCCTGCTGGCCCGTGCGGCGCTGCGCCGGGCCGTGCAGGTTGACTGAACGCAATTACTTGAGCCGCTGCGCCACCACGGCATCCAGCGACGCCATGAAGGTCTCCACGGCCCGCGTGTAGGCGCTTTCCAGGCCCAGCTGCGCGTTGATCTCGCCATGGGTCAGCTCCTGCGGCAGCACCTCGGCGCGGCCGCCCAGGTCGCGCACGCGGCGGGCCATGCCCTGCGCCTGCAGGCATGGGTGGTCGGGGCGCTCGGTGGAGCAGACAAACTGGAACGGCGGCACCGGGCCCGACAGCGCGTGGTACGGCGACACCGCGGCCCAGAACAACGGGTTGGCGCCCATCACCTCGTCGTAAAACGGGTAGTGCGGCGCGGTCATCACCACGGGCACATTGAGTGCCGCACTGTCCAGCGACACGGTGCCCAGCCAGGGCCAGGCCCCTTCGCGCTGTGCCAGGGTGGGCGATGCATTGATGAGCGACACCAAGTGCGCGCCCGCCGAGTGCCCCATCAGGATGAACCGCGATGCATCGGCGCCCCAGCTGGCGGCACGGCTTTGCGCGGCGGCCAGTGCCATGGCCACGTCCTGCGCCTCCTGCAGCACGTTCACGGCGGGGTACAGGCGGTAGTTCACCGAGATGAACACAAAGCCCTTGGGCACCCAGCGCGCCACCTTCTCCTGCACCACGCGGGACATGGCCTTGTCGCCCGTGCGCCAGGCGCCGCCATGCACCATGAAGATCACCGGAGCGCGTGTGCCGCTGGCCTCCGCAGCGCTGCTGGCGGCACCGCCAGCGGCGGGCAGGTAGACATCCATGCGCTGCAGCGGGTCCGCACCATAGGGCACATCGGCCAAGCGCTGCACACCGGCGGGCAAGGCCGCAGCGGTGTCGCGTAACTGGGCAAAGGGCCCAAGCCCGCGCAGCTGGGCGTGGGCGGGCGGGGTCAGCACAGCGGCCAGCGCACACAGCGCTGCGCCCAGGCCTGTGCGCAGGGACGCGAACGCGGAGAGTGGGGTGGAAGGACGGGACATGCGGGATCTCCTGGCTCAATGAATGGACGGTGAAAAATCAGGGCCGCGCTGGGCAGGCCATCGGGGCGCCGCTGGCGTCAAAGCAGCTGGCGCTGCGGGTGCGGCCGGTGTCCGCGTTGTACGAGCTGCTGGTCTGCACGCTGTTGCCGGTGGTGGCGCTGGTGGCCGTTGTTGTGCGGCCCTGGGTCACGCTGCCGTCGGCGCTGCGCTTGGCGGCGCCCGTGCTCTGCAGCGTGCCCCGGTCGCCCTGGGCGGCCATGGCGCTGCTGTGGCTGGCCGTGCCATCGGCATTCCTTGCGCTCTGGCCCTGGCGCACAGCGGTGGCGCCGTTGGGGCCCACCACGGCGGCGCCGCTGCGCACGCTGCCGTGGCCCTGGCCGTCGGTGGTCACGCTGCGGCCGCGCAGCACGCCCCCACCGCCCGGCGCGGCGCGGACCACGCCGGTGCGGGCGGTGGTGCTGCCATCGGCGTTGTGCTCCACCGTGTGGCGGCTGCGTGCGCTGGCATCGCTGGCCGCCAGGAGCAGCAGTGCACCCACGGCGAGGGCGGCCAGCAGCATGGCGCGGTAGGTGGCAACGGGGGCGGGCGGTGTCGGGGCGGAAGAGAACATGGCGGTCGGCTCCTTGCAACAGAACAGGGGGGCGGGGCAGCAGGGTGCTGCGCTGGCCTGAACTATGGCCGCCAGGTATGAGCCAGTTGTGGCGCCCGCTGCACGATGTATGACAAAGCATGACAAACCTCCGGGGCCTGTCATGCGTTGTCATGCACCGGATCACCTGCCCGCGCTGGCACCCGGTGTTTTCGGCCCTACCATTGGCACGCAGCCTCGGCTGCACCCACCCGCTGCCACACCCACACACCGCCCCATGACGGAAGCCCTGGCCAAGATCCTGGTCGCCGATGACGAACCCGACCTGCGTGCGCTGCTGCAGCGCTACCTGAGCGACCAGGGCTACAGCGTGCGCACGGTGGAGGGCGCCGGGCCGCTGGATGTGCTGCTGCAGCGCGAGCGCTTTGATGTGCTGGTGCTCGACGTGATGATGCCGGGCGAGGATGGCCTGTCGATCTGCCGCCGCCTGCGAGCGCAGGGCGAGACCATTCCCATCCTGATGCTCACGGCCAGGGGCGACCCCGTGGACCGCATCGTGGGCCTGGAGATGGGCGCCGACGACTACCTGCCCAAACCCTTCAACCCGCGCGAGCTGCTGGCCCGCATCCAGGCCATGGTGCGCCGCCAGCGCCTGCTGGGTGCACACACCGGGCCGCGCCAGACGGGCGGGCGCATCGATTTTGGCGCGTTCACGCTGTGGCTGGATGAGCGCCGGCTGGAACGCCACGGGGGCGCCGACGGCGACAGCGCCCAGGACGTGCCCCTGACCACGGGCGAATTCGCGCTGCTGCAGGCGCTGGCACAGCAACCGCACCGGCCCCTGGGCCGTGACCGGCTCATCGCACTGGCCTATGGCCCCGACCACACCGCCACCGACCGCAGCATCGACGTGCAGGTGATGCGCCTGCGCAAGCTCATCGAGGCCGACCCCGCACAGCCGCGCCATATCCGCACCGTGTGGGGCGTGGGCTATGTATTTGTGCCCGATGGCGCAGCGCCCGGCGGCGGGGGCAAGCCATGACGCCCGCCCCCACGCCCCAGGCCACCCGAGGCTGGTGGCCGCGCAGCCTGCTGGGCCGCAACCTGCTGCTGATGGCGGTGCTGATCGTGCTGGGCCAGCTGGTGGCGGCCATGCTGGTGCGGCAGATGATCTTTCAGCCCCGCGTGGCGCAGGTGGCCGATGGCGTGGCGAGCAACGTGGGCGCGCTGCGAGCAGGGCTGCAGGCGCTGCCCCCGGCAGAGCGGGCCGCATTTGTCGAGGCGTTCAACCAGCAAGCGGTGCGGTCGGCCCCGCCCGTGGCGGCGGAAAGCGCTGCGCGCCGTGCGCTGCTGTCGCCCATGGAGCGGCAGTTTGTGCAGGCGGTGTCGCACCGCCTGGGGGCGGACGATGCGGCAACACCAACATCGCAGTCATCACAACCCGTATGGCGCCGCGACAGCACGGGCGTGCTGGCCCTGCGTGTGGTGCACCAGGGGCCGGAGGGGGCGGAGACCTATTGGCTGAACCTGCCCAGCGTGTTCCCCACGCGCGAATTCACCGGCGCCTGGCTGGCCGCCACGCTGGCCAGCATGCTGCTGGCGCTGCTGGGGGCCTGGTGGCTACAGCGGCACATCAACCGCCCGCTAGCGCAGGTGGTGGCAGCGGCCCGGCAGCTGGCGCAGGGCCAGACCCCTGCGCCGCTGCCCGAGGACGGCCCCGAAGAAATCGCCACCGTGGGCCGCAGCTTCAACCACATGGCGCACAGCCTGGCCGCAGCCGAGCAGGAGCGCGCGCTGATGCTGGCCGGTGTGTCGCACGACCTGCGCACTCCACTGACCAAGCTGCGCCTGGGCGTGGAGATTGCCGGTGCGCAGGTGGATGCGCCCCTGGCCGCGAGCATGGCCCGCAGCATCGACGAGATGGACGGCATCGTGGGCCAGTTTCTGCAGTTTGCGCGCAGCGGTGAGGCGGAGGTGCCCACCACGGCGTCGCTCAACGACCTGGCCCAGGCCGTGGCCGAGGCGCAGGCCGACCATGGGCGCACCGTGCGGCTGGCGCTGGGCACCCTGCCCGACGTGCCGGTGCGCCCCCAGGCCCTGCGCCGCGCGCTGGACAACCTGGTGGAAAACGCCTGGCGCCACGGCACGCCGCCCGTGCTGCTGCGCACGGGGGCCGATGCCGACTGGGTGTGGCTGGAAGTGCAGGACCAGGGCCCTGGCATCGCCCCGGCAGAGCTGGACCGCATCCGCCAGCCCTTTGCGCGCGGCGATGGCGCGGCACGTTCGGGCGCGCCGGGGGCGGGGCTGGGCCTGGCCATTGTGGAGCGTGTGGTGCGCAGCCACGGCGGGCGGCTGGAGCTGCACAGTGCGCCGGGCGCGGGGCTGCGGGCGCGACTGGTGCTACCTCTCGGCGGACAGCCCAGAGGCCGCAGGGCGCGCCCAGAGCACACTGCGCACTGAAAATTCAGCCAAAAGTGCCGCAAGCGCTAGTGCAATATGCGGTAGAAGCTCTCAAATCAATAGCAATTCAGTGAACCCTGCAGACGCTCAGGTCCCCGGCATCTTCAGCTTGCGGTACAGCGTCTGGCGGCTTATGCCCAGCTGGCGCGCGGCCTGCGACATGTTGCCGCGCGCAGCCTGCAGCGCCTGGTCGATGGCGGCCTGGGACAGCTGCTGCAGGCTCAGGCTGGCAGGCAGGCCGTCCACACCGACACCCGCTGCGGCATCGCTGCGCGGGCTGGCGGGCACCGCCGTCAGCGCCTGCACCAGGTCGTCGGGCATGTGCTCCCAGCCCAGGGTGTCTTCGCCCTCGGCCAGCATGGCGCAGGCGGTGCGCAGCACGTTGGCCAGCTGGCGCAGGTTGCCGGGCCAGGGGTAGGCGGCCAGGCGGGTCAGCAGGTCGAGCGCCACCTGCACTTCAAAACCCAGACCCTGTTCCGTCGCCAGGTCGGCCAGCAGACGCTGCAGCAGCGCCACAAAGTCGCTGCGCTCGCGCAGTGCGGGCAGCTGCACCGTGAGGCCGTTGATGCGGTAGTACAGGTCTTGCCGAAAGCGCCCCTGTTCCGCCGCCTGCATGAGCTGGTTGTGCGTGGCACAGACCAGTGCAAAGTCCACCGGCACGGCCTTGCTGGCGCCCACGGGCGTCACGCTGCGCTCTTGCAGCACACGCAGCAGACGGGTCTGCAGGGCCAGCGGCATGTCGCCGATTTCGTCGAGGAACAGCGTGCCGCCGTGGGCCTCGCGCAGGCGGCCCAGGTGGCCCTCCTTGCGCGCGCCGGTGAAGGCACCGGCCACATGGCCGAAGAGTTCGGATTCGATCAGGTGCTCAGGGATCGCTGCGCAATTGATGGCCACAAACGGCGCATCGCGGCGCGGGCCGCTGGCGTGCAGCGCGCGCGCAAACACCTCCTTGCCCACGCCCGACTCGCCCTGCACCAGCACCGCAATCGGCTTACCCACCACGCGGCGGGCCTTGTCAGCAGCGGCGCGCCAGCGGGCGTCGCCGGTGTCCAGCAACGCGAGTGCGTCTTGCTGGGGCACTGCGGCGGCCATAGCAGCGGGCCGTGTGGGGGTGGCAACCCAGGCGGCGTCCATCTGCACCTGGGCAAACAGCAAGGCGCCTTGCAGTGTGCGCAAGGCCTGCGGCTGCTGGGGGCGGCGCTTGTGGTGCGAGAGCAGGTCATCGAGCCGCACGTCCAGCACCCGCTCCAGCAAGGTGGCGCCCACATCGCCCGCGTGCAGGCCCAGCTGGGCCAGGGCCACGCGGTTGGCGCCCACGATCCAGCCGTCGGCCGACACGGCCACGATGCCCTCGGCCACGCTGCCAATGCCCTCGGGCGCGCTGTGCAGGTGCAGGCGGATGTTGCGTTTGCAGGTGGCAGCCAGCAGGCGGTTTTCGATCATGCGGGCGGCCGTGCTGACCAGGCCCAGCGCATGGGCGTGGCCGTTGCGGTAGTCGCCCGAGATGTCGAGGATGCCCAGCAAATCGCCGGTGGCCGAGAGGATGGGCGAGGCCGCGCAGGTGAGAAAGTTGTTGCGCTCCAGAAAATGCTCGCCGCCGTGTACCTCCACCGCGCAGGCCTCGGCCAGAGCGGTGCCGATGGCATTGGTACCCCGGTGGGCCTCGTGCCACGAGGCACCGCTGGTCAGCGCCACACGCTCGGCCTTGTCCACAAAGTGCGGGTCGCCCAGCGTGTGCATCAGCATGCCGCGCCGGTCGGCCAGCACCACCACGCTCTGGCTGTGGCGCACTTGTTCAAACAGGTATTCCATCACCGGCCGCGAATGCGCGAGCAGCTCAGGGTTGCTGGCCAGCACCTGGCGCAGCGTGCCGCTGCTGGGGTGGTCGATGGCGGGGGGCCGCCCGGTGGGCAGCAGGCCGGCCGCCATGCTGCGCGACCAGGAGCGCGCCAGGCGCTCGTCCACCAGGCCGCTGGGGCACTGGCCAGAGTCCAGCAGGTGCTGGCGGGCCTGTCGCAGGGCGACGGGGGAGGTGTTGGGGCGCACGCTTTGTCTCCGTGCGGGCTCAGGGCGGCCCGCTTGTGGTGTGTGGGCCAGTATGGCGGGCTCGACGGCGCGGGGCAAGGGTGTGGGCGCAAGCGGGGCGCCAACTGTTCCATTTCGTGACAGGTGTCGCGGCCCGGGACACCCGGGCGCGGGCGGTTGCAACAGGTATCCGCACTGGGCGGCCGAAAAAAGCCAATGAAATCAACACTTCGCGCGCCGTGGCCTGCTGGCATGTGTTTTGAGTAAGGGGTTGGCATCGGACAGGCGCTACAGAGCCCACCCGATGCACACAACCATCGCAGGAGACAACACCATGACCGTTTACGCAGCCCCCGGCGCCGCTGGCGCCAAGATCACCTACAAGCCCCGTTACGACAACTTCATCGGCGGCAAATTCGTGCCCCCCGTCAAGGGCCAGTACTTTGATGTCATCACGCCCGTGAGCGGCAAGGTCTACACCCAGGCCGCGCGCTCCACCGCCGAAGACATCGAACTGGCACTGGACGCCGCCCACGCCGCCGCCGACAGCTGGGGCAAGACCGATGCCGCCACGCGCGCCAACATCCTGCTCAAGATCGCCAACCGCATCGAAGAAAACCTGGAGCGCCTGGCCTACGCCGAAACCGTGGACAACGGCAAAGCCATCCGCGAGACGCTGAACGCCGACATCCCGCTCACCGTGGACCACTTCCGCTACTTTGCGGGCTGCGTGCGCGCGCAGGAAGGCGCCCTCTCCAACATCGACGAGAACACGGTGGCGTACCACATCCAAGAACCGCTGGGCGTGGTGGGCCAGATCATTCCGTGGAACTTCCCCATCCTGATGGCCGCCTGGAAGCTGGCACCCGCGCTGGGTGCGGGCAACTGCGTGGTGCTCAAGCCTGCAGAGTCCACCCCCATCTCCATCCTCATCCTGGTCGAGCTGATCGCCGACCTGCTGCCGCCCGGCGTGCTGAACATCGTCAACGGCTACGGCCGCGAGGCCGGCATGCCGCTGGCGCAGAGCAAGCGCATCGCCAAGATCGCGTTCACCGGTTCCACCAGCACCGGCCGCGTGATTGCGCAGGCCGCTGCCAACAACCTGATCCCCGCCACGCTGGAGCTGGGCGGCAAGAGCCCCAACATCTTCTTTGCCGATGTGATGGACAAGGATGACGCCTTCCTGGACAAGGCCATTGAGGGCCTGGTGCTGTTCGCGTTCAACCAAGGCGAGGTGTGCACCTGCCCATCGCGTGCACTCATTCAGGAAAGCATCTACGACAAGTTCATGGAACGTGTCTTGAAGCGTGTCGCCGCCATCAAGCACCAGAACCCGCTGGACACCGACAGCATGATGGGCGCGCAGGCCAGTAAAGAGCAGCTGACCAAGATCCTGAGCTACCTCGACCTGGGCAAGCAGGAGGGCGCCGAAGTGCTGGCTGGCGGCGGCCAGGCCCACCTGGGCGGTGACCTGGAAGGCGGCTACTACGTGCAGCCCACGCTGTTCAAGGGCCACAACAAGATGCGCATCTTCCAGGAGGAAATCTTCGGCCCCGTGCTGGCCGTGACCACCTTCAAGGACGAGGCCGAAGCGCTGGCCATTGCCAACGACACGCTGTACGGCCTGGGTGCGGGCGTGTGGAGCCGCAACGGCAATGTGGCCTACCGCATGGGCCGCGCCATCAAGGCCGGGCGGGTGTGGACCAACTGCTACCACGCGTACCCCGCGCATGCGGCATTTGGCGGCTACAAGGAATCGGGCATTGGGCGTGAGACGCACAAGATGATGTTGGACCACTATCAACAGACCAAGAACCTGCTGGTTAGCTACAGCGAAAACAAGCTCGGCTTCTTCTGATGGGGTGGCGGTCCCAAAACCGCCCCTGGCGTCGTTGCTCCGTTTTGCCGTGGCGCTGCCACTGTCTGCGACGGAGACGCCTGGCCAGGGACGGTTTGTGGACCGCTGGAAACGTTTCTACGGATGCGGCTCGTTGTTCCAACTGGCCGCGTTTTTGCATTGCACGCTGGAGACAACCATGGTCGAAAAAGTCACCGCCACCCCCGCCGCGCTGGAGCTGGTGGCCTTTCTGCAAGAGAAGCACGGCCCTGCGCTCATGTTTCACCAGAGTGGCGGCTGCTGCGACAACAGCGCGGCCAACTGCTACCTGCCCGGCGAGATCACGATGGGCGCGGGCGACGTGTACCTGGGCGATATCGGTGGCTGCCCGTTCTACATCGGGCGCGCGCAGTACGAGACCTGGAAACACACGCAGCTCATCATCGATGTGATCGAGGGCACGGGCGGCACCTTTTCGCTGGAGGGGCCGGAGGGCAAGGCCTTCCACACGCGCTCGCGGGTGTTCACCGACGCGGAGCTGGCCGAACTGGGCATTGCGCACGGGCCTGGGGCGTGAACGTTGGGGGCTGTACGGCCTGCCATGACGCTCCTCCATGCGCGTTACAGCGCATTTCAGGTCATTCAGGCCGGTAGCGCTAGTGCAATATGCCGCTGCAGCTATTGAATTCGTAGCACGCCTGCGGCCGTGCGCCCGCCGCCATCGTCGCCCAGGCGGAACACCGACACCACCTGCACCAGGTCTTCGGCCTGGTTCTTGAGGCTGCTGGCAGCGGCGGCCATCTCCTCGACCAGCGCCGCGTTCTGCTGGGTCACCTGGTCCATCTGCGTGACGGCCTCGCCCACCTGGGCCACGCCCAGCGATTGTTCGTGGCTCGCAGCGCTGATCTCGCCCACGATGTCGGTCACGCGGCGGATGGCGCCCACCACCTCGCTCATCGTGGCGCCGGCGCGGTCCACCAGGGCGCTGCCCTGGGCCACGCGCTCCACGCTGGCGCTGATGAGCGTCTTGATCTCGCGCGCGGCCTCGGCGCTGCGCCCGGCCAGGCTGCGCACCTCGCTGGCTACCACCGCAAAGCCCCGGCCTTGCTCGCCCGCGCGGGCGGCTTCCACGGCCGCGTTGAGCGCGAGGATGTTGGTCTGGAACGCGATGGAGTCGATCACGCCGATGATGTCGGAGATCTTCTGCGACGAGGCGTTGATGCCGTGCATGGTGTCCACCACCTGCGCCACCACTTCACCGCCCTGCACGGCCACCGTGCTGGCATTGGCGGCCAGCTGGCTGGCCTGCTGGGCGCTGTCGGCGTTCTGGCGCACGGTGGCGTTGAGCTGCTCCATCGACGCGGCAGTTTCTTCCAGCGCGCTGGCCTGGCTTTCGGTGCGGGCCGACAGGTCGGTGTTGCCCTGGGCAATCTGCACGCTGGCCGTGGCCACACTCTCGGAGCCACTGCGCACGTTGCGCACCACCTGCGTGAGCTGTGCGCGCATCTGCTGCAAGGCCTCCAGCAACTGGCCTACCTCGTTGGTGCCATGGGCAATGGGCTCGCCGCTCAGGTCCCCCTGCGCCACGGCGCGTGACAGCGCCACAGCCTGCGACAGCGGCCCGGTCATGGAGCGCACGAACACCAGCGCCATCGCACTGGTGGCCGACAGCGTGAGCACCAGGGCCAGCGCCACCCACAGCAGGTTGCGCTGCAGCCCTGCCACGCGCGCCTGCAGCGCCTGGTCGAGGCTGGCCATCGACAGGTTGTTGAGCGCGTTCAGCGCCTCGATGGTGCGGGTGAACGCGTCGAAGTAATCCTTGGACGGCAGCTGCAGCTCCGTGGCGTTGAGGATGTCGCGCTCCACCATCTGCAGCGACTGCTGGATCTGCCCTTGCACGGCCTGCGCGCTGCTGCCCAGCGCGCGCTGCAGCTCGGCATTGCCCTGCAAGGCGCGGTCCAGCCCCCGGAAGGTGTCGCCCTGCAGCTCGGCCACGCGCTGCTGCAGCACCAGCAGCTGACCCTTGCCCTGGGGCGTGAGCTCGCGCTTGCCCAAGGCGCTGGCGCCCTGGGCGCGCAGCATGCCCAGCTTTTCCCCCAGCATGGGGGCCTGCGCCAGCGAGGCCTGCACCAGCGCGTGGGTGTCGGCCTCGGGGTCGATCTGCAGGCCATAGGCATGCACCAGCGACTCATTGAGCTGCAGCAGCGTTGCGATGAGCTGGGTGTGCTGCGCGGTGCTTTGCGCCTGTTCGATGCTGCGCGCGCCTACGGCCTGCTCCAGCGTGCGCCAGGTCTGCTGCGCCTGGGTCCAGGCCGCCATTTGCGCTGCGGGCACCTTGGCGGCGGCAAAGCGGGCGCTCACGTCGTCCAGCGCGGTGTTGACCGCATCGCGTGCGGCGGGGCGGCGCGCGGCCAGCGACTCGTCGCCCCCCAGCATGCCCACCGACAGGCCCCGGTGCACCTGCATGCGCTGCACCAGCAGCGTGAGCGCCTGGGCAGGGGCCACGCCCTGCGCCTCCAGGCGCGCGTGGTCGATGGCGTGCAGGGAGTCGCGCACCACCAGATACGTGGGCAAGGCACTCATCATGAGCCCGATGGTCCCCAGGATGAGGAATTTTTCGAGCAGATTCAACCGGTGAAGCAATGACATGGCAATGGACGCAGGCCACACGGCGTGCGCTTTAGAGTAGGCCCCAGGGGCGGGTGTCGGCACCGCCGACTGGAGGGCGGCCCCTGTGAACCTGAGGACGATCGCATGGGGAAATCGTCCACCGGCACCGAGGGCCAAACGGAATGGTTCTCAATGTAGGGACGCGTTTGCAGTAGGGTTTTGACTCAGGTCAAGTGACGCAGAGCTTCGCCCATGCGGCCGCATCGCGAGCGCTGGGCTGCGTTCGGGGACGGGTGGAGGCTGCGGCCACCGGGGCGCTGGAGAATAATGAACGCCTCCCCATCCTTTGGAGCCCCGGCATGCACTCAACCACCCTGCGCTTCCTGGCGTCCCAGACCACGCTGCCCCAGGCAGGCCGCATCCCCGGCGGCACGGTGCTGCGCTGGGTGGACGAAGCCGGGTTCGCCTGCGCCAGCGCCTGGGCCAAGGGCGCCTGCATCACCGAGTTTGTGGGCGGCGCCCACTTTGTGCGCGCCATCCGCCCGGGGGACCTGGTGGAGGTGCACGCGCGCCTCGCCTACACCACCGACAACAGCATGTGCCTGGCCGTGGAAGTGCGCAGCGGCGCCGTGCACGGCGCACCGCTGGAGGACGTGGTGCACTGCGTGGCCGTGTACACCGCCGTGGATGCCAGCGACCAGCCACGCACGGTGGACAAGTGGAGCCCCGAGACCCCCGGCGACATTGCGCTGGCCCAGCGCGTGAAGGCGCACATCGACGCAGCGCGCGCGGCGCAATGAGCGGCGCTGCACAGGCCGCATCCGCCACCAGCCCGCTGCGTGCGCGCGACCTGCTCGCAGCACTGGTGGTGGTGATCCTCTGGGGCGTGAACTTTGTGGCGATGAAGTGGGGGCTGCGCAGCTTCAGCCCCTTCCAGCTGGGCGCCGCGCGCTACCTGTGTGCAGCGCTGCCGCTGGTGCTGCTGGTGCGCCCGCCACGCATGCACTGGCGCTGGGTGCTGCTGTTCGGGCTGTTCCAGGGCGTGGGGCAGTTCGGCTTTTTGTTCATGGGACTCAAGGTGGGCATGACGGCCGGGCTGGCCAGCGTGCTGCTGCAAACCCAGGTGTTCTTCACGGCGCTGCTGGGCTTTGCGCTGTTGCGCGAGCGGCCGGGGCTGCCGCTGCGCGTGGGCATGGGGCTGGCCGCGCTGGGGCTGGTTTGTTTTGCGATGAACTATGTGGGCCCGGGCTCCGGCGTGGGGGTGGCGGCGGCCACCACACTGGCGGGCCTGCTGCTCACGCTGTGTGGCGCAGCGATGTGGGCGTCGTCCAACATCGTGGCGCGGCTGGCACAGCAGCACAGCCCGGGGTTTGATCCGTTGGCCTTTGTGATCTGGAGCAGCCTGGTGCCGGTGCTGCCCTTCGTGGCACTGTCCGCCCTGTTCGACCCCGACGCCGCACGCTGGCTGCAGTGGCAGACGCTGGCCAACGTGCCGCTGCTGTCGTGGGCGGCGGTGGCCTACCTGGGCTGGGCGGCCACCATCGTGGGCTACGCGCTGTGGACCAACCTGCTGCAGCGCTACCCCGCCAACCGCGTGGCGCCCTTCAGTCTGGCGGTGCCGGTGGTGGGCCTCACCGCAGGCTGGCTGCTGCTGGACGAGGGCGTGGCGCCCTGGCAGTGGGCAGGCATTGCGCTGGTGGTGGCGGCGCTGGCCTGTGTGGTGCTGGGGCCCCGACTACAAGCCAAAATGGCCGGTAGCGCTAGTTGAATATGCCTTAGCAGCTATCAACTAAATAGCAAACAACAACAACACTGCCTACAGCAACCGGCGCCGCGCAAAGCGCACCACGGTCACCCCGGCACGTGCCTGGCGCACCGAGGGCATGACCAGCACGCAGTCGTCGTACGGAGTGACCACCGGCACTCCGTCGTTGTCACCAATCACCGTGCCCGCCTTCTCGAACACTTCCAGGCCCGTGTACGGCGCCACGAACCGGAAGGCGCTGCTGGTGGCGACCACGGGGCCGGTCACCTCCAGCGCCCACTGGCGCGGTGCATCGGGCAGGCGCCAGCCGGGCAGCTGCTGCGCCAGTGCGTCGGCGCTCAGGGCGCCAGACTGTTCGATGAAGCGCACGCACTGGTCCTGCGCCACAGCGCGGCTGGCCGGGTCGCCATGGAAGCCACATTCGACGAGCAGCGAGTGGGTGCCGTTGTCGTCCAGGTCGCCAAACCGGCCGTAGTCGCGCATGCGCACGCCGTCCTTGTGGCCGGCGTCCACCACGATGTGCTCGGGCGAGCGCATGGCGCGCGCCAGCGCCAGGTTGCGCGGCTGGATGCCGGTGAGCAGCAGCGGCGCCGAGGGCTCGTGCATGGAATGGATGTCGAGCAGCCAGTCGACCTGCGCCACCCACGGGCGCAGCGCGGCGGCGCGGCGGCGCTCGTTGGTGTCGGCCGCGTCGATGCGCTCGTCCAGCCACTGGCGGTTGAGGTCTTCGTCGGTGAAGCGCGAGGCGTCGTGGTTGCCCGGGTCAAAGCGGTCGAAGGCGTCGAGGTTGCAGAACGCCAGCGTGAGCGTGCCCTGCTGCGGGCGCACACCGGCGTCGAGCAGGCCTTTGAGCGCCCAGGCGCCGCACAGCTCGTTGCCGTGCACCAGGGCGCTGACCATCACGCGGCGGCCGGGTCGGCCCGAGTCGAAGTGCCATACGCCTTCGGTGCCGGTGTTGCCGGCACGCCAGGCGCTGATGTCGGGGGGGGGCAGTTCAAACACCAGGGAGGGCACGGCGGTGGGGGCGAGGTCGGTGGGGTTCATTCTTCGATCTTGGCGAATTCAACAATCTTCTTGTACTTGGCCACTTCGGTGGTCAGGAACTGGTCGATGTTCACGGTGGGCGAGGCCACGGTGGACCCGCTGGCTTCCATCTTCTTGCGGAAGTCCGGCGATTGCAGGCTGTCGGACAGCGCCTTCTTGAGCTTGTCGGTCACCGGCTTGGGCAGGTTGGCAGGGCCCATCAGCGCAAACCACACGCTGATGTCCACGTTCTTGTACTGCGGCGACTCGGCCAGCGCCGGGATGTCGGGCGTGGTGGCGGAGCGCTTGGCCTCGGTGGTGCCCAGTGCAATCACCTTGCCGCTCTTGATGTGCGGCAGGCCGCTGGAGAGCACGAACACACCGTACTCCAGGTTGTTGCCCATGAGGTCGCTGGTGAGCGGTGCCACGCCCCGGTAGGGGATGTGCGTCATGAACAGCTTGCCCTGCTCCTTCACGGCCTCGCCCGCCAGGTGCAGCGCCGTGCCCACGCCCGAGCTGCCGTAGCTGAACTTGCCGGGGTTCTTGGATACCTTCTGCGTGAACTCCGCCAGGTTCTTGACGCCCGCACCGGTGGAGGCCACCAGCACCAGCGGCTGGGAGGCAATGAGGCCGATGGCGGTGAAGTCCTTGAGGTCGTACTTGACCTTCTTGGTCACGAGCTTGTTGATGGCGATCTCGTTGTTGGCGCCCACCAGCAGGGTGTAGCCGTCGGGCGCCGCGTTGGCTACCTTCTGCGCACCGATCGCGCCACCGGCACCGCCCAGGTTCTCGATCACGACTGGCACGCCAAGCTTGTTACCCAGCTCGGTAGCCACTGTGCGTGCGGTCAGGTCGGTACTGCCGCCGGGCGGGTAGCCGACCACGATGGTGATGGGCTTGCTGGGGTAGGCGTCTTGCGCGATGGCAGGGGCAGCAAGAACGGCCAGGCCGCACAGCAGTGCAACACGGCGCAGGGGATGGACGGTGGTCATGGCGGAACTCCTTGGCAAAGAGGGACTATGTGGGGCGGGTTGGGTATGGACTGGATTGTGAAAAGTCCGCCGCTGGACATTGGTGCCAAAACGGCACCATGTCGTGCCGATTCACAATATCCGACACGGGGAAACCCGCAGGCCACTTCCGGTCAGCACCGGCACATCAGCGCAGCGCCAGCGCCTTCCACAGTGCCTCGGCCAGCGGCCCCAGGCGGCGCTTGGGGCGGTACAGGCGTACGTCAAACCGCACCTCCATGCGGGCGTCTCCCGCGAGTGCCAGCCGCTGGGCCTTGCAGTCGGCAAACACCATGGACCAGGGCAGCCACGCAACGCCCAGGCCTTTTTGCACGTATTCGTAGTGGGCGTCGGCCGAGTCGCACTCCACCACGCGCTGCAGCCGGGGCGCATGGGGGTTGTGCGCCAGGTGGTCTTCCACCAGCCGCCCCAGGGCCAGCTGGGGGGCGTAGGCCAGGTAGGGCACCCGCGTGGCATCCGGCCCGAACCGGTGCAACGCCTGCCCCTGCGCCGTGGCGCGCGACACAGGCACCAGCCGGTCGGAGGCCACCGTGAGGTGCGTGAACTGGCGCGCATCGAGCCGGATGGCGAGAGTGGGGTGGTGGTACACGAGCGAGAAGTCGGCCTCGTTGCGCTCCAGCATGCCCACGGTGTCGGCCAGGGCCCGGGTGCGGATGCACAGCTCTCCGCCCTGCAAAATGGGCTGCAGGCGCACCAGCCAGTCGGCCACCACGGTGCGCGCCAAGGTGCGGCCCGTGGCCAGGGTCACGGTGCGGGCCTGGCGCCCAGCCAAACTTTGCAGCTCTTCGTGCGACTGCGTGAGGTTGCGCACCATTTGCCCGGCGGTGTCCAGAAAACTTTGACCGGCGGGTGTGAGGGTGACGGGGCCTCCGCCCCGCTCCACCAGCGGCGTGCCCGCCCAGGCCTCCAGCGCGCGGATGCGGCGGCCAAACGCGGGGTGAGTGACATGCCGCAGCTCGGCGGCACGGGTGAAGCTGCGCTCCTGCGCCAGCACGATGAAGTCTTCCAGCCATTTCAACTGCATCGTCGGCTCCTGGAGGGACGGCTGTCAGGCGGGTGGCAATCGGTGGTGCCGAGGTCGCGCCAGCACTGTACTGTCAGGGGGCTGCGCGCGAGGGCTGGAGTGGTGGGGAACTCAGCCCCGGGCAGCTTCCAGCACGCCCCGGGTGCGCATGGCTTCGGCACGCGCCGCGGCAGCAAAGTCCTCGCCTTTGGACGCATAAAGAATGGCCCGCGACGAGTTCACGATGATCGGCCCATCGTTGCGCAGCCCGGCACGCACCGTGGCGGCAGCGTCACCGCCCTGGGCGCCCACACCCGGGATCAGCAGCGGCAGCGTGGGCGCTATGGCGCGCACGCGCTCGATCTCCTGCGGATAGGTGGCGCCCACCACCAGGCCGAGCTGGCCGTTCTTGTTCCAGGGGCCTTGCGCCAGGCGCGCCACATGTTCGTACAGGAGCGGCTGGCCCTCGACGCTGGCCAGGCGCTGGGTCTGCAGATCGTCACCGCCAGGGTTGGACGTGCGGCAGAGCAAAAACGCGCCCTTGCCGTGGTAGGCCAGATAAGGCTCGATGGAATCAAACCCCATGAAGGGCGACAGCGTGACGGCATCGGCGCCGTAGCGCTCGAAGGCCTCCTTGGCGTACTGCTCGGCGGTGGAGCCGATGTCGCCGCGCTTGGCGTCCAGGATCACCGGAACCTGCGGTGCGTTGGCACGCATGTGCTGCATCAGGCGTTCGAGCTGGTCCTCGGCACCGTGCGCGGCAAAGTAGGCGATCTGCGGCTTGAAGGCACACACCAGGTCGGCGGTGGCGTCCACGATGGCGGCGCAAAAGTCATAGATCTTGCGCGGGTCGCCCTGCATGCCCGCAGGGAAGCGGGTGGGTTCGGGGTCCAGGCCCACGCACAGCAGGGAGTTGTTCTGCGCCGTGGCGTCGCGCAGCATGTCGGTGAAGTTCATGGGGCGTGATTTTAGGTGGGTGGCATCAAACACCGTGTGGAGCAGCAGTGCGTTGCTCTCGCAAACCCCAAAAAAGGCCACCCCATTGGGATGACCTTGAGCAAGGCATGGAGTGCCTTAATCTTCTGCAGCGCGCTTTTCCAAAATCTCGAAAGCGGGCAGCTTTTTGCCTTCCAGCACTTCCAGGAAAGCGCCGCCACCGGTGGAGATGTAACCCACCTGTTTATCGATGCCGTACTTGGCAATGGCGGCCAGCGTGTCGCCGCCGCCCGCGATGCTGAAGGCCGAGGATTCAGCAATGGCCTTGGCCAGTTGCTTGGTTCCGTTTTCAAAGGCGGCGAACTCGAACACGCCCACGGGGCCATTCCAGACGATGGTGCCTGCAGACTTGAGCTGGGCCGCCAGACGGGCCGCCGTCTCGGGGCCGATGTCCAGGATCATGTCGTCAGCCGCCACATCGGTAGCCGCCTTCACGGTAGCGGGCGCATCGGCGGCAAAGGTCTTGGCCACGACCACGTCGGTAGGAATCGGCACCTCGGCGCCCCGCGCCTTCATGGCAGCCATCACGGCTTTGGCGGCGTCCAGCAGGTCGGGCTCGGCCAAGCTCTTGCCGATGGGCAGGCCCGCCGCCAGCATGAAGGTGTTGGCAATGCCGCCCCCCACGATGAGCTGGTCCACCTTGTCGGCCAGGCTTTGCAGGATGGTGAGCTTGGTGGACACCTTGGAGCCCGCCACGATGGCGGCCAGGGGGCGCTGGGGCTGGGCCAGCGCCTTGGTCAGGGCATCAATCTCGGCCGACAGCAACGGGCCGGCGCAGGCGATGGGCGCAAACTGGGCGATGCCGTAGGTCGTGCCCTCGGCGCGGTGGGCGGTGCCAAATGCGTCGTTCACGAAGATGTCGCACAGCGCGGCCATCTTGCGGGCCAGCTCTTCCTTGTTCTTCTTCTCGCCCACGTTCAGGCGGCAGTTTTCCAGCAGCACGATCTGGCCGGGGGCCACTTGCACGCCGTCCACCCAGTTGGCAACCAGCGGCACATCACGGCCCAGCAGCTCGGCCATGCGCTTTGCAACAGGGGCCAACGAATCTTCGGGCTTGAACTCGCCTTCGGTCGGGCGGCCCAGGTGGCTGGTCACCATGACAGCGGCACCGGCGTCCAGGGCCATACGGATGGCGGGGATCGAGGCGCGGATGCGGGTGTCTTCGGTGATGTTGCCAGCATCGTCTTGCGGCACGTTCAAGTCAGCGCGGATGAAAACGCGCTGGTTGCGGGCCTTGCCCTGGGCACACAGATCGGAGAAGCGAAGGATGTTCATGGAGGGAGGTTTCCTGGAGGGGCCGGTGGATCAGGGGCGCCATTTTAGGCGGCCATGCTGACGCGGCCCGGCGCCGCCAGCACCTACCAGCCCCAACCGATGTGCAGCGGCAGGTACACCGCCATGCCCACCAGAATGGTGCCCAGAATGCCCCGGCGCCAGAAGTAATAGGCGCTGGCGAACAGCACGGCCGGCAGGCGGGCGTCCATGAAGGTGTCGATCAACTCGCCCTGCACCATGAGGATCTCGGGCGCGATGACGGCGGTGAGCGCGGCCAGCGGGGCATATTTGAGGCCCCGCTTGAGCCAGTCGGGCAGGGGCAGCTCACGCTCCGGGATCATGAAGAAAGAGCGCGACACCACCGTGATCACTGCCAGGCCCACAGTGGCCAGCACGGGATAGATCCAGGACCAGCTCATGGGTGGCGCTCCTCGCGCAGCGGCACCACGTCGCCCGCTTCGACATGCTCGCGCTCTTCCGGCGGCATGACGCTGTCGGCAGGCACCAGCAGCAGCTCAGGCTGGCGACGGCGGCGGTCCACCGCCTCCATCAGCAGTCCCGCGGCCACGGCGGCCGCCAGCGCCACCAGGATATTGAGCTTGAGCGGCAAGGCAAACGCGGCAATCGCGGCAGTGGCCGCAACGCCCGTGGCGAGCCAAGTGGCCCGGTCGAACAGCAGGGACAACAACACGCCCAGCAACGCCAGCACCCCCGCAAAACCCAGCCCCCAGGACAGGGGCACGGCGTTGGCCAGCAGGATGCCGGCGATGGACGGCACCTGCCATGCCAGCCAGTTGGTGGAGGCAGCGCCCCAGAAGTACGGCACCTGCTCTGGCGCCGGCCGGGGTTCCGGAAAGCGCTTCATGAACGCCACATAGATCACGTCCCCGCTGAAATATCCCACGGCCAGGCGCTGGCGCAGCGGCAGGTGCGCAAAGTAGCTGCGCCACATGCTGCTGAAGATCACAAACCGCAGGTTGACGCAAGCGGCCGTGAGCCACACCACCCACAGCGGCGCGCCCACGGAGAGCAGCGGAATCACGGCAAGCTGAGCACTGCCGGCGTACACCAGCAGCGACATGAACACCGCCATGCCGACCGACATGCCACTCTTGACCATGGCCACCCCGGTGACCAACCCCCAGGCGGCGATGCCCAGCGACGTGCCCGCCATGTCGATGGCAGCCATGCGGAAGGAGGGGTGGCGCAGTGTCCGGCCCAGGGCAGCAGACACGCTCATGCAGGGTTGGCGCCCAGTACCATGCCCGGCTGCAGGTCAAAGCCACGCAAGAAATCGGCGGCCGCCAGCCGCTTGCCACCCGCCCGCTGCAACGTGGTGAGGCGCAAAGCGGTGCCGCTACCGCATGCGACAGTCACTCCGGCGCCATTTGCAGCCAAAATCTGCCCGGGGCGCTGGTCGGATATGCCCTGAGCGCTATCAATTACATAGCTCCATATTTTGATCGTCTCGCCCTTGCACTCGGTACTGCCCCCGGGGAAGGGATTGAACGCGCGAATGCGCTGGCCAATGACTGCGGCGGGCAGTGTCCAGTCAATGGTGCTCTCGGCCTTTTCGATCTTGTGGGCGTAGGTGATGCCGTCTGCCGGTTGCGGCACGGCAGTGAGGCCCCCACAGGCGGCCAGCTCCAGGGCCTCGACGATCATGCGTCCGCCCAGCGTGGCCAGGCGGTCGTGCAAGGTGGCCGTGGTATCGCTCGGGGCGATGGGCAGGCGCTCGGTGAGCAGCATGTCGCCCGTGTCCAGCCCGGCGTCCATCTGCATGATGGTGACGCCCGTTTCCGCATCGCCTGCCTCGATGGCGCGGTGGATGGGTGCGGCGCCACGCCAGCGCGGCAGCAGGCTCGCGTGGATGTTCAGGCAGCCCAGACGGGGCAGATCCAGGGTCCACTGCGGCAGGATCAGTCCGTAGGCGGCCACGACCATCACATCGGCCTGCGCGGCCAGCAGGGCTTCGCGCGCAGCGGCGGCATCGTCGGGGTACTTGCCATCCAGGCGCAGGCTGCGGGGCTGGGCGACGGCTATCCCATGCTCCAGCGCGCATTGTTTGACGGGCGACGCCTGCAGCTTCATGCCACGGCCTGCAGGGCGGTCCGGTTGCGTCAGCACCAAGGGAACGGTAAAGCCTGCGGACAGCAGCCGCTCCAGGGCCACGCGGGCGAATTCGGGGGTTCCTGCAAAAATGACTCTCATGGAAACGGATGTTGGCTCAGGTGGGCGCGGGACGCGGTGGCCCTGCTGGGCGGGCCATCCCATCAATCGCGCGCGTTGTCAAAATTAGGCAGCTCGTCGGTGAACAGCACCTGGCGCACCACCCCTTGGCGGTCCAGGTGCACATGGGCCTGACGCAGGTCCGAGTTCTGCCGGAAGCGGTAGGTCCAGATATCCCCATCAAAGCGCGCCACCTGCTCGATCCGTAAGGGCATTCCGAAGGTGTTTTGCAGGTCGGCGCGGGTCCAGGTGCCAATAGGCAGGTTCTCGAACCGCTGCTGCGTGAGCACCTGCTCGTTGCGCACCAGCCGGCCGCTGGCGTCAAAGTCGAGGTTGTAGGCAGCAAACCCGGCGGGCAGTTCCGAATACAGCAAGCGCTCGCCAGAGGGCAGCGCAATCGTGGCCGTGGGCGCGCCCAGGCGGGCGACCACTTCGGCCCGCAATGCGCCCGGCTGCTCGTGGGCCGGCAGCGCGCAGGCCACCAACAGACCAACCAGCGCACCCAGCGCCAGCACTCTGACGCCCCGGCGGACGCAGAGCGCTGCGCGCTTCACCCGCGCGCCTCCCGCTGCTGCTTGACCATCTTGGTCTTGATGCGGTTGCGCTTGAGGGGGGATAGGTATTCCACAAACACCTTGCCCATGAGGTGGTCCATCTCATGCTGGATACAGACCGCCAGCAGGCCATCAGCCTCGATCACGCGGGACTGGCCCTGGGCGTCCAGCGCCCGCACATGCACGGCATTAAATCGCTCCACCCCGTCATAAATGCCAGGCACCGACAGGCAGCCTTCTTCGTTCAGGTGCTTTTCGGCGCTGGTCCAGACCAGCTCGGGGTTGATCAGCACCAGGGGCTGATCGCGCTCCTCCGACACGTCAATGACCACCAGCCGCTCATGCACATCCACCTGGGTGGCCGCGAGGCCAATGCCGTGCGCGTCGTACATCGTGGCCAGCATGTCGGCCACCAGCGTGCGGATGCGGTCGTCCACCGCCTGGACGGGGCGGGCGACCTTGTGAAGCCGGGGGTCCGGGTAACAGAGAATGGGAAGGATTGCCATGGCTGCAGGTAAGAGATGTCGCTATTTTCGCCACTTTTGCGGCCTACTGCCGCCCTGCGAGCCAATAATCGTTGCCGAATCAAGGGCTTGAGCAGAGAATCTAAGAAGCTTTGTAACGTATTTGCCCGGCCGCACGCCTGCTTTGTGCGCCGAGGTGCCAGCGAGGGGGCGTTTCCCAATGCATGAGAAAAGGAACAACATGACGGCATTCACCAGCGTGCGGCGGACCGCCCTGGGCGCGCTCACCATCATTGCTGGCGCCCTGCTGGTCATGCCGGCCCAGGCGCAGAACTACCCCATTTCCAGCGGCCAGCGCGCCACCGCGCAGCAAGTGTCCGAGCGGGGAGTGCCCCTGGAAGAGCTGGCCCCCAACGCCCCCGACACCTACACCGTCAAACGGGGCGACACGCTGTGGGGCATTTCGGGCATGTACCTCAAGCGCCCCTGGCGTTGGCCCGAGCTCTGGGGCATGAACCTCAAGGCCATCCCCAACCCGCACCTGATCTTCCCGGGCCAGACGCTGTACCTCATCAAGGAAGGCGGCTACGCCCGCCTGAGCACCAGCCGCTCGAACGAACCCGAAACCGTGCGCATCTCGCCCCGCACGCGCAGCGACAGTCTGGCCGATTCCGCGCTGCCCACACTCAAGCAGCACCTCATCGAGCCGTTCCTGGTCGAGCCGCTCGTGGTGGACGAACAAGTGCTGCTGAGCGCCCCACGCGTGATCGCAACCACAGAAGAGCGCGTGCTGATGGCGGCGGGTGACCGTGTTTATGTGCGCGGTGACGCCGCGTCGCCCATGCTGGCAGAGGCGGGAGAACCCCGGTATTACCGTGTGTTCCGCAATGCCGTGGCGCTCAAGGACCCTGTGACGGCTGAAGTGCTGGGATACGAAGCCCAGTACCTGGGCAAAGCGGAGTTGGTGCGTGGCGAGTCGTTCGAAGAAATTCCAAACGGCAAGGGTGGATACACGGCGGAGTACATTCCCGCCACCGTGGACCTGTCGGCCACCAAGGAGGAAGTCCGCGCGGGCGACCGCCTGCTGCCCGCACCCGCTCGTCCGTTCCTGAGCTACACCCCCCGCGCCCCCGAGATGGAAGTGGACGCCCGAGTGGTGTCCATCTATGGCAGCTCAGCGGTGGCCTACGCGGCCCAGAATCAGGTGGTGGCCATCAACATGGGTTCGCAGGACGGACTGGAGCCCGGCCATGTGCTCAGCCTGCTCACGAAGGGCGACCGCATCAAGGACATGACCGACAGCAACAAGGCGATGGTCAAGCTGCCGAGTGAAGTCAACGGCACCGCCATGGTGTTCCGCACCTTCGAGCGCGTGTCCTATGTGCTGCTGCTGGAAATCCGCAACGGCGTGCGCGTCGGCGACCGATTGGTCAACCCCAAGTAACGCGGAAGGCCGGCAGCACGTATCGCCGCGCGGGGTTCCTGCGCTGCGGTAGTCACGTTGCCGCGCCGTACTGGCATCCATGGACCACGACGAGCTCGGCGCCTGGCTGCGGCTGACCTTGACGCCGGGCATCGGCAACGGTGCTGCACGGCGCCTCTTGGCACGGTTTGGACTACCTCAATCCATCTTTCAGCAGACTGAAGCCGCGCTGCAACTCTGCGTGCCCGCCGCGCAGGCTAAGGCATTGCGGGAGATTCCCCAGGGGTGGGAGGCCCTTTGGCAGACCACCGCCCAATGGCTTGCTAGTGCTGCGCCACAAGGGCCGGCACGCGCCATCGTGAGCCTGGGCGACCTGCGCTATCCCCAGGCCCTGCTGGACACGGAAGACCCGCCGCTGTTGCTGTACCTCATGGGCCCGGCGTTGCTGCTGGAGCACCAGCCCTTTCCCAGCGACCGCTGCCTCGCCGTAGTTGGCAGCCGCAACCCCACGGCCCAGGGCGCAGAAAACGCCCGCCTTTTCGCCCGCGCGTTGTGTGGCGCCGGCTTGACCATCGTGTCGGGGCTGGCGCTGGGTGTGGACGCAGCGGCACATGAAGGGGCACTGGAAGCGGCGACCAGCGCTGGCACGATGGCGGCGACCATCGCCGTGGTGGGCACCGGGCTCGACCGCGTGTATCCGCGCAAGAACCTGGACTTGGCCCATCGCATTGCCGCGCACGGACTCATCGTCAGCGAGTACCCCCTGGGCACGCCACCGCTGCCTGGCAATTTCCCCAAACGCAACCGCATCATTTCGGGCCTCTCGCAGGGCACGCTGGTTGTGGAAGCCGCCCTGGCATCGGGCTCGCTGATCACCGCCCGCATGGCAGCCGAGCAGGGGCGTGAAGTGTTTGCCATCCCAGGCTCCATCCACGCGCCACAGTCGCGCGGCTGTCATGCGCTGATCCGTCAAGGCGCCAAGCTGGTGGAGTCGGCCCAGGATGTGCTGGAAGAGCTCAAAATACCCGCCACCACCGTGCCCGGCCTGCCCCAAGAAGGCGTAAACGCCCCGGGAGCGGCCGCATCGGATGAGACAGAAGACCCCGTGCTGGCCGCCTTGGGGTATGACCCCATAGGGCTGGATGCTCTGATCGCCCGCACGGGCATGGACGCATCGACGTTGCAGGTGGCCCTGCTGGAACTGGAGCTCGACGGCCGCATTGCACGGTTGCCCGGCGGCTTGTTCCAGCGGGTCGGCCGGGGCTAACCGATCGGGCCCGGGATCACCGGCAGCCAAACCGGCGCAAACGATGCCGGCGCACATCCCAGTTGCGCTCCCAAGCGATCCCCTACGCGATGGTCAGCAGGCTTCAAGCACCTGCCTGCAGGGCTCAGTCCAGCAATCGTTCCGGGTTGGCATCCAACTTGGCCAAGGCATCGCGCGTGGCACGCAGCGTGAGGCCTTCCTCGTCCTGCGCCACCAGCAGACCGGCCTGCAGGTACGCGGCCAGGCGGCGCAACTGAATCAGGTAGCTGCTGCCATCCACCGCTGCAAAAAGGTGCAATTGCTTGCGCTGGCTTTGCCAGGCGTATTGGACCTGGGCCGATGCACCGTTGTGGTCCAGCGTGTACCAGGTGCCCGGTTGCAGGTCTTGCGCCCAGGCCACCATCGCATCGTCCACCGGAGCGCCGTTGTCGGCAATCACGTGGATGGACGAGGCGTCGATGCCCAGCATCATCTCGATGTTGTCCGCGTTGAGCGGCATGTCGCCCAGCGTGGCGTCACTGATGAAGTCTTCCAGGTTGGCCAGGCGCTTGGCCATGGCGTCGATGTGAGCCTGCGGGATGGATGCGGTCTTGGACAGGAAGGCGTCGGCCAGGGTGTCCGTCAACACCTTGACCTGCGTATCTTGTGCCTCGCCATTCACCCCCAGCAGGGACAGGCCCTGCCGCAGGCGCTGCAGCAGCGCCGGAAGGTTCTGTATGACCTGGGCCCGGTCGCTGCGGTTGGGCTTGGCACTGGCAGCCCAGACGAGATCTGCTGCCGTACGCTTGAAGGCCACCGTGTCGGCATGTTGGGGGCCATCGCGCACGGCCGACAGCGCCAGCACCTCGGCCCAGGTCTTGAACAGGAACTCGCGGATCTCGTCGCGCACCGGCATGTCGCGCAACATGGTGCGCAGTTCGATGGTGTACTGGATCGCCAGCGTTTCCCGCTGCTCGACTTGTTGGGCGACGCTGACCAGGCGCGAAGTGACCTGCTTTTCGGTCAGGAACTTGGCCAGGAATTTTTCGAACTCGTCATAGACCAGTTGGAAGACGCGGCGTCCCGTCTCGGGGTACTGTTCGATCACCTGCACCACGCGGCGAATCTCGGCTTCCAGCGCACTGCCATTGATGCTGGTCGCATCAAAACCGAGCACACAGGCTCCCATGCGGTCGATCAGCTTGCGCGCAGGATGGTCGAGGTTGCTGAAGAATTCGGGCTCGGCCAAGGCCACGCGCAACACCGGCACCTGCAGCCGGGCAAACCACACTCGTACGGCAGGCGGTATCCGGTCTTCGGCGAGGATGCTCTGGAACATCAGGGCCACCACCTCGATGATGGCCTTTTCTCCCGAGGTGGTCGCTTTCTTCTTGAGTTCGGTGGAACGCTCCCGCACGGCGCCCACCAACTGGACCACGGCGGCAGGGCTGTAGTCCTCCATCAGGGTGGCAACGCCGCTGTAGTAGGTGTCCGCATTCACGCGGTGCGCAGTGAGTGCATGGGCCAGCGCCGCCGACGCAGGGGGCGCATTCACCATGTCAAAGCCAGTGGCGGGCTGCGTGAGCAGGCGCCGCAGCTGCCCCATCACACCCTGCGCGCGCTGGCGTGCGCGGGCCAGGGGCGTCATGCCTGTGGCAAAGGCCGTGGGCATTCCGTGTTGTGGCCGGGGGTAGCCGCCATATCCGGGGGGCGGCATCTGTGCGCCCGGAGGGCCCATCGGCCGGCCTGCGGCGGGCATGCTAGGCGGTTGCATCCCTCCCCGCGCGGCCATCATGGCCTGGCGGGTCTGCGCCAGGGCCTGCGAAGCAAGTCCTCCTGCGCCCGAATCGCCCCCGCCACTGCCCGTGGCAGTGCCGCCCTGGGTGCGGCGCACCTTGGATTTGAGATCGGTCTGCGGCGTGATGCCCTGCTCCACGTAGAACACGTTGACCGCCTGGTAGTGCTTTTGCAGCAGGTTCGCCAGTTCGCGCTGCAGGGGGTCCACCACGGTCTGCAGGTCCGTGCGGGGCAGGCCCGCCTCCACCCATTGCTCCACCAGCAGAAGGCATACCGTATCGGGTCGGAGAATATCGCTGCTGTCCAGCTCCTGCCCTTCCAGCGACTGGGTGCGCTGGCGCAAGGTATCGAACTGATGGCTGACCTGCTCGTTCACAGTGAGCGCCATGCGCGAGGCGAGGATCTTGTTCTCCACGACATCGTCGCTGAGCAGCTCAAACTGGCTGAGCCCCCCGCCGCCACCGGCTGCCAGCTGGCCGCGTGTAGAGCTCACATGGGGAGCAAGGGCCTCTTGCCAGGCCTTGCCGGTGCGCTCTGTCCACGCGGCATGTTTTTGCTGGTACTGCAGCCACGCGTCCCGGCGCGACTGCATTTCACGGGCGGTGCCCGTCTGGTTCATCAATGCGGTAAGGAAGTCCTGGACCGTCTTGTCGAGGTCCGCCAGCCCACCACAGATCCCCTCTACGAACCGCTGACGCGCCTGGCGGGCCAGGCGACGTTGCGGAACAGAAGGGGGCGTGGTGTGCATGAACAGATATTAGCGGGTCAAACGGTAGCTCCGGCTTGGGGATCGTTGGGATCCCCTTCCTTTTTGGCGGGCTTGACAAGGTCTTCGCGCTTGACCCCCAGCCACATGGCAATGGCCGCCGCCACGAACACCGAGGAATAGATACCGAACAGGATACCGATCGTCAGCGCCAATGCAAAGTAGTGCAAGCTCGGGCCACCGAAGAAGAACATCGACAGCACCATGGCCTCGGTGGAGGCGTGGGTGATGATCGTGCGGCTCATCGTGCTGGTGATGGCGTGGTCGATGACTTCGTGGGTGGTCATCTTGCGGTACTTGCGGAAGGCCTCGCGGATCCGGTCGAAGATCACGACCGATTCGTTCACCGAGTAGCCCAGCACCGCGAGCACGCCCGCGAGCACCGACAGCGAGAACTCCCACTGGAAGAACGCAAAGAAGCCCAGGATGATCACCACGTCGTGCAGGTTGGCGATGATGGCCGCCACGCCGAACTTCCACTCGAAGCGGAAGGCCAGGTAAATCACGATGCCCACGACCACCATGGCCAGGGCCATCAGGCCGCCGTGCACCAGTTCCTCGCCCACCTGCGGGCCCACAAACTCGGTACGGCGCAGAGTGACTTCAGGGTCTGCCGCTTTCAGGGCGCCCAGCACCTGCTCGCTTTGCTGCGCGGACGTCACGCCCTTTTGCACGGGCAGGCGGATCATCACGTCGCGCGAGGTGCCAAAGTTCTGCACCTGCACGTCGGGGTAACCCAGAGCAGACACGGTGTCGCGGACCTTGGCCAGTTCGGCGGGCTGGCTGTAGGCCACTTCCATCACGGTGCCGCCCGTGAACTCCACCGACAGGTGCAGGCCACGCGTGAGCAGGAAGAACACCGCCAGGGCAAAGGTGATGAAGGAGATCGCGTTGAAGACCAACGCGTGCTTCATGAAAGGGATGTCTTTGCGGATACGGAAAAACTCCATGATTCCTATTCCTTCGTTGGAGTTTTCAGAGAAAGCTCATGTGCGCACCGCGCACGTGATGCTGGAACTACGAATTCCATGGTCTTCCTCCTTCAGTTCGTCTTGGCCACAGCGCTGTCGGACTCAGGCTTCCACACCTGACCGATGGCCACGCTCTTGAGCTTTTTCTTGCGGCCGTACCACAGGTTCACGAGGCCCCGTGAGAAAAACACGGCCGAGAACATGCTGGTCAGGATGCCGATGCAGTGCACCACCGCAAAGCCGCGCACCGGGCCGGAGCCGAAGGCCAGCAGCGCCAGGCCCGCAATCAGGGTGGTCACGTTCGAGTCCAGGATGGTGGCCCAGGCACGCTCGTACCCCGCGTGGATGGCCGCCTGGGGCGATACCCCGGCTCGCAATTCCTCGCGGATGCGCTCGTTGATCAGCACGTTGGAGTCAATCGCCACACCCAGCGCCAGCGCCATGGCCGCAATGCCGGGCAAGGTCAGCGTGGCCTGCAGCATGGACAAGATGGCCAGCAGCAGCAGCACGTTCACCGCCAGCGAGACGGTGGAGAAAATGCCGAACAGTGCGTAGTAGATGCACATGAACACTGCAATGGCCACCATGCCCCAGACCACGCTGTGGATGCCGCGCTCGATGTTGTCGGCGCCCAGGCTCGGGCCGATGGTGTATTCCTCGATGATTTCCATGGGCGCGGCCAGCGAGCCGGCGCGCAGCAGCAGGGCGGTGTCATTGGCCTCGGCCGTGGTCATGCGGCCCGAGATCTGCACGCGGCCGCCACCGATTTCGGAGCGGATCACAGGTGCCGTAACCACCTCGCCCTTGCCCTTTTCGAACAGCACGATGGCCATGCGCTTGCCCACGTTTTCGCGCGTGATGTCCTTGAAGATGCGGGAGCCCTTGGCGTCCAGCGTCAGATTGACGGTGGGCTCTTGGGTCTGGCCGTCAAAGCCCGGCTGCGCATCGGTCAGGTTTTCGCCGGTCAGGATGACCTGCTTCTTGACGATGACGGGCTGGCCGTTGCGTTCCAGGTAGCGCTCGGAGCCGAAGGGCACGGGGCCACGGCCTGTCTCTGCCGAGCGGGCTTCGGTGCCTTCGTCCACCATGCGCACTTCCAGCGTGGCCGTGCGGCCCAGGATGTCCTTGGCCTTGGCGGTGTCCTGCACGCCGGGCAGCTGCACCACGATGCGGTCTAGGCCCTGCTGCTGGATCACGGGCTCGGCCACGCCCAGCTCGTTAATGCGATTGTGCAGCGTGACCATGTTCTGCTTGAGCGCCTGCTCCTGCACCCGGCGCGTGGCTTCGGGCTTGATCGATGCACGCAGCTTGAATTCGGTGCCTTCGGGCGTGGTAGTGACCTGCAGATCGGCGAACTGGTCGGCGATCAGGTTGCGCGCGGCCGTGGCCGTGGCTTCATCGCGCACCTTGATGTCGATGGATTGGCCGTCGCGGCTGATGCCGCCATGGCGGATGTTCTTGTCGCGCAGTGCGGTGCGGATGTCACCCGCATAGGACTCCGCCTTCTTGGTCAGCGCCGCCTGCATGTCCACCTGCAGCATGAAGTGCACGCCGCCGCGCAGGTCCAGCCCCAGGTACATCGGATTGGCGTGCAGGGCCTTGAGCCACAACGGCGAGCGCGACACCAGATTGAGGGCCACGATGTAGGAAGGATCGTTGGCGTCAGGCACCAGCGCCTTCTGGATGGCGTCCTTGGCCTTGAGCTGGGTGTCGGGCGTGTCGAAACGCGCGCGCACCGAGTTGCCCTCCAGCGCCACAAAGTCGGGCGTCACGCCAGCGGCCTTGAGGGCTTCTTCCACCCGCTGCTGCACGGCGGTGTCCACCTTGATGGTGGCCTTGGCCGACGACACCTGCACGGCAGGCGCCTCGCCAAAGAAATTGGGCAGGGTGTACAAGGCCCCTACCAGCAGCACGATCACCAGGATCGCGTACTTCCAGACCGGATAACGGTTCATGATCGCGCTCTCACCTCGGTTGTGCTGACGCCCTACGCGCCAGCGCCCCCTGCCCCCGCGCCCGGCCCAGCCGGGGCGCGCAGCGCCTCAGGGGGATGTTCACGGATTACTTGACGGAGCCCTTGGGCAGCACCTGCACCACAGCGCTGCGCTGCATTTGCACTTCCACGCCGCTGGCGATCTCGATGTGCAGGAAACCTTCGGACAGGCGAGTGACCTTGCCGACGATGCCGCCAGCGGTCGCCACTTCATCACCCTTGGCAATGGCGTCGATCATGGCGCGGTGTTCTTTCTGGCGCTTCATCTGGGGGCGGATCATGACGAAGTACAGCACCACAAACATGAGCACCAGGGGCAGCATGCCGGTCAGGGAGGACATGATGTCACCGCCGCCAGCGGCTGCGGCAGGTGCGGTTTGGGCGAAAGCGGAAGAAATAAACACGGACTGGACTCCACAACGGATGGTCAAAATTCACACAACCCGCCCACACCAAGCGCCAAAGCGCCCACCGAGGGCAGAACAGGGCATTGTATGCGGCGCTTCGGGCGCCGCCCAAGGGGGAAGACCCAAGCATGCAGCGGGTGTTTGCCGCCAGCAGGGCCCGCAAGGGCTCGCCCACGGAAATACAAGCCAAAAACGGCTGATGCGCTAGGGATTCATGCCTCGATAGCTACACTATTAATAGCAAAAGCCCGCACAGGTGCGGGCTTTTGCGGGAGACACTGACGGCAGAAGGACCGATCAGGCGACCTGACGCTGGACCGGGGCGCCTGCGCGCCACTGGGCCATCAGGCCGTCCCACTTGGGACGCGCTGCCTTCAGGTGCCGCTCCTTCACGTGGCCATAACCCCGGATCTCTTCGGGGATGCGGGCAATTTCCACCGCCAGGGCCAGGTTGTCGGCGCTCAGGCGGGCCAGCAGTTCGTCGATGCAGGCGCGGTATTCGGCGATCAGTGCGCGCTCCATGCGGCGCTCCTCGGTCTTGCCGAAAATGTCCAGCGCCGTGCCGCGCAGCCCCTTCATCTTGGCCAGCACGCCGAAGGCGCTGCGCATCCAGGGGCCGAACGGCTGCTTGACCAGCTCGCCCTTGGCGTTCTTCTTGGCGGTCAAGGGTGGTGCCAGGTGGTGCACCAGCTTGTAGTCGCCTTCAAACATGTTGGCGATCTTGTCCGTGAAGGCCTTGTCGGTATGCAGGCGCGCCACCTCGTACTCGTCCTTGTAGGCCATGAGCTTGAACAGGTAGCGGGCCACGGCCTCGGACAACTTCGTGCTGGTGCCCAGCTTCGCTTCCGCTGCCTTCACCTTTTCGACGAAGGCCTGGTACTCAGAGGCGTAGGCCGCGTTCTGGTAACCGGTCAGGAACTCCACACGCTTGGCCACCATCTCGGCCAGCGAAGGCTTCTTGACGAACTGAATCACTTGCGCGGCCTGGAACAGCGCCTGCACGGCCGCGAGGTCGTGCGCGCAGCGGCGGCCCCATTCAAAGGCGGCCTTGTTGTTCTCGACCTGCACACCGTTCAACTCCATGGCGCGCATCAGCGATGCGTAGGTGAGTGGCACACGGCCCTTCTGCCAAGCGTAGCCCAGCATCAGCGGGTTCGTGTAGATGCTGTCGCCCAGCAGCTGGGTGGCCACCTGCTCGGCGTCAAAGCTGCCCACACCTGCCGCGCCTACGGCGGTGGCAATGGCGGCGTCGCAGTTGCCACCAGGGAACTGCCAGTCCGGGTTGTTCACAAACGCCGCCGTGGGCGTGCTGTGGGTGTTGAGCGCCACAAAGGTGCGGCCGGGCTGCATCACGGCCAGCGTGTACTTGTGCGCGGCCACAATGGAATCGCAGCCGATCACCAGGTCGGCCTTGGCGGTATCGACCTTGGTGGTGTAGATGGCGTCGGGCCGGTTGGCGATCTGGATATGGCTCCAGGTGGCGCCGCCCTTTTGGGCCAAACCGCCGGCGTCCTGCGTGATCACGCCCTTGCCGTCCAGGTGCGCGGCCATGCCCAAGAGCGAGCCGATGGTGATCACGCCCGTGCCGCCCACGCCGCCCACCACAATGCCCCAGGCGCTTTCGGCCACGGGTAGCACAGGCTCAGGAATGGAGGGCAGCGCCGACAGGTCGCCCTTCTTCTCCTTCTTTGGCTTCTTGAGCTGGCCACCTTCCACCGTCACAAAGCTGGGGCAAAAGCCGTTGACGCAGGAGTAGTCCTTGTTGCAGGTGCTCTGGTTGATGCGGCGCTTGCGGCCGAACTCGGTCTCCACGGGCTCCACGCTCAGGCAGTTCGACTTCGTCGAGCAGTCGCCGCAGCCCTCGCACACCAACTCGTTGATCACCACGGTCTTGTCGGGCGTGGCCAGCTTACCGCGCTTGCGGCGGCGGCGCTTTTCCGTCGCGCAGGTCTGGTCGTAAATGATGGCCGTGCAGCCCTTGATCTCGCGGAACTGGCGCTGAATGGTGTCCAGCTCGTCGCGGTGGTGCACCGTCACGCCGTCGGCCAGCGCAACGCCGTCGTACTTGTGCGGCTCGTCCGTCACGATCACGAGCTTGGCCACGCCTTCGGCCTTCAGGCTGTTCATGATCTGCAGCACGCTGTGCCCCTCGGGCCGCTCACCCACGGTCTGGCCGCCAGTCATGGCCACCGCATCGTTGTAGAGCACCTTGTAGGTGATGTTCACCCCCGCCGCAATGCTCTGGCGGATGGCCAGCAGGCCGCTGTGGAAGTAGGTGCCGTCGCCCAAGTTGGCAAAGATGTGCGCGTCGGTGGTAAAGGGCTGCTGACCGACCCAGGTCACGCCCTCGCCACCCATCTGCGTGAAGGTGCTGGTGCGGCGGTCGGGCATCCAGTTGACCATGTAGTGGCAGCCAATGCCCGCCACAGCGCGCGAGCCCTCGGGCACGCGGGTGCTGGTGTTGTGGGGGCAGCCGCTGCAGAACCAGGGGGCGCGTTCGCCCGTGTCCACCTTCAGCTCCGCCATCGCGCGCTCGCTGGCCTCGATGATGGCCAGGCGCGCTTCCATGCGGGCCACGATGTCAGAGGGTACGCCCAGCTTCTTCAGGCGCTTGGCAATGGCCTTGGCGATGATGGCAGGAGTGAGGTCGGCCTTGGCGCGCAGCAACCAGTTCTGGCTGGGGTTGGGCATGCTCCATTCGCCGCCCGTGGCGTCGCCTTCGGGCTCGTCGAATTTGCCCAGCACGTTGGGGCGCACATCGGGGCGCCAGTTGTACAGCTCTTCCTTGAGCTGGTATTCGATGACCTGGCGTTTCTCTTCCACCACCAGAATCTCTTGCAGGCCTTGCGCAAAGTCGCGGGTGATGGTGGCTTCGAGCGGCCACACCACATTGACCTTGTGCACGCGGATGCCCAGCTGGCGGCAAGTGTCGTCATCGAGGCCCAGATCCACCAGCGCCTGCCGGGTGTCGTTGTAGGCCTTGCCGCTGGCGATGATGCCGAAGCGGTCTTGTTTGCCTTCGATGACGTTGTAGTTGAGCTTGTTGGCGCGAATGTACGCCAGGGCCGCGTACCACTTGTAGTCCATGAGGCGCGCTTCCTGCTCCAGCGGCGCGTCGGGCCAGCGGATGTGCAGGCCGCCGGGCGGCATCACGAAGTCCTCGGGCAGGATGATCTTCACGCGGTCGGGGTCGATGTTGATGCTGCTGGACGACTCCACCACCTCCTGGATAGTCTTCATGCCCGACCACACGCCCGAGAAGCGGCTCATGGCAAACGCGTGCAGACCCATGTCCAAAATTTCCTGCACGCTGCTCGGGAAGAACACCGGCGTGCCGCAGGCCTTGAAGATGTGATCGCTCTGGTGTGCGGCCGTGCTGCTCTTGCTGATGTGGTCGTCGCCCGCAATGGCAATCACGCCGCCGTGCTTGGCGGTGCCCGCCATGTTGGCATGCTTGAACACGTCGGAGCAGCGGTCCACACCCGGGCCCTTGCCATACCAGATGCCGAACACGCCATCAAACTTCTTGCTTTGCGGGTACAGATCGAGCTGCTGCGTGCCCCAGACGGCGGTGGCGCCGAGCTCTTCATTCACACCAGGCTGGAAGACGATGTTGTTGGCCGCCAGGTGCTTCTTGGCCGCCCAGAGCGCCTGGTCGTAGGTGCCCAGGGGCGAGCCCCGATAGCCGCTGATGAAGCCCGCCGTGTTGAGCCCCGCCGCCGCATCGCGCTGGCGCTGCAGCATGGGCAGGCGCACCAGGGCTTGCACACCGCTCATGAAGGCGCGGCCTTCGCCCAGGGTGTATTTGTCGTCCAGAGTGACCGTCTCTAGCGCTTTGCGGATGGACTCGGGCAGGGGGGCGTTCATGGCTATGTCTCCAATGGCTTTTTTGGGGTCCGCGCCTTGTGGGCACGCTGGGGGAGCACCATGCAGCCCGTTTAGGGCTGCGGCACTAATCTGCGGGTAAGTGTATGTCTGCGCCGCTGATATGTCTTTGCGTTCTGTGCCGTGTTTAGGCTATTCTGAGAAAGAATCTTTCTCTTTTCAGCCGCTTTGTGAACACTCTCGACAAATTCGATATCGCCATCCTCAACGAGCTGCAGGCTGACGCCCGACTGACGAATGCCGAGCTGGCCCAGCGGGTGGGCCTGTCGGCCGCGCCCTGCTGGCGCCGCGTGCGGGCGCTGGAGGAGCAGGGCTTCATCAAGGGTTACCGCGCCGAGATCGACCGGCACAAGATCGGCCTCGGGGTGCTGGCCTTTGTGCGGCTGGATGCGGACCGCAGCACCGGCAACCTCACGCGCAAGATGGAGGAAGCCATCCGCCAGATCCCCGAGGTTGTGTCGTGCCACTACATCAGCGGCACCGGTACCTTCGAGCTGCAGGTGGTGGCACGAGACCTGGACAGCTTTTCGCAATTTGCGCGCGACGTGCTGCTGAACCTGCCCAATGTGAAAGACATGCACACCAGCTTCTCGCTGGGCGAGGTGAAAGCCAGCGGGGCGCTGCCGCTGACGCACCTGAGCCGCCCCCGCTGAGCGGCCTGCGCGCCGGATCACCTGGCGCGCTCAGCACACGCCCATGGCAGCGGCGGTGCCGCGCCGAAACCGCCTCGCAGTCAACGCGGCCACAACGCCCACAGGCGCAGGTTCTGTTTGAGCCGGCCTGCGATGTCGCCCGCCTCGGGCCCCCAGCCGGTGAAATAGTCCGCACGCACTGCGCCGAGGATGGCGCTGCCCGTGTCCTGCGCCAGCACCAGGCGGTTGAGCTGCACCTGCGGGCCGGACGAGGCCAGCCACACAGGGGTGCCGTAGGGAATGCTCTGCCGGTCCACCGCAATCGATCGGCCCGGCGTCAAAGGCACACCCTGCGCACCACGCGGGCCAAAACCGGCGTCCAGCGGGTTCAGGGGTTCTTCGCGGAAGAACACGTAGCGGGGATTGCTCCACAGCAGCTCATTGGTGCGCTGAGGGTTGGCAGCCACCCAGGCGCGGATGCCGGGCCAGGTCGCATCGCGCGTCAGGCCCTGGTCCAGCAGCCAGCGGCCTACGCTCTGGTAAGGCTGGTCATTGGTACCTGCGTAGGCCACCCGCACCAGCGAGATCGAACCATCGGGCTCGGTGATGCGCAGACGGCCCGAGCCCTGGATGTGCAGCACCATGGACTCGATGGGATCACGCAGCCACGCAATGGCCCGGCCCGCCAGCGCGGCCTGGGCCTCGGGCAGGGTATCGATCTGCTGACGCGTGTACCAGGGCTTGCGCGCCCCGAGGCTGGCGGGCACCCGGTAGATCGGCACCGTGAAGCCGTTGCCGGGCTGGCGGGCCGCATCCATCATGGGCTCGTAATACGCCGTCAGCAGGCCATCGGGATTGCCATCGGTGGCCTCGACGCGGTAGGGCTGCAGGCGCGCAATGAGCCAGGCGCGCTGCTCATCGGCCGTGGCAATGCTGAGTTGCCGCACCTCACTGCACAGCGCCGTGAAAGGCGGCTGCGGCCGCTCGCAGCTCTTGATCCACGCGTTCCAGGCTTCGTGCAGCGCATCTTCGGTAAAGCCCGGCAGCTCGGCCCAGCGCACCGGAATCCATCGGCTTTTGGGTTGCGCCATGGGCGGTGGCAGGGGGCCGGTGTCCCCCGGCAGCACCACTGCACTGGGCGGCAGCGGCGCGGGAGTGCCCCCAGGCCGTGCGGGGACGGGGGCAGGGGGCGTGGAGCAGGCAGCCAGCGTTCCTACAATCAGCGCGGTCAATGCAACGCGCAGGAGTGTCAATTTCATGGGGCTGATTTTGCTTGAAGCGCTGCTGGCGCTGGTGGTCCTGGTGGCCATCGTGTGGTGGACCATGTTCTCGGGCCGCAAGGGGGGCGAACTCCAGGCTCCGCAGCCCCCGGACGACGACAAGCAGCCTCCCCCATCGCCTTGAGCCGCCGCTAAGCCCCCAGCGGGTACGGCTCCGTCCTACAAGCGATGGGCCAGCGGGCTGATGGTGCAAGCGCACCCCGGGCCCGACGATGGCGTGAGCCGGGTGATGGCACCGCGCCGACGCGCGGAACAGGGCAACACCCCGACAAGGCTGCGGGCGCGAAGCCCGCCCACCCGGCGCCACCCACCTTCAAGGAGCACACACATGCGCACACACATTCAACTTCTCGGCGCGGCCGCCGCCATCGTTCTGGTCACCGGATGCGCCAATATGGACGACACACAACGCCGCACAGCCACAGGCGCCGGCATCGGTGCCCTGGCGGGCGCGGTGATCGGCTCGGCCACTGGCGGCAGTGCCGGGACGGGCGCCGTGGTGGGTGCCGGGGTCGGGGCACTGGGCACCTACATCTGGTCTCAGAACATGGAGCGCCAGAAGCGCGAAATGGAACAAGCCACCCAAGGCACCGGCATCGCCGTGACGCAGACGGCGGACAACCAGCTCAAGCTCAATATCCCCAGCGATATTTCTTTTGCTGTGGGCCGTTCGGACATCCAGCCCAACTTCGCGCCGGTGCTGGACCAGTTTGCTGCAGGCCTGCGCAACAACCCCAACACCGACGTGCGCATCGTGGGGCACACGGACAGTACCGGCAGCGACGCCATCAACAACCCGCTGTCAATGGACCGCGCTGCGAGCACCCGCAACTACCTCACGGCGCGCGGCGTGGACGGCCGCCGCATCGTGATCGAAGGCATGGGCGAGCGCTACCCCATTGCCACCAACGACACTGCCGAAGGCCGTGCGCGCAACCGGCGGGTCGAGATTTTTGTGGGCGAGCGACCACGGGGTTGATCACCCAGGTACGAGCCCTCGCCAAGGGGACGGGCTCACTGCCCCGCGCGCAGCAGGTTCGCCAGTTCCACGGCGGACTTGACCTGCATCTTGTCGAACACCCGTGAGCGGTGAACCTCGACCGTGCGCACGCTGATATCGAGCTGGTCAGCGATGAGCTTGTTGGGAAGACCGGCGACCACCAGGTCCATCACGTCGCGCTCCCGCTCGGTCAGCTCGCTCAGCCGCACTTGCAGGTCACTGCGCTCGCGCACCTGGGCCAGCCGCTCGGACGACTGGGCCAGCGCCTGTTCGATGCGGTCCACCAGCGCGTTGTCGGAGAACGGCTTCTCGCAAAAATCGAACGCCCCCCGCTTGACGGTGTCCACGGCGGTGGGTACGTCCGCATGGCCGGTGAGAAAGATCACCGGCATGGTGGCCAAGTCGCCGCGCGCGGCCAGCACGTCAAAAAGTGCCAGCCCACTCATGCCAGGCATGCGCACATCCAGCAGCAGGCAACAGGGCTGGCGCTGGGGCGGCCGCTTTTGCAGCATGGCATCGAAGGCCTCGGCCGAATCAAAAGACTCGCTCGGCAGCCTGCGCGAGCGCAGCAGCCAGGCCAGCGCCTCGCGCACGCTGGCGTCATCGTCCACGATGTACACGGTGGCGTTGGTGATGGGCTCCATAAATCAGTTCTGTGGTCCATTGCAATATCTGTCACGCGCACACGATGAAACCGCCAGGGCTCGGCACAGGCCCATGCCATATGCCTCAGGACGTGGCGCCATTGTTCACAGGCAGCGTGAAGGTAAATACCGTACCACGGGGCTCATTCGGCGCAAATCCGAGGAAACCGCCGTGTTGTTCGATGACGGTGCGGCACATGCTCAGCCCCAGGCCCATGCCCTCGGGGCGGGTGGTGAAGAACGGGGTGAACAGCTTTTCTGCGACTTCGGGAGGAATCCCGGTTCCCACATCGGTGACGGCAAATTCAATCCAGCCATTGTGCGGGTTGGAGGCTGCGCGCCGCACCCGGATATCCAGCACACGATTGCGCACCCCAGGGTCATCCATGGCTTGCATGGCATTGCGCGCGAGGTTCAGAAGCACCTGCTCCACCATGGTGCGGTCGCACAGCGCGGGCGCCAGGCCGGGCTCGATGGATGTGTTCACGCGCACCCCCAGCTTGCGGGCCTGCAGGCTCACCAGCGGCAGGATGGCATCAAGCAATTGCTGCGCATGCACGGCCTCGCGGGCCTGGTCGCGGCGCCGCACAAAGTCGTGCACGCTCTTGATCACGCGGCCCGCCCGCTCGGCCTGTCGGGCGATCTGGCGCATGGCCATGCGCACATCCTCCAGGGCATCGTGTTCGGGGGTGGACGCACCGGCACTGGCTCCGACGCTGGCGGGCGTGGCATGTTCCAGCAGGTTGATAGAGCCGTTGGCGTAGCTGGAGATGGCGGCCAGCGGCTGGTTGAGTTCGTGGCTGAGCAACGAGGCCATCTCGCCGACCGTGGCCAGCCGTGCCGTGGCCTGCAGACGCTCCTGCGAGGCACGGGACAGCTCCTCGACCCGGCGCTGCTCGCTGATGTCCAGGAACGCGCTCATCCAGCCCGTGTGCTGGCCTTGGGCATTGATGAGCGGGGCCTCGATGATCAGCACGGGAAACCGCGTGCCGTCCTTGCGCATGAACTCGGACTCAAATCCCTCGCGCGGCGGCATGGTGCCGGCAAAACGGATGGCCTGGCGCTGGCGGTATTCCTCCACACGCTCGGGGGGCCAATAGGGTGCCGACATGCTCAGGCCCAGCAGCTCCTGCGGGCTGAAGCCCACCATCTCGCAGAAGGCCGGGTTGACGTAGGTGATGCGCCCCTCCAGGTCGCGCGCGCGAAGCCCGGTCACCAGCGAGTCCTCCATCGCCTTGCGAAAGGCCAGCGCATCGGCCAGGTCACGCTCGGCGCGCAGGCGGCGGCGGTTGTCGCGCACCAGCACTACCATCACCGTCACCAGCGCAATCGACATGGCCGTGACCAGGGCCGTCAACACATTGGGGAACAGGCTGGGTGCACTGTGCCAGCTGTCCATGCGCAGCACCAATGTACTGCCTGGCAAGTCCAGCAGGTGCTGCGCCGAGAACATGCGCGACCCCCGTCGCGCCGCTCCCAGCACCGCCAGCCGGGTGCCGTCGGCCTCTGTGAAGGAGGCTTCCTGGCTGCGCGTGAGGTTGTGCCCCACCAGATTCGCCAGGATGTCCTGCAGCGCATAGGTCGCGACGAGATACCCCAGGGGGCGGCCGCTGGCCGATAGCGGAACACACAGCTCCATCATCTCCGAGCCCAGGCCGTCGCCATGGGGTTGGAAGTAGCTGCTGGAATACGCCGGCCCCCCCAGGCGACGCGCGTTGGCGCAGGCGATGGTGAGATCCGACTGGCCGCTGTCGCGCAGCCGCATGTCCCAGGCCACCGGGCGGTAGGGCGACTGCACGTGGGTGCGCATGCGCAGATTCGCATCGCGCAGCTCAATGCGCACGAGCTCGCGCCGGTTACGCAGCAGGTCAGACGCCTCGACCTCCCAGGCCAGATGGCTCGGGTTGTCGCTGGGGAGTGCCTGCAGGCTTTGCAGGTTGTGCGTCAGCGCGGTGCGGATGTCCGAGACTGCATCGGCGGTGTCCCGCTCCAGGCGGGTCTGCACCTGGCTGGCTTCATAGCGCCCGGCCAGCCACACCATGGTGGCAAGCATGGACACCACGAGCAGCACCAGCGCCGTCCACAACGACCAGCGCCGCCAGGCTCCGCGCCAGCGCTGCAGCAGGGTGCGTTTGACGGGCGTTGGCTTCACAGCACGCGGTGGGTCAATGCGGGCAGCTGGGCGCGCACGGCACTCAGGCGCTGCTCGTCCAGCTCGCCGGCTACCACGCCAGCGCCTTGATCGCGCTGCGCGATGATGCTGCCCCAGGGGTCCACCAGCATGCTGTGGCCCCAGGTATGGCGGCCGTTGGCGTGCACACCGCCTTGGGCAGGGGCCAGCACATAGGCCAGGTTTTCCACCGCGCGGGCACGCAGCAACACTTCCCAGTGCGCCTGACCCGTGGTGTGCGTGAAGGCGCTGGGCACCAGCAGCAAGTCCGCACCTGCGCGGGCATGCGCGCGGTACAACTCCGGAAAGCGCAGGTCGTAACACACGGACAACCCCACTCGCCAGCGCTGACCGCTGCGCGCTTGCAGATCAAACTGCACCGGGGTGTCACCGGCGTCGATGACACGGCCTTCGTCGTACTGTTCAGCGCCGTTGCTGAAGCGAAAGAGATGGATCTTGTCGTAGCGCGCAACGCAGGCACCCGTCGGGTCAAAGACCAGCGTGGTATTCCGCACCCGGTCCGGCGCATCGGTGGCCATAGGCAGGGTGCCCCCCACAATCCATATCTGCAGCGCGCGTGCGGTGTCAGCCAGAAACTGCTGGATCACTCCGGAGCCTGCGGTCTCGCGCAAGGCGAGCTTGTCGGTGTCCTTGTATCCCATCAGACAAAAATACTCTGGCAACACCGCCAGCTCGGCGCCGCCCAGCGCAGCCTGCTCCAGCAGCTCACGCGCAACCCGCAGGTTGTCGTCCAGCGCGGTGCTGGACACCATCTGGATGGCAGCGACTTTCATGAAGGTTCTCCGGTCTTGGGGGGTGGGCTGGCGCGGGGCGCCGCTTCGGTGGCAGGGCTCGCTTCGCGTGCGCGGCGCGCCACGCGCACCACCCGGGGATCGGTCCAGGTACCGTCGATGCGGAACTCCTGCGTGGCCGCCTCAATGAGCGGGCCACGCAAAAACACCTGGGCCAAAAAGCTGCCTAGGCCAATCACCGGGTTGATGGCCGTGGCCACGAGCGAGGCGGTCATGGCATTGATCTCGGGCACCACCACCACACGCAGGTCCTGCGTTTCCTGGTCGATGTTGGCGCTGCCTTCCATCAGCACGGCTGCGTTGACGCCCTTCATCTGCAGGTTGTTGGTGGTGGCCACGCCGCGCTCGATGCGCACATCGCCCCGCACAAAATCGAATGCAAAACCTTCGCTGAACACATCGCGAAAATCGAGAGTCAGCCGGCGCGGCAGCGACTGCAAACTGAGCACGCCCAGCAGCTTGGCCAAACCGGGGTCGGCCTTCAGAAACTGGCCGGATTCGACATTCAGGTTGATCTGCCCCGTCATGCTGCGGTAGTCGGGGCTGAAGGGCGCGCCAATCCAGCCCACCTGCCCTTCCATGCGGCCCTTGCCACGCCGCACCACGTTGGCCATGCCCAGGCGGGCCAGCAGGTCGCCCGAATCGCGGATATCGAGCTTGAAGCTCAGCACCGTGCGCCGCTCGGCAGAGCGGGGGCCTGCCGCAGCGGCGTTGAGCACCGCCCAGTTGCCGCTGGCGGTGAATGCCGCCTCAGGCGCGGTGATGTTGAACTTGGACAGGCGCCATTCACGCAGCACACCCTCACCACCCCGGTTCTGGGCCTCCATCTCCACCCGCCCCAGCCGCTTGCCCCGCAGCTCAAAGTCGTCCACCACAATGTCCAGCGCGGGCAAGTTGCCCGGTTGCTCGTTGAGCAGCTCTTCGACCTGGGTCACATCGCTTTGCGGCATGTTCACACGCGACAGGCGGGCAAACAAGCGGCCGTTGCTGAACTCGGGCGACCCGGGCTGGCGGTATTCCAGATAGCCATTGAGTTCGGTGGCATCAAGGTTGGCACGCCAGGTGGTGCCCTCACGCAGCGCGCCTGCCACCACGTTGTGCAAGGTGCGGCCTTGCAGAGTGAGTTCCCGCGCACGCAGCGCCAGTGTGGTGGGCAGATAGTCCTGCGCCATGGCCTGCCCCGCCGGTGCTGCAGCCGCTCCAGCGCTGCGTGTGGCGGGCTCGGCGGCAGTGGCCCGGGTGAGCACATCGTCCCACGCATCCACGTCCAGCTTGCCCTGGTTGATGTTGGCAGCCACACCTTGTGCAGGCATGGGGGCGAACTCGCCATTGCTCAGGCCCACACCGATGGCGCCGCGCAGCACGCGGGGCTGGGGACCGCTCAGGTCGCGCACATAGATGGCCGAACCGAGCGGCCCCAGGTCGAGCGTGATCTGGTCCCGCAGCGGTGGGGCATTGCTGCCGTTTCCGTTGTTGTTCGCCAAGCCCGCCAACGATTCGCGCGCCACCTGGTTGTCGAAGCGCAAGGGCAGGCTGCTGTCCGCAGCCTTGCCCAGCGGGGGCGGCAAGGCCAGGGCCAGGCCCTGCAGGCTGGTGTTCACCTGCAGCTCAGGCACCCCGCGTCGAAAAGACAGGGCCAGTGTGTACGGTGCGCTGCCGGTGGCCCGCCGCGCCAGTTGCGACAACATGCCCAGCTGCGGGGTTTGCTGCAGCCCTTCGGCCGTGGCGGTGCCCTGGGCACGGATCTGCACCGCCGACTCGGTGGCCGGGGCATTGGCCGCCAGCGCGCGCATGCCGCCTTCCAGCCGCACGGGGCCGCCCAGCGCCTGGGCCTGCACATTGGACAGCGAAAACCCGGTCTCGCTGAACTGCACGGCGCCACGCACGCGGGTGAGTGCAGGGGTGTCGGGGGTGATGCGCAGTTCGTTGCCCGCCAGCGTGACGCTGCCCTGCACCTTGGATTTGTTGATGTCGCTGATGGGCAGGCTCAACCGCAGCTGGAAGTCGGCGTTGCCCGTGCCGCTGGCCTGCTCCAGCGCATTGCCCGTCATACGGCCCAGCGGCGAGGTGGTCATGAGCGTGAGCAGCTCGGCCAGCGGGCCGCGCGCATCGGCACTCACGCCGACCACGGTATGCGCCAGGTCTGGAATGCGCGCCTCGACCTTGGACAGGCGCAAGCCCTTGCTACCCGCAAAGCCGCCGCTGGCGCCGCGCACCTGCATGGACGAGCGTTCAAAAATCAGCTCCCCCCCCAGATCGGTCAGCGCCGGCCAGGGCAGGGTGCCTGCGGGTTGCAGCGCGGTGGGCACGTAGGCGTAGGTGACGTCCTTGACGCGCGCCGCAATGCGGAACTCGCCCTGCTTGGGGTCATTGAAAGGCAGGTCGTGCAAGTCCCCTTTGACCCGGAACTGCACATTGCTGGCGCTGCCAGCGACCACCGCATCGCGCACGTAGTGGCGGGATTCGGCGGGAATCGACAGGGGCAGGTAGCGGTGCACGCGTGTGCCGTCAGCGCGGTGCAGCGTGCCGGTGAGGTCCAGCACCCCCGGAAAACGCGACCGGTGGGGCGCCTTGGAGGGGTCGCTGGTATGCCAGGTGGCGCGGGCATCGCCCTGGGCATCGGCATTGGCAAACTGCACATCGTTGGCCTGCACGGCGATGCGGCCCCCGTCCACCTGCCAGCGCACGTCGGCACTGAGCCGGTCGAGCGGCAGGACCGGCTCCTCGAACACCCCCGGCAGCACCAGCGCCCCCGACGCCATGGTCAGCGCCGCCTTGCCCCCTGCCTGGGTCATGTCGATGTCCACGTTGGCGCCCCGCAGGCCCAGGTGGGCGGGGGTTGCGCCATCAGTGGCACCGGCCAGCGCCAGCCCCTGGATGCGCCCCTTGACCTGGTACTGCTGCAGCGCATCCAGCGGCCCCTTCCAGGAGGCCTGGATCTCGTCCACCAGCCCCTGGGGCGTGTAGGTGCGCAAGGCGTCGTGGGCAGCCGCTCCCAGCGGCAGACGGCTGGCCACCTGCGCCAGGGCCGCCAAGTCCAGCCGGTCGGCCCGCAATTCGCCTTGCGCCGGTGCCTTGCCGTTGGCATCGGTGTGCACCAGCCGCAAGTTGCCGCCGGGCCAGGTCAGGCCGTCGTCGGTCTGGAACTGCAGCGCCTGCGTCGAGAATTCAAAGCCGCCGGTGAGCCGCCGCCCCCCCAGCCGGCCCTGGATGGAAGGCAGAACCAGCGGGCGCAGATCGGCCGCCAGCGTGGTGTTCACATCGGCCAGCGCCAGGTCGGCTGTGCCGCCCACCACCTGCCCGCTGCGCACATCGGCCCAGGCCCGCAGCGCGCCCCGGCCCTGCGCCACCTCGATGCCCACATCGGCGTGGTGCCGCAGGTGCGACACATCGACCCGCGTGAAGTGGGCAAACATCTGGCCGCTCCAGTGCTTCCAGTTGCCATCGCGGGCGCGCAGCAGCGGCGCGCGAAACAAACCGACCAGACTGAAACGGTCGCCCCATTCCGGCGGCGGTGTGGCATCCACCCGAAGGTTGTGGTGCCAGTTGCCGTTGCGCAAAACCAGGTCCACTTTTTCCAGCGCCAGCTCGGGGACGCCGCGCTGCTCGTCGGTCCAGCGCACCGTGCCACCCTTGATATAGACCTCGCCCTGCGAGAACAACCAGTCGGCCGCCGCGCTGCTATCGCCCTGGTTCTGGGCAAATTCCAGCCCCGCCACATAAATGCGCCCGTCGCTCGCCCGCCGCACCTCCAGATCCGGGCCTTCGATGTAAAGCTGCTCAAACCCCCACTGCAACAACGAACGGGGCGACAGCGCCACCACCACCCGAGGCAGGCGCAACGCGGTACGGCCTGCCGTATCCAGCAGCGCGACGTCAGACAGCTCGATGGACGGGATCAACCCCTCGGTGCGGGCCACGATGGCGCCGATCTGCACGGGAACCCCCAATACCCGTGCGGCCTGCGCCTGCAACTGTGGGCGGAAATCACCGATTCGCGGCACAATCCAGCCATGAAGAGCCCCCCATGCGATGGTCAGCAGCAGCCAGAACGCGAGCAACAAGCCCAGCGACCACCGCGCAAAACCTGCAACTATTTTCAGCAGGCGTGAGGGGTGCGAGGTGGGATCGATCATGGTGAGATGGAAAGTGGCAGGAATTATGACCCGCAGCCCTGGCGTGGGTTCACTCGTGACCCGAGTGCCCAGTGAGCTTTTGTATGCCGTCGGGCCCGCACACCAGCACCCCGCTCCCCGTCCAACATCCGGCTGTGGCTGCCATGCATCCTTCTCTGTCTGACCCCCGCTGCCACCAGCCCCTGCCCGAGGGCCCCCTGGCCGAACATTCCCGCTTCTACCAGCGCCTGCACCGCCGCTACGCCAACGACCTTCCGCTGCTGCCCCCGGGCGTCCCGGTGCTGGCGACCATGGGCCAGGCCTACGATGCCCTGTGCGCACGCGGCTGCGATACGGGCACCGCGCTGCGCGTGCTGCGCCAGTTGGTCATGGAACGGCTGATCCAGCTGGACTGTGAGGCACAGACTCCCCTGGCCGACATCACCCGGGCCGTGACCGAACTGGCCGAACTGGCCCTGGACCGCGCCTGCCAGCAGGCGCGCCGCGAGCTGGACGAACGCCATGGCGCACCGCGCGGCCCGCAGGGCCAGCCCGTGCAGCTGTGGATCATCGGCATGGGCAAGCTGGGCGCCCGCGAGCTCAATGTCTCCAGCGACATCGACCTCATCTATGTGTATGAGCACGATGGCGAAACCGCCGGCATGCCCGATGGCCGGGGCCGCATCTCCAACCACGAATACTTTGCGCGCGCCGTCAAGGCCATTTACAGCCTGGTGGGCGACACCACCGAGCATGGCTTTGTCTTCCGGGTGGACCTTGCCCTGCGGCCCAACGGCAACTCGGGCCCCGCATCGGTGTCCCTGGCCGCGCTGGAGGAATACCTACAGGTGCAGGGCCGCGAATGGGAACGTTTTGCCTGGCTCAAGAGCCGTGTAGTGGCCCCGCGCGACTGCATTGGCCGCCCCGAGGTGCAAGCACTGCGCGGCGTGGTCCTGCCGTTTGTGTTCCGCCGCTACCTGGACTACAGCGTGTTCGACGCGCTGCGTTCGCTGCACAGCCAGATCCGGGACCATGCGTCCAAACGCAGCGCCGGGCACCCCGAGCGCGCCAACGACGTCAAGCTCTCGCGTGGCGGCATCCGCGAGATCGAATTCACCGTGCAGCTGCTGCAGGTGGTGCGCGGCGGGCAGTTCCCCGAGCTGCGCCGCCGCCCTACGCTGGATGCGTTGCAGCGCCTGGCCCACGCGGGCCTGATGCCCCAGGAAACCGCCGACGCGCTGGCCCGGGCCTATGTGTTCCTGCGCCGGGTGGAGCACCGCATCCAGTACCTGGACGACCAGCAGACCCACGTGCTGCCCACGCGCGACGACGATCTGGCCTGGATCGCCAGCACCCTGGGTTACAAGAACTGCTGCGCCTTCCTGCACGAGCTGGACGCACACCGCGAGCTGGTGGCCCAGGAGTTCGACACCCTGCTGGGTGGCAACGGCAAAAAACAATGCAGCGGCGGCGGCTGTGGCGGCCCCCGGGCAGCGGCACCGCCGCCCCCGGAACTGGAAGGCCTGCTGGAGCAGCTGCCGCCGGGCTTTCGTGAGCGCGTGGCCGAGTGGCGCAACCACCCGCGCGTGGCCGGTCTGCGTGACGAAGCGCGCGCGCGCCTGTTCCGCCTGGTGCAGCGCACGGCCCAGTGGCTCAAGGAAGGACGCGTCACCGAAGAGGCGACCGTGCGCCTGGCCAACTGGCTGGAGCCGCTGCTGCGGCGCGAGAGCTATCTGGCGCTGCTGCTGGAGCGGCCGTCGGTGCACGAACAGCTGCTGCACCTGCTGGGCGCGGCCAAATGGCCCGCACGGTACCTGCTGCAGCACCCCGGCGTGATCGACGAGCTGGTGGGCGACGCACTGCTGTCCGAACGTTTTGTGGTAGCCGACTTTGAACGCGAACTGGGCATGCGCCTGGCGTCGCTGCGCTCCACCGGTGAGGACGACGACGAAACCCTGCTCAACCTGCTGCGCCGTGCCCAGCATGCAGAAACCTTCCGCACCCTGGCGCGCGACGTGGAGCGCCGCATCACGGTGGAACAGGTGGCCGACGACCTCAGCGCGCTGGCCGACAGCGTGCTGCGCATCACCAGCCAGTGGTGCTGGAGCCGCCTCAAGAACCGCCACCGCGACGAACCCCAGTTCGCCATCATTGGTTACGGCAAGCTGGGCGGCAAGGAGCTGGGCTACGGCAGCGACCTGGACATCGTATTTGTGTTCGACGACGACGATGAGCGCGCCCCCGAGGTGTACGCGGCCTTTGTGCGCAAGCTCATCAACTGGCTGACCGTCAAGACGGGCGAGGGCGACCTGTACGAGATCGACACGGCCCTGCGGCCCAACGGCAACTCGGGCCTGCTGGTGACCAGCTTCGAGGCCTATGCCAACTACCAGCAGCAACGCGGCAGCAACACCGCTTGGACCTGGGAACACCAGGCCATGACACGTGCGCGCTTTGTGATGGGCAGCGAGACCTTGCGCGAGCGCTTCGACGCCGTGCGTGAGGCCGTGATCACCTCCGCCCGCGACCCGTTGGCGTTGAAAGACGAGATCGTGACCATGCGCGAGCGGGTGCGCTCGGCCCATCCCACGCCGGCAGGCCGCTTTGACGTGAAGCACAGCCCGGGCGGCATGGTGGACGCAGAGTTTGCCGTGCAGTACCTGGTGCTATCGCAGTCTGCGGCCCACCCCGAGTTGCGCGGCAACCTGGGCAACATTGCGCTGCTGCAGCGCGCCGAGCAAGTGGGCCTGCTACCTGCCGGTGTGGGCCACGCAGCCGCCGACGCGTACCGAGAACTGCGCCGGGTGCAGCACGTGGCGCGCCTGGACGAGGCGCCCACCCAGGTCACGCCCCCCGCACTGCAGACCGAGCGCGATGCCGTGCTGGCGCTGTGGACCGCGGTCTTCGGCTCTGCTGCCGCATCAGCCTGATCGGCGGGCGCACAGCGCAAGGAATGGCCGACTTCCGGAGGGGTCGCCTTCCTCCTCCACACCCTATATTCGGATGGTGCAAAACCTCCATCCGATCTGCCCAGCCCCCGCTCCAAACAGCCGCTCCGCACGGGCAGAGACACGGCCGAAACACCTTCGACATTTTCTGAAACAAAAATTTAATCAATCGTTTGATTAAATAGTGCTGTAATCCGGCTCCATGCCAGATTCAGCCTCCAGGTCGCCCCGGCCTTCCATGCCCCCACCACCGCCCACGGAAGGCGCGCAGGCCCGTGCACGGCTGCTGCACGCAGCGTTGCGCCTCTTTGCAGAAAACGGCTTTGCCAAGGCATCCATCCGCGACATTGCCCAGGCGGCGGGGGTCAACCCGGCCTCCATCAGCTACTACTTTGGCGACAAGAACGGGCTGTACCGTGCGGCGTTCACCGAACCCATGGGCAGCCCCATCGCCGTGGATGCCTGGCCGGACACCTTGCCTGCGTTCATCGAGCTGCTGATCCAGAGTTTCATGCAACCCCTGCACGAAGGCGATCTGGTCGAGCTGTGCATGCGCTTGCACTTTCGCGAAATGCTGGACCCGACCGGGCTGTGGCAGCAGGAGCTGGAGTGCGAGATCAAGCCCGCGCACGCCGCGCTCGTGGGCCTACTGTGCAAGGAGTTCGGCCTGAAAACCGCCGATGACGACGTACACCGCCTTGCCATGGCCATCACCGCCCTGGCGCTGCAGTACTACGTGGGCCGCGACGTGGTGCAGGCGGTGCGCCCCGGACTCACCGCCACGCCACGGGGACTGGCCGCCACCACATCACGGCTGGTGGACTTTGCCCAGTTCATGGTGGACGGGGAGCGCCAGCGCCGCGCTACGGCCCGCGCTGCTGCGTCCGCCAAAAAAACCTCCTCTTCCCGTACCCCAGAGTGACTTGCACATGCGACTGATCTCACACAAACCCCTGTGGCTGGCGCTGGTCCTGCCACTCGTGGCCTGCTCCACCACCGCACCCCCAGCCCAGGTCGAAACACCCGTGCCCATGGGCTGGCAGGCACCCTTGCCGCACCAGGGCTCCCTCACGGACATGGCCCGCTGGTGGACCCAGCTGCAAGATCCGCTGCTAGTCGAGCTGATCGACGCCGCCCAGGCCGTGAGCCCGGGCATCGCGCAGGCCCAGTCGCGCATTGCGCAGGCCCGCGCCACGCAGGTGGGCAGCCGGGCGGCGTTGCTGCCTTCACTCGACGCACAGGCCAGCGCCAGCCGGGGCTTCAATGACCAGCTGGCCCGCGTGGCCACCACCTCGCAGGCCGGACTGCAGGCGAGTTGGGAAGTGGACCTGTTTGGCGCCAACCGCGCCGCCAAAACTGCGGCCGATGAACGGCTGGCGGGCGCACAGGCCCTGTGGCACGAGGCGCGCGTGAGCGTGGCGGCCGAGGTGGCACAGCAGACCAGCAGCATCCGCACCTGCCTGGCCCAGCAGCAGGTGGCCGAGCGCGACGCGCAGTCCCGTGGTGAAACGTCCCGCCTGTCCCAGCTGAGTGAGCGCGCGGGCTTCACGGCGCCCGCCACGGCCGCACTGGCCCGTGCCAGCGCCGCCGAGGCCCAAGCCCGTGCGTCACAGCAGCGCATGCAATGCGATGTGGAAGTCAAGGCCCTGGTGGCGCTCACCGGCTGGGAAGAACCCACCCTGCGCACCCGGCTGGCCCAGCCGGTGGCTGCGGCCCCGGACACGCTGTTTACCGTGGACGCACTGCCCGCCCAGGTGCTGGCCCAGCGCCCCGACGTGTACAACGCCGAGCGCGAAGTGGCGGCCGCCAGTGCCGACGTCGCCAGCGCCCAGGCCCAGCGCTACCCACGCCTGACCCTCAGCGGCAGCGTGGGTGCAGCCCAGGTGCGCACGGGGGGCGTAACCACCGACCTGAACACCTGGACCATCGGCCCGCTGGCGCTCAGCGTGCCCCTCTTTGACGGTGGCCGGCGTGCCGCGCAGACCGATGCAGCGCAGGCCCGCTATGACGAGGCCGCCTCGCAGTACCGGGCCAAGGTGCGCCAGGCCGTGAGCGAGGTCGAGCAAGCCCTGGTGCGCCTGCAAAGCACAGCCGAGCGCAGCGCCAGCGCGCGCACTGCCGCCGACGGCTACCGCGCATCGTTCGACGCGACCGAGGCGCGCTGGCGCGGAGGCCTGGCCAGCCTGGTGGAGCTGGAAGACGCCCGGCGCACAGCGCTGGCCGCCGAGAACGCGTTGATCGCGCTGCAGCACGAGCGCCAGACCGCCTGGATTGCGCTGTACCGCGCCGCTGGCGGCGGCTGGAAGCTATGAGACACCCCCTGAGGCGCTTTGCGCCTCGTCTGCGCATCGCCGGTTTCAAGCGCAGTGGGCTGCGCCCAACACCATGCACAGCGGATATGAATTTTTCAGGACAGATGCACATGCAACACTCCTCCTTCTCCTTCAAGTTTTCCCCCACCGCCTTCGCCGTGATCACCGCCTGCGTGCTGGCCACGGGCGGTGCGCTGGTTTTCTCGGGTGCATCGCGTGCCGCCGATGAACCCAAGGCGGGCCAGCCCCGGCCTGCGCTCACCGTCAGCACGGCGCAACCGCAGCGCATGCAGGTGCCGCTGCGCCTGGCCGCCAACGGCAACATCGCGGCCTGGCAAGAGGCGAGCATTGGGGCCGAGAGCAACGGCCTGCGCCTGACCGACGTGCGCGTGAACGTGGGCGATGTGGTCAAGGCCGGGCAGGTGCTGGCCACCTTCTCTGCCGACACGGTGTTGGCCGATGTGGCCCAGAGCCGCGCCAGCCTGCTCGAAGCCCAGGCCAATGCGGCCGAGGCCGCCGCCAATGCCGATCGCGCCCGCTCGCTACAGGCCACGGGCGCACTCAGCCAGCAGCAGATCCAGCAGTTCACCACGGCCGAGCAAACTGCCAAGGCCCGCGTGGAGGCCGCCCAGGCCGCGCTGAACGCGCAGCAGCTGCGCCTCAAATACACGCAGGTGGTGGCACCTGACAGTGGCGTGATCTCGGCCCGCACCGCCACCGTGGGCGCGGTGGTGGGGGCCGGCACAGAGCTGTTCCGCATGGTGCGCAAGGGCCGCCTGGAGTGGCGCGCCGAGGTCACGTCCACCGAGCTGCGGCGCATCCAGCCCGGCGCCAAAGTCAGCGTCACCGCCGCCAGCGGCGCCGTGGCCGAGGGCACCGTGCGCATGGTCGCGCCCACGGTGGACCCGCAGACGCGCAATGCGCTGGTCTACGTGGATCTGCCCGCCAACACCGACTTCCGTGCCGGAATGTTTGCGCGGGGCGACTTCGCGCTGGGCAGCAGCGACGCGCTCACCGTGCCGCAAGAGGCGCTGGTGGTGCGCGACGGGTTCTCGTACGTGTTTGTGGTGGGCGGAGACCAGCGCGTGCAGATGCGCAAGGTCCAGACCGGCCGCCGCGTGGCCGACCGGGTCGAGGTGCTGTCGGGCCTGGATGCCGGGGCCTCCGTGGCCGTGCGCGGTGCGGGCTTTTTGAACGATGGTGACCTCGTGCGCGTGGCGGCCCCTGCGGCGGCGCCAGCGGCGGGCAAGCAGTCCTCCAGCGAGTATTTCATGCAAAAAGTGCCTGTAGCGCTAGTGGATCATGCGCTGACAGCTATCAATTAAGGAGCATTCCCGATGAATGTATCCACCTGGTCCATAAAGAACCCCATACCGGCGCTGATGCTGTTTGTGCTGCTGACCTTCGGCGGCCTGCTGTCCTTCAACGCGATGAAGGTGCAGAACTTCCCGGACATCGACCTGCCCACGATCTCCGTCACGGTGGCGCTGCCCGGCGCCTCGCCCGCGCAGCTCGAAAACGACGTGGCGCGCAAGATCGAGAACAGCATCGCCACGCTGCAGGGCCTCAAGCACATCTACACCAAGGTGCAGGACGGCGGCGCCACCATCACCGCCGAGTTCCGGCTGGAGAAGCCCACGCAGGAGGCGCTGGACGACGTGCGCTCGGCCGTGGCCCGCGTGCGCGGCGACCTGCCGGGCGACGTGCGCGACCCCATCGTGACCAAGATGGACCTGGCTGCGCAGCCCGTGCTGGCCTTCACCATCGCGTCGGCCCGCATGGACGATGAGGCGCTGTCCTGGTTTGTGGACGACGCCGTGGCCAAGAAGCTGCTCACCGTGCGTGGCGTGGGCGCCGTCAACCGCGTGGGCGGCGTGCAGCGCGAGGTGCATGTGGCGCTCGACCCGGTCAAGCTGCAGTCCCTGGGCGCCACGGCGGCCGATGTGTCGCGCCAGCTGCGGCTGGTTCAGACGGAGAGTGCTGGTGGCCGCACAGACCTGGGCGGCAGCGAGCAGCCTGTGCGCACGCTGGCCACGGTGCAGTCGGCGCAGGAGCTGGCGGGCCTGACCCTGGCCCTGTCGGACGGCCGCCATGTGCGGCTGGACCAGGTGGCCACGGTGGCAGACACCATCGCCGAGCCCCGCGCGCTGGCGCTGCTCAACGGCAAGCCGGTGGTGGGCTTCGAGGTCGCGCGCAGCAAGGGCGCGAGCGAAGTGGAAGTGGGCGCTGCGGTGCAGGCGGCCCTGCAGGAGATGCGCTCGCAGCACCCCGACCTGGAGATCACCGAGGCCTTCAACTTCGTGCAGCCGGTGCAGGAGGAATACGACGGCTCCATGCACCTGCTGTACGAAGGTGCGTTGCTGGCCGTGCTGGTGGTGTGGCTGTTCCTGCGCGACTGGCGCGCGACGTTTGTATCGGCTGTGGCGCTGCCGCTGTCGGTGATCCCGGCGTTCATAGGCATGTACTGGCTGGGCTTCTCGATCAACGTGATCACGCTGCTGGCGCTGTCGCTGGTGGTGGGCATTTTGGTGGACGACGCCATCGTGGAGGTCGAGAACATCGTGCGCCACCTGCGCATGGGCAAGACCCCCTACCAGGCGGCCATGGAGGCGGCCGACGAGATCGGCCTGGCCGTGATCGCCACCACCTTCACGCTGATCGCGGTGTTTTTGCCCACGGCGTTCATGAGCGGCATTGCGGGCAAGTTCTTCAAGCAGTTTGGCTGGACGGCGTCGCTCGCGGTGTTTGCCAGCCTGGTGGTGGCCCGCCTGCTCACGCCCATGATGGCGGCCTACATCCTGAAGCCCATCGTGGGCGACCACAAGGAGCCGCGCTGGATGACGGTGTACCTGCGCTGGGCCGCGTGGTGCATCAAGCACCGGTGGATGACCTTCATTGCCACGGCGGCGTTCTTCATCGGCTCGCTGGCGCTGATCCCGCTGCTGCCCACGGGCTTTATCCCGCCCGACGACAACTCGCAGACCCAGGTGTACCTGGAGCTGCCGCCCGGCGCCACGCTGGCGCAGACGCGTGCCGTGGCCGAAGACGCGCGCCAGCGCATCGCCCAGATGGAGCATGTGCAAAGCGTGTACACCACCATTGGCGGCGGCTCGGCCGGCACCGACCCCTTCATGGGCGGCGCCAGCACCGAAACCCGCAAGGCCACGCTCACCATCCTGCTGTCCCCGCGCGGCGACCGGCCGCGCAAGCAGGGCATCGAGAACAAGATCCGCGCCGCGCTGGAGACGCTGCCCGGCGTGCGCAGCAAGGTGGGCCTGGGCGGCTCGGGCGAGAAGTACGTGCTGGTGCTCACGGGCGACGACCCGCAGGCGCTGACCACGGCCGCGTTGGCGGTCGAAAAGGACCTGCGCACCATTCCGGGCCTCGGCAGCATCTCGTCCACCGCCAGCCTCGTGCGCTCCGAGATCGCCGTGCGCCCCGACTTTGCCCGCGCCGCCGACCTGGGCGTGACCAGCAGCGCCATCGCTGAAACCCTGCGCATTGCCACGGTGGGTGACTACGACGTGTCGCTGCCCAAGCTCAACCTGGCTGCGCGCCAGGTGCCCATCGTCGTCAAGCTGCAGGACGATGCACGCAAGGACCTGTCGCTGCTGGAGCGGCTGCCGGTGCCCGGCGCCAAGGGCCCGGTGATGCTGGGCCAGGTGGCCACGCTGGAGTTCAGCGGCGGCCCGGCCGTGGTGGACCGCTATGACCGCGCACGCAATGTGAACTTCGAGATCGAACTCTCGGGCCAGCCGCTGGGCGACGTGACCAAGGCGGTGGAGGCGCTGCCCTCCATACAGAACCTGCCGCCGGGCGTGCGCCAGATCACGATTGGTGACGCCGAAATGATGGGCGAGCTGTTTGCCAGCTTCGGCCTGGCCATGCTCACTGGCGTGCTGTGCATCTACATCGTGCTGGTGCTGTTGTTCAAGGACTTCCTGCACCCGGTGACCATCCTGGCGGCGCTGCCGCTGTCGCTGGGCGGTGCGTTTGTGGGGCTGCTGATTGCACAAAAGAGCTTCTCGATGCCCTCGCTCATCGGGCTGATCATGCTCATGGGCATTGCCACCAAAAACTCCATCCTGCTGGTGGAATACGCCATCCTGGCGCGGCGCGAACACGGCATGACGCGTTTTGAGGCGCTGATCGATGCCTGCCACAAGCGCGCACGGCCCATCATCATGACCACGCTGGCCATGGGCGCGGGCATGCTGCCCATCGCCATTGGCCTGGGTGCGGCCGACGCGAGCTTTCGCTCGCCGATGGCGGTGGCGGTGATTGGCGGGCTCATCACCTCCACGCTGCTGAGCCTCTTGGTGATTCCCGCGGTGTTCACCGGGGTGGATGACCTGGGACAGGGGTTCGGGCGGCTGGTCCGCCGCCTGCGCGGGGGGCGCCATGCCTCGGGCGCACCGGCGGCCCCCGCAGCCCCGGCCACGGCACCCTCAGCGCCGCATTCCGCCCCCTGACGCCAGCACTTGGCGCGCCCCCCGGCGTGAGCCCAAAAAGCAGGGCAATCACGGGGGTTGCGCGGGCTTTGGCGGGGGGTAGCCGTCGGATAATGCAATGCGCACCATGAACCTCGTCAGCCTCAACATCGAATCCATCCAGCTGGGCCACCCCTTGCCTTTTGTGCTGAGGGGGGCCGATGGCGTGTTGCTGGCGCAAAAAGGCTATGTGATCCGCACCCGCGACGAGCTGGCCAAGCTGGTCGAACGGGGCCGCGAGCTGTGCGTGGATACCGACGAATCCGGCGGCAGCCACCGCGCCTACCTGGCGCAGCTGCAGCGCATGCTGATCGCCGACACCAACCTGGGCGAGATCGCCGCCATGAAGATGACGGCGGGCGAGCAGGCCGCCGCTGCAGCCGCCGCGCGTGCAGGCAAGACCCTGCCCGACTGGCCCGAACTGCAGTTGCGCGCCACGCAGCTGCTGCGCGCCCCGTCGCCCAGCGACTTCGGCGGGCGCTTTCAGGCGCTGCACGACGAGCTGGCGCGCCATTGCGAACAAACCCCCGACGCCACCTTGCTGGGCCTGATTTACCTGTCGGCCCAGGAAACACGCATGTACAGCGCCACCCACTCCATGCTGGTCAGTTGCGTGTGCATGGTGGTCGCCCGCGAGATGCTGCGCTGGCCCAGCAGCCGCGTGCAGCAACTGGGGCACGCGGCGCTGAGCATGAATATCGCCATGACCGAGCTGCAGGACCAGCTGGTGCTGCAGACCCAGCCCCTCACCGCGACCCAGATCGCGGCCGTGGAAGACCACGCGGCGCGGTCCGAGGCGCTGCTGCGCCACCTGGGCGTGGCCGACCCGGTGTGGCTGGAGGCCGTGCGCTGCCACCACCACCGCACGCCCGGGCCGCTGTCCAAGAAGACCGAAGCCCAGCAGATGGCGCGCCTGCTGCAGCGTGCCGACATTTTTGGCGCCCGCCTGGCTCCCCGTGCGGCGCGGCTGCCCATGCCCGTCACCGCCGCCATGCAGGCCAGCTACTACGACGAAGAACACCAGGTGGACGAGGCCGGCGCCGCCCTCGTCAAGACGCTGGGGGTCTACCCCCCGGGTGCCTTTGTGCGCCTGGCCAGCCGTGAGGTGGGCGTGGTCATCCGCCGGGGCACCACCGCCACCACCCCCCGCGTGGCCGTGGTGACCAACCGCGACGGCATGGCCACGGGCGAGCCCATCCCCCGCGACACGGGCATGCCGCCCTGGAAGGTCACCGGCGTGGTGGCGTTCAAGGACGTACGCGTCAACCTGTCGCTGGACCGCCTGCTGCAGATGGTCTGACGACCAGGAGGGCGCTGCAAGCCCCCCGGTTCTACGCGCCGCCGCTGTCAGCGGCGGGCCACAGCCCCCCCCCGATACCTGCATGAGGCGTTGCCCATGCGTGGCTCCTGCCGTCCGTCACTGGGGCTGACGCTGTATCCCCTCCTTTCCCTGCCCGGCCATGGGCTGGCGCCAGTGGCACCGCGCGTCCCGTTTCCTCCCGAAATCTGAATCCAAACGCGTGCGCGCCACGTAAACCATTCAGTACAAATAAAAACTCATGTGGACAAAAAATGATGAAATGGTTAAATTGGCTGCACTCACTGCCCAAAGTCCTATGAAACGCCTCACAAGACTCCTCTCGACCGCCGCCGCCCTGGGGGCCTGGCTGTTGCTGGCGCCCGTCGCCCAGGCGGCCGACGCGCCTGCCGGGTGCCCGGCCACGCTGCAGCACACCTTCCCGCGCCTGCAGGACGAAAAGCCCCAGTCGCTGTGCCAGTACAGCGGCAAGGTGGTTCTGGTGGTCAACACGGCCAGCTTCTGTGGCTTTACCGGCCAGTACAAAGGGCTGGAAGAGCTGTATGCCCGCTATAAGGACAAGGGGCTGGTGGTGCTGGGCTTCCCGTCCAACGACTTTGCCCAGGAAAAAGGCAGCAACAAGGAAATCGCCGACTTCTGCGAAAACACCTTCGGCGTGAAATTTCCGATGTTTGCCAAGAGCAGCGTGAAAGGACCGGAGGCCTCGCCGCTGTACCAGCAGCTGGCCCAGCTGTCGGGCACGGCGCCCCGCTGGAACTTCCACAAGTACCTGCTGGGCCGCGACGGCAAGCTGGTGGACAACTACTCCAGCCTGACCGGGCCGGACAACAAGGGCCTTGTGCGTGCCATCGAACGGCAGCTCGCCCTGCCTACTCCCCGGTAAGCGCCATGACTTCTTTACATTTCTTGAAAAAAAATACAGGCGCCCTCTGGAACTTCGCCGCAGCGGCCCCACTCTATCCATTGCGCAAGACGATTGCGCGGCGTACAGTTTTAACGTTGCGAAGCCTTTCGGGCCCCTGGGTTCCGACTGACCTCCTGGAGCGCTTCTCCTCCCTCCCTCTCTTATTCGTTTCGGGACGCTTCGCAACCTTTTTATTCCAGGCGCCGGCCAGAGGGGGCCGGCCATGAAAATCGCCATCATCGGCTCCGGCATCTCCGGGCTCTCCGTCGCGCACCAGCTGCGCGGCCAGGCGAACATCACGCTGTTTGAGGCGGGCGACTACTTCGGTGGGCACACCCACACCGTCGATGTCACCTTGCCCGATGCGTCGGGCACCCCCGTCACCCACGGCGTGGACACCGGGTTTCTGGTGTTCAACGAGCGCACCTACCCCAACCTGATCCGCCTGCTGGCCGAGCTGGGCGTGGAGACGGCCAAATCCGACATGTCGTTTTCGGTGCAGGTGCCCGCCGCCCTGGGCGGCGGCAGAGCCCTGGAATGGAGCGGTACCAACCTGAGCACCGTTTTTGCCCAGCGCTCCAACCTGGTCAACCCGCGCTTTCTGGGCATGCTGCGCGACCTGCTGCGCTTCAACAAGCTGTGCACGCGCATTGCCGAAAAGCAGGCCGAGGCCGCGCTGATGCAGCCCCTGGGAGACTTCCTGCGCGAGCACCGCTTTGGCGACGCGTTCCGCGACTGGTACTTCTTGCCCATGCTGGGCTGCATCTGGAGCTGCCCCACGGACCAGATGCTGAAGTTCCCCGTGGCCACCATGATCCGGTTCTGCCACAACCACGGCCTGATCCAGGTGAGCAACCGGCCGCAGTGGTGGACGGTGTCCGGCGGCGCGCGCCACTATGTGGACAAGATCGTGGCGGGCATTGCCGACAAGCGCCTGAACACCCCCGTGCGCCGCATCGAACGCGACGCCGCCGGTGTGCGCGTGGTGACCGCAGGCCACACAGAACACTTCGACAAGGTGGTGCTGGCCACACACTCCGACCAGTCCCTCGCGCTGCTGGCCCAGCCCACGACGCAGGAGCGCGCCGTGCTCGGCGCCATCCGCTACCAGGCCAACCGCGCCGTGCTGCACACCGATACGTCTGTGCTGCCCGAGCGCCGCGCCGCCTGGGCCGCGTGGAACTACGAGCGCGCCCAGCAGCGCAGCCGCGAGTCGGCCCGCGTGTGCCTGCACTACCTCATCAACCAGCTGCAGCCCGTGCCGTTCGCGCAGCCCGTGGTGGTGTCGCTCAACCCGGTACGTGACATTGCAGCCGAGCACGTGATCGGCAGCTACGAATACGCCCACCCGGTGTTCGACATGGCCGCCATCCGCGCGCAGCAGCAGGTGGGCAAACTGCAAGGGCAGCAGCACACCTGGTTCTGCGGCGCCTGGACGGGCTACGGCTTCCACGAGGACGGCCTCAAATCCGGCCTGGCCGTGGCCGAACAATTGCGGGCTGCCCTGCCAGCCCCCTTGGCGGAGGCCGCGTGAGCCACGCCCCGGCCCCATCCGCAGCGCCCCTCATTGGCTTCGGCCAGGTGCGCCACACGCGTCTGCGGCCCCGGCGGCATGCGTTTGCCTACCCCACGTTTTTTCTGATGCTGCCGATGCGCAGCCTGAGCGGCACACACACGCCGCTGGCGGTGAACCGCGGCGGTGCCATCAGCTTCCATGATGTGGACCACGGTGACGGCCGCAGCGCCGCACAGGGCGGGGCGCTGGCGTGGCTGGACGAGCTGCTGCGCACCGAAGGCATCTCCGACGCCACGGGCGAGGTCTGGCTGCACTGCTACCCCCGCGTGCTGGGCTACACCTTCAAGCCCGTGAGCTTCTGGTATTGCCACCGTGCAGACGGCCACCTGCGCGCCATCGTGGTCGAGGTGAACAACACCTTTGGCGAGCGCCACTGCTACCTGCTGGACGCGCCGCAGTACGGCGTGGAACAGCGGGCGCGCAAGGTGTTCCATGTGTCTCCCTTTTGCGAGGTGAGCGGCGGCTATCGCTTCCGCTTCATGCGCACCGAGGCCAGTACCAAGGCCGGTGCACAGGATGCGGGCCGCTCCGTGGTGCGCATCGACCACGACGACGACACCGGCCCCCTCATCCAGACCAGTGTGAGCGGCACCCTGCAGACCATCACCCCAGAGACCCTGCGCCAGGCACTGTGGGGCTACCCCGCCATGACGCTGGCCATCATTGCCCGCATTCACTGGCACGCGCTGCAGCTGTGGCTCAAGCGCGTGCGTTTCCACCGCAAGCCCGAGGCGCCCGCCGCCGCTGTGACCCGTTGATTTCCATGACGAACGAGACCGCCATGAACTCCACCACCGCCCCCCGCTCTGCCCAAGCCCTGCCCGCCGGCACCCCTGCAGCCGCCCGCACGGCGCTCAAGCTGCTGCATAAGCTGCAGCACGGCCACCTTACGGTGCAGCTGCCCGACGGCACCCTGCAGCACTTCGGCCACGGGAACGGTCCCTCGGCCGCGATCACGCTCAAGAACTGGAATGTGTGCAGCGCCGCACTCAAGTCGGGCGACATCGGCTTTGCCGAGAGCTACATCGCGGGCGACTGGACCACCCCGCACCTCACCGACCTGCTCAAGCTCTTCATCGCCAACCGCCAGCAGGTGGAAGGCGTGATCTACGGCACCTGGGCCGGCCGGCTGCTGTACCGCATCAAGCATTTGCTCAACCGCAACACCCGCGCCAACAGCCAGAAGAACATCCACGCCCACTACGACCTGGGCAACGCGTTCTACGAACTCTGGCTGGACGACACGATGAACTATTCGTCCGCCTGGTTTGAGGGCGATGCGGGCGGCGACATGCGCAAGGCCCAGCACGCCAAAGTGCGCCGCGCGTTGCGCATGGCCGGCGTGCAGGCGGGCGACCGCGTGCTGGAGATCGGCTGCGGCTGGGGCGCGCTGGCCGAGATGGCGACCGTCGAATTCGGCGCCCGCCTGACGGGGGTGACGCTCTCCACCGAACAGCTCGCGTTTGCGCAAAAGCGCATGGCGCAGCAGGGGGTGGCCGAGCGTGCCGACCTGCGCCTGCAGGACTACCGCGACATCCAGGACGGCCCGTACGACGCCATCTGCTCCATCGAGATGGTCGAGGCCGTGGGCCGCGAATACTGGCCCACCTACTTCCAGTCGGTGAACCGCCTGCTCAAGCCCGGCGGCAAGGCCTGCATTCAGAGCATCGTCATCGACGACAGCCTGTTCGACCGCTACATCAGTTCCACCGACTTCATCCAGCAATACATTTTCCCCGGCGGCTGCCTGCCCTGCCCGCGCGAGTTCCGCCGCGAGGCCGAGGCGGCAGGCCTGCGTGTGGTGGACGAGTTCGCGTTCGGCCAGGACTACGCCGAAACCCTCAAGCGCTGGCGCGAGCGTTTTCTGGCGCAGCGCACCCAGATTCTGCAGCTGGGCTTTGACCAGCGCTTCATGCACATCTGGGAGTTCTACCTCGCCTACTGCGAAGCGGCGTTTGCGATGAGCAACATCGACCTGGTGCAGTACACGCTGGTCAAGGACTGATCAAGGGCTGAGAATTGCTATGAAAAACATAGCTATTACCGCAATATTCACTAGCGCATTGATGGCTTTTGGCCCTCAAACCGCGCTGGCGCAGGTGGCAGAGGCCAGTGCGGCCACTGCAGCCCCGATGTCGGGCGCGCGGTTGGTGGGGCAGGGCGTGCTGCGCTTTCTGGGGTTTGAGATCTACCGCGCGCGGCTGTGGGTGCAGCCCGGCTTTGATGCCGACAACTATGCGGCCCACCCCTTGGCGCTGGAGCTGACCTACCACCGTGACTTTTCGGCCGACGCCATCGCCAAGCGCTCCATCGAGGAGATGCGCCGCGTGGGCAGCTTCACGCCCCAGCAGGCCACGCGGTGGCAGCAGGCGCTGGCCGCCGCCTTGCCGAATGTGAAGGCGGGCGACCGGCTGTTGGGCTTGTACCAGCCCGGCGAGGGCGCCGTGTTCAAGATGGGCGGGCGTGTGGTGGGCGAGGTGCCCGACGCCGAGTTCTCGCGCCTGTTCTTCGGCATCTGGCTGTCGCCACAGACCTCCGAGCCCGGGCTGCGGCAAGAGCTGATCGCCGCCACCCGCACGGCGGGCCAAGGGCAGCAATGACCACCACCCCGCCCATTCGCGCCGGCCAAGGCCTGGCCTATGGGCTGCTGGGCCTGCCGCTGGCGTTTGTGGCGCTGCCGCTGTATGTGCTGCTGCCCAACCACTACGCGCGCGAGTTCGGCATGCCACTGGCCACGCTGGGGTCGGTGCTGCTGGCGGCGCGGCTGTTTGATGCGGTGTCCGACCCGCTGCTGGGCCGCCTGTCGGACTACCTGTTTGGCCGCTCGGTGCGCGCCGTGCTGGCAGTGGGCGCGGTGTCGGCGGTGGTGCTGGCACTGGGGTTGACCAGCCTGTTCTTCCCGCAGGTAGCAGGGGCCGATGCGCTCATCGCCTGGGCGCTGGTAGCGCTGCTCATCACCTACACCGCCTACAGCCAGCTGGGCATTGCGCACCAGTCCTGGGGCGCGCGGCTGGGCGGCGACGAGCTGCAGCGCGGCCGCATCGTGGCCTGGCGCGAGGGCGCAGCGCTGGTGGGTGTAGTCACCGCCTCGGTGCTGCCCGCACTGCTGGGCCTGCCAGTCATGCTCAGCGTGTTTGCACTCACCTTGCTGCTGGGCTGGTGGGCGTGGACGCGCGCGCCGCGCCCCACAGACCACGCAGGCGCCGTGGCCGGCGTGTACCGCCCGCCCCAACGTGCCAGCCTGTGGCGGCCCTGGGGGCGGCCCGCCTTCCGCCGCTTGCTGGCGGTGTTCATGCTCAACGGCATTGCCAGCGCCATCCCGGCCACGCTGGTGCTCTTCTTCATCCAGGACCGCCTGCAGGCCCCGCCCGCGCAGGAGCCGATGTTCCTGGCCGCTTATTTCGTCTGCGCGGCGCTGTCCATCCCGCTGTGGCTGCGCGCCGTCGCCCGCTGGGGTCTGGCACGCACCTGGCTGGCTGGCATGCTGCTGGCGATTGCGGTGTTTGTGTGGACGGCGTTCCTGGGTGCGGGCGATGTGGTGCCATTCCTCATCGTCTGTGCGCTGTCGGGCGTGGCCCTTGGCACCGACCTGGCCCTGCCCAGCGCCTTGCTGGCTGGCGTGATTGCCGCCGAGGGCGACAGCGGCCGGCACGAGGGCGCTTACTTCGGCTGGTGGAACTTTGCCACCAAGCTCAACCTGGCGCTGGCCGCAGGCCTGGCGCTGCCGCTGCTGGGCTGGTGGGGCTACACGCCAGGCACACGCAGCGACGACGGCCTGCACACCCTGGGGCTGGCCTACGCCGTGCTGCCCAGCGCGCTCAAGCTGCTGGCAGCGGCGGCGCTGTATTGGCTGGTGCTTCGGCCTGCGCGCGGCGCGGCCAGTGCCTGATTTTTCAAGGGATGCCCAACATGCAAAGACGCCTTCTCCTCTCCGCCGCCGTGGCCGCACCTGTGGTCTTGTCCGGCTGCGCCAGCCAGAACCTCGATGGCTACGCCAGCGAAAAACCGGTGCTGGACCTGGCCCAGTACTTCAACGGCAAGATCGACGCCTACGGAATCTTCCAGGACCGCAGCGGGCAGATCGTCAAACGCTTCACCGTGGTGATGGACTGCAGCTGGAAGGGCAACGAGGGCGTGCTGGACGAAGCCTTCACCTATTCCGACGGCACCACGCAGCGCCGCATCTGGCGCCTGACCAAACATGCCGACGGCCGCTACACCGGCACCGCCGACGATGTGGTGGGCACGGCCAACGGGCAGACGCGCGGCAACGCCTTCCGCTGGAACTACACGCTGGCCCTGCCCGTGGACGGCAAGGTCTACAACGTGGACCTGGACGACTGGATGTACCTCATCGATGACCGCGTGATGCTCAACCGCGCCACCATGAGCAAGTTCGGCGTGCGGCTTGGCGAGATCACCTTGTCCTTTACCAAGCGCGCACCATGAAACTCAACCCTCCCTTGCGCGACTGGAAGGGTCGCCGGGCCTGGCTCATCGGAGCCAGCAGCGGCATTGGCCGGGCCACGGCGGCAGCGCTGCATGCGCGCGGCGCGCAAGTCATCGTCTCGGCCCGGAGCAGCGATGCGCTGAACGCCTTTGTGGTTCAGCACCCCGGCAGCACAGCGCTGGCCTTTGACACTGCCGAGCCGGCGCAGGTGCAAGCCGCCGCCGCACAGGTGCTGGCGGACGGCGCGCCCGACCTGGTGTGCTACTGCGCGGGCTACTACCGCGACATGCGCGCCACCGACTTCGACCTGACCGTGATGCTGCGCCACGAGCAGATCAACTACAACGGCGCACTGCATGTGCTGGCCGCCGTGCTGCCCGCCATGCTCACTGCGGCGCAGACGGGGCACCCTGGGCATGTGAGCCTGATCAGCAGCGTGGCGGGGTTCCGGGGCCTGCCCAAGAGCCTGGCCTACGGGCCCACCAAGGCCGCGCTCATCAACCTGGCCGAGGCGCTGTACCTGGACCTGCACGACCTGGGCCTGGGCGTGAGCGTGATCAACCCCGGCTTTGTGGCCACGCCGCTCACGGCGGGCAACGACTTCACCATGCCTGCGCTCATCTCCCCCGAAGCGGCAGCCGACGCCATCCTGCAGGGCTGGGCGCGCGGGCAGTTCGATATTCACTTCCCCAAGCGCTTTACGCGCGTGATGAAGCTGCTGCGGCTGCTGCCCTACCGGTGGTACTTTCCAGCCGTCCGCAAGTTCACGGGACTCTGAGTTTCCATGCAACCCCCTTACACCGCCCCCGCTACCGAAGAAGCCGTCACGCGCGTCATTGCGTTTTTTGAAAACCTGTCGCCCGCCGATGTGGCGAGCATCGGCCAGTTCTACGCGCCCCAGGCGCGCTTCAAGGACCCGTTCAACGAGGTGGTGGGCGTGCCTGCCATCCAGGGCATCTTTGCCCACATGTTCGAGGCACTGGAGCAGCCGCGTTTTGTGGTCACGGGCCGCGTGGTGCAGGGGCAGCAGTGCTTTTTGACCTGGGACTTTCTGTTCGCCTTCAAGGACTTCCACAGGGGCGTGACGCAGACGGTGCGCGGCGCCTCGCACCTGGTGCTGGACGCCCAGGGCCAGGTGACCTTGCACCGCGACTACTGGGATGCCGCCGAAGAGCTGTACGAGAAGCTGCCCGTAGTGGGCGCGCTGATGCGCTGGCTCAAGAAGCGCGCCAATAGCTAACAGTGCAAGCGTTCATGCGGCTGCACGGATGCGCGGGTGCCCCGGCAGCGGCACGGCACGCTGCAACACGCCTTCGGCCAGCCACAGCGCGCTGTTCCATGCGCGTTGCGCCACATAGGGCAGCGGCAGCTGCTGGTAGTCGTCGTTGAAGACTTCAAAGCTGTAGTCGCCCTGGTAGCCCATGCCGTCCAGTGTGCGCACCAGCTCGGCCAGCGCCTGGCTGTGCACGCCCTCGCCGGGGAACACGCGAAAGTGCCGCGCAGTCTCAATGCGCTCCTGCACCGTGCGCGTCTCCTGCCACATGAAGTCCGAGAGCTGCACCAAGTAGATCTTGGCCGGGTCCACATCCTCCAGCGCCGAGAGCGGCGTGCTGGTGGCGAACTGGTGGTACGAGTCGATGGCCAGGCCCAGGTTGGGGCAGTCGGCCTGCTCCACAGCCGCCCAGGCCTGGTGCACCTCGTTGATGTGGCGGCCCCACGAGAGGCCTTCAAAGGCCACGCGAATGCCGTGCGGCAACGCCAGCAGGGCCAGCTTGCGCAGGTCCCGCGCAATGGCGTCGGCATCGGCCGTGGCGTGTGACGATGTGGAGCTGCAGGCCAGCAGCACGGGAGCGCCCAGGTCCCGTGCCATCAGGATCATCTGCTTGGCAATGTCCACCTTGTAGCTGTGCAGGTGGCCTGAGAGGCCTTCAAAATCGCGCAGCACCTGAAAGCCCGTCACGCGCAGACCGCTGTTGCGCACGGCGTGCACGGCGGCCTCGATGCCCGCAGGGTGGCCCACGATGTCGCGCGCGGCCAGCATGATCTGGCCAAAGCCTGCGGCCTTGACGGCAGCGAGCTTGGCCTCCAGCGGGCCGGCCAGGCTGATGGTGTCCATGCCGAAATCGGCGACGTTGCGTTGCATGGTGGATCGGCGCATGGGCGGTCTCCAGGCTCAGCGCGCGTCGAGCACCAGCTCGAAGCTGGGCGAGGCTGCATCGGCGCGCGTGAGGGCGCCGCGCGTGCCGGTGTGCACGCCCGTGGGCGACTCCACAAACTCCACGCCGCGCGCACGCAGTGCATTCACTGTGGCCAGCACGTCGGGCGTGCCAAAGGCCACGCGCTGCAGCAGCTCCTCGGGATCAGCGTCCAGTGCATCGACCTGCGGCTCAATCAGTTGCCAGTGCAATGTGCCGCACGGGCTGGACAGGATGCGGCCATGGGTGAGCACGCCAAACGACTGGTTGGGCGCCAGCTCGGCAAAGCCGAACAGCTCGCTGTAGAAGTGGATCCAGTCCGCCGCGCGACCCAGGCCGATGTACTGCACCACGCCAAACAGGTGCAGGCCTTGCAGTGCGGGCGGGCGCGGGTGGACGGTGGGAATGGGCACAAAGTCCACGTCGTAGATGGAGAACTCTTTCCAGCGGTCCACGAAGTAGATGCGGCTCGCGCCCACACCGTGGATGGCGGGGATGTTCAGCTCCATCACCTCGACCTCGGTGTGCACAGCCCATGCGCCCAGCTCCAGCACGCGGCGAAACGCTGCGGCGGCGTTGCCGACACGGAATGCGACGGCGGCCAGCACGGGGGCTTCGGTGAGCGTAGGCGGTGCATGCAGGCCCGTGCGCTCGGAATCCTGGTGTGCGTTGACGATGATGTTCATGTCGCCCTGGCGGTACAGCAGCACCTCGCGCGAGCGGTGGCGCGCCACGGGCTGGAAGCCCATGCGCTCCAGCGCCTGGCCCAGCGCTTGCGGGCGGCTGGTGGCGTATTCGATGAACTCCACGCCCTGCAAGCCCAGGGGGTTGGGCAGTTCGCCCAGCGCTTCGCGGGCGGCCATCATCGGGGTGCTCATGGGGTTGGCTCCTTGTGGTTTGCTGCGGGCGTTGGCATCAGCGGGTACTGACCAGGCGGCGGAAATGCGCGTCCATGCGTGCGGCATCGGGCGCCTCGCCAGTGAACAGCTCGAACGCGCCCACAGCCTGGCCCACGGCCATGCCGCCGCCGTCCGACACGCGGCAGCCCAGTGCGCGCGCGGCCTGCACCAGCGCGGTGTCGAGCGGGAAATACACCACCTCAGACACCCACATCGCGGGCCGCAGCAGCGCCACGTCCAGCGGCAGGCCGGGCAGTTTGTCCATGCCCGTGGGCGTGGCGTGGATCAGGCCGGTGGCTTGTGCCATGGCCGCTTGGATGTCAGCCGCTTCGGCCCGGGCGCCGTAGAGCGCATTCACGTCGGCCGCCAGTTGCGCTGCGCGCTCGGGCTGTGCATCGACGATGCTCAGGTGCTCGGCGCCCAGGCGCAACACGGCGTGTGCAATTGCAGCGCCCGCACCGCCTGCGCCCAGCAGCACCACGCGGCGCAGGTCGGCGCCGGGCAGCGCGCGGGTAAAGCCCCAGGCCCAGCCCGATCCATCGGTGTTGTGCCCCACCAGTTGTCCATCACGGATAACCACGGTGTTCACGGCGCCCATAGCGCGCGCTTCTTCGGACAGGCTGTCGAGGTGCGGGATCACTGCCTGCTTGCAGGGGTAGGTCACGTTGCAGCCGGCGTAACCCATGATGCGCGCCGCCGACAACAGCGTGGGCAGATGCTCCACCGAGGACGCCGAGCGGTCCAGGTCAATGAGCTGGTAGTGCAGGCGCATGCCGTGGTGGCGTGCTTCTTCTTCGTGCAGCGCGGGCGACAGCGACTTCTGGATGCCGGCACCGATCAGTCCGATCAGCACCTTGCGGGGGCTTGTGGATGGCATGGCGGACGTGGGTGTGGTGACCGGGGGATCAAGCAGCTGGGTGCTCATGGGGCGGGCGGAATACGGGGTGAATGCACGGCCGGGCGTGGCCAGGCCATGGGCGGCCGTGCGAGGAGGGCAGCGTGGGGCTTACTTGCCGCCGCGCAGCTTGGCCAGCGTGGCGTAGACCTCTTTCACCGTCTCGGCGCCCACTTTTTCGCTGTGCTTTTCGACCACGGGCTTGACCTTGGCGCGCAGCTTGTCCAGCTCGGCGGGCGAGAACTCGGACACCTGCATGCCCGCCTTCTTGAGGTCTTCCAGCGCCACGTTGGCCTGCACGCGCGACACACCGCGCTGGAAGGTGGTGGCCTCGGCCATGGCGTCGGTGAGCGCCTTCTGGTCAGCAGGGTTCAGGCTGTCCCAGAACTTCTTGCTCACGATCACGGCCTGGGGGTTGTACATGTGGCGCGTGACGGTCAGGTATTTCTGCACCTCCGCAAACTTGGACGACAGGATGGTGGAGAACGGGTTCTCCTGGCCGTCGACGGCCTTCTGCTCCATGGCGGTGTACAGCTCGGGGAACGGCATGGGAACGGCGTTGGCGCCCAGCGCGTTGAACATGTCGATGTAGATGGGCGACTGGATCACGCGGATCTTGAGGCCCGCAATGTCTTCGGCCTTGGTGATGGGGCGCTTGCTGTTGGTGAGGTTGCGAAAGCCCAGCTCCCAGTAGCCCAGGCCGATCAGGTTCTTGGCCTGCAGCTTGTCGAGCAGTTTCTTGCCGAAGGGGCCGTCGGTCACGGCATCAGCCTCTTGGGGCGTAGCGAACAGGAAGGGGAAGTCGTAGATGCCGAATTCCTTGGCCTGGGCGGACAGGATGCCGGCGTTGAGCACCGTCATCTCCACCGTGCCACCTTGGAGCGCCGACACCGTCTGCAGGTCGCCGCCGAGCGTGCCGCCGGGGAAGAGCTTCACGGCAATGCGGCCGTTGGTCTTGGCCGCCACCAGGTCGGCGAACTTTTGCGCGCCCTGGGCCTGGGGGTGGTCCTTCTGGTTCTGGAAGGCGAACTTGATGGTGCGTTCCTGCGCCTGCGCGGCGGGCAGCAGCGATGCAGCGATGAGGGCCGTGGCGAGCAGGGTCTTGAGCAGCTTCATGGAATGGTCTCCTTGGGTTTTTGGGCAGGCAGAAACGGTAGGCGCGGAAGGGTGGGGTCAGCCCCCCAGCAGGCGCAGGGGCACGAGGACGATCGACGGGAACAGCACCAGCAGGAACATGACGATGAACTGCGCCACCATGAAGGGCATGACGCCCCGGGTGACCTGCGACATGGAAATGCGGCCCACCCCGGCCACCACGTTGAGCACGGTGCCCACGGGCGGTGTGATGAGGCCAATGGCGTTGTTGATAATGAACAGCACGCCGAAGTACACCGGGTCAATGCCGGCTGCCTTGACCACCGGCATCAGCACGGGCGTGAGGATGAGGATGGTGGGCGTCATGTCCATCGCGGTGCCCACCACCATGACCAGCACCATGATCGCGATCAGCAACAGCGTCTGGTTGCCCATGAAGGGCTCCAGCATGCCGATGACGGCAGACGGAAGATCGGCCACGGTAATGAGCCAGGCAGACACCATGGCGGCAGCGACCAGGAACATCACCACGGCGCTGGTGCGTGCAGAGGTCTGGAAGATCTCCACCAACTGGCGCAGGGTCAACTCGCGGTACACCACCATCGCGACAAACAGTGAGTAGACGGCGGCCACCACAGCGGCTTCTGTCGGCGTGAATACGCCCATGCGCAGGCCCACCAGGATGATGATGGGCAGGCCCAGGGCCCACACGGCCTCGCGCAGTGCCAGCAGCAGCTCGGCGCGCGTGGCCCGCTTGGGCGGCGCCACGTTCTCGCGCCGCACCAGCCACCACCACGTCACGGCCAGCGAGAGCCCCAGCAGCACGCCAGGAACAATGCCCGCCAGGAACAGCTTGCTGATGGACACGTTGGCGGCCACGCCAAAGATCACAAAACCGATGGAGGGAGGGATCACTGGCGCGATGATCCCGGCAGAGGCAATCAGGCCCGCCGAGCGCTCCTTGTTGTGCCCAGCCGCCACCATCATCGGCAGCAGCAGCGACGCCAAGGCCGCCGCATCCGCCACGGCCGAGCCCGACACGGCCGCCAGGATCACGGCCGCCATGATGGCCACATAGCCCAGGCCGCCGGGGACATGGCCCACCACGGTGAGCGCCAGCTTCACGATGCGCTTGGACAGCCCGCCCACATTCATGATCTCGCCCGCCAGCATGAAAAAGGGCACCGCCAGCAGCGGAAAGCTGTCCGCGCCGTTGATCACGTTCTGCGCCAGGATCTGCGCGTCGAACAGGTCCAGATGCCACATCAGCGCCACGCCGCAGATCAGCAGCGCGTAGGCGATGGGGACGCCGATCGCCATGGCAAGCAGCAGGGAGCCCAGGAAGATGGTGACGGTCATGGTGCGCGTTCCAGTGCAAAAGGGGGATCAGGGGCGCGGGCCTGCCGAGGGAGGGGTTGCACTGGCGTCTTCCGTGCGGTGTTGCAGCGCTGCGAGTTCTTCGCTTTCCTGCACCATGACCAGTTCGTTGTCGCTCAGCGGCACAAACAGCGTGCGCAGCAGATCACGCAGCAAGATGGCAATGGCGGACCCGCCCATGAGCACACCGCTCGCGTAGAAGATGCCCACCGATGCCCCCGTGACCGGTGCTTCGGTGTCTGCATTGATCACCATCTGCGCCCAACTGCCCTTGAGCAGCAGCCAGGAGACATACAGCATGGCGACCTGCGCCAGAACCAGACAGACCTTTTTGCCCACCGCAGGCAGGCGGGACACCAGCACGTCGGTACCCAGGTGTCCGTGCTCCCGCAAAGCCACCACGGCTCCCATGAAGGTCAGCCACACAAACAGCCATCGCGACAGCTCTTCGGACACCGTGATGCCCGAGTTCATGGTGTAGCGCAGCACCACGTTGCCGAACACCAGCACCACCATGATGGCCAGGCACAGGCCGGAAAGCATGTCGAGTGCGCGGGTGTATCGCCCGAGCCAGCGGTCGGCCAATGCAAGCATGGTGTCTCCAGTCGTTATCGGTTGCTGTTTTTAAATTTTGTACGAACTGGTTAGTATTTGATCTAGGTGCAAACCCTGCTCGTTGGCGGCGGTCAGGCCATGCGGGAAAGGCTGCAATGTAGGGACGCACGGCGCCAGACGCAGAGCGCCCCCGGCTCCGATGTCCGGGAGCACCGCACGGTCAAGGCGCGCAATGCGTCGGAGAAATGCGAATCAGGGCCGCAGAAAGCGCACGATCATTTCAATGATCGATTCACGGCGTTGCGCCGTGGCGGCAGGCGTGTCCAGCGAGCGCTTGAAGATCGCGCCAAAGGTGTGGCGGTTGGCCACGTTGAAAAAGCACAGGGCGGAGATCGACATGTGCAGATCGACCGGGTCCACATCCGGACGAAAAACCCCCGCCGCCACGCCGCGCTGGTACACATCGCGCACGGCATGGATGACCGGGATGTTCAGTTCCTGGATCGTGGCCGATTGGGTGATGTACTCGCCCCGGTGCATGTTCTCGTTCATCACCAGGCGGATGAAGTCGGGGTTGGCGAGCTGGTAGTCCACCGTGAAGCCGACCAGGGTGCGCAGCGCCTGCTCGGGCGCCAGGTCTTCGAGGTGCAGTTCGGACTCGATGCGGCGGATGCGCCGGTAGGCATCCTCCAGCACCGCCACATACAGACCTTCCTTGCTACCGAAGTAGTAATAGATCATGCGCTTGCTGGTGCTGGTCAGTGCCGCAATCTCGTCGATGCGCGCCCCTGCCAGGCCCTTGTCCGCAAACTCTGCCGTGGCCACCTGCAGGATGTTGGCCATGGTGCGGTCCGGGTCGTTCACGCGCACCCGGTCGGCGCCCGGGGTGGCTGCGGCCTCGCGTGCGGCGCGCTGGCGGGTCGCCCTGGTACCAGCGCCTGGGGGTGGGTTTTGAACCATCTCGTTCATACGCCCGGGAGCATACGGCAAGCGGAGGGTCGAACGGCACAAAGCCCCGCCGCACGCTGCGGCAGGACAGGGTCAGGCAGGCTTGGTGTCAGCGAAGCTGGGGCGCTGCATCAGTTTGTCGAGCAGCTTGCCCAAGTTGGGGTATTCGTTGCGCCAGGCGATCTCGGGAAAACGGAACTCCAGCCAGCCCAACGCACAGCCCACCGCAATGTCGGACAGGCTCAGGTGGATGCCGCTGCAATAGGGCTTGTCGCCCAGGCCCTGGCTCATGGACTTGAGACCATCGTTCACCTTGAGCAACTGGCGGTCGATCCAGGCCTGGCTGCGTTCGCTGTCCTTGCGATGGACCCAAGTGGCTTCCAGGCGGGCCAGGATGCCGGCGTCCATCACGCCGTCGGCCAGGGCCTCCCAGGTCTTGACCTCGGCACGTTCGCGGCCCTGGGTGGGGATGAGCTTGCCCACGGGCGACAGGGTGTCGAGGTATTCCACGATGACACGCGAATCAAACACGGCCTCGCCGCCTTCCATTACCAGGCAGGGCACCTTGCCCAGGGGGTTGGAGGCGGAGATGTGGGTGTCGTCTGCCCAGACGTTTTCTTGCACGAACTGGTAGTCGAGCTTTTTCTCAGCCATCACGATACGTACTTTGCGCACGTAGGGGCTGGTGGTGGCTCCGATCAATTTCATGGTGTGTCTTCCAGTGCGCGGGGATGCTGAACAATTCGGGTTTGATTCTATCGACAGCGACCCGGCGTGAGGCTGACTGATGCGCCGCCCCCACAAACCCCGCCAACCCGCCCCGCCTACAATGGCGCGCCATGAGCCTGTCCACCATCACCGCCCTGTCGCCGCTTGACGGCCGTTACGCCCCCAAACTTGCCGCCCTGCGCCCGATCATGAGCGAACACGGCTACATGCACCGCCGCGTGCAGGTGGAAGTGGCCTGGTTCATTGCGCTGTCGGATGCGGGTTTTGCTGAATTCAAGCCCCTCACCACCGGAGCACGTGCTTACTTGCTAGGCCTGGTCAAGAACTTCTCCGAGGCCGACGCTGCCGCCATCAAGGAGATCGAGAAGACCACGAACCACGACGTGAAGGCGGTCGAATACTGGATCAAGAGCAAGTTCGAAGCCCGTCCTGAGCTGGAAAAGGCCTCCGAATTCGTGCACTTTGCCTGCACCAGCGAAGACATCAACAACACCAGCCACGCACTGCAGCTGCGCTCGGGCCGCGACCAGGTCATCCTGCCGGGCCTGGACCGCATCATGCTCAAGCTGCGCGAAATGGCTCACGCATTTGCCGATGTGCCCATGCTCAGCCGCACCCACGGCCAGACCGCCAGCCCCACCACCGTGGGCAAGGAAATGGCCAACGTGCTGATGCGTCTGCAAACGGCCTGCGAGAAGATCGCCGCCGTCAAGATCATGGGCAAGATGAACGGCGCCGTGGGCAATTACAACGCCCACCTGTCCGCCTGGCCCGAGTTCGACTGGGAAGCCTTCAGCAAGAAGGTGATTGAGACCCCCGAACCGCTGGGCCTGGGCCTGACCTTCCAGCCTTACAGCATCCAGATCGAGCCGCACGACTACATGGCCGAGCTGTTCGACGCCGTGGCCCGTGCCAACACCATCCTGATCGACCTCTCGCGCGACATCTGGGGCTATGTGAGCCTGGGCTACTTCAAGCAGCGCCTGAAGGCAGGCGAAATTGGCTCGTCCACCATGCCGCACAAGGTCAACCCCATCGACTTCGAGAACGCCGAAGGCAACCTGGGCCTGGCCAACGCACTGCTCAAGCACCTGTCCGAAAAGCTGCCCATCAGCCGCTGGCAGCGCGACCTGACCGACAGCACCGTGCTGCGCAACATGGGCGTGGCCCTGGGCTACGCCACGCTGGCCTACGCCTCGCTGCTCACGGGTCTGAACAAACTCGAAATCAACGAAGAAGCCCTGGCCGAAGACCTGGACGCTGCCTGGGAAGTGCTGGCCGAGCCCATCCAGACCGTGATGCGCCGTTTTGGCGTGCAGGGCGCCTACGAAAAGCTCAAGGAAGTGACCCGCGGCAAGACCGTGACGGCTGAGGCGCTGCACGGGCTGATCCAGTCGCTGGAAATTCCCCAGGCTGAAAAAGACCGCTTGCTGGCTATGACGCCCGGTAGCTATGTGGGCAAGGCGGCTGAGCTGGCACGCCGCGTATAAAAATGATAGCTGCCCGCGCTTATCGCGTGGGCACTTAAAACCTCTGGAGCTGCCAAAGCAAGCACCCACTTGCACTGGCAGCTCTTGTTTTTGATACATCCATGGCCATTAAATCCACCATCTTCAAGGCGAACCTCCAGATCGCCGACATCGACCACGGCTACTACGCCGACCATGCCCTCACCCTGGCCCGCCACCCCAGCGAGACGGACGAGCGCATGATGGTGCGGCTGGCGGCCCTGGCCATGCAGGCGCACCAGCTCAACGACCTTTGCAATGGCGACGCCACATTGGCGTTTGGCGCGGGCCTGTCGGACCCGGACGACCCGGATGCGTCCCTCACCGACTTCACGGGCCGCAAACGCCTGTGGATCGAAGTGGGCCAGCCCGAGGACAAGCCGCTCACCAAGGCCTGCAGCAAGGCGGACTCCGTGATCGTCTACTGCTTCAACCACGCCGCAGAAATCTGGTGGAAAGGCATTGAGAGCAAGCTTTCGCGCCTGGACAAGCTGCAGGTGTGGCGCATTCCGACCGAAGCCTCCCAGGCGCTGGCGCAACTGGCCGAACGCAGCATGCAGCTGCAGGCCACCGTGCAGGAAGGGGCCATCACCCTGAGCAGCACGCAGGGCAGCGTGCATGTGGAGCCGGTGCGCTGGAAGTAAGGGGGTTTTGAGCCAAAGTGCCCACTAGCGCTAGTGCAACATGCCTCAGTAGCTATTGAATATATAGCAAACGAGTCCTGTGTCGTCAGTCGCGGGGCATGAACGCGCCGCAATTCCAGCACTGCTCAAAACCGCCTTCCACCATCTCGCCGCAGCGGCAGGCCCAGTGGCGCTGTGGCAGGTCTTGCAGCTCCTGCAGCAAGGCCCGGGCGCGGGCAACATGCTCTTCATGGTCCAGCCAGATCTCGGGCAGGCACTGGTCGGGCGGCAGGTGGCCCGCAGCGGCACTCAGGTACTGGCGCTGAACGGAGGCGGTCATACCTGCCTCGCACAGCAGGTCCGCCCACAGGGTCGCGATGGCGATATTCGGGGCTTGGGTCAGACGCTGCATGGCACCACCTTAGCGGTTTGCCGGGCCGACGCATAGCCCGCCACGCGCTAAACCCCCTTGCTGCTGGCGGCGCCCGGGGTCGTCACCCCCTCGGCCGCCCGCTCGGCATACCGGTTGAACCGCCAGGCCGAGTGCTCCAGGGTGATGCGACGCCACACCCCCCGCTTTTCTGCTGGCGTGAACGAGAGCCAGAATTGCACCTCGTCGAACGTGCGTCCGCAGCCTTTGCACAGATCGTCGCCCTGGCTGGTGGAACAAATGGCGATGCAGGGCGTGTCGGGTGTCGTGTCGTACCAGCTCTGCCATGCGGCCATGGCGGCGGGAGGCAGGCTGTCCTCGTCGATCTCCGTGGTGTGGCCATAGACCATGAGCGCGTAAACCTCCCCCAGGGCCTGGACCTCAGGCGCCAGGCCCAGCCCCTCGGCCGATGCAGGCGCCCGGTGGCGCCAGTAATTGATGGCGGCTTCGATGTCGGTGATGTGGATGGCAGCCATGGGAACGGGGCGAGAGAGCAGAAGCGCAGCGGTGCAGCAGGAGAAGGGGGCTGGATCATAGCGGTCCGCCACAAGGGACGCTGGCAGTGGTGGTATCCATCGTCTGCCCGCCTCAGCCACCTCACCAGCCCCACAGAAGTACGCAGTAACCACAACGCCCCAGCCCTTGCGCTGCCACGCCGAGGATGTTCCAATCGCTGTCTCGAAGGGGAGTAGCTCCCGCCTTGCCAGCCGACCCGCCATCACTCGGGCCGAGCCAGCGCAAGGCATCGGATTTGTCGTCAATACGAAGCCATGCTTCCGGCAATCCGGGTTCACACACAACCAGCCTGTGTGGAACTGAGCAAGACCTTTGATGGGCCCACCGTGGGCTGATCAAGGCCGTCCCTTCGCTTGCCAACGCACCCCTGTCTGGGGCAAGCCTTCCTTGACCAGGTCACCCAAAGCCCCCTATCCCTGCGGGGGACTCGGCGCTACAGTGGCGCCAGGATCCTCGTTTCGCGCCACTGACATTGAGGAATTTATGGACTTTTTGGCTTCGCCCGAATTCTGGCTCGCACTCGGCCAGATCATCATCATCGACATCCTGCTGGGGGGCGACAACGCGGTGGTCATTGCCCTGGCCTGCCGCAAGCTCCCTCCCGCGCAACGTACCAAAGGCATCATCTGGGGCACGGCCGGTGCGATCGTGCTGCGTGTGATCCTGATCGCCTTCGCAATGACCTTGCTGGCACTGCCCTTCCTCAAGTTCGTGGGCGCACTGCTGCTGGTGTGGATTGGCGTGAAGCTGCTGGCCCCCGATGAAGAAGGCCATGGCGACGTGCAAGGCAGCGACAAGCTGCTGGCCGCCATCAAGACCATCATCGTGGCCGACCTGGTCATGAGTGTGGACAACGTGATCGCCATTGCCGGTGCGGCCCAGAATGCGGGCGACCATTCGTTCCTGCTGGTGGTGCTGGGCCTGCTGATCTCTATCCCGATCATCGTCTGGGGGAGTCAGCTGGTCATCAAGCTCATGGAGCGGTTTCCCCTCATCATCACGCTGGGCGGCATGCTGCTGGGCTGGATTGCGGGCGGCATGCTGGTCACCGACCCGGCGCTCGCCAACCCCGACAAGTGGCAGTGGATGCTCAAGATGCCCGTCGATAGCGTGACCGGCGAAGTGACCGATGTCGTGAAGTACGGGGCGAGTGTGGCTGGCGCGCTGCTGGTTTTGCTGGCGGGCAAGATCATTCTGGCTCGCCGCGCCAGTGCCGGCTCTGCACCGGCCGGGCACTGACCTGACCGTTTCGCGAGGATTGCATTGCATCTGAGGCAGCACAGGGGGCCATACCGCGCCCTGTGGCATGCCGTACATCTGGAGGTGGGTATGGACAAAGTCATCGTGTATGTGGACGACGCAGCGTACGCGCAGCAAGTGCTGGCCCCCCTGTGCGGGCGCCCCGCCAGCGCGAACACCCATTGGGTGCTGGTGGCGTGTGCACCCCGCATGACCCACCGCGTCAGTAAATGGGTGAGCCACAGCACCCGTGAGAACTGGCGCACCAAATGGGCGGACAAGCTGTTCGCACAAATTGTCCCGACGTTGCATGCACCTTCGGGCGCTGTGACCACGGTAGTGGCCAAGGGCCCGCTGGCCGAACTCACGGCCCAAATTCAGGCAGAGGCCGGTGGCGCAGTGGCCGCACCCGTGGTGGATGCACGTCGCCCCAAGTCCGAGCCCGTGCAGCCCGCCGGCCGTCTGGACGGGCGCTGGTCGTCACTGTCGGGCACCCTCGGCAGTGTGCTCACCGGCTTTGGTGTATTGTGGGTGCTGGCGCTCGAATAATCCGCTGAGGAGGGCAAGCTCGCCACATCCAGCGATGGCAAAGGTGCAGGCCAGTGCTATTCTCCGGCCATGCGACTTCTTCTGAAATGGCTGCTCAGCGCTGCATCGCTGCTGTTTGTGGCTTACATCTACAGCGGTGTGGAGGTGAAGAGCTTCACCTCGGCGCTGATCGCGGCCTTCGTGATCGGACTGTTCAATGTGGTGTTGCGGCCAGTGCTGGTCGTGCTTACCTTGCCCGTCACCATCGTCACGGTCGGACTCTTTCTTTTCGTCATCAACGCGCTCATGTTCTGGGCAGCGGCCAGCGTGCTGGATGGCTTCCATGTCGCAGGGTTTGGCGCTGCGCTGCTGGGTTCGCTGATCTATTCGGTGCTCGGCTTGATCATCGAATCAGCGCTCGGTGGACTGTTCGCGAAGAAGTGACTCCATCGCGCGCAAGCGGGTGTCAATGATGGAAGCCTCAATGTGGTCCACCGCAGGTCCACCTCGGCGGGCCATCTCCTGACCGGCCTTGAACCGGTCTACCGCAGCGGCATAGTCATACCGCGCGGCCTGCGCTTCGGCCTCTGCACGAATCGCCCTCAACGCCTGGCCTTGCGCTTGCCAGGTTGACGCCAGCAGTTGCCATACGGTCGCATCCTTAGGGTGGGTTGCTACCCAGGTTTGCAACGCCTGCGTGGCGTCCGCTGCTCGGTTGGCGCGCAACAGTGCTTGGGTACGCAGCACCAGCTCCGGCCTGCGTGCGTTGCTGGCCTCTGGCATGGACGCCAGGGCTGCAGAAGCATCGCCCGCTGCCAACTCGATCTCCGCCATCAGGAGGCGTGCTAGGCGGTGAGCGGCGGCATCCTGTCGCACCAAGTCATCCAACTGGCGAGCGACCAGACGCGCACTTGCGGCATCACGCAGCTGGCTGCTTGCCAGCGCCGCCGCATACAGCGCGGCAGCACGTCGCGGCAGCGGCTGCGACTGAAAACCCGAGCCCTTGGGCTCAGCAATCCATTGGCGCAAGGTATCCACCCCAGGGTTGGACAGCACACGCGCCCGAGCTGCCACCATGACATGTTCGCTGGAGGCCTGCATGGGGGCCCCAGGCGCCGACGCTGCCCCCGGAGGGATGCGCGACTGCATGTCTGCCATGCGCTCAGTGGTCAGCGGATGGCTGCGCAAATAGGGCCACGATCCATTGTCATTGAGCCGGTTGGCCTGCTGCAATTTTTCAAACATGCTCACAAACCCCTGGGGCGCGAAGCCTGCAGGGGCCATCAGCCCGTAGCCAATACGGTCCGCCTCGCGCTCCATGTCCCGCGAGAAATTGAGCTGGTTCTGAATGGCCAAGGCCTGACCACCCACAACCAACGCCTGCGTGGCACCGGGGTTTTTGCTGGCCGCCAGAGCGCCTAGTACCATCGCCCCGAGCAGTAGCGGCGTCTGCTTGCTCTGCTGCGTGATCAGCCGCGAGATGTGGCGCTGGGTCACATGGCTCAGTTCGTGCGCCAGCACGGAGGCCAGTTCATCACGTGTCGCCACCACACCAATCAATCCCAGATGCACCCCTAGGTACCCGCCGGGCAGGGCAAACGCATTCACCGTGCGGTCGCGACCCAGCAGGATTTCCCAGGCAAAGCGCTCATCAAGCTCGGCGCTGAGTTCACCACGTGACTTGGCTGCGGAGAGGAGAGGCTGCCAGATTCCCTGTACATAGTCGGCCACAACGGGGTCATCGACGTAGTCGGGGTCCCTGTACAGCTCGCGGATGATGCGGTCGCCCAGACGGCGCTCGGCGCTGGTGGTGAGGTCGCTGGAGTCGCCAAGGGTGGGGAGAGGAGATTGTGCGACGGCAGGAAGTGCCACACCAACACCAATTGCTATTAATAAAGAAGCGTTCAGTGCAATACTAAAAAGCGTTATAGGCACTTTTTGCTGTTTTTTTTGAATAACCAAGGAGACCTTAGTTCCTGGTTCTTCGGGGGGGTGTTTAGCGTTCCACATGCCCGTATGATGCCCACTCGCTCAATTGTTTCCCATCGATTCACCCGGTTATCACGCGATGTCAGCACTTACTCACTTCGATGCCCAAGGCCGGGCCCACATGGTTGATGTGGCCGCCAAGGCCGCCACACACCGTATTGCCGTCGCCAGTGGACGCATAGAAATGCTGCCCGCCACCTTGGCTGTCATCGAAGCGGGCACCGCGAAGAAAGGCGATGTGTTGGGCATTGCTCGCATCGCTGGCATCATGGCGGCAAAAAAAACCAGCGACTTGATTCCCCTGTGCCACCCGCTGGCATTGACTCGCGTCGCTATTGAATTCGAGGCTTCTAGCGCCCAGCAATTGGGCGCCGTCGGCATATTTTGCTCAGCAACGGTAGAGACCGTTGGCCAGACCGGTGTAGAGATGGAAGCCCTCACTGCCGTGCAAGTGGCCCTGCTTACCATCTACGACATGTGCAAGGCCGTAGATCGGGGCATGTCCATCCACGATGTGCGTGTGGTGGAAAAGCACGGGGGCAAATCGGGGAGTTTTATTGCGTGAAATGACATCCCCTTCAATAAGCCAGCGTAGCGCCTCAGTACCGAGCATTGATGCGACTTGACGCGATACAGAGTCGTGCGAACATCAAACTTCGTGGCGATGACCGTTACACCAAAAGCCATCCCCTATCCGCAAGACATTCATTCGTACAGATCGGGTGCACTGAGAAAAAGGAACGTGCGCTACCCGCCCTGGTGTCAGCATGCACTCGGGGTTCCTCGACACGAATGAAGCATCAATTGGGAGCAGTGGATCGGAAGGGCGTGCAAGACGTACTGATCAATGCGAAGCGCGCAGAGAGATAACTCGCCAAAGGTCTATCCCGCCCGAAATGTCCAACACCAAGGATTGGTACCACTCGCCGGTGGCCTTCTCATCCAGCGCGCCCAACGTGGAATGCAACAGCAAGGGCAAAGCCGAGACGCCATACGAATTCGGTATCAAGGTCAGCCATACCCTCTTGATCCGGAGAGGGCTTGGGGAACGCGCTCCATACAGAGCGACTCCAAAACTGGCTTACCTCGGCAGAATATCGGAGCAGCGATCGCCATTGGCATTGCCCGGCCGCAGCCCCAAGGGCTGCGGTGCGTGAAGAGCGAAAGCTTGCACACCCTGCGGTAACGCCAGAGCAGCAGCTTCACAATAACGCTCAAATCGACAATGAATTGATTAAGCACCGTCGCCGTTATGCGAGGTGCAAATTGCCCCCGATTCGGACCATACTCGCGCTTGACCATGGCCAGATCAACTTACGCTGCGATATAGCGTCAACCTGCCCGCACTGAAAATGGACTCGCTCCAGGAGGATCAACAGGGCTTTGCCCCAACTGGTCAAAAAGAGTCTAGTGACAGGTATGCCAATGGCGCGGCACTTTTAGAGTCCAGCAACACAGTCCATACAGCACTGCCGCGCCCAAGGACTGGCAGATAGCGCAGCTCCTCGAATGGTCGACCCGCTTCCTCTACGGCGCGGGCGATAGCATTCGCATGTTGCGGGAAACGTCCCATCAGCTCCCCAGCTGGCTTGGCGGCGTCAAGCACCCGCGTCACAGCGAGCGCATAGGGCTGCCAAAGCTCACAGCGCGTCGGCAGCGGGGCTCCGTCCAGCGCCTCCACGGTCGCATCGAACTGCTCATTCGCGTCTTTGAATGGGCGCAGCGCAATGAGCTGTGGCCCTCCGAGAGGTATTACGCGCAAATTTTCTGGAGCGTTACCAAGTCGCTTCGGATCAATGTCAACAGCGTGAACGATACTAAAACGTGAATATTCAAAAACCAAATATGCAGGTCGAGCAACAAAAATGGTCCACAACCCATAGCCCAAGGCACCAAGCTGTATTAAAGCAACTACAGCCAAGTCCAAAAATAATTCGCGGCGCCTCTTTTTTTGATTGAATACAAGAAATGTAATGAATGGACCCAAAATTACATCGATACCCACAACCAACCAGAACAACTCTTTGCCCCCCGACAACACATCATAGGGAGCTGGATACCATAGACCGAAAACCACGTAAGCAGCAATAAATGCCACCACAAGGCTAGCAAGCAGATGAACACCCGCAGCAAACACACGTGTTTTCAAATTTTCCCCACGAAAAATGGCCTCTAGTCTCCTTATGTTAAAAATCATCTTTCGGCACGATTCAAATCTGGAAAAGGAATTTTACTCAACTCTGGCCATTCATTTTTTGAAGCAGCATCCCATTCTTTTCTGGCTGCATTGCAAATAACAGGCTTATGCAAACTGCACAAAAGTTGCAGCGTATGAGCAGCCGCCTGCGGCTGTCCATTCAACCCTGCTGCGTAGGCATATCGCAGGAGGGCGAGAGAACTAGGAAAGCGCTCAGCATTTTGTTTGTATATTTTCAGCTCTGACTCTGGCATATTTCTTTCGGGTTTATGGCGTGCTACAAGATGCATGGTTGCAATTTGATCCAAAAGAATCAACTCAGGTTTAGCCTCTTGCGTTGCATTTTCATATTTCATCATTTGAAATCGAGCATTGCGCCAATCTTCCTCCCAAAATAAATACTCTTCAGTCAATTTTAAGAATAAAATAACAGCTGGGAAACTAATCAGAATTATCAAAATTTTCTGAACATTCTTCCACCACCCACCAATAGCAAGCCCAGAATCGGCTCCAACCATCGAGCCCAACATAAAACCGGTTGGGATAAGGAAATACAAGAAAGACAGCGGCAGCTCTACCAGAGCGTGACCCATGATGCACGCAAGCCCACTCCAAGCAGCCCACTGTGCTGCGGAGGCTGGTGACTTCACACTATCCGCAGCATGCTTGTAAAGCAGAAAAAACAAAAGGACTGTTGCCGGCACCCCCATCCATAACAAAAGATCTAACGCAATATTGTGCGCACTAGAGAAAAAAGTATATGTAGCCGGATGGTTCAACGCAATAGCTTGCTGGGCTAGACCAATTTGTCCGAAACCCCAGCCAGCCCAGGGCCGCATGAAGATAGCCTCCAAAGCTGAAGCCCAATAAATTGGGCGTAAACCACGCTCACTCCTTTGCAGGACAGACTGCGCGTTATCCATCAGCAACAGCAAATGATTGATCTTAGGCCAAGCAAGCGTGCACCCCACATAAAGACCAATCACAACGATATGCGTCCACTTGGATAAATTCAAACGATGGCGGGTACGCATGACGTGGAAAGCAATACACCACAGCCCCAAACCCAAAATAGCATGCCGTGATTGCGTCATTGCCAACGCAAAGCAAAAAACCAGAATCAATGCCCAAGTAGTTATACGTCCCAGCTGCTTGGTTTCGCGTAAAAACAAAGTGCCAGTCACAGAAAGCAACAACACGGTTGCCAAGTGGTTGGGCTGCGCCAGATTAGCGAATGGCCGTCCTCCAGGCGGCAAATCAATAATAAATAGACCAAAGTAGGGAGAATCTAACCATTGATGTAACGCCATGCCCCATGAAACAAGACCAGCAACCACCCATGCCCACCAGAAAGGCTGCAGGCGTGCTTCTCGTGATTGCGGGACGTTCTCTTGAGCCACGTACTGGCCCGCCATGGCAGATACCCCCAACAGCAACCAATACAACGCCGCCATCAAAGCATCACTGAAAAAATACAAGCGACTGGTAACCAATTGAAGCAATGCGACTGTTACCCCCAACAAGGCTGCGAGCGTTGACCAGGATACAGCTGGCGGTGGGTTGCGATACTGCTGCCACAGCGTGAACGTGGCCAGAGGCAGCAAGGCGACCACTGCCAACCATTCTTGATGAAAGCTGAGCCAAGGCTGATAATGATTCGGCAATAGCATGGCGAGGCACAACAGACTACCAAACCAGCCCATGGCCCAGGAGAGCAACTTTGAATTCACGAAAAAACTCAGCAATCCGGTACTAACAAAAAAAGCGATGTGGCACTAGGCCACATCGCTCATCTTGATCATCATTTGGGAAGATTATTTAATCGTTCCCACTAGACGAGCCGATTATCCACGGCAAGAGCCGGGCAAATACTTTTCAGGCATCGCCTTGGTACCATGTGGACCGCAGACCCACTTGAAAACTTGAAGATTAACATCAGTATTGGCAAATTTCGCCGTATTGGTCTTGTAAGGGGTCAATAGAATCTGCTTGTCAGCAGCAGCGCCCAAATCTTTCGCGTTGGCGGCAGCACGGGTCAATACAGTAATTTCTCCAATATCACTGGTGGTCACCGTCAAAACATATTTGGTGGGTGCGCTCGCGTCAGTTGCGCCAGCAGTGTCACCAGCTTCACAGCCCCACTTGTTTGCCGCGGGCAATTTGTCAGAGGAAGTCGTCTGGATAGTTTCGGTGATGCTAGTGCGGCACTGAGACGCAGCCAGGATGACTTCCGATACCTTGGCGCGGATAGTGTAATCCTGGTACGCGGGCAAAGCCACGGCGGCCAAAATACCGATGATCGCAACGACGATCATCAGTTCGATCAGGGTAAAACCCTTTTGGATAGAACGCTTCATGAAGAACTCCTAGGAAAAGTTGCAAATGCAAAGTCACCATGCAAACGCCGTGCCTGCTAGTAGCAGATGAACTATCTGTCACATCCAGCATCTGGTGATGCATATCGTTGCCCTTCTGACCCCGACTGCAACATAAAAAGTCAAGCAATTCCCTCACGGCATTTCTAAATGAGCCCCTTGCACCCAGCAAAGTTGGCACACCTATTCAACGGCATCGGCCGTCCTACTTCAAGTTTGACTGACAAATGGCCTCAGGACGTTGAGATATTTACATTTTTGTCGCCCAGTATTGTCACCCTCAAACATGCCTCGCTCACAACTGCATCGTCTGGCCTGCAGTCAACCAACGAATGTCATGCTGGCTTTGACTGGTGCTTGTACTGGAGTCAAACCGCTTGATTTCATCAATGATGAGCGAGGTCTCCGACGGCTTGGTGTGCGTGATGTAGACGGGGTAACGGACAGTTGGAGCGATATGAGCCAGTTCATGCGCCAAGGTCTCGGGGGAGAGGTGCAGGCTCCGTCGGGCCAGATCGCTTTCACGATTGCTGAAGGCTGTTTCGATCACCAAACAAGCCACCTTCAATGTGTTGATTCGAGCCCAAAACGTTGGATTACGCCCGGTATCCCCGCTGAATACCCACCAGCCGGCATCACCAAGCACAGCAAACCCCACGGCGGGGACCGTATGGTGGGCCGGCAGCACTTCGATCTCAACCCCTGCGATGCTCAGTACGTCACCGCATACAAAAGCCTGGTACTGCAGAAATGGGGATGCAGCAGACGGTATCGCGCTGAAATCCGGCCAGATGACGTTGTTGAAGACATGAGTCTGAAGCGCAGAGATGGTGGCAGCAAGGGCGTGCACTTGCACCGGGTGACGGCGCTGTGACGACACCGCGTCGAGCATCAGGGGCAGCGCGGCGATGTGGTCAAGGTGGGAATGGGTCAGGAGTACATGGTCAATCTTGCCCATCTCTTCCAGCGTCAGGTCGCCCACGCCGGTGCCGGCATCGAGCAAGATGCTGTCACCGATCAAGAACGATGTCGTGCGACAGTCCTTGGCGATAGCGCCGGAACATCCCAGCACGCGAACCTTCATGTAGAGCCTTCTACTTGGTGTCGAAATTGGTGGCGCTGTCCCAGTCAGGATTGAAAGGCAACCCACGCAGGCCTTCGACCCGTGCAGCATACAACTCGTAGAGAGTGCAACGAGGTCTGAGGCCTCGCAACTGCGCCATCAGCTTGTCGCATTGTGCCCATTCCTGTGCCGCATAGGCTCGCAGAAAACCCTCCCATACCACCAGTTCTTCGGCGAGTTCGGCGGGTAGCTGATCCCGGGGCGCCAGCGGCTGATAAATGGGTACGGCCTGCGCCTTGCCCTTGACGCGAACGCGATCCATTGCCTGCCAAACAAACTGAGGGGCGAGCTGCACGGCAGATTCACTCACCACGATCGACGTGCCGTAGTGTTTGGACAGCCCTTCCAGACGCGAGCCAAGGTTGACCGCATCCCCGATGACTGTGTAACTGCGCCGGATGTCCGAGCCCATATCGCCCACGCACATGACGCCCGTATTGAGCCCAATGCCCACTCCGATCTCGGGCAGGCCGCGCTGGCGATGATCGGCGTTGATTTGCCCAATGGCCTGCGACATTTCCAAGGCCGCAGTCACTGCCAACTGCGCGTGGTCTGGTGTAGCCACAGGAGCCCCCCAAAACGCCATGACGCAGTCGCCCATGTATTTGTCGATGGTGCCTCGGTGGCTGCGGATGATATGAGTGAGCTTGCTAAACACTTCATTCAACAACCCTTGCAGTTGCAAAGGCTCCATCCGCTCGGACATGGCGGTGAAGCCGCGCATGTCGCAGAACATCACCGTCAGCTCCCGGTTGGTGGCCTGCATGCTGTAGTGCTCCGGCTGCTTGACCATTTCGGCCACCAGCTCTGGAGGCACATAGGCGCTGAACAGCGCTGCGAGTTCGCGCTTGGAGCGGCTTTCCACAAAATAACCGTAGGCCATGTTGAGCGCAAAGGCCAGCATGGACATCACCACCGCCGTAGCCAGCGGCAACGCCAAACCCTGCGCGATGTACATCCACAGGTTGAGCCCCACGAGCGCAGAAACCACGCCAGCGCTCAGCAAGACCGCAGACGATGCAGACAAGAGCGGCAACGCCACCGCCAGCAGCAACCCTGCGCAAAGGAGTTGCAGCACATCGAACCCGGCGGCATAGTCGGGCCGGACGATGCTTTTGCCATCCAGGAATGCCGACAACACGTTGGCGTGGGTTTCTACGCCGGGATAAGTTCTGCCCACCGGCGTTACACGCAAATCGAGCAAGCCAGGCGCGGTGGACCCGACCAGCACCAATTGATCTTTGAGTTGGCTGGGCGGGAGCACGCCATCCAGAACGTCAGACGCTGAGATGTACCGGAAGGAACCACCTTTGGCATCGCCCGGCCCCCGATATGGAATGAGGGTGGCCAGTTGCTGGTCTACAGGGAGGGCGAGCGTGCGACCGTCCTGGCGCAACACGATGCTTTGCAGCAAATCATGCGTCCCAACGGGTATGGGGTTCACAAAGCCCGGATGGATTTCTGGCAACCCGATGGCTGTGCGGAACATGGCCAAGGCCAGTGACTCGTAATACTGCCCCTGGTACTCGGCCAACAACGGCAAGGAGCGAACGACCCCGTCCTCGTCCGTGATGGAGTTGAAGAACCCCGCAGCAGGGGCTGCGCGGGTCAGCGCCTCGATGTTGCTGCTGTAGCCGCGCCATGTGGTTGCGCCCAGCGGCAGGCCCCGTAAGCGCTCCAACGGGAGAGCAGGGTCCGGCAGCATGCCTTTCGTGATGCCGTCGCGGTCTTCGCCCGACAAGTAATAGCCCAGCACCACCGGCTGCCCACGCAGGGACTGCGCAAAAAGCGCGTCATAGTCTAGCGATGGTGCCAGGCGCTTCAATTGCTCCTGGAAGGCCGGCTGGCTGCGCAGAGGGCCTTGGGCCAGCTCTTGCAACGTTCCAAGACCTGAACTCTCGTCGGCCTCGGCAAACAGAACGTCAAACCCGATGACCGACACTTGCTGGCGCTCAAACAGTTCGCGCACCAGCGCGGCCATTTTGTCCCTGCGCCAGGGCCATTGGCCCACACGCCCCAAGCTTTTCTCATCGATATCGACGATGACGATGCGCTCGTCGAGCGTGCGAGGCATGGTAACCCGCAGGCGGGTGTCGTAGATGATGTTGTCCAGTCTCTCCAACACCTGAAGGTGGAGCACATCGGCCACATGCAGCAATGCAAAAACCAGCGGTATCAGCGTGACTGCAATGCGTCGCCAGCGTCGGCGGAACAGGTGCGACAGGGACTGCAGCATGGGTCCGCGCGCAAGGAGAGAAGGTTCAGGTCAGCAGAGGCCCGCGACCATGGGGCGGGCCCATGCCAGGCGTCAGGTCTGTTCGAACTGCATTTCGGTGCCAGCCAGTTCCAGGCGATCGCCGTGCTTGAGAGGCACGGGCGAAGCACCAATGGCCACACCGTTGAGCAGGGGCATTTCGGGCCCCTCCACGTGGGCCAAGACAAAACCCTGGTGCCGCTTAGTAATGGATGCCACGGCCACGCCAGGCTTGCCAATAGTAGTCACGACCTTTTGCAGGGACACCTCGCGCCCCGCTGCAGCGCCCGACATGACACGGATCACCGCTGAAATCGGAGCAGGCGCAGGGGCAGCGGGAGCGGGCCTGGCGGCGGCCACCGCAGGCGGCACCATGCCAGGCTTGAAGATCATGGTCTTTTCGAAATTCTGACCTTCAGCATCCTGCAAAAAGCGAATCTTGTACTTGCCCACCTCGACCGTGTCGCCATTGCGCAGCTCTTGGCGCTTGACGGCCTTGGCATTCACGTAGGTGCCGTTCGTGCTGCCCAGATCCTCAATCTCCACATCGTTTCCCACCATGTGGAGCACCGCATGTTCACCGCTCACCGCAAGGTTGTCGATCACGATGTCGTTGTATGGACGCCGACCCAGCGTAGTCCGCTCCTTGGTCAGCTGCACTTCCTTGATAACAACGCCGTCGATTGAAACGATCATTCTCGGCATGATCCACTCCTGATGTGATGAATTGTTGTAGTTCGGGCCACTCAAGAGGCCCCTAGCAGTCGGGACATGAGGCCACGCTTCTTGCCTCCTGCGGCAGCCTGCACCAGCAGCACGCTCACGTTATCACGACCACCGTTGGCATTGGCGGTGTCAATGAGCAGTGTCGCTTTTTCTTCCAAAGGCATGGGCGCCCGTACCAGCTCCGCCAGATCCGAGTCGGACACCATGTCGGTGAGCCCGTCGGAGCACAGCAAGAACAGGTCATTCGGCGCCACCTGGAACTCGTTGACTTCCATCAGCACATTGGGCTCCACACCCAGGGCCCGGGTCACCAGATTCCGATTGGAAGACAGGGCCGCCTGCTGCGCCGTTAGCAGACCTGCATCGACCTGCTCCTGCAACCAGGAATGGTCGCGCGTGATCTGCTGCAAAGCACCATCGCGCAGGCGATAGCAGCGCGAATCGCCGATATGCCCCAGGATCAGGCGGCTGCCATGGAACACCGCCACCACCAGCGTCGTACCCATGCCCGCGTACTGCGGATTGGAGAGCGACGCCCCCAAAATGGCGTGGTTGGCATTCTCGACACAGATTTCCAGCGCCCGGCGCACGTCCGTGGACTGGGGACTTGCGCCCGCTTGGGCCAGCCAGCGGGCCATCTCGGTACGAATGAAGGTGGTGGCCATACCGCTGGCCACCTCACCCGCGTTGTAGCCGCCCATGCCATCGGCCAGTATCGCGACCTGCGCATCGCGGTCAACGGCGACCGCGTCTTCGTTGTTGGAACGCACGCGGCCCTTGTCGGTCCGCGCAGTGAATTCGTAGGTCATGGATGTGGAGGCGTGCGTCATGGGGCGCCCGAAATCGGCGGGGCTGCCGCACCCCGCACGGCGGGGGGCTCCATCACGGTTTCCTGAAAATCCGCCATTTCTTGCCCTGTTGCATCGCGGTCCGCATCATAGACGACTGCCTCAGGGCTGGATTGCGCGTCGCCCGCCAGGGTCTGCCGCAGGTCCGCCGCAAACTGCCGCCCGGTCTGATAGCGTGCCTCAGGGCGCTTTTGCAACGACAGCGCCACCACCTTGGCCACAGCCGCTGAAAGTTCAGGGCGCAGCTGCCGCACATCGGGAGCCTCCACGCTCGCAATCTTGTGCATCAGCTCGGTCATGGACGCACCCCGCAGCGGGAGCGTACCCGTCAGCAACTGGAAGAGGGTGATGCCCAGCGAATAAAGATCCGAACGCCCGTCGACCTTCTTTCCGGCCAATTGCTCCGGGGACATGAAGCTGGGCGTCCCCAGAACGAGCCCCGTACGGGTCTTGCTCGAATCCGTGATGCGCGCAATGCCGAAGTCTGTCACCTTCACTGCGTCGGTACCGCTGTCAAACATGATGTTGGCCGGCTTGATATCGCGGTGCACCACGTTATGGGCATGGGCATAGTCCAGCGCATCGGCCACCCTGGCCGCAATGGAGAGCACGGTGGGGACTGGCAGCAGCCGGTCCTGGCCGCAAGCATGAGTCAGGTCCTGGCCTTTGAGGAACTCCATGGCGATGTAGGCCAAGTCATGCTCCTCGCCGGCATCAAAAATGGTGACGATGTTCGGATGCTGCAATCGCCCCGCAGTTTCGGCTTCGCGGAAAAACCGCGCGCGCGCATCAATCAAGGCATCGCCTTCAAACTCCTGTCCCAAGGCCAGCGTCTTGATGGCCACGACGCGGCCGATCTTGGGATCGCGCCCCAGATACACCACCCCCATGGCACCTTTGCCAATTTCGCGGTCAATCTGGTAGCGCCCCAGCATGGACACGCCCACGCTCGCGTCACCGGGCAGGCGGGGTGTTCCGGCGGAGGCGCTCGGCAAAGAGTCTGCAGCGCCTAACGAAGCTTGCGCACCCCCTTGGGCCTGTGCCTTGGCACGCTTGTAGCGGCTGCGAGCGTCCTTGTAGTGCCGGTCGTGGCGCAGGATATGTTCGTATACCGCCTGCGCCTTGCCGAAGTGGCGCTTGCGTTCGAAGTCCTCCGCCAAATGGTAGAGATTGTCCAGAAGCGCACTGCTGGCAGGCACTTTGCGCAAGCGCTCAAAGGCCATGTCCAGCTGCCCTTGGCCCTGCAGTGCCAAGCCCATCATGCGGTCGGCTTCGGCGGCTTCGGCAGAGCGCGCGGAAGTTTCGCCGCGCTGCCCCCGGTGCAAAAGTGCCACGACGGTGGAACCGGTCAGCACGACCAGAACAGGCAACAGCAACGAAAGCCACAAGCCTCCGTAACGCAAAAGGGTCCACTCCGTGGCAACACCCGCAAGCACGAGCCCGGCACCCACCGCCACCACCAAGGGGCGCGCCAAACGGGGCGCCACCAGCACCACATAGAGCAACGCCAGCGCTAACACCAGCCAGGTGACCGGCATGGCCCAGCTCGGTTCGACCACCCCCAATCCGAAACGCATGGATGACACGGCTTGCGCAAGCACCTCCACGGGATGGACGAGACGCTCTCCCACCCGGACTGCGGCAGCACCCGGCGCATCTGTCATTTCGCCCACCAGCACGATCTTGCCCTTGAGGCTGCCGGCGGGAGCCGTTCCCTCGAGCACACTTGCAGCCGAGAGCGTTGGGAATGTGCCTGCACCGTCACCGGACACCTGCCAGCGGGGGCGCAGCATGACTCCTGCATTGGTGGGAATATTCAACCCGCCCAGGCGCAAGCCCTCCGACGCATCCAGCGCACGAAGGTCACCCAGGCCCAGGTGCAGGCTGTGTTGTACCGCCAGCAACGCCAAGGACGGCACCCCGACGCTGTCGTAGCGAAGCAGCAGGGGAATCTGGCGCACACGGCCGTCGTTGTCAGGCTCTGCGTACACATGCCCCACTCCCGCCGCCACCGTTCCCAGCGACGGGATGGGGTGCTGCGCGGATTGCAGCGTGGTTGCAGTCGTACCCGGGTCGGGTGCCGTACTGCGGCGTACGTACGCGGGCAGAGGGGCTGCAGCACCCGCATTTTCATACCGCGAGGCCAGGAACACATTGCCCGCCCGCTGGATGGATGCCGCCAGACGCGCATCCCCGTCGAGTGCGGCTTCTGCCTCTCCCACAACGCGGCCCAGCTCGGCTGTCAATGGGGTTGCTTCTGTCGAAGCAGACAGGGTGTCGCGGATCTTTCGCAGATAAACCAACCCCCTGTCACTCTGGGGCTGCGTGAACGCGGGGGTGTAAACAACGGTTTGGGCGCCCGCTGCTGAGAGGCGATCAATCAAGCGGGCATGGATGTCGCGCGACCAGGGCCACGGACCCAGTGCTGCCAAGCTGGCATCGTCCATGCCCACAATCACCACGTCGGCCAGCGGGGCGGGTGACGAGGTGCGGATGGCCGCGTCGTAGAGCTTGAGTTCAAGCGTGAGCGATGCGCCCGTCATTGCGCACAGGCCTGCAACAGCCAATGCCACCAATCCGCCCCACAAGCCATCGGTACGCCATCCACCCATCCGCCGCGCCGAGGTTTTTCGTCCCACTTGCTGTTTTTCCACTCAGTATTGGGTGGATTTCAAGCAATAACCGCGCCCAGGCAAACACAGGCAGTCGGGACAGCAGAGACAAGGGGATGGGCGGCGAATCGCTCCCCGGGGCAGCGCCAGGTGCCGTTCTTGTCACGCAGCCTTTCCATAGGAAGTGACTGCCGTGCCATTTTTGTCACACTTTGTATCTGACGCAACGGCCGAGGCCTGCGCGCAAGCCCCGGCCGCAGCTCCAGCCGTCAAGTGGCGGAGGCGCTGTTCGACCCCTTGCGCCAGAACTTGCCGACGCCCACGACCAGCGCTGCGCCGAGTGCGGCCGCCACATAGTGCAGTGCGGGATGCGCCACCGCATAGTCGTGCAAGATGGCATCGCTGGCGATGGTTTCACCACCCACCCAACCAATCAGGGCAGCCCCCAGCACCACGATGATGGGGAAACGCTCCATGAGCTTGATCATGAGGGTGCTGCCAAAGATGACCAGCGGAATGCTGATGGCCAAGCCCAGCACCAGCAGCACCACGTTGCCCTGCGCCGCAGCCGCCACGGCGATCACGTTGTCGAGGCTCATCACCAGGTCGGCAATGAGGATGGTGCGAACGGCGGCCATCAGGCTGCCATAAGTCTTGGACTCGCCCTCTTCCTCGTCGTCGTCGCTGAGCAGCTGAAAACCAATCCACAGCAACAGGCAACCGCCCACGATCTGCAGGAACGAGAGCTCCAGCAGCTTGGCCGCCACCACCGTCAGCAAGATCCGCAGGACCACGGCAGCGCCGGAGCCCCAGAACACGGCTTTCTTTTGCTGATGGGGGGGAAGGGACCGGGCGGCCAGCGCGATGACCACCGCGTTATCGCCCGAAAGAATGATGTTTATCCAGACGATCTTCACCAGGCCGATCCAGAAATCGGCGCTTTGCAGAAACTCCATGACTGACTCCACTGTTATGAATGCAAGAAGCGCCCGGAACCGGGGTTCCGAGCGCTTCTCTTTTTGTTGGAGCCGCCAGTCTAGCGGTCTGTGCCGAGCGCCGCGTCCGTAATTGTGCTTACGGTCGCAACAGGGCCAGGCAACTTACTTCAGCTGGGCCTTGAGCAGCTTGCCCAGTTCCGAAGGGTTGCGGGTGATGATGAAACCCGACTCTTCCATGATGGCGAGCTTGGCATCGGCCGTGTCGGCGCCGCCGGAGATCAGCGCGCCAGCGTGGCCCATGCGCTTGCCGGGAGGGGCGGTCACGCCAGCGATGAAACCGACGATTGGCTTCTTCATGTTGGCCTTGCACCACTGGGCGGCTTCGGCTTCGTCAGGACCGCCGATTTCGCCGATCATGATCACGGCATCGGTGTCTGGATCGTCGTTGAATGCCTTCATCACATCGATGTGCTTGAGGCCGTTGATGGGGTCGCCACCAATGCCCACGGCGCTCGATTGACCCAGACCGACTTCGGTCAGCATGGCCACGGCTTCGTACGTCAGCGTGCCCGAGCGGGACACCACGCCGATACGACCCTTGCGGTGGATGTGACCGGGCATGATGCCGATCTTGATTTCGTCAGGCGTGATCAGGCCAGGGCAGTTGGGGCCCAGCAGCAGCGTCTTCTTGCCGCCAGCGGCTTCCTTGGCCTTCATCTTGTTGCGCACCATCAGCATGTCCTTGACCGGAATGCCTTCGGTGATGCAGATGGCCATGTCCAGGTCGGCTTCGACAGCTTCCCAGATCGCGTCAGCGGCGCCTGCGGGCGGCACATAGATCACCGACACGGTGGCACCGGTCTGCTGGGCAGCTTCCTTGACGGAGGCGTAGATCGGGATGTTGAAGATCGACTCGCCCGCCTTCTTGGGGTTTACGCCCGCCACGAAGCAGTTCTTGCCGTTCGCGTATTCCTGGCACTTTTCGGTGTGGAACTGGCCAGTCTTGCCCGTGATGCCCTGGGTGATGACCTTGGTGTCTTTGTTGATGTAGATCGACATGTGTGTTCTCCGGGCTTACTTGACGGCAGCAACGATCTTGGTCGCAGCTTCGGCCATGGTGTCTGCAGCGATGATGGGCAGGCCGGACTCGGCCAGCATCTTCTTGCCCAGCTCTTCGTTCGTGCCCTTCATGCGCACGACCAGCGGCACGTTCAGGTTCACAGCCTTGCAAGCGGTGATCACGCCGGTGGCGATGGTGTCGCACTTCATAATGCCGCCGAAGATGTTGACCAGAATGCCCTTGACCTTGGGGTTCTTGAGCATGATCTTGAAGGCTTCGGTGACCTTCTCGGGGGTAGCACCGCCGCCCACGTCCAGGAAGTTGGCAGGCTCGCCGCCGAACAGCTTGATGGTGTCCATGGTGGCCATGGCCAGGCCAGCGCCGTTCACCAGGCAGCCGATGTTGCCGTCCAGGCTGATGTAGGCCAGGTCGAACTTGGAAGCTTCCACTTCGGCGGGATCTTCTTCGTCCAGATCGCGGAAGGCGACGATTTCGGGGTGGCGGAACAGGGCGTTGGCGTCAAAGTTGAACTTCGCGTCCAGGGCCATCAGGTTGCCCTTGGAGTCGCAGTTCAGCGGGTTGATTTCCACCAGCGACGCATCGGTGTCCATGTAGCACTTGTAGATCTTGGCGAAGATGTCCACAGCCTGGTCGATGGAAGCGCCGGTCAGGCCGATGGCAGCAGCGACCTTGCGGCTTTGCGCTTCGGTGATGCCGACCAGCGGGTCGATCATCTCGGTGACGATCTTCTCGGGCGTGGAGTGGGCCACTTCTTCGATGTCCATGCCGCCTTCGCTCGAAGCGATCAGGGCGACCTTCTGCGTGGCGCGGTCGGTGACCAGCGACACATACAGCTCGTTCTTGATGTCGGCGCCATCTTCGATGTACAGGCGGCGGACCTTCTGGCCTTCGGGGCCGGTCTGGTGCGTGACCAGTTGCATGCCCAGGATTTCGCTGGCGCGAGCCTTCACGTCATCAATGGTCTTGGCGACCTTCACGCCGCCGCCCTTGCCACGGCCACCGGCGTGGATCTGGGCCTTGACCACCCACACGGGGCCGCCGAGCTTCTGGGCTGCTTCCACGGCTTCTTGCACCGTGAATGCGGGAATGCCACGCGGAACGGGCACACCAAAATTGCGCAAGATTTCCTTGCCTTGGTATTCGTGAATCTTCATGAGGTCTCTCTCAGGGAAGGGTGGTAGTTACCCGTTTACCATGAACAGTTGTCTGGCCGCGGGCTTGGGACATGGCAACCCGCGACTGTATCATGCTGCAACGCACCATCCTTGTGCCTGGCTTACATCCAGGGTTGGCGTCGCAGCCTTTCCCATCCCTTTTGCCGGCAGACGCTGCCGTCCTTTTTTGCAGGAGCACCTCCATGTCCAAAGTCTTTATTGATGGCGAAGCCGGCACCACAGGCCTGCAGATCCGCGAGCGCCTGCAGGCCATGCCGCAGATCGATCTGGTCAGCATTGCGCCCGAGCTGCGCAAAGATCCTGCCGCCAAGCGCGACCTGATCGCGGGGGTGGATCTGGTGGTGCTGTGCCTGCACGACGACGCCGCGCGCGACACCGTGGCCATGGTGGACGAGATCGAGCGCAGCTCGGGCCGCAAGGTCAAGGTGATCGATGCCAGCACGGCGCACCGCACGGCCGATGGTTGGGTGTACGGGTTTCCGGAACTCGCGGCAGCGCAGACACAAGCGGTGCGCGACGCCACCCGCGTCTCCAATCCCGGCTGCTACGCCACGGGCGCGATTGCCATGCTGCGCCCGCTGGTCGATGCAGGCCTGATCCCGGCGGACTACCCTTTGAGCCTGCCTTCGGTCTCGGGCTACTCCGGCGGCGGCCGCACCATGATCGAAGCCTACGAAGCGGGCACCGCAGCGCCGTATGAGGCGTATGCACTGGGCCTGTCGCACAAGCACATCCCCGAAATCTTGCGCTACACCGGGCTCACGCGCCGCCCGGTGTTCATCCCTGCAGTGGGCAACTTCCGCCAGGGCATGTTGGTGCAGTTGCCGCTGCACCTGGACTTGCTGCCCGGCGCCCCCAAGGCCAGCGACCTGCACGACGCGCTGGCTGCCCACTACAGCCGCACCAACACGCCCGAGCAATGGGTGAGCGTGCTGCCGCCCACCGACGATTTGAAGCTGGCGGCCGACACGCTGACCGACACCAACAAGCTGGAGTTGCGCGTGTTTGCCAACGAGCAATACCGGCAGGCGGTGGTCATTGCGCGCCTGGACAACCTGGGCAAGGGCGCCAGCGGCGCCGCAGTGCAGAACCTGCAGCTGATGCTGGGCGTGTAACCACACCCCAGCGCTTCAGAAGGGGGCGAAAGCCCTGCTTGTGAGCAGCGCGCTCACCCCTCGTCGGAATCGTCGGCGCCCTGCACGGCGCGCCGCACCACATCGCCTGAGAACCCCCGCGTCAGCAAGAAGCGCATCTGTTTGGCGCGGGTTTGCGGGTCGGTGGCGGGCTCGCCAAACTTGCGGCGCCACACCTCGCGGGCACGCTCCAGTTCGCTGCCCTGCAACTGGGCCACTGCCTGCTGCACGGCCTCGGCGCCCAGCCCTTTGGATTGCAGCTCTTGCCGGATGCGCGATGCACCCATGCGCCTTGCGCGCCGGTTCAGCACCGACTCCACCACCCGCGCCTCGCTGATGAAGTCCCGGGCCTGCAGGTCGTCCAGCACGGCCTCCAGGTCTTCGCCCTCTTGCACATGGGGGCTGAGCTTGCGCTGCAGCTCGGCCCGCGAATGTTCGCGCTGGCTCAGCAGCCGCAGTGCACGGCCTTTGAGCGAGAGCGCAGTGAATCCCATGGCTGACCAAACGCTATATTTTCAATAGCTGCAGGCGCATATGGAATGTGCGCCTGCAGGCCATTTGGCTTCAAAAACCGTCAATCACTCGTCGGCAGCCGCTGCCGGGGCCTGCAGTGCGCCAGGCAACAGCGCAATGCCCAGCCCTTCGCGCACCTTGTTTTCAATTTCACGGGCCAAGTCGGGGTTTTCACGCAAAAACTCGCGGGCGTTGTCGCGGCCTTGGCCGATCTTCTCGCCGTTGTAGGCGTACCAGGCGCCGCTCTTTTCGATGACCTTGGCGTTCACGCCCATGTCGATGATCTCGCCTTCGCGGCTGATGCCTTCGCCAAACAGGATGTCGAACTCGGCCGTCTTGAAGGGCGGGCTTACCTTGTTCTTGACCACCTTGACCTTGGTCTCGTTGCCGATGGCTTCGTCGCCCTTCTTGATGGTGCCGGTGCGACGGATATCGAGGCGCACGGAGGCATAGAACTTGAGCGCGTTACCGCCGGTCGTCGTTTCGGGCGAGCCGAACATCACGCCAATCTTCATGCGGATCTGGTTGATGAAGATGACCATGCAGTTGGTCTTCTTGATCGTGGCGGTCAGCTTGCGCAGCGCCTGGCTCATCAGGCGGGCCTGCAGGCCGGGCAGGGCATCGCCCATCTCGCCTTCGATTTCGGCCTTGGGTGTGAGGGCTGCCACCGAGTCCACGATGATCAGGTCCACGGCGCCCGAGCGCACCAGGCTGTCCACGATTTCCAGGGCTTGTTCTCCGGTGTCGGGCTGGCTGATCAGCAGGTCGGACAGCTGCACGCCCAGCTTCTGGGCGTATTGCACGTCGAGGGCGTGCTCGGCATCGACAAACGCGCAGGTGCCGCCTTGCTTTTGCATCTCGGCCACCACCTGCAGCGTGAGCGTGGTCTTGCCCGACGATTCCGGTCCGTAGATCTCGACCACGCGGCCGCGGGGCAGGCCGCCCACGCCCAGGGCAATGTCCAGGCCCAAGGAGCCGGTGGAGACCACCTGGATGTCCTCGATCACCTCGCCTTCACCCAGGCGCATGATCGTGCCCTTGCCAAATTGCTTCTCGATCTGGGCGAGCGCGGCGGCCAGGGCCTTGGCCTTTTCGGTGTTCACGGGCAATGCGGGGTTGGTGCCTTTGACTGCGACGTCCATGAGAAACTCCTTGAAAAACAACAGGTTGGATGCTTGCATCGCTCTGCGGTTAATCACAGGCTGGATGCTTGAACAGTAGTTTATGCGAGCAATGAAATCCAGATAAAGCGATTTTTAGTCAGTTTACCTGACAATATCGCATGGCCGATTTTTCTCCTGCCGCCGTCTCCGCCCCATCAGCCCCGGGAGCTGATGACCGCTGGCGCCAAACCCACCTGGGCCGCCTGATGGGCAGCGCCCTGCGCCGCTTTGACGCCCGGGTGCTGCAGCTGATGGCGCGCAACGTGGAGGTGCCGCTAGCCTTGTCCAACCTGGCAGCGCGCGACCAGGTGACGGCCGCCCATGTGCACATCACGCGCCACCTACCCTTGCAGGGCGACCGGCTGACCGACCTGGCCAAGCGCGCGGGCATGACCAAGCAGGCCATGGCCAACCTGGTGGACCAGTGCGAGGCCTGGGGGCTGGTCACACGGCAGGCAGACCCGCTGGATGCGCGGGCGCGCCGCGTGTGCTTCACGCCCACCGGCCTGGCGTGGCTGCAAGCGTTCCGGGACGCGGTGGCACAGGCCGAGGCGGAGTTCCGCGCCGAGGTGGGCCAAGACGTGGCCACCGTAGTGGCGATCGGGCTGGAGGCTTATGCAGGAGGGGCCTAGGAGCCTTTGCAAGGATCGAGCAGCAACTGGGCACTGCGGATCGCGATGGGCTGCAAGACGCAAAACGCAGCCATGGCCGTCGCTATTGCGAGGTTTTGCAACGCTGCCGACCGCCCGAGCCCGCAGATGCACACGGTGCGCTGATTCGTGCAGAGGGTCCCTAGCCCTGATCCAGCTGCGGACACCGCACAAGGGAATGCTCCATGGACGGACACCAGCGGATTGCGCACACTGGCCCCTGCCGACTGCGTTACCCTCGAAACCATGTCCTCAGAAGTCACCTATCTGCCCGGCAGCACCCCGCTGGTGCTCGACTCGCCCCACAGCGGCACCCAATACCCCGACGACTTTGGCTCCGCCCTCGACCTGGCCACGCTGCGCCGGGCCGAAGACACGCACGTCGAGAAGATCTACGCCTTTGCCCCCGCGCTCGGCGTGGCCTGGGTCGAGGCCCATTTCCCCCGCATCTACCTGGACGCCAACCGCGACACCACCGAGCTGGACACCAGCCTGCTCGACGGGGACTGGCCCGACCCCATTTCCACCGACTCCAAGGTGCTCAGCAAGGTGCGCCTGGGCAAGGGGCTGATCTGGAAGTTCACCGACCAGGGCGAGCCCATCTACCAGCGCCAGCTCACCGTGGCCGAGGTGCGTGCGCGCATCGACCGCTGCTGGCGCCCGTACCACGCTGCCGTGGCCCAGGCCATTGACGCGGCCCATGCACGCCACGGCTACAGCATCCACCTCAACTGCCACTCCATGCCCGCCGTGGCCGGGCGCTTTGCCACCGAGTTTCCGGGGCTGGAGCATGCCGACTTCGTAGTGGGCGACCGGGACGGCACCACCGCCAGCCCGGCGCTGTCCGCGCTGATCTGCGAGCACCTTCGCGCGTGCGGCTACAGCGTGGAATACAACCACCCCTACAAGGGCGTGGAACTGGTGCGCCGCTACGGCAACCCCGCGCAGCACCGCCACAGCATCCAGGTCGAGATCAACCGCAAGCTCTACATGGACGAGCAGACGCTCGCGCAGGAGCCCGAGGGCATGGCCCGCCTGCAGGCCGACCTGAAAGCCCTGGTACACAAGCTGCTGGCGCACGACCCGCGCTGACAGCCCCAGGCCCGAGCGCTGCGCGCGCCACGGACGCCTTTTTCTCGGCGCAGCGGGGCGCGGCGCCGCCTAAAATCGACGCACAGGCGCGGCGCCAGACCGCTGCCACCCACCAGGAGACACCGCATGCGCATCCTCATTGCCGAAGACGACCAGGTGCTGGCCGATGGCCTGCTGCGCACGCTGCGAGCCTCGGGCGCCGTGGTGGACCATGTCGCCAGCGGCAGCGAGGCCGACGCGGCGCTCATGACCAACAACGAGTTCGACCTGCTCATCCTGGACCTGGGCCTGCCCAAGATGCATGGGCTGGAGGTTCTGAAAAAGCTGCGCGGCCGGGGCTCCGCCCTGCCGGTGCTCATCCTCACCGCTGCCGACAGCGTGGAAGAGCGCGTGAAGGGCCTGGACTTTGGCGCCGACGACTACATGGCCAAGCCCTTCAGCCTGCAAGAGCTGGAAGCCCGCGTGCGCGCCCTCACGCGCCGGGGCATGGGCGGCACCAGCAGCGCCATCAAGCACGGCCCGCTGGTGTACGACCAGGCCGGCCGCGTGGCCACCATCGACGGCAAGATGATCGAACTTTCCGCCCGCGAGCTGGGCCTGCTGGAGGTGCTGCTGCAACGCGCCGGCCGCCTGGTGAGCAAGGAGCAGCTGGTGGAGCGCCTGTGCGAGTGGGGCGAAGAAGTGAGCAACAACGCCATCGAGGTCTACATCCACCGCCTGCGCAAGAAGATCGAGGGCGGGCCCATCCGCATCGCCACCGTGCGCGGCCTGGGCTACTGCCTTGAGAAGATCCCCAGTTAACTATCAAAACGATAGCTGCTCGTGCATATGAATCCAGCGCTATCGGGTGTTTTGGCTTCTAAACTGCCTCGGCGGGCGCTGTGAAGATCTTCCAGCGCGAGCAGCGCTCCCTGTTCGGCGAAATCCTCGACTGGATGCTCACGCCGCTGCTGCTGCTGTGGCCCGTGAGCCTGGCGCTGACGTGGCTGGTGGCGCAGGGCCTGGCCAACAAGCCGTTTGACCGCGCGCTGGAGTACAACGCCCACGCACTCGCCCAACTGGTGAGCGTGGTGGGCGACAAGGCCCAGTTCAACCTGCCCCAGCCCGCCAGCGAGATCCTGCGGGCCGACGACTCCGACATCGTGTACTACCAGGTCATCGGCCCGGGCGGCGAGTTCCTCTCGGGCGAGCGCGAGCTGCCCGAGCCCCCGAGCGACGAAGTGCCCCTGTCCGGCGAGGTGCGGCTGCGCGATGCCGAGATGCGCGGCATCGACATCCGCGTGGCCTACATCTGGGTGCGCCTGCCGCTCAAAGACACACCGGTGGCGCTGGTCCAGGTGGCCGAGACGCGCGAAAAACGCAGCGTGCTGGCCACCGAAATCATCAAGGGCGTGATGCTGCCGCAGTTCGTCATCCTGCCGCTGGCGGTGCTGCTGGTCTGGCTGGCGCTGGCGCGGGGCATCCAGCCGCTCAACCAGCTGGAGCAGCGCATCCGCGCGCGCAACCCCGACGACCTCTCGCCGCTGGACGACCGCACCGTGCCGCTCGAAGTGGCGCCACTGGTGTCGTCCGTCAACGACCTGCTCACCCGCCTGAACGATTCGCTGGCCACGCAAAAGCGCTTTCTGGCCGATGCCGCGCACCAGCTCAAGACCCCGCTGGCGGGCCTGCGCATGCAGGCCGACCTGGCCCAGCGCGAAGGCACCAGCACCGAAGAACTCAAGCGCTCGCTGCAGCAGATCGGGCGCTCCAGCATCCGCGCCACGCACACCGTCAACCAGCTGCTGGCCCTGGCGCGGGCCGAAGGCAGCGGTGTGGGCATTGCCCGCCAGCCCTGCGACCTGGCACGCCTGGTGATCGAGGTGGTGCGCGACTCGGTGCCCCGCGCGCTCGACAAGCACATCGACCTGGGCTACGACGGCGCCGAGCCGGGATCGCCGGGCGTGCTGATCGACGGCAACCCCACGCTGCTCAAGGAGCTGGTGCGCAACCTGGTGGACAACGCCATCAACTACACCCCCTCCACGCCCGACAAGCCCGGCGTGGTCACCGCCCGCGTGCTGGCCGACACCTTCGGCCATGTGCTGCTGCTGCAGGTCGAGGACTCCGGCCCCGGCGTGCCCGAGGCCGAGCGCGAGCTGGTGTTCCAGCCGTTCTACCGCGCCCTGGGCAGCGAGGCCGACGGCTCCGGCCTGGGCCTGCCCATCGTGCTGGAGATCGCCAGCAAGCACGATGCCGAGGTCACGCTCGAAGACGCGCGTCCTGGCCAGACCCCGCCCGGTGCACGCTTCAGCGTGCGGTTTGCGGCGCGGGACGTGGTGGCGGGCAGCTGACCCTGTGGCAGAAGACAAGGCCACCACGCCGCAGGGTTGATGCGCCGGCAGCCCGCCACAGCACCGGGCATCCGGCATCATGCGGCCTCGTCGCTTGGCCCGATCTTTTTGCACGGACGCAGCCCCCCCACCATGACCTCACCGCCCCGCCGCTTTGCCAACACGCACCCTGCCGTGGTGATCGGCAACTTCCCCTGGTACGAAATGGTCTGGCGCTCGCTGCGCGGCGATTTCAAGCCGCGCAACGAACCGGCGGGTGGCTACGAGGCCTTTGCCCGGCAATGGACGCAGCCGGTGGACCCTGCGCGCCTGGCGCAGCGCCAGCAGGCACCCGTGATCACCTGGCTGGGCCATGTCTCCATGCTGCTGCAGGTGGCGGGGCTCAACGTGCTGATTGACCCCACGCTGTGCGATTTTGCGGGCCCCCTGGGCCGCTTTGGCGCCCCGCGCCGTGTGCCCGCGCCCCTGGCGCCCGAGGACCTGCCGCACATCGACGTGGTCCTGATCTCGCACAACCACTACGACCACCTGTGCTACGGCACCTTGCGCCGCCTGCGCGACGCGGGCCAGTCGCCCCGCTTTGTGGTGCCGCTGGGGCTTGCCGACTGGTTCACGCAGCGGGGCATGGGCCCCGTCACCGCGCTGAACTGGTGGGAGCACGCCGACATCGCCCCCGGCGTGCGCGTGGTGTTCACGCCGTCGCAGCACTGGAGCCGCCGCACCCCGTGGGATACGAATGCCTCGCTGTGGGGTGGGTACCTGCTGGAATGGGCGCGCCCGCAGGCGGCGGCGCCCTGGCGTTTTCTGTTCCCGGGCGACACGGGCTACAGCGACAACTTCAAGGCCATCCGCCAGCGCCTGGGGCCGGTGGATTTTCTGGCCCTGCCCATCGGTGCCTACCTGCCCCGCGACTTCATGAAGCCCATGCACGTGAACCCGGAAGACGCCGTGCAGCTGATGCTGGATGTGGAGGCCAGGCAAGCCATGGGCGTGCACTGGGGCACGTTCATGCTGACGCAGGAGGCCTTCGACCACCCGCCGCGCGACCTGGCCACCGCACTGGCGCAGCGGGGCCTGCCGCTGGACCGCGTCTGGCTCCTGCGGCAGGGCGAGACGCGCGCCATCCCGTTGCCATAACGCTGCACCCGGGTGGGCACAGCAACCGTGCTCACGCCACGCGCTGCACCGACATCAGGGCCATGTACAAAAAGCCCCGCTCCATCGGCACGCGGTACACCCCCTGGGCGCCCAGCACCTGCGCGGCCACGCCCGACAGCTCCCAGCCATCGATGGCATCGCCCTTCCACAGCGGCACCGTGAGGTGCAGAAAGCCCTGGGCCTCGCCAAACTCCCGCACGGCCGCGATGCGCGACACCACCGGGGCTTCGTTGTGGAAATTGGCCCAGGCCCACAACCAGGTGCCACTGACCTCCGACACCGATCCGATGAACTCGATGTCGGCCACCACCCGGGGCACGCCACCGGCCGAAAAGGTCAAAGTGCCGGCGGACTGGTCGTAATCCCAGCGCTCAAAGCTGGCGATGCCGTAGTCCTGCTCCAGCGCGCGCTGCTTGTCCCGCAGCGCGTGGTGGCCCTGCGTCACCGCCTCGATCCAGGCGGCTTGGGTGTCGCCGTCCAGCGCCTCCACACTGCGCGCCATGGCGTCCTGGTAGCAGTGGTGGCACAGGATCTGAAGGTCCAGGCATTGCGTGTTGTGCTCGGTCCACTCACCCCCATGCCGCATCAGCTCGGCGTTGCAGCTGGCGCACCATGCGTCCGGGTAGGGGGTGTCTGGCGAGGGTGCATCGCAAAACCAGCGCTGCACCGGGTGGCGGCACAGGTGGCCGCACACGAAGGTGGGTGCGGCGTCGCCGTGCTCGCCGCACTGGATGGACGTTGGCTCTTCATCCATGGTGGCAATGTGCAAAAGGGGACGTCAGCCGCAGGCACGCAGCGTCTTGCCCGCCATGGCCGTGCGCAGCACATCCAGCTGGGCACGCAAGGCGTCGTTCACGGCAGGCAGGCGCAGCGTGAAGCCGGGGGCTTCGGCACGCTCCTGGATCACGCGGGCGGTGCGCACGCCCTTGGTGCCCAGGTTGGTCAGCTCGCGCTCGGCCGCCTCCTTGGAGGCAAAGCGGCCCAGCGACAGGCCCAGCTCGAGCGTGCCCCCGGCGCGGTCATGGTCCACCTTGCGGGCGCGCAGCTCGGCGCGTTTGCGGTCCAGGGTTTCGATGTCGTCAAACCGCCCCATGTAGACCATCCAGCGGCCTGGGATGGGCGTGGGCTCCAGCGTCCAGCTGCCGGCGGGCAACCCGGCAGCCGCTGTGCGCAGCGCCTCGGCCTGGCGGTCGTCAAACACGCCGGCCTGCAGGCACTCCGCAGAGTCTGCGGGGGCCGAGGCGGCCGGTGTGGTGGGGGAGTCGTTGGCGGCGGTGGCCTGGGAGGGGGAAGTGGGGGTGGACGTGGAACCAGGAGGGGCAGCGGAGGAGGTCTTGCTGGGGTTGACCTTCAGGATCTGCAGCGTTTCGGGCCGGATCTGCTGGTTCATGCGCTGGGGTTCCGACTGCTCCTGCGGCGCGTAGCCCAACGGGCGCAGCAGGCCCTGTGACCACGCGTAATAGCCCGCGTTGGCCAGGAGCAGCACGATCACGGCAAGACGGAGCATGGGGCACGGCCTTTCAAGAACACTCGCATCGGAAGGAAAAGCGGGCTCACACCGGTGGCACCGCTGTCGGCCGCACGCTGATTTCGGAGCTGGTGATGGCCTGCATTCCACCCGCCGTGTGCACCAGCAGCGCCCCGTCATCACCCACGCCATGCGCGGTGCCCGTGTGGCCGTCGCTCAGCGTCACGGCGCGGCCCTGCAGCACATCGCGCGCCGCAAAGCGGGGCTGCATGGGCGCAAAGCCATAGCCCGCAAACGACTGCAGCATGGCCACCAGCGGCGGCACGATGCGTTGCAGCGCGGTGGGCGCGTCCAGGCCCGGCTCCACCTCCTGCAGGCTGCCGGGGGGCATGCTCATGCCCTCGGGGCTGCGGGGCAGCACGTTGATGCCGATGCCCACCACCACATAGCGCGCGGTGCTGGCCGGGGCTTGCGTCGCCGCCACCTGGGGCGCCACAAAACTCGCGGTCTCCACCAGAATGCCGCCCAGCTTGCGGTCGCCCGCCGCACCGCCCAGCCAGAGGTCGTTGGGCCACTTGAGTCCCACGCGAGCGGGCTGGTTCGCACCCAGCGGCGGCAGCACGGGCTGCAGGCTCTCGGCCACACTCACCCCCACGGCGAGCGACAGGCCAGACCAATCCTTGGGTGCCAGCGGCAAGCCCAAGGACATCATCAGAGAAGCCCCCACATCGCTTTGCCATACCCGCCCCAGTCGCCCACGCCCTGCGGTCTGCTGCTCAGCCACCAACAGGGTGGGCTCGCACTGGCCGTTGCGCGCACGGCGCATCAGCTCGGTGTTGGTGGAGTCGATGGTGGGCAGCACCTCCACCGTAAAGCCCGGCAGCAGCGGGGACACCGCCTCCCAGATGGCCTCGGCGGGCCAGCGGATCGGGGATGTGGCGCTCACTGGCTGCGGCCTCGCGGCTTGGCTGTCCGGGGAGCCTTGGCGGCCTTCTTGGGCTTGGCAGAAGACGGCTTGGACGGTGGCAGCGGCACCGGTGGTGCCCAGCCGCGCTTGGGCGCGAGCAGCGTGCCCCGGCAGTTGGGGCTGCCGCACCAGCAGGGGTATTCGGCCTTGAGCTTGGGGGTGTAGCGCTCTTCGATGATCAGGCCGTAGTCGTAGTTCAGCTCTTCGCCCGCCTTGATGTTGCGCAGCGCGGTGATGAAAATGCGGCCGTCCCGCTCGTCGGCATAGCAGTTGGGGTTGCAGCTGTGGTTGATCCAGCGCGACGAATTGCCGCCGAACTTTGCATCGATCACATGGTCTTCATCCACATGGAAGTAGAACGTGTGGTTGGGCTGCAAGGGGTCGTGCGGGTGCCGGTCCTGCGCTTCCTGCCAGCCGATCACTTCACCCGTGTATTCGACAAGGACTTCGCCCTCTGCAATATCCTGCACGGCAAAAACGCCCTTGCCGTGCACGCCCGAACGCCGGGTCTGGATGCGACGCCCCTGCGCAGGGGTCGGGGTTGCAGGCGGTGCGGTGCGGGGCATGGCAAAAACTCTGTTAACTTGAATATGCACACATGCGCGTGCGCGTGTACGCGTGAGGCAACGGATTGTAGAAGCGACCGGCCGGATGCCGGACAGCCAGACTGGCGAGAAACCAAAAAATGACCAAGACCCTGGTAATTGCAGAAAAACCCTCGGTGGCGCAAGACATCGTGCGCGCACTGACCCCCGTGGCGGGCAAGTTCGAGAAGCACGAAGACCACTTCGAGAACGACCGCTATGTCGTCACCAGCGCCGTGGGCCACCTGGTGGAGATCCAGGCCCCCGAGCAATTCGATGTGAAACGCGGCAAGTGGAGCTTTGCGCACCTGCCCGTGATCCCGCCGTACTTTGACCTCAAGCCCGTGGACAAGACCAAGAGCCGCCTGAACGCGGTGGTCAAGCAGGCCAAGCGCAAGGACGTGACCGAACTCATCAACGCCTGTGACGCGGGCCGTGAGGGGGAGCTGATCTTCCGCCTGATCGAGCAGTACGCCGGGGGCAGCAAACCGCTGGGCAAACCCGTCAAGCGCCTGTGGTTGCAGTCCATGACGCCCCAGGCCATCCGCGACGGCTTTGATGCGCTGCGCAGCGAGCAGCAGATGGCAGGCCTCGCCAGTGCGGCCCGCAGCCGCTCCGAGGCCGACTGGCTGGTCGGCATCAACGGCACGCGCGCCATGACGGCGTTCAACTCGCGCGACGGTGGTTTTTTCTTGACCACCGTGGGCCGGGTGCAGACGCCCACGCTGTCGCTGGTGGTGGAGCGCGAAGAAAAGATCCGCAAGTTCATCAGCCGCGACTACTGGGAAATCCACGCCACCTTCGGCGCCCAGGCCGGTGAATACCCCGCCAAGTGGTTCGACCCCAAGTGGAAAAAAGGCGAGGACGTCGAAGCCCGCGCCGACCGCGTATGGTCGGCCGCCGAAGCCCAAGCCATTGCCAACGCCGTGCGCGGCAAGCAGGCCACCGTCACCGAAGAGAGCAAGCCCACCACCCAGGCATCGCCCCTGCTGTTCGACCTGACCAGCCTGCAGCGCGAGGCCAACGGCAAGTTCGGCTTCAGTGCCAAGACCACGCTGGCGCTGGCGCAAAGCCTGTACGAGCGTCACAAGGCCCTGACCTACCCACGTACCGACTCGCGGGCGCTGCCGGAAGACTATTTGCCAGTCGCCAAGCAGACTTTCGAGATGCTGGCCGACAGCGGCATGCGGCATCTCGCGCCCCACGCGCTCACTGCGCTGAACAACAACTACATCCGCCCGTCTAAGCGCATCTTTGACAACAGCAAGGTCAGCGATCACTTTGCGATCATCCCCACCACGCAAGCCCCATCGGGCCTGAGCGAGGCCGAGCAAAAGCTGTACGACCTGGTCGTGCGCCGCTTCATGGCCGTGTTCTTCCCCAGCGCTGAATACACCGTCACCACCCGCATCAGCACCGTGCCCCCCCACAGCTTCAAGACCGAAGGCAAGGTGCTGGTCAAGCCGGGCTGGCTGGCCATCTATGGCAAGGAAGCGGCCGACGAAGTGGAAGGCGGCAAGGACGGCGACAAGGGCCAGAACCTGGTGCCGGTGAAGCCCGGCGAAAGCGTCAACACGCTGGCCGTGGACCCCAAGGGCCTCAAGACCAAGCCCCCAGCCCGCTACTCCGAAGCCACGCTGCTCGGTGCCATGGAAAGCGCGGGCAAGCAGATTGACGACGATGAGCTGCGCGAAGCCATGCAGGAAAAGGGCCTGGGCACGCCGGCCACCCGCGCGGCCATCATCGAAGGCTTGCTGACTGAAAAGTACATGCTGCGCGAAGGCCGCGAGATCATCCCCACGGCCAAGGCGTTCCAGTTGATGACGCTGCTGCGCGGGCTGGAGGTGGAAGAACTCTGCCGCGCCGAACTCACGGGCGAGTGGGAGTACAAGCTCTCGCAGATGGAAAAGGGCCAGCTCAGCCGCGAAGCCTTCATGCAAGAGATTGCCGCCATGACCGAGCGCATGGTGAAGAAGGCCAAGGAATACGACCGCGACACCATCCCCGGCGACTACGCCACGCTGCAATCTCCCTGCCCCAACTGCGGCGGCGTGGTGAAGGAGAACTACCGCAGGTACGCCTGCGTGGGCAAGGCGGGCGGTGAAGGCTGCGGGTTCAGCTTTGGCAAGTCGCCCGCCGGCCGCACCTTTGAAACGGCCGAGGCCGAGCAGCTACTGCGCGACAAGAAGATCGGCCCGCTGGAGGGCTTCCGCTCCAAGGCGGGCTGGCCGTTCACGTCCGAAATCGTCATCAAGTACGACGACGAGGCGCACAACTACAAGCTCGAATTCGACTTTGGCGATGACAAGAACGCCGAGGAATCCGGCGAGCTGGTGGAGTTTGAAGACGCCTCGCTGGGTGCCTGCCCCATCTGCGGATCGGAAGTGCACGAGCATGGCAGCAACTATGTGTGCAGCAAGGCCGTGCCCACTGCCGCGCAGCCCACGCCCAGCTGCACCTTCAAGAGCGGCAAGATCATCCTGCAGCAGCCCGTGGAACGCGAGCAGATGCACAAGCTGCTGGAGACCGGCAAGACCGACCTGCTTGACAAGTTCGTGAGCATGCGCACGCGCCGCAACTTCAAGGCCCACCTGGCGTGGGACAAGGAGGCGGGCAAGGTCAACTTTGAATTTGCGCCCAGCAAGTTCCCGCCCCGTAAACCTGCCGCCGGCGCCGCTACCAAAACAGGAGCTGCTACCGCAGGCAGGGCAAGCACTGCAGCCAAAAAAGCTCCTGCAAAGAAGGCCGCAGCCAAAACCACCGCCGCCAAAGCGCCGCGCAAGGCCGCCGCAGGCAAGGCCCCCAGCGCCGCCCTGGCCGCCGTGATTGGCAACGAGCCGGTGGCCCGCCCCGAGGCCGTCAAGAAGATGTGGGAATACATCAAGGCCCACAACCTGCAGGACCCCAAGGACAAGCGCACCATCGTTGCCGACGACAAGCTGCGCGCCGTGTTCGGCAAGGACAGCGCAGGCATGTTCGAGCTGGCCGGCATTCTGGGCAACCACCTGGGCGGCGAATGATGCAGGCGCTGAACAGGGCACCTACCGCGTCGATGGCGGGCAGCGTCTGCCGCAGCGCGCTGGTGGCCCTCGCGGTTGCCGCTGCGCTGGGCGGGTGCACCACCACAGGCTCCGCACGCTCCAGCGACCCGGCCAGCCAGCAGCAGCCCCAGGGCGCGAGCGGCGTGACCGTGTTTGGCGACATCGACGTGAACGTGACGCGCGAGCGCACACGCTGACAAGCCTTCGCAGGCGCTCTCACCGCATCCGTATGCGCAGCCGCACTGAACGCACCGTCCTCACCGCCATCGCGGTCGTGGTGATTGCGGCCGCCGCCGCTGCGTGGTGGACGCGCGATGCCTGGCTGCCGCAGGCAGGGCCATGGTCCGAACAGGTGTGGAAAAAGATCACCCGCCCGGGCCCCGAAACCCTGCCGCCTGACAAGCGGCCCGCCCAGGCGCAGACCGCACGCAACGGCGCCTCCACACCCGCTGCGCCGCAACCGCGCAAGTGTGTGAAAGACGGCCGCACGACCTACACCGACCAGCCCTGCCCCAAGGGCACGCAAGAGCTGCCGGTGGATGGCGCGGTGACCTCGCTCCCCAGCGCGCAATAGTTTCACGGCGGGCGCCTGCGGGCATGTCGCTTTTTTCCTAGCTCTCCACAGGGCGCTGGGATTCAATCAGTGCATTGATCACCTTCCAAGGCCTTTCTCTGTGAGAGGTCGACCGCAACGATGCACGACCACCGGTACCTTCGCACCTTTTTTCTTCTGCTGGCTCTTGTCGGCCTCGCCGTCCCCTGGTATTTCAATGCGGTGTATTTCCTGGCGGGGGGCAGCGTGATGCCAGGCGTTTTCTGGCGCGATGCCTTTGCCAACCCGCTGACCACGGCCATCACCCTGGATGTGTACCTGGCGGCTGGGGCCTTCACCGCCTGGGTTGCCGCAGACCGAGCCCTGGGCGCGTGGCGCTGGGCCTGCATCGCCGCCTGCTGGGGCCTGGGCCTGGCGTTCGCCATGCCGCTGTACTTGGCTCAGCGCCTGCGGGCAGATTCCTGATCGCTTTGGGGGTGTGCCAGCGCCTGCTGCGCCTGCACACCCACCTTCAAGGGCCATTGCGCACTGACAGGGGTGCGCGCTCCTTGCACCAAAGCCTGCAACGGATGGCCCGCCAGCCTGCGCACATCGCGCCCCATGTGCGACTGGTCGTAATAGCCTTCGTCGGCCGCTAGCTCTGCCACTGAAACAGCACTGCCTGGCGTGTCAAGCGCATGCCCCAGCGCGCTGTTCATGCGCGCAATCACCTCAAATTGCTTGGGCGCCATGCCCCAGTGCGCCACAAAGCGCCGTTCGAATTGCCGCTGGCCCAGGCCCATGCGATGGCCCATCGCAGCCAGCAAGGCCAGCCCCTGCAGCCGTCGCGATTCACAGGGCGACGGCGGTGCAAAGTTTTGCCGGACAAACTGGCACAGCACCTCCAGCCGCGCGCCATCATCCGCCGCGCCCCTCACAGCGCATTCGACTTCGGCCCACCTCGGGCCTGCCAACTCCGCCATGGGGCGCATAGTGTTGACCTGCCCGAGCGCGGCGGCAAACAGCGCCGCCGCGGCCCCGGGTTGCAGCACCAGCCCCACTGCTTGCACAGGCCCGCCGTGCTCGTACACGGTGGGCGTGGTGCTGGCGCTGATCCATGCCGAAGGTGGCACCAGCGCGCCCCGGCAATGCACCTGCCCCGCCAACCGCACCACCAGCATGCTCGACACCATCGCCGGGAAATGCGACTGCGCCAGCGTCGCAGGGGTATCAACCACCACCGCAGCCATCAGCCACGGTTGCAGATCAGGGGGAACGGGCACGAAACGCTGCATGGCCAGATTCTGCACACTGCGACAGCCAGTGGCCGAACCAGCCACCCGTGCGACATGTGCCTGACGCACCGCCGGTCTATCCTTGGTGGCTCAGCACCCCACCCACCCATCGCATCTCCGTACCACGCACCATGCAGCAAGCGCACACTCCCACCCGATCCCTCCCTCTCGCAGGCGCCACCAACTTCCGTGACCTCGGCGGCTATGTGGGGCATGGTGGGCAGGCCGTGAAATGGCGTCGCATCTTCCGCTCCGACCACCTGGCGGGCCTGACGCCCGAAGACCAGGCCCTGCTGGCCAACCTGGGTGTGGCCCGCGCGGTGGACTTTCGGGGCCAGGCCGAAAGTGCCGCGTATGCCTACTCGCTGCCCGGCGTGGCCTACCACCCGCTGCACATTGAGCCCACGGTGGTACAGCGCGCGCTGGAACTGCAACGCACCGGCCGCCAGCTCACCGCCCAAGACGCCGTGGGCCTGATGCAGGACACCTACCGGGGCTTTGTGCACGACAACGCCCGGCGTTTTGCCGAACTTTTCCGCCTGCTGCTGGCCAGCGATACGCCCACCGTTTTCCACTGCACGGCGGGCAAGGACCGCACCGGCTTTGCCGCTGCCCTCATCCTGCTGACGCTGGGCGTACCGCGCGATGTGGTCATGCACGACTACCTGCTCACCAACGCGCTGTACCAGCGCCCGCCCGGCATGGGCAGCCACGCGCCGGAAGAAGTGCTGCGCGTGCTGTGGCGCGTGCAAGAAGAGTTTCTGGACGCCGCCCTGCACATGGTGGACAACGACTTTGGCGGGCTGCAGGCGTATCTGGTGGACGTGCTGGGCGTGGACGCTGCCGCGCAGAAAGAACTGGCAGGGCGGTACCTGCAGACGGCCTAAATCGCTGATGGTGCCCGCTGGCGGCGCCTGCCCGGCTTACCCCGCGCTGTGCTGCGGCCGCACTGTCACAGCGCGCTGTTGGCGCACGCGCCAAAACAGCCAGCCCACGATCGACAAGTTCAGCAGGTTCCACGCCATGCCGTTCAAAAACGCTGCGCGGTAGCTGCCCGTCAGGTCGAAGATCCAGCCCGACATCCATCCCCCCAGCGCCATACCGATCAGCGTGGCCATGATCACTGCGCCCACGCGCGCACCGGCCTCCTGCGGGGCAAAGTACTCGCGAATGATGATGGCGTAGGCGGGCACGATGCCGCCTTGGAACAGCCCGAACATGGCCGAGATGACATACAGCGGCACCAGCCCGTCAAACGGCAGAAACAGCGCCAGCCCCACGCCCTGCAATGCCGAGCCCAGCAGCAGCGTGCGCACGCCGCCAATGCGGTCGCAGATCACGCCCGACACCAGGCGGCTGACGATGCCGCACGCCAGCATCAGGGACAGCATCTCGGCCCCACGCGCCGCGCCAAAGCCCAGGTCGGTGCAGTACGCCACGATGTGCACCTGTGGCATCGCCATGGCCACGCAGCAGGCCACACCCGCCACACACAGCAACAGCTGCGCATGCAATGGGCGCAGGCCAAACGGGCGGCTGCGGTCAAGCGACAGCGCTGTAGGCGCCACACCGGCTGCCGCACCTTGCGCCGATGCGGCCGGTGCAGGGGCTGCATCCATCTGCACCATGGGCGCGTGCTGGCGCATGCGCAGTGCCAGCAGCAGCATGCCCACACCACACACGATGCCCAGCAGCACATAGGTGTGGCGCCAGCCGATCAGCTCGATGCCGTGCTGCACGATGGGCGGCCACAGCGCGCCCGCAATGTAGTTGCCGCTGGCGCAGATCGCCACCGCAATGCCGCGCCGCTTGTTCCACCACAGCGCGGTGTCGGCCATCAGCGGCGCAAACGTGGCCGAGCTACCAATCAGCCCCATCAGTCCGTGCGCCAGCCCAAACCCCCAGATGCTGCCCGACAGCCCAGCCCACACAAACCCGCCACACACGGCCACCGCGCCCACGCACAGCACCGGCATCAGCCCATGCCGGTCGGCCATGCGCCCGGTCCAGATGCCGCCCAGCCCCAGGCACACCATCATCAGCGTGTAGGGCAGCGACGCATCCGCACGGCCCACGCCAAACTCGGCCTGCACGGCGGGCAGCACCACCGACACCACATACATGCTGCTGTTGCCCAGCACCACCAGGCCGAGCGTGGTCAGCAGGCGCCAGGCGGCCTGGCGGGAGTCGATGAGGGAGGCAGGTGCCGCTGCGCTAGCGGCGGCGGTTATGGCTGAGGAGGGGTGGGGCATCGAAGCAATTTACCCGAACCCGTGTCCGCCTTGGCACGACACAAGCTTGTGCACACGGGCACCGTTCTGCGCCGACCCCACGGGTTGCCGGGCACCCGGCCGGGCCTGGAACAAGCAGAGGACGCCGGACCTCACACCCGCACCGACGCCCCCGTCGCATAAAACTGCCCACCCGCCACGTAGTGCAGCGTGCGAAGCTCATCCGACGCGGTGTCGAACTCCCAGTGCCCGTTACGGAACACACGGTCGTCGGCCCAGGCGGCCACCACTTCGCCGATGAAAAGGTCGTAGGCCTTCTGGTTGTGCGGCTCGGGGACCACGCGGCACAGCAGCCAGGCGGCGCAGCCTTGCACCAGAGGGGGCGTGGTCTGAGCGGGCTGGCCCGGTGCTTCAAAGAACGCCACGCCATGGCGCTGCAGCTTGTCGGGCGTGGTCTTGGCGGTGTCGGTGCCCAGGGCGACGGTGAGCGCGGCCTGCGGCACGGTGGGCAGCTGCAGGGCAAACAACCGGCTGGCCTCCACCAGCTGGCGCGTGCGCGTGGCCTTGTCGAGCACCACGGTCACCTTAGGTGGCGCAAAGTCCAGTGCGCAGGCCCACGATGCGGCCATGACGTTGTGCTGGCCTGCGTGGGTGGCCGACACCAGCACGACGGGGCCGTGGTTGAGCAAGCGGTAGGCCTTGTCGAGGGGCACCGGGGTGAAGTGGGGCGGGGAGGCAGTGGGCAGCATGGGTGTGATGGCTTGTTCAAAGGGCGATACGAGGGGGATGGGGTGGAGCGCGGAAGCTTTTGGCGCTGCGGATGATTGCTATAAATTAAATAGCTATTTAGGCATGTTGTACTAGCGCTATAGCTCATTTTTGCCTCAAAACGGCTTCCATGCAGCCTGTGTGGACGCCCGGGGGCCACAGAGGCTGCCGCCAAAAGGCGCCCCAGCCAGAGTGCCGCACAGGGGCTTGTGGCACGCCCCTGTGACGGCGATAGCCACCCGCTAACATGCCACCGCCAACCGTTGGCCACAACCCGCCCCTTGAGGGGCTTACAGGAGACGATGAATGTTCAGTCATGTGATGGTCGGTGTGAACGACCTGGAGCGGTCCAAGAAGTTTTATGACGCGCTGCTGGGCACGCTGGGTGTGCCGCCCGGAGTGGCCAACAAGAACCGCTACTTCTATCGCGGACCCACCGGTACCTTTGGCATCACCACCCCCATCAACGGCGAGCCCGCCACCTTTGCCAACGGCGGCACCATCGGTTTTGCCATGCAGTCGCCTGAGCAGGCCGACGCCTTTCATGCCGCCGGCGTGGCCAACGGCGGCGTTACCTGCGAAGACCCACCCGGCTGGCGCGAAGGCCCCGGCGGCAAGCTGTACCTGGCGTACCTGCGCGACCCGGACGGCAACAAGATCTGCGCACTGCATCGCCCGGCCAAGGCCTGATCAGCGAGCAGGGTCGCCACTGCAACGCCGGTGGCGCTGCAGCCAGCGCTGGGCGGCCTGCACAGCTTGGCAGGCCGCAGCGGCCATGGCCCCGGTGACGGCCAGCATGGCCAGGATGTGAACACCCAGCGCGATCAGCGCCAGCAGCAAGGGGGTGGAGAGCCCGCCACCCGCTGGAGCCGTCCCACCGGCTGCACCATCGCCCCCGCACAGCGGTGCCAGCGCAGGCACCAGCGCCAGCCCGGCACCGTGCACCGTGGCCACCCCAAAGGACCAGACTGCCATGCCCATGGGCCCGGCGGGCTTGCGCAGGCGATGCCACACCGCCGCCGGCCAATGCACGCGAGCGAGCACCACCAACCCACCCAGGCCGCCCGCTACCGCCAGCAGCGCGTAGGGAGACAACGATAGTCCCCACACCGCCGCAGCCGCCGTCAATGCCACGGCCGCCAGGTGCCCGCAGGCCATGGGCAGGAGTGCGCGCAGCGGCATGCTGCGGTCGTTGGCGTGCAGGCTGCAGGCGGTGGCCAGCCCCCAGCCCGTGAGCGGGTTGAGCCCGTGCAGCGCCCCTATGGCGGCGATGGCCAGCCAGGACCAGAGGGTGGCGTCCATGGTCGCGGTCTCAACCGTGTGTGGTTCAGCCCCGTGCGGCGCAGCACCCACCCGGCGCCGTGTGGGCCGGTGAAGGCTGGGGCGTCTGTGCGGCTGGCGCCGCCACAGACCCAGCCTGTGGCTGGGAAGGCGCATACCGGTCGTGGTGGCGCACCCAGTCCATGGGGTAGGCGGGGTTGGTCTCGTGGCGGCCTCGGGGCGTGAGGTCCAGCAGCTGGTAGGTGCCCATCATGGCCTCCACGCCGCGCCCGAAGGTGGAATAGGCGTGGAACACATCGCCCGCATCGTTGCGCACAAACACGCTGATGCCCGGCGCCTCATCGGCAGGAAAGGGCCGCATGCCGTAGTTGTAGAACACCTCGCCGTTGCCGCGTGCGCGCTGCTCGGGCGTGAAGCTCACGGCAAAGTCGTGGTTGAAGTCGCTGCCATGCGACGACGCCCAGCGGAACTGCCAGCCCATGCGCTGGCGAAAGCGCTCGATCTCGTCCAGCGGCGCACGCGACACGGCGAGCACCGATACATCGCGGTGCTGCAGGTGCAGCTCCATGCCTCCCATGTGGTCGGCCATGAAGGAACAGCTAGGGCAGCCTTGCTCCCACCCTGGGCCGAGCATGAAGTGCTGCACCAGCAGTTGGCTGCGGCCATCGAACAGGTCGGCCAGGGCGCGCGGGCCCTTTAGCGTATCCAGTGCGTAGTGCTTGTCCACCCGGGTCCAGGGCAGTGCGCGACGCTGCGCGGCGACCTCGTTATGCAGACGGGTCAGGGCCTTCTCGCGGGCCAGCAGTGCATGGCGCTGGGCCAGCCATTGGTCGGCAGAAACCACGGGGTGGGGGGTGGGTGCGTTCATCGGGGTGCTCCTGGTAGGTAGTGGATGACGTTGCGGGATGGGATGGAGGAGTGCATGGGGAGGGAGGCGCCGACAGGCGCACCGCTCCCCGGCCTGCGGCATTGCCTGATGCGCGCAGGGCCTGTGGTGGCAAAGGTGGTGGTGGGTGCGGCGGTGCGCCGCGTCACTCAGGGGGTCAGAGCCGGGCCGCCTTGGGCCGGCGCACGGCGCGGACCTTGCCGCTGCCGCCGCCCCCGCAGTAGAAGAGGTCGGCGCCGTCGGATTCGAGTCCGCTCACGCCCACGCCTGGCGGCATGTCGAGCTGCTGCAGCACGGCACCGCTGGCAGGGTCGATGTGGCGCAGCGTGCTTTCGTCACCCTCCCAGGTGCCGTGCCAAATTTCGCCGTCCACCCAGGTCACGCCGGTCACGAAGCGGTCGGACTCGATGGTGCGCCGGATGGCGCCCGTGGCGGGGTCGATCTGGTGGATCTTGCGGTCGCGGTACTGACCCACCCACAGGCTGCCTTCGGCCCAAGTAAGGCCCGAGTCGTTGCCGTTGCCCGGGGCAGGGATGGAGGCCACCACCTGGCCGGTGGAGGGGTCGATCTTGTCGATGCGCGCCTCGGTGATCTGGTACAGGTGTTTGCCGTCAAACGCGGTGCCGGCATCGCTGGCCACGGGCAGCGTGCGCCGGGTCTCGCCCGTAGCGGCATCAAAGGCCACCAGGTGCGCCCCCGTGGCCGCCCAGACATGCTGGCCGTCGTGCGTGACGCCATGCACGCTGTCTGCACCCGCAAAGGGGCCGTATTCGCGCACGATCTCGGCGGGTTGTGAGGGGTGACTGCGGCCGGTGGCGAGTGTCGGGTCGTTGTGGGTGCATGCGGTCATCGTTGGCTCCTGTGGGGTGGCCCGGTGGGGCTTGGCGTCCACTTTAGGCAATTGGCAGCGCAGCGGGGAGTAACAAGATCGTCGTGAATCCGGACAGCGGCGGCGCCAGCCAGCGCTGCGCACGGGCGCGGCCGATGGAGCGCACACGGCCTTGTGATTCCAGCTCGGCAAGCGCGCGCTGCACGGTGCGCTGGCTTGCGTCCACAGCCAGCGCCAGCGCCGATGTGGACCAGGCCGCCCCGTCCGATAGCAAGGCGAGCAACGCCGCCTGCTCGCCATCGATGGGCGGCGCCAGCACCACCACCGGCCGCGCATCCAGGGGCTGCAGCGCAAAGCCGCGCGCCGTGGCCTCGATGCGCGCCAGCGGCCGCAGGAGCGCGCGCAGGCGCCCCACCTCCACCCGCAGTCGCGCGCGGTGGGTGTCGTCCGGGTGGCGGGTACGAAAGGCCTGGGCAATCAAGGCCTCACGCTCTGCATCGCCGGGCCAGGCCTGCGCCAGCGCGCGGGCGAGGGCAAACAGGATGGGTCGGCGTGCCAGTGGTTGCCAGACGGCAGCGGCGTCTGGGGCAGATGGGGCCGCGCCCACCCCCACACAGCGCCGGCACGCATCCACCACCAGCGCGCCAGACGCCAGCAGGTCGGCCACCTCTGACAGGCGCAGCGGTTGGTCCACCCCGGCCCCCACGCGGCGCGCTGCGGGCTGGTCCAGCACCGCGCGCGCCTGGGCCACCTCGGCCAGCAGGGCCGGTACGCGGGCTTGCAGGGCGGCCTCGTGCGCGCGGTCCAGGGCCGCGCTGGCGGCGGGCATGTGCAGCGAGCGCAGCGCCAGCTCGGCCAGGGCCAGGTCGGTCATGGCCCGCAGGGCGGGGGGCAGGTTGCCCGCTGCAGGGGCGGTCGCCAGGGCGTCCATGGCTGCAGCGGCGTCGTCCAGGCGGCCGAGACGCAGCAGCCGCCGCGCCGCAATCAGCCGCGCCTGCGCGGCGTTGGCGGTGTCGCCATGGGCTTGCAGCGTGTTGGCAGCCTCCAGCAGTGGGCGGGGTGCACCGCCTAAGTCGCGCATGGCCAGCGCCACCTCGGCCTCGGCCACCACGCAGCGGGCGCGCGCCTGGGCTTCGTGGGCGCCAAAGGCGCGCGCAGCCTGCCGCAGCAGGTCGCGCGCACGGGGGTGTTCGCCCAGCTGGGCCATGGCAATGCCGCGCAGGGCCAGCGCGGGCGGGTCATCGCGCAGGGCCACGCGTTGCAGCGCGGTGAGAGCGTCACCTGCGGCCAGTGCGCGGGCAGCGGCGGCAATCATGGAATCCATGGCGACAGACTACACGCCCCCCTGAAAAGGCCGAAAGCAGGTTCTCCATGGAGGTGCGGGATACTCTCGCCCTTTCTGCCATCCCTTCCCCTGCCCACAAGGACCGCCCATTGAAATCCGCCAGTGCCACCACCTTCGACGAGGCCTATTACCAGCGCTTCTATTTCGACAAGAAAACCAGCGTGGTGGACCCGCAGCACATGGAGCGCCTGGGCACCTTTGTGTGCAGCTACCTCAAATACCTGCGTGTACCGGTGCGCCGCGTGCTCGACGTGGGCTGCGGTATCGGGCTGTGGAAAGACATCATGGCGCAGCACTTTCCCGCAGCCAGTTACCAGGGCGTGGAGTTCAGCCCCTACCTGTGCGAGCGCTTTGGCTGGCAGCAGGGCTCGGTGGTGGACTATGCGGCGAGCGAGCCCTTCGACTTTGTGATCTGCCAGGGGGTGCTGCCCTATCTGAGCCCGCCCGACCTGAAGGCCGCCCTGCACAACCTGGGCCGCCTGAGCCGGGGCGCGCTGTACATCGAAGCCGTCTCGCGCGAGGACTACGAGCGCGACATCATCGACGAAGACATCACCGACAACCGCGTGTTCCGCCACCGAGCCGACCTCTACCGGCGCGGGCTGCAAGAGGGCGCCATCGAGCTGGGCGGCGGCGTATGGCTCAGCCGCAAGGCGGAGGTGCCGCTGTTTGCGCTGGAGCAGGCAGGCGGCCAGTGAACGACTCCACGCCCCCCGCCCCCCATGCGGTAGCCCGCCTGCGCGCCGAGCGCCTGGCCCGCAGCGCCAAACCCTTTCTGGCCCGTGGCGGCCCCAAGGGCGAGCGCTGCGCGGGCTGCCGCCTGGTGCCCAGCCACTGCATCTGTGCGCTGCGCCCCCAGCTGCCCACCCGCGCGGGCATGTGCCTGCTGATGGCGGACATCGAGCCCCTCAAGCCCAGCAACACCGGCTGGCTGATTGCCGATGTGGTGGCCGACACCTATGCCTTTGGCTGGGCGCGCACCGAGGTACACCCCGACCTGCTGGCACTGCTGGCCGACCTGCAGTGGCAGCCGTATGTGGTCTTCCCCGGCGAGTTCGTGGCGCCCGAGCGCGTGGTCACGCAGGTGGCCACGGCAGAGGGCAAGCGCCCGCTGTTCGTGCTGCTCGACGCCACCTGGCCCGAGGCGCGCAAGATGTTCCGCAAGAGCCCCTACCTCAACCACCTACCCGTGCTGAGCCTGCAACCCGAGCAGCTCTCGCGCTACCACCTGCGCCGATCCACGCGCATGGACCACTTCTGCACCTCCGAGGTCGGCGCGCTGTGCCTGGAGCTGGCGGGCGAGCTGCAAGCCGCACAGGCGCTGGAGGCGTACCTGGACGTGTTCACCCACCACTATCTGCAGGCCAAGCACCAGTTACCGGTGGCGGCGGACGATGCCACGCACCTGCGGCTGCGCGGTCTGACCGAGACGGGTAATTAAGACGGCGCCGGAGCCAATAAGCGGACGATGCGCGCCGTCGTCGCCCTGACGCGCTTTGGGGCGGCACAGCGCCAAAAAATGGACAAAGAGCGTGACATGAACGCTTACAAAAATGCACGTTTTGTAAGGCGCAACGCGGCGAATGCAGCGCCTCTGCGCGGCACAATCCGCAGCGCTTGAACCATCAGGTCGAGCGCGGGTACCGGCCAGGGAGGGGCTGGTGACCGCCGTTGAGAGAACAGGTTCTCCAAACCGTCCATTGAAAGAACACTATGAAAAAACACACGGTAGTGATCGCATCCCTGAGCCTCGCCGTGGCCTCGCTGGCCCATGCCGGCAAGGCCGAACGCGACTTTTTTGCAGCAGAGGTGACGCCTGCACTGCAGTCTGCCGCCAGCACCCTCAAGCAATCTTGCGGCTGCAATGTGAAGATGGAAGTGAAGCAGGAAAGCTTCCAGACCGTGGACCACCTGCGCCAGGTGCGCTACGCAGCCGGCACCATCGTGGACAACGCTCCGCGCTACTGCAACGATGCCCCTTCCAAGGCGGCGGTGTGCAAACTCAAAACCCTGGAATTCGCCCGCACCGGCACCACGGCTTTCAAGTTTGTCGCGGGCAAAGGTGCCATCACGCTGGACGAAAGCTCGTACCCCAGCTGGGACATGATGGCCGCCGAACTCGACAAGTAAGCGCGCAGTTCCCACCCCGGTCTGGTCAACGCCCGGCATCGCCTTTCGCGGTGCCGGGCGTTGGTGTTTCTGCGCGATCGTCCGCAGCATGAAGCAAGGGGATGCAGACCAGAGCAAGCTGCTGCGCAATGGCCTTGCGGCACAATCGCGCGCCCTGTTCTCTGTGAGCGAACCACCCATGCTCTCTGTCCACATCCGCAACTTTCGCCCTGGTGACGAGCCCGCGCTGCGCGCCGTTTTCCATGCCTCGGTGCATGGCCTGGCGTGCAAGCACTACACAGCCGAGCAACTCGATGCCTGGGCACCACAGCGCTATGTGGCCGCAACCTGGGCAGAGCGCATGCGAGCCAACCAACCCTTCGTCGCACACGCGCAGGGCGATGACCTCATTGCGGGGTTTGCCGATCTGCAGGCCGACGGTTGTATCGACATGTTCTTCGTGGCTCCAGCGTTTTCCGGCCAGGGCGTGGCCCGGGCGCTGATGGCGCATATCCACGCGCAGGCCCAGCAGCGCAACATCCCCCGTCTGCACGCGTACGTAAGTCTGACTGCCGAGCCATTTTTTGCCGCCCAGGACTTTGTGGTGGAGCTGCGCCAGCAGGTGGAACGTGCCGGCGTGGTGCTGCACAACGCGCGCATGTCCAAGACGTTGATGGCTGGCTGACTTTCACTCCTAATTTAATAGCTGACTGCGACTTACCAACCCGCCCTGCCGGTCCAATGGGGTTGAAATGCCGCCAATGCTCAGTGCCTTTTCTTCGCCTGTGCCTTACAGTAGCTGCCCCGCAGCAGACAAACCCATACCCCAGCCCACGATGGCTGCCACCCCATGACCAAAGACCTGGCCCGCCAACGCGAACTGCAACCCATGGCCCTGTGCGAACCCTGCCAGGGCATCCAGCGCAACTGGCGCAAGGCGCCCGGCCATGCCGAGTTGGTGCAGCGCGGCAACCGCAAGGAAGACCGCGAGGACGGCACCGTCACCTTCACCCGCTATGTGTGCGACCGCTGCGGCACCGCCTGGGAGTACGAGAACGACAAGAACAACCAGCGGGCAGGCTGGTCGGTGGTGGGGCGCTGAGCGCAACCTGCGCAGGAGGGGCACCTTTTTGCCGCCTCGAAGTCACACCGGTTTTTGCCGGAGAACGCCCATGCTGCATCGCAGACGATTCCTGACCGCTACGACCCGTGGCCTCACCCTGGGCGGCGCGGCACTGCTGGCGGTGCGTGGCGCACTGGCCCAGCCCAGCTACACCGTGCCCCTGGCGCAGCTGCAGTCCATGGTGGCCCCAAAATTTCCCCGCAGCGTGCCGGTGCAAGGCCTGTTCAACCTGACCGTGCAGACGCCGCACTTGCGCCTGCTGCCCGAGGTGAACCGCCTGGGCGCCGCCATGGCGCTCGACGTGGCTGGCCCAGCGTTGCGCCGCAGTTACCCCGGCAGCCTGGATATGGAGTTTGCGCTGCACTACGAGGCCAGCGACCGCACGCTGCGCGCGCACCAGATCCAGCTGGGCCGCATGGAGTTTCCGGGCCTGCGCCCGGCGGTGAACGAGCTGCTCAATGCCTACGGCCCACAGCTGGCCGAGCAGTCGCTGCGCGAGGTCACGCTGCATCAGCTGCGCCCGCAAGACACGGCGGTGTTCGACGGCTTGGGCCTGCAGCCTGGGCCCATCACCGTGACGGACAAGGGGCTGACCGTGGCGTTTGTGAGCAAGGCTCCCTGAGGGCCTGCCCTGTGAGCCCGCGCGCTCAGGCGGGCGATTTGGGTTTGTTCAGATACGGAGCCAGATACCGCCCTGTATGGCTGGCAGGGTTGGCAGCCAGCTCTTCTGGGGTACCCACACCCACCACGGTGCCACCGCCCGCGCCGCCCTCGGGCCCCATGTCGATGAGCCAGTCGGCGGTTTTGATCACGTCGAGGTTGTGCTCGATGATGACAATGGTGTTGCCCGCATCGCGCAGCTGGTGCAACACCTTCAGCAGCAAATCAATGTCGGCAAAGTGCAGGCCGGTGGTGGGCTCGTCCAGGATGTAGAGCGTGCGGCCGGTGTCGCGCTTGCTCAGCTCCTGCGCCAGCTTCACCCGCTGCGCCTCGCCGCCCGAGAGGGTGGTGGCGGCCTGGCCCAGGCGGATGTAGCTCAGGCCCACATCCAGCAAGGTCTGCAGCTTGCGGGCGATGGTGGGCACATCCTTGAAGTACGCCGCTGCGTCTTCCACCGTCAGCTCCAGAATCTGCGCGATGTTCTTGCCCTTCCACTGGACTTCCAGCGTTTCGCGGTTGTAGCGCTGGCCGTGGCAGATGTCGCACGGCACGTACACATCGGGCAAGAAGTGCATCTCCACCTTCACCACGCCGTCGCCCTGGCAGGCTTCGCAACGGCCACCGCCCGAAGACTGCGACACGTTGAAACTGAAGCGCCCCGGGCCGTAGCCGCGTTCTTTGGCCGTGTTGGTCTCGGCCATCAGTTCGCGGATGGGCGTGAACAGGCCGGTGTAGGTAGCAGGGTTGCTGCGTGGGGTACGGCCAATGGGGCTCTGGTCTACGTTGATGACCTTGTCGAAGTACTCGATGCCCACGATCTCTTCGTGCTCGGCCGGCTCTTCGTGCGCGCGGTGCACCTGCCGCGCCACGGCGGCATACAGCGTGTCGTTGACCAGCGTGCTCTTGCCCGAGCCCGACACGCCCGTGACGCAGGTGAGCAGGCCCACGGGGAAATCCACCGTCACGCCCTTCAAATTGTTGCCTGTGGCACCCACCAAGCGCAGCGCCTGCACGGCGCCCTGGCGTGCATGGTGCTCGGCCATGCGTTCGGCGCGGCGTTTGCTGGCCTCCGTCTGCGGAAAGCGTGATTTGGCTTTGGTCTCGACAACCGGCGCAGGCTGGTCCAGCACCGGCAGCCAGGGTGTGCGGCGCTTAGGCACGACAATCGTGCGCGTCCCAGACAGGTATTGGCCGGTGAGCGACTGAGGATTGGCGCGCACTTCGTCGTACGTGCCTTGCGCCATCACCCGCCCGCCGTGCACACCCGCGCCGGGGCCCATGTCGATCACATGGTCGGCGGCGCGCATCATGTCTTCGTCGTGCTCCACCACGATCACGCTGTTGCCAATGTCGCGCAGGTGCTGCAGCGTGGCAATCAGCCGGTCGTTGTCGCGCTGGTGCAGACCAATGCTGGGCTCGTCCAGCACATACATCACGCCCGTCAGGCCCGAGCCGATTTGCGAGGCGAGGCGAATGCGCTGCGCCTCGCCGCCCGAGAGCGTTTCGGCGCTGCGATCCAGGCTCAGGTAGCTCAGGCCCACGTCGTTCAAAAACTGCAGGCGCGTGGCGATCTCGCGCACCACCTTGTCGGCAATCTCGGCCTTGGCGCCGGTGAGCTTCAGCGCGTGGAACCACGCGTGCGCATCGCTCAGCGTGGCGTGGCTCACTTCGTAAATGGCGCGGGCTTGCTCGCCTTCGCCCACCTTCACATGGCGGGCCTCGCGGCGCAGGCGCACGCCGTGGCATTCGGGGCAGGGCTGGGTGCTGCGAAAGCGCGCCAGGTCCTCGCGCACCACCACCGAATCGGTCTCGCGGTAACGGCGGGCCATGTTGGGGATGATGCCTTCGAAGGGGTGCTTCTTGGTGACGGTTTTGCCCTTTTGCGCACCACTGTCGAGGATGTAGCTGAAGGCAATCTCTTCCTCGCCCGAGCCATGCAGGATGGCGTGCTGCACCGGCGCAGGCAGCGATTCAAACGGCGCTTCAATGTCAAACGCGTAGTGCTTGGCCAGGCTTTCCAGCATCGCAAAGTAGTAGCCATTGCGCCGGTCCCACCCCTTAATGGCTCCACTGGCCAAGCTGAGCGACGGGAAGGCCACCACACGCACGGGGTCGAACACCTCGCGCTGCCCAATGCCGTCGCACGCCGGGCAGGCGCCCATGGGCGAGTTGAACGAGAACAGGCGCGGCTCCAGCTCGGCCAGCGAATAGCTGCACACCGGGCAGGCAAACTTGCTGCTGAACAGGTGCTCCTGCCCTGTGTCCATCTCCAGCGCCAGCACGCGGCCATTGCCCTCATGCCCGCCCACCCGCAGGGCGGCTTCAATGCTCTCGGCCAAGCGCTGTTGCAGGTCGGCGCGCACCTTGATGCGGTCGATCACCACGTCGACGTCGTGCTTCTCGGTCTTCTTGAGCGGCGGCAGGCTCTCGTGCTCGTAGATCTGCCCATCCACCCGAAAGCGGATATAGCCCAGCGCCTGCATCTGCGCAAACAGCTCGGTGAACTCGCCCTTCTTCTCCCGCGCCACGGGGGCGAGGATCATGAGCTTGGTGTCCTCGGGCAGGGCCAGCACGGCGTCCACCATCTGGCTCACGGTCTGCGCGGCCAGCGGCAGGCCGTGATCGGGGCAATAGGGCGTACCGGCACGCGCGTACAGCAGGCGCAGGTAGTCGTGAATCTCGGTCACCGTACCCACGGTGGAGCGCGGGTTGTGGCTGGTGGCCTTCTGCTCGATGCTGATGGCGGGCGACAGGCCCTCGATCAGGTCCACATCGGGTTTATCGAGCCGCCCCAGAAACTGCCGTGCATAGGCCGACAGGCTCTCCACATACCGTCGCTGGCCTTCGGCATACAGCGTGTCAAACGCCAGGCTGGACTTGCCCGAGCCCGACAGCCCCGTGATCACCACCAGCTGGTTGCGCGGGATGTCCAGGTCGATGTTCTTGAGGTTGTGCGTGCGCGCGCCACGGATGCTGATGCACTGCTCGCGCAGGGCGCGGGCGAGGTAGACACCATCGGCGGATCGGTCATCGGCAACAGGGGGAGGGGTCACGGGCGGGCTCTGTGCAGGAAAACCCACCATGATAGGTCACCCACGTTTTCTGGCGTAGCACTCCAGCATTACCCGCCAGGCCTGCACCGCGTCCCTGCGCACCACGCTTTGGAGGCCTTCGAGCAGCCACCCAGCCAATCGGCGAAAATCCCGGTTTTGCTTCTTCGGGCCTTAGCGCACCACCGTGCCGGATTCTCCTTCCCTGTCAGCCACCGCCGCCTCCCGGCAACCCACCCCCAGTACCCAGATGACCCCGCTGGAGCGCCGCTCCAGCATCAGCCTGGCGCTGATCTTTGCGCTGCGCATGCTGGGCCTGTTCCTGGTGCTGCCCGTGTTTGCCCTGGAGGCACGCAAGTACCCCGGTGGCGACGATCCCGCCCTGGTGGGTCTGGCCATGGGTATCTACGGCCTGACGCAGGCTTTCCTGCAGCTGCCGCTGGGCATCGCTTCCGACCGCTTCGGGCGCAAGCGGGTGATCGTGCTCGGCCTGCTCGTCTTCGCAGGCGGCAGTCTGATGGCTGCGCTGGCGGATTCTCTGACCGGACTGCTGCTGGGCCGGGCGCTGCAGGGCGCAGGGGCTGTGTCGGCAGCCGTGACCGCGCTGCTGGCCGACCAGACACGCGACAGCGTGCGCACCAAGGCGATGGCGCTGGTGGGCGGCAGCATCGGGCTGATGTTTGCCGTTGCGCTGGTGGCGGCACCGATGTTGGCTGCCCATATCGGCCTGGCGGGGCTGTTTGGCCTGACCTGTGCGTTGGCTCTGGCCGGTGTGGCCGTGGTGGTGTGGTGGGTGCCGCCCGAGCCTGCGCTGCATTGGAACGCCCCCCGGGGCCGCCTGGCCGATGTGTGGGGACACCCTGACCTGCTGCGCCTGAACCTCGGCGTGTTTGTGCTGCACACCGTACAGCTGTCCATGTGGGTGGCCGTGCCCGCGATGCTGGTACAGGCAGGACTCACCAAAGACCACCACTGGCAGGTGTACCTGCCCACCGTGGTGCTGTCGTTTGCCGCCATGGGCGGGCTGTTTGCGCTGGAGCGCGCGGGCCGACTGCGCGCAGCCCTGCTCGGAGCCATTGCCCTGGTGCTGGTGGTGCAGGCGGGGCTGGGCCTGCTGACGGCCAGCGGTGTGCCCGCCACGCTGTGGGTGCTGGCGCCTTTGCTGTTCGTCTTTTTCTGCGGATTCAATGCGCTGGAGGCCAGCCAGCCCAGCCTGGTGTCGCGCATGGCGCCGCCCCACCTGCGCGGCGCCGCGCTGGGCAGTTACAACACCCTGCAGTCGCTGGGCCTGTTTGCGGGCGGTGCGCTGGGTGGCGCGCTGGTCAAATGGGCGGGCGCTCCGGGCCTGTTTGCGGTGACCACGGCGCTCACAGCCCTGTGGCTGGTGCTGACCTGGCCGCTGCGGCCCGTGGGGCGCGGCGGGCACTGAACGGCAGACCATGCCGTACTGCACGGGCTGCCATTGCCCCCGGGTTGCGGCACAATGACGTGTTTGGCGTCTGGAATCTCTCTCCAAATCCGGCGCTTTCCTCCCTTAAAGGCATAGACAGCACCATGGCATCCGTAAACAAAGTCATCATCGTCGGCAACCTGGGCCGCGACCCTGAAATGCGCACCTTCCCCAGTGGCGACCAGGTGGCCAACGTGACGATTGCCACCACCGACAAGTGGAAAGACAAGCAGACCGGCGAAATGAAGGAAGCCACCGAGTGGCACCGCGTGGTCTTCAACGGCCGCCTCGCCGAAATTGCCGGCCAGTACCTGCGCAAGGGCTCGCAGGTGTATGTGGAAGGCAGCCTGCGCACCCGCAAGTGGACCGACCAGAGCGGCGTCGAAAAGTACAGCACCGAAATCCGCGCCGACCAGATGCAGATGCTGGGCAGCCGCCAGGGCATGGGCGGTGGCGGCCAGGGCGGCGGACAACAAGGCGGCGGATACGACGACGGTTACGGTGGCGACCAGGGCGGCTACGACCAGGCACCGCGCCGTGCCGCACCCGCGCCGCGCCCCATGGCCGCCCCCGCACAGCGCCCAGCACCCGCCCCTGTGGCACAGGCACCGCGCGCGGCCTCCGGCTTCGACGACATGGACGACGACATCCCGTTCTGACAGCCTCCGGCACCGGATTCAATCCAAAGCCCGCATCCGCAAGGTGCGGGCTTTTTTTGCCTGTGCGCCACGCACCGGTAACCCCTTAGAAACCGTCGCCTGTGGGCGTCAAAACGTAGCAACTCGCAACAAGAGGTGCTGGAGTCAACCCAACTTACCAAGGCTAACCAGCGCCTGGAGGTGATGACTTTTACAACGGCGCTGGTGCGCGCCGCTTCTCAGTTTTGTCCAGTTCGGCGCAGGCGCCACACACCAACAATTCCTTACATCCGATACGGAAATATCAAAGATCATCGCTGCCTGGCGCGCCAAAGAGGTGCAAAGCCCGGCGGCCAGCAATTACCAAAAACCAATATTCCAAAGAGAGAGAGGGTCGTGATGCCTGGGTTCGTGCGCAAGATTTTGATATTTGTCACTGGCTATGCGTGGCTGCTGCTACTGGCTGGCCCAGGGCTGATCGCACTGTCGGTGTACAGCGGCTGGAAGGCGGAAGACGGCCACGCCTATGTGGCACGCGAAAGCCTGCAAACCGTGTCCGGCACCGTGACGCAGGCCTCTGAAGTCACCGTCAAGCGCAAGCGCCGCGCGACCAAGAAATACTACGAAATCACGGTCCAACCCGACACCGCAGGCGCCGAGGCACGCAAGCTGCGCATTGACTACAGCACACCACAGCAGCTGGTGGGCAACCTGATCGATGAAAAAGTGACCGCTTTGGTGGACGGCAGCGACCATGACCTGGTCTATGAAGTCTCGGCTGCCGGTGCGACCGTCATCAGCTACGAGACCACCAAACAGCGCCTGCAGGCCGAAGCCACCTCCTCCGCGCAATCCTTCAGCGGCGCAGGCACCTGGATCTTCGCCATCCTGCTGACCCTGGTAGGGGCTGCCGGCGTGTGGTCCAACCGCAAGCTGCGCGCCGCCGATAACGCACAGCAACTGGCCGCCGCCTGACGGCCATACCCCATAAAAAAGAGAGAGGGAGGGAGGGGCAGCGCCCGGGGCGCGCTCCTCCCATCGTTTGCGCAGACCTGCGCTCACTACGGAGGACCACACCATGAACCCCAACGCACTGTCACCACAAACCCCAGCAGGCGCTCCGATGGAGCGGCGCGATTTCATCGTCTCCACCTACAAGCATCTGGGCGTAGCCATTCTGGCCTTTGTCGTGCTGTCGGCAGTGCTAATGGTGAGCGGACTGTCCACCACCGCCGCCAAGATGCTTATGGCCAGCGGCAGCAAATTCCTGTGGCTGGGGGTCATGGGCGCCTTCATGCTGGTGGGCTGGCTGGCATCGCACCTGGCCGATAACTCGGATAACCCCCAGACGCAGCTGATGGGCCTGGGCCTCTACGTGCTGGCAGAAGGGCTCATCTTTGCCCCGATGTTCGGCATTGCGCAGCTGCTGGTACCCGGCGCCATTGGCGCTGCCGCCTTCATCACGCTGCTGCTGGTGGCGGCGCTCACCTGGACGGCATTTAGCAGTAAGACCGATTTTTCGTTCCTGGGCGGCATCCTAAAGGTGGCGGGCCTGGTGGCACTGGGCACCATCATTGCGGGCGCCATCTTCGGCTTCAAGCTGGGCATCTGGTTCTCCGGGCTCATGGTGCTGTTTGCGGGCGCCTGCGTGCTGTACGACACCTCACGCATCATCCATGACTACCCTGCAGACCGCCCCGCCGGTGCAGCGCTGCACCTGTTCGCATCGATCGCGCTCATGCTCTGGTACGTGCTGCGCATCCTGATCAGCCTCGCCATGAACGACGACTGAAACGCCGCGGCACAGCCAACAAAAAGCCGGAGCGGTCACCGCCCCGGCTTTTTTGCTTTTGGAGAATGGATTTCGAGAGAAATCAGGCGCAAGCGCTAGTCTTTATTGCCCTAACAGCTATCAATTTTGAAGTATCAACGGGCCATGGCCGGCTGCACAGCAGGCGCATTGCCGGTGGGCTGCGGCAGCCCTTCCACGGCCGCAATCACGCCACCGCCCAGGCAGACATCGCCGTCGTACAGCACCGCGCTCTGCCCCGGCGTCACGGCCCACTGGGCGTCCGGGAACTGCAGCGCAAAGCCGTCGGGCACAGCCTCCAGCACACACGCGGCGTCCTGCTGGCGGTAGCGCGTCTTGGCGGCATAGGCGCCGGGCGCCGGGGCCTGGCCGGCACACCAGCTCACGTCCTGCGCCACCAGGCGGTGCGATAGCAGCCAGGGGTGGTCATGCCCCTGCACCACACGCAGCGTGTTCTTCTCCAGGTCCTTGCGGGCCACGAACCAGGGCTCGTGCGCGCCGCCACCGCGCTGAGCGCCTTTTTCCTTCACACCGCCGATACCCAGGCCCTGGCGCTGGCCCAAGGTGTAGAAACTCAGGCCCACGTGCTGGCCCAGCTTGCGCCCCCGGTCGTCCAGGATCGGGCCGGGCGCATGGCTGATGTAGCGGTTCAGAAACTCGCGGAACGGCCGCTCACCAATGAAGCAGATGCCTGTGGAGTCCTTCTTCTTGGCATTGGGCAAGCCGATTTCTTCGGCGATGCGGCGTACTTCGGTCTTGTGCAGCTCGCCCACGGGGAACAGCGTCTTGGACAGCTGCGCCTGGTTCAGGCGGTGCAGAAAGTAGCTCTGGTCCTTGCTCGGGTCCAGCCCCTTGAGCAGCTCGTGCAGGCCCGTGGCCGGGTTGTGGCGCACGCGGGCATAGTGCCCCGTGGCGATCTTCTCCGCCCCCAGGCGCATGGCATGGTCCAGGAAGGCCTTGAACTTGATCTCGGCATTGCACAGCACGTCGGGGTTGGGCGTGCGGCCGGCCTGGTACTCGCGCAGGAACTCGGCGAACACACGGTCCTTGTAATCGGCTGCGAAGTTGACGTGCTCAATCTCGATGCCGATCACGTCGGCCACCGCGGCTGCGTCCACGAAGTCGATGTTGGACGAGCAGTACTCGCTGTCGTCATCGTCTTCCCAGTTTTTCATGAAGATGCCGACCACCTCATGGCCCTGCTTTTTGAGCAGGTAGGCGGTCACGGCCGAGTCCACTCCGCCGGACAGACCAACAACGACCCTGTGTTTGTTCATCCCCCGATTATCCCCGGCGCATCGTGCTTACCCCCGCTGCGCCCGGAATACCTGCCGTGGGGTGGCGGGAAGGGGATGACAGCCCACCCGCTACCGCACCACCATCGAGGTGAAGGGCCACACGTAGGCCTGCAGGCTCACCAGCAGCCCGACCAGGCAGGCCAGCGCAATCGAGTGGAAGAAGACGAAGCGCAGGATGTCCCCTTCATGATTGAACCAGCGGGTGGCGGTGGAGGCCACGACGATCGACTGCGCATCGATCATCTTGCCCATCACGCCGCCCGAGCTGTTGGCGGCGCCCATGAGGTTGGGCGAAAGGCCCAGCTGCTCGGCCGCCACCTTTTGCATGCCACCGAACAGCACGTTGGAGGCCGTGTCCGACCCCGTCAGCGCCACCCCCAGCCAGCCCATGAGGGTGCCAAAGAAGGGGTACAACACGCCGGTGTTCGCGAATGCCAGACCCAGGGTGGTGTCCGTGCCCGAGTAGCGGGTGAGCGTGCCCAGCGCCAGCATGAGCACGATGGTCAGCAGCGAATAGCGCACCAGCCAGATGGTGCGGAAGAACGTGCCGACGATGGCGACCGGGCTGTAGCGCATCAGCAGGGCACTGATCAGTGCGGACAGCAAGATGCCCGTGCCGGTGGCCGACAGCAGGTTCAACGTGTAGACCGCGCCTTCCTTGGTGGGCTTGGGCACCACCGGAGGCATCTTCTCAATGAGGTTGTGCAGCCCGTCCATCGGGAAAGCCGGGGCGAAGATGCCGTTGAGCGCTGCCTTCACCGATGGCAGCCCCCAGACAAACACACACACCGACAGAATCAGCCAAGGCATCCAGGCGTTGATCAGCTGGGCGCGTGAGTAGCGAACGACCGGCTGTGCAGGCTTGGCTTCGGCAGCGCTTGGGTCGTGGCCCCGCATCGAAGGCGAGGTCCAGATCTTCTTGGGCTGCCACACGCGCAGGAACGCGATCAGACTCGCCATGGAGATGATGGCCGCAATGATGTCCACCAGCTCGGGGCCGATGTAGTTGGAAACCAGGAACTGCGGAATGGCAAACGACACACCGGCCACCAGAATGGCAGGCCAGATCTCCCACATGGCCTTGCGCCCGGCAAATGCCCAGATCAGCCAGAACGGCACCAGCACCGAGAAGAAGGGCAACTGGCGGCCGATCATGGCCGTCACTTCCATCAGATCGTAGCCATGCACCTTGGCCAGCGTGATCACTGGCGTGCCCAGGGCACCGAACGCCACGGGGGCCGTATTGGCAATCAACGACAGACCCGAGGCGGCCAGCGGCGAGAAGCCCAGCCCGATCAGGATCGCGGCAGTGACCGCCACGGGCGTGCCGAAACCGGCGGCACCTTCAAAGAACGCGCCAAAGCAAAACGCAATCAGCAACAGCTGGATGCGGCGGTCTTCCGTGATGTTGGACAGCGAGTCCTGCAGCACCTTGAAGCTGCCGTTCTGCTCCGTGAGCTGGTGCAGAAAAATGATGTTCAGCACGATCCAGCCGATCGGCAGCAGCCCCGTGAAGCCGCCATACAAAGCGGCGCGACCAGCCATGTCGGCAGGCATGCCATAGGCAAATATGGCCACCACCAGTGCTGCGACGAGCCCCATGCCCGCAGCAATGTGGGCTTTGATGTGAAAGAACCCCAGGGCGGCCAGCATGATGATCACCGGGATCGCAGCCAGTGCGGTGGACACAACCATATTGCCCGCCGGGTTGTAGATTTGTTGCCAGATCATGGCCTGTCTCCGTTCGGAAAGGGTTGAAGTGAAAAGATGCGGGCGCAGCATTCGCCTGTGCCAGCTCGCCGGCGGATTCTTCGGGAAAGCGCTGGTGGCGCTCTTGAAATGCAGTCCACCGGCGGTGCAAATAATTTCAAGTCCCCAGCTTCCACAGGGAATTGACGCGCCCCGGATGCGCGGACTGCGTGTTTACCCGGAGCAACGGCGTCAGCCTGCTGAAAGTGCTGCGTTGCGCGCGCCGCACGCAGTCGCCAACGAGTCAGGTGCGAGTGGCGGCACCGGTGTATTTGTGCTCCCGGGGGCAACGGACACGCCGGAGTACAGTGCCGCATGACCAAAAGGGCGCCATGGAACTGAGACAACTGCGCTATTTCGTGCGTGTGGTGGAGCAAGGCTCCATGAGCCGCGCTGCGCTGGACCTGGACGTGGTGCAGTCCGCGCTCAGCCAGCAGATCACCCGGCTGGAGAGCGAGCTGGCCACGCGCCTGCTGCAGCGCACGCCGCGCGGCGTGACCCCCACCGAGGCAGGGCTGGCGTTCTTTCGCGAGGCGCAGCTCACCCTGCGCCATGCCGACCAGGCCGTGCGCGCGGCGCAGCAGGCGCGGCTGTCGGGCACCGTCACCGTGGGGCTGGCGCCCACCACCTCGGGCGTGCTGGGCCTGCCGCTGATGCAGGCCATGCGCACACGCTACCCCGATGTGCGGCTTCACATGGTGGAGAGCATGTCGGGCCACCTCACGGCCATGCTGCATGCGCGCGAGCTGGACCTGGCCGTGCTGTTCGACACCCGCCTGCACCAGGCGCAGCAGGCCACCGGCGCGCGCCGCTGGGACATGGCGCCACTGCTGGAGGAGGACCTGTTCCTCATCTGCGCCCGCGACCGAGGGGAGGGCCCCGGCAACCCCCGTGGCCGGCAGCTGCCGGAAACCATCACCGTTGCCGAGCTGGGACAGGAGCCGCTGATCCTGCCCACCGGCCCACACGGCCTGCGCAGCACGCTGGACACGGCCTTTGCCCGCGACCGCGTGGCACCACACGTGGTGCTGGAGGTGGACTCACTCGCCATGGTGATGGCCGCCGTGGACGCAGGCTTGGGCTCCACCGTGCAGCCCTGGGCTGCCATGGGCCGCTACCCCGATGCCGCTGAGCGCTTTCAGTGCGCGCGCCTTACCGACGCGCCCGCGCGCCGCGTCAACCTGCTGTGCAGCCTGCCCGACGAAGAACTCTCGCCCGCCGCGCTGGCCGCACGCGTGGTGCTGACGGACTGTGTGCGCGAATTGGTCACTACGGGTCAGTGGTTTGGCACGACATGGATCGGCGGACAAGACCCCAGCGACTGAACGGCCAGCCCGCAGCCATCACGATCCGTGATACCCCCATGACCTGAACCCGCTGCACGGCGGGCCCGTGTCTCCCTACAGTCGCCATCACCCCGATGAACGACACGGCGACCGCGCCAGGAGACACCCCATGGGCCCCACACCCCCTTCTTCATTCCCCCGCGCGCAGCGCACCGCCTGGAGCCACCGACCATGAGCGGCGATGCTGTGGTCGATGTGCTGGTCATCGGCGGCGGCAACGCTGCCCTGTGCGCCGCCCTGATGGCGCGCGAGGCGGGCGCCAGCGTGCTGCTGCTCGAATCCGCCCCACGCGCCTGGCGCGGCGGCAACTCGGCCCACACGCGCAACCTGCGCTGCATGCACGATGCGCCGCAAGATGTGCTGGTCGATGCCTACCCCGAAGAAGAGTTCTGGCAAGACCTGCTCAAGGTGACGGGCGGCCTCACCAACGAACACCTGGCGCGCCTGGTGATCCGCGAGTCGAGCACCTGTCGGCCCTGGATGCGCCGCCACGGCGTGCACTTTCAGCCCGCGCTGGCGGGCACGCTGCACGTGGCACGCACCAACGCGTTCTTTATGGGCGGCGGCAAGGCGCTGGTCAATGCCTACTACCGCAGCGCAGAGCAGCTGGGCGTGCAGGTCCGCTACGAGGCGCCCGTGGACCGCATCGAGATGGACGGCCTCCGCTTCGTCGCAGCCCACCTGGCGAACGGCGAACGCATTGCTGCCAAAAGCTGCGTGCTGGCCGCCGGCGGCTTCGAATCGAACCGCGAATGGCTGCGCGAGGCCTGGGGCCAGAACGAGCGCGGCGAATGGCCGGCCGACAACTTTCTGATCCGCGGCACAGCCTACAACAAGGGGGTGCTGCTCAAGCACCTGCTGGATGACCACGGCGCCGACCGCATCGGCGACCCCACGCAGGCGCACATGGTGGCCATCGACGCGCGCGCGCCGCTGTACGACGGCGGCATCTGCACGCGCATCGACTGCGTGTCGCTGGGCGTGGTGGTCAACCGCCATGGCGAGCGTTTCTACGACGAGGGCGAGGATTTCTGGCCCAAGCGCTACGCCATCTGGGGCCGCCTGGTGGCGCAGCAGCCGGGGCAGATTGGCTATTCGATCATCGACAGCAAGGCCATTGGCCGCTTCATGCCGCCCGTGTTCCCGGGCGTGAAGGCCGACACCCTGCCCGAGCTGGCGCAAAAGCTCGGCCTGCCTGTGGACACGTTCACGCACACACTCGATGCCTACAACGCCGCCTGCCGCGTGGGCCAGTTCGACCACACCACGCTGGACGACTGCCACACCGAAGGCGTGGCGCCCGCCAAGACGCACTGGGCCCGGCCCATCGACACCGGGCCGTTCTACGGCTACGCGCTCAAGCCCGGCGTCACGTTCACCTACCTGGGCCTGCACACCGACGACACGGCTGCGGTGCGCTTCAACAACCAGCCCAGCCCCAACCTGTTCGTGGCCGGCGAAATGATGGCCGGCAACGTGCTGGGCAAGGGCTACACCGCTGGCGTGGGCATGAGCATTGGCACCGCGTTTGGTCGCATTGCGGGCACGCAGGCAGCTTTGGCCTCCAAACGGCCGGTAGCGCTAGTCGAACATGCCTCAAATGCTACAAAACAAGGAGCAAACCATGCAAACGCTTGAGGCCCTGACGCGCGACGCCCGGGCGCTGGCGAACGGCGACATCGTGCTGTCTGCCCCCGAAACCGAAGTGGCGCGCCAGCTGCAGATCTGCAACGCCTGCCGCTACTGTGAAGGCTTTTGCGCGGTGTTCCCGGCCATGACGCGGCGGCTGGAGTTCGGCAAGGCCGACATCCACTTCATCGCCAACCTGTGCCACAACTGCGGCGCCTGCCTGCACGCCTGCCAGTACGCGCCACCGCATGAGTTTGCGGTGAACATTCCGCAGGCCATGGCCCAGGTGCGCGGCCAGACCTATGCCGACTACGCCTGGCCGCCTGCGCTGGGCCAGCTGTACCAGCGCAACGGCTTGACCCTGGCCCTGGCGCTGGTGGCCGGGCTCACGCTGTTTCTGCTGCTGGCCGTGGTGCTGCATGGCCAGGGCATCGCCGCGCTGTGGCGGGCCCCTGTGGGCGGCTTCTACGGCATCTTCCCGCACAACCTGCTGGTGGGCCTGTTTGCGCCCGTGTTCCTGTTCGCCGTGCTGGCGCTGGGCCTGGGCGTGCGCCGCTTCTGGCGCGACGTGACGCCCGCCACCAGCGGCGCGCCGCTGAGCGCGCCCGCCACGGCCGAGGCCACCGATGCCGTGCTGCGCCTCAAGTACCTGGACGGCGGCCATGGCGATGGCTGCCACAACGAGGACGATGCCTACACCTTGTCGCGCAGGCGCATGCACCACCTCACGTTCTACGGCTTCATGCTGTGTTTTGCGGCCACCAGCGTGGCGACGCTGTACCACTACCTGCTGGCCTTGCCTGCACCGTACGACCTGCCCAGCCTGCCCAAGCTGCTGGGCGGGCTGGGCGGCATCAGCCTGGCGATTGGCACGGCCGGCCTCTGGCGGCTGAACCTGCGCCGCCACCCGCAACACGGCGATGCCGCGCAAAAGCCCATGGACCGCGCCTTCATCGCCCTGCTGTTCCTCACCGCCACCAGCGGCCTGGCCTTGTGGGCCGCGCGTGGCACCGCAGGCCTGCCGCTGCTGCTGTGCCTGCACCTGGGCGCGGTGATGGCGCTGTTCGCCACCATGCCCTACGGCAAGTTTGCGCACGGCATCTTCCGCACCGCATCGCTGCTGCGCCATGCGGTGGAGAAGCGCCAGCCCAACCCCATCGGCCTCGGCGCCGACTGATCCCCGCACCCCACCATCCACGATGAAGGAGACCCCCATGAAAAAACGCGCCCTCTTGATGAGCGCGCTGGCACTCGCCACCGCTGCCGCGACACTGTCTAGCGCTGCCTACGCGCAGGATTTCCCGCCCAAGAAGCCCGTCACGCTCGTCGTGGGTTTTGCCGCAGGCGGCGCGGCCGATGCGGCGGCACGGCTCATCGCCAAGAAGCTGGGCGAGAACATCGGCCAGTCGGTGGTGGTGGACAACAAGGGTGGCGCAGGCGGCAACATCGCGCACCAGTTTGTGGCCAATGCGCCCGCAGATGGCTCGGTGCTGCTGCTCGGGTCGGTGGGGCCGCTGACCATCGCGCCACACCTGATGAAGGTGAACTACGACCCCTTCAAGGACCTGGCCGCCGTGTCGGGCGGCGTGAACTTCCCCAACGTGCTGGTGGTGCACAAGGGCGCGGGCGTGAAAACGCTGGCCGAGTTTGTGCAGCTGTCCAAGAAGAAGCCCGGCAGCGTGGACTTTGCCTCCACCGGCGCGGGCTCGGCATCGCACCTGGCGGGTGAACTGTTCAACCAGCGAGCCGGCATCGACATGACCCATGTGCCCTACAAGGGCGGCGCCCCCGCGCTGCAGGACCTGCTGGGCGAGCGCGTGACTTCGTACTTTGCCGCGCCGCCCACCGCGCTGCCGCACATCGAGGCCGGCAAGCTCATTCCCCTGGCCACCACCGGGCTCACGCGGCCGTCCTACATGCCCAACATCCCCACCGTGGCCGAAGCGGGCTACCCGGGGTTTGAAGCGCTCAACTGGTACGCCTTCGTGGCCCCCGGCAAGACGCCTGCGCCGCTGCTGGACCGCTGGAACCAGGAGATCGTGAAGGTGCTGAACGACCCAAGCGTGAAGGAGGCACTGAACAAGCACGGCCTCACGCCGCAGCCCACCACACGCGCCGAGCTGACGGCCTTCATGAAGAAGGAATCTACGCAGTGGGCCACCATCATCAAGGAACGCAAGCTGACCGCGGACTGAGGTCACAAGACCTCGCGTCACCCAGCCCGCGCAGAGCTATTGCGCAGCGGGCTCGGTGACCGAAATATCGGTGTGCACCAGCGTCAGCGGAAAACGCTGGCCCGCCAGGTAGTCCTCCAGGCAGCGCAGCAGCAGCGGGCTGCGGTGGCGCTCGGGGCAGGCGCGGATCTCGTCGGGCGTGAGCCACAGCGTGCGCACGATGCCGGTGTCGAGCGTGCGCCAGTCGTGGTGGGTGCCCAGCGTGCCTGCAAAGGCAAAACGCAGGTAGGTGGTGTCGTCGCCCGTGCGCGTCTTGGTGAAGCGGTTGAGGTACACGCCGATCAGCGCCGTGGGCTCGAAGTCGTGGGCGGTTTCTTCCAGCACCTCGCGCGCGCAGGCCTGAATGGGCGACTCGCCCGGGTCCAGGTGGCCGGCGGGGTTGTTGAGCTTGAGGCCGTCGGTGGTTTCTTCCTCGACCAGCAGAAAGCGGCCATCGCGCTCGATGAGGGCGGCCACGGTGACGTTGGGTTTCCAGCGGTGGGGCATGGCGGGCATTATGACGAGGGCCGGTGACAGTGGGCCTACAAGGTCTAAGAACGTGTTGACGATCTCGCAGGGGATCGCGTTGGAGCGCAATCGGGATGAGTGGATGCTTCGGATGCGCTGCATGGGCTCATGCCCATGCAAGCAGCTGGGGCGTCCAATCACCCGATTTCGCTCCAACCCTTCGGGCAGTGGTCTTTGCGGGCGGTCTGCAGCGTTGCGGCGCTTGTGGATAGCCAAGCTATCCACTACGCCCCGCGCCTTGCATCCCATACCCCAAAGACCGCTGCGCGACCCCTGGGAGATCGTCAACACGTTCTAAAGCGCTCGCGCCATGTACACGGCGCCGTCGCCGTAGCTGGCCAGGCGGGCCTGCTGGGTGGCGTCCTGCAAGGGGTGCAGTGCATAGCCCTGCCGTTGCCAGTAGGCCTGCGAGCCCTGGACCGAGACCAGCGCGCTGTGCCGCAGCCCTTCTGCGCGGGCCTGCGCCCACAGGGGCTGCAGCAACGCATGGGCCAGGCCTTGCCCTGCATGGGCGGGCAGCACGGCCATGTCGTGCAGGTACAGCGTGTCGGGCTGGGCGGTGGCTTCAAAGTCGCCGTGCAGCGGGGTGACCTTGCCACGCACGCTGCGGTAAGCCGCCAGGTAGGCGCACACCACACCAGCTTGCTCCAGCACCAGCGAGCAATTGGCGGGGCTGGCGAGGCGGCGGGCAAACACCTCGCCGCTCTCCACAAACCCCTCGCCATAACAGGCCAGTTGCACGGCCAGCAGGTCGGCCAGATCGCTCAGCGCCAGCGGGCGCACCACCACGGACATGGGAGAGCTTCGCTGGGTCAGTGCGGCAGCACGGGCGCCTGCACAAAGTCGTCGAGCGACAGGCCCTTTTCCTTCAACAACGCCTCCAGCACGGGCTGCAGGCGGCCCAGGCTCTCCTGCACCGCCTCGCGCACCGTGTCCACCACCACCTGCGTGCTGCGCTCGATCTCGATGTTCAGGCGGTCGCCCACCTTCTTGTGCTCAAACACGGTGGCGCGGCGGGTCTCGGGGATCATCCAGATCTCGAACCAGCCCTCTTGCCGGTTCACCTCGGCCACCGTGAGGCTGGCGCCGTGGATGGCGATGTAGCCCTTGGCAAAGATGTAGCGGCGAAACGCCTCGGGCACGGCCACGCGCCAGACCAGGTTGTTGTCGAACTCGCGGCGCTCGATGAGCGTGCCGGTGAAGTCCACATGGCCCGACAGCGGATGGCCGCCGATCTCAGCACCGTCCTTGGCCGCGCGCTCCACGTTCACACGGTCGCCCTGCGCGTAGCTGCCCAGAGTGGTGATGTTCAGGCTCTGCAGCATCACGTCGAAATTGGCCTGCGTGGGCGACAGGATCTCGGTCACGGTGAGGCACACGCCATCGGTGGCCACGCTGGCGCCAATGGCCAGGTCCTGGCAGAAGCCCTCGGGGAAATCGAGCGTGAACGTGCGCAGCCCTGCGCGGTCGTGGATGGCGGCAATGCCTGCCGTGGCTTGGACGATGCCTGTGAACATGGTGGCGCGGCTTCCGGGTACGTTGGAACGGGAACCGGGAATTTTGCCACCCGGCCCCCACAGCGCGCTGGCGCCGGGTTACTTGGCGCGTAGCAGCTCGCCCACTTCGAGCAGCACCAGCTCGTTGTCATCCGCCTTGTTCGGGTCGCGGCTGCTGCTGAAGGGCAGGTTGTTGTCGTTGCCCACCACGATGTGGCTGCCGTCCACGATGTCCACGTTCTCAATGGTGAAGAACGGGAAGGTAAGCACGCCGTTGTTCAGCGGCTTCTTGGCCAGGCGCTGCGGGTCCTGGATGTTCATGAGGTCGATGTAGCCTACCTTGCGGATCTCGCCGCCCACATTGGCGTCGCTCAGCTCGACCTTGTAGATGCGCTTGAACTTGGCGAGGTCGTGGAAGCAGTCCGTGCGCTTGACGCCCTCGGGGCAGGCCTTGTCGGCCGTGCCTTCGCCGTTGTCGCGCTCGATGATCAAACCAGTCGTGTTATCGATCATGTTGAAGTCGCCAATGGCGTGGTGGTTGGCCTCCAGCACATACTTCCAGTGGCGGCCGGTCCATTGCTCGGTCTTCACATCAAATTCGAGCACGCGCAGGTACTGCTTGCCGCCCACGTTTTCGTACGCCTTGGCGCCGTCGTTCCACAGCGCGCCTTCCAGCAACGCATAGAGCTTGCTGCCGTCCTTGCTGGAGGCCATGCCTTCGTAGCCCTTGGAGCGCTTGACTTCAAACGGCGTGGGCTTGGCGTCGGGGGCGCCGGGCATCAGCACGCCGGGCGCATCGGGCGAGCGCACGACCTTGCCGTCCACCTGGGTCTCGAACACGGCCAGCACCTTGCCGTTCAGGTCGGCCTTGATCAAGAAGGGTCCAAACTCTTCGCCGATCCACAGCGCGCCGCCAGCGAACTGGAAGCTCTCGGGGTCGAAGTCGGCACCCGTCAGGTAGCGCTTGTCGGTGCCTTCGTGGGTGATGCGGAAGGGGATCTTCTTGTCGGGGTCGTGCAGGAAGATGGTCTTGAGACGGTTGAACTGGCCGCTTTTGAAGTCCACGGTGTAGTGGCTCAGGTGCAGCATGAAATCGGGCGAGTTGGCCTTGGAGCCGGCGCCGTTGTCGGTGAGGATCCAGAACGAGCCGTCGGCCATGCGCTTGATGCCCGAGTGGCCCTGAAGGGGTTGGCCCTGGAAGGGCAAAGACACGCCTGTGTCACGGCCCCCCGACTGGCCCATCACGCTGCCCACGGTATCCACACGGCGGGGGGTAGTGAACTTGCCAGCCACCTGCAGGTCTTGCGGCGCGTCCTTGGGCGCGGCAATCACGGTGAGGGCGGGCAGCACGGCATGGCCGGCCAGGGTGGCCGGGTAGGCCTGCTGGGCGATGGCGGGGGTGGCGGCTGCGCACAGCAGCGCGGCGCAGGCGGCAATCAGGGACAGTCGGGACATGGTGGTCAAGGTGAAAAGAGCCAAAACCGTGGACGATGCCGCCGCCCTGTGACACCGCCATGAAAGGCCGTTCTCCAACGCCCCCACCAGGCAACGCCGGATCGGGCACACACCAGGGACCTGGCCAGGGACCTTTTATCGCTGGCAGGAGTCACACCCACCTCACCCCACCCGCACAGCCTGCACACCCCGCCATGGAAACCCTCTCTGCACTGCAATCCCTCGGCCTGGAGCTGCCCAGCCCGGCCTACATCGTGGGGGCCATTCTGTTTGGCCTGATCGGCATGGCGGCGTACTGGCACGGCAAGCGTGCGCAGCAGCCGCGCACGCGCTGGTGGGGCGTGGCGTTGATGTTTTATCCCTACGTGGTCTCGGCCACCTGGCTGCTGTATGCCGTGGGCGTCGCGCTGTGCCTGGGGATGTGGTGGGACGGGCAGCACGGCTAGGGATCCTCCGCACCAAGGAATCAACCGGCGGCGGCCACCAGCCCCGCGCCATGCCCGCGCGTGAAGGCCTCTTCAAACACCGAATACCCCGACCAGTCGGCATGCGCAAACGCCAGCCGTGCAGTGGTGGGCGTGGGCAACCAGGCGGTGCGCTCACCATTTGATAGCGCCTTGGGCATGAAAGACCTCCGCTTCAGGCCGATTTGGCTCAAAAACTGCTGCAAACCCGGTGTGGGGATGGACATGGCGTGCCCGTACCGGGTGATGTCCACACGCGTGGCGCGCTGGCGCAGGTCGGGGTGGGGCACGGCCAGGGCGGCCAGGGCGGCGTCGGCCCAGTGCTGCCAGGGCTGGGTGGCCAGTTGCTGACGGCCGTCCGCCCGGTCGCCCAGCGCCTGGTAGTAGGTGAGCACGGTGGGGCCGGCCAGCGTGGCGCGGGTGTCCAGGCGCTGGTGGCCGGCGTTCACATAGCCCAGGCCCCCCGCCGTAGGGTCGGCGTACAGGACGTTGTCCCAGGCCGGCGCGGCGCCCGGGCGGTCGGTGAGCGGGCTGTGGATGTGGATGTTGGCCACCAGCCAGGGCGCCCACGACAGACGCTGGGCCGCCCCGGTGAGGAACGCGGGCGGGTTCTGCACCACACGCGCCGCCACGAAGACGGGCAGCGCCACGATGCAGCGGGGCGCCTGCCAGCGCTCCACGCTGTCGGTGGCGTGGTTGAACGCATCCACCTCCACGCCGTGGCGGCCTTCGGTGATGCGCAGCACGCTGGTGCCGGTGCGCAGCTGGCCGCCGCCGTTGGCGGTGTTGGCCAGCGGCTCGGCCAGGCGCCGGGTGATCCAGCCATTGCCCTCGGGCCAGGTGAGCACGCTTTCGCGGGCTTCGTCCAAAGCCTCGCCGGGCGCATGAAAACCGTGGCGGCTGGCAAAGTAGTGGATGCCCGCCCAGGCCGAGACACGGTCGGCCCCGGCGCCGTAGTCGTCGCGGCAGCAGTAGTCCAGGTACCAGCGCAGATGGGCATCGTCCAGCCCTTCCTGCGCCAGCCAGGCGGCGAACGTCATGGCGTCCAGCGCCTGCTGGCTGGGCGCCAGCGGGCGCCTGGCGGTCCACAGCTTGAGTGCGGGCATGGCAAACCGCGCGGCCTTCGACTCACGCTCCACCGCCTGCGCAAAGCGGCGGTACTGCGCCAGCGTGGCCTCGCCCACGCCCTGCACGGGCAGCAGGCCCTCCTGCCACTCGCCCTCGAAGTACAGGCGCTCCTGCGGGCTGTGGCACAGGTGGCGTTCGTCGTACAACCAGCGCCCGGCCACGCGCTGGCGCAGGCCCAGCTCCTCCAGCAGGTCTTGCACCTCGCGCGCGTCGTCGCCAGGCACGGGCAGGTAGTGCGCGCCCTGCGGGCAGGCCAGGCCATTGACGGCGGTGCCCCGGCTGTTGCCGCCCGCAGTGTCCTCCAGCTCCAGCAGCGCAAAGTCCTGCACGCCCGCCAGGCGCAGTGCACGCGCGGCGGCCAGCCCCGCCACGCCCCCGCCCGCGATGATGACCTGCGCGCGCCGCACCACGGCGGGCTCGGGCCAGGTACCGCGCGCCAGCCACTCCCGCAGCTGGTGGCCGCGCGCCATGTCGATGCCGGTGAAGCCGCCTTCCAGCGGCGGCACGGCCCGGTCGCACCCGCCCAGCGCGGCCGTGGCCAGGGCGGCAGCGCCCGCCACAAACTGGCGGCGCTGCAGGGTCCAGGGCGTCATACGGTCACGCATCAATCCGACCAGCGTGCGCGGATCTCAAGCAGCTGCGGCACCAGCGGGGCAAACAGCGCCACCAGGGCGGGGTCGAAGTGTTTGCCGGCCTGCGCTGTGATGTGGTCCAGCGCGTCCTGCACGGGCCAGGGCTCCTTGTAGGGGCGGCGGGTGGTGAGGGCATCGAACACATCGGCCACGGCCACGATGCGCGCCGACACTGGAATGGCCTCGCCCGCCAGGCCGCGCGGGTAGCCGCTGCCGTCCCACTTTTCGTGGTGGGCCAGCGCAATCTCGCGGGCCAGCTGCAGCACGCCGGACGGGTGCTCGCCGATGATCTCGGCGCCGATCTCGGGGTGGCGGCGCATGGTGTCCCACTCGGCAGCGTCCAGCGGGCCCGGCTTGCGCAGCACGGCGTCGGGGATACCGATCTTGCCCACGTCGTGCATGGGCGCGGCGTTGAGCAGGTCTTCGGCCCAGGCCGGGCTGTGGCCTGCGGCCAGCGCCAGCAGCTGGGCAAAGTGGCTCATGCGGATCACATGCATGCCGGTTTCGTTGTCCTTGTACTCGGCCGCGCGGCCCAGGCGCTGCACGATCTGCAGACGGGTTTCGCGCAGCTCGTCCATGCGCACCAGCGACAGGTGGGTGCGCACCCGCGCGCGCACCACGGGCGGGCTGACAGGCTTGGTGATGTAGTCCACCGCGCCTGCGTCAAACCCCGCGGTTTCGTCCTGGCTGTCGGTGAGGGCGGTGATGAAGATCACCGGGATCGAGGCCGTGGCGGCATCGGCCTTGAGCGCGCGGCACACGGCGTAGCCATCCAGGTTGGGCATCATGATGTCGAGCAGCACCAGGTCGGGCCGCTGCTCGCGCGCCACCTGCAGCGCGCGTTCGCCGTCGGTGGCAAACAGCAGGCGGTAGTCGGCCTGCAGGATGTGGCGCAACACCTGCAGGTTGGTGGGTTCATCGTCCACCAGCAACAGGCGGGGCCGCTGGTCAGGGGCCGGGGTCATGCGGGGTTCTCCAGGGGTTCGTCCAGCCAGTGTGTGCGCAGCTGCTGCAACTGCACCACGGCCTGGTCAAAGTCAAAGGTGTCGATGGCCTCCTGCAGGCGCTCGGTGGCGGCCGCGGGCAATAGCTGCACCAGCAAGTCCAGCGGCGGCTGGGCCAGCTCGGACTGCGCGAGGGCCTGCTGCAGCGCGTGAGCAGCGTCCAAGGCCTGCTGGCGCTGGTCGGCGGTCAGCGGCGCATGCTGGCCCACGCCGGGGGCGGGTGCTGTGGCGGCCTCGGCCTCGTGGGCCAGGGCCTGCTGCACGGCCTGCAACGCGGCGGGCAGGGCGGCCACCAGCGGCGGCAGCGCCGTGCGGTCCAGGCTATGAGCCGCTTCCTCAATGCGCTGCGCCAGCGTTTGCAGCGGGCCCAGTGCCAGGTTGCTGGCCGCACCACGCAGGCGGTGGGCCAGCGCGCGGGCCGCATCCATGTCGGGCTGCGCCACCATGGCCTGCAAGGTGGCGGGGGTGGCAGCGTGGTCGGCCAGCAGGCGCGCCACGGCGTCGCGCAGCAAGGCGCGCTGGCCCCACAGGCGGGTGCCGCGTTCCCAGTCCACGGCGGGTGCTGCGGCCTGGGGGGCGAGGGGCACGCCCGGGGCAGCCGCCAGCGGCTGCAGGCTGCTCCAGCCCGAGGGGGAGGCATCGGGCTGCAGGTGCAGCGCGCGGGCGATCTCGCGGAACAGGCGGGCGGGCTCCAGCGGCTTGCTCGCAAAGCCGTCCATGCCTGCTGCGCGTGCGTTGCGCCGGTCCTGCTCCAGCACGCTGGCCGACAGGGCGATCACTGGCACCGGCTTGCGCCGCTGCGCTTGCTCGAACGCACGAATGCGGCGCGTGGCCTCCAGGCCATCCATGCCGGGCATCTGCAGGTCCATCAGCACCACGTCAAAGCGCCCGGCCTCGTAGGCGGCGACTGCGCTTTCGCCATCCCGCGCCACGGTCACCTGGTGGCGCCCCCGGTCCAGGTGGATCTGCAGCAGCTCGATGTTGGCCGGCACATCGTCCACCACCAGCATGCGCAGCGGCGGCAGCTGGACCGCATGGCTCACGGTGGCCACTGCCGCCGTCGCCTGGCCCACCGGCAAAGGTACACAGACGGCGAACGTGGTACCCACACCCAGGGTGCTGCGCACGCTGATGCTGCCGCCCATCAGCTCCACCAGCTGGCGCGAGATGGTGGTGCCCAGGCCGGTGCCGCCGAACTGCCGGGTGGTGGATGCGTCGGCCTGCGCAAAGGGGTCGAAGATGCGCTCCAGGTGCTGCGCCGCGATGCCGATGCCCGTGTCCTCCACCTCCATCACCAGCGTGCCGTCGTGGTAGTCCAGCCGCAGCAGTACATGGCCGCGCTCGGTGAACTTGAGCGCGTTGCCCAGAAGGTTCAGCAGCACCTGCTGCAGGCGCAGTGCATCGCCCCGCAGGTAGGGCGGCACCCGGTCGTCCGTCAGGCACTGCAGCGCGAGCCCCTTCTTGCCCGCATGGATGCGCAGCGAGGCAAGGATCTGGTCGCACACCTCTTGCAGCGAGAAGTCCGCAATCTCCAGTTCCACCGCGCCTTTTTCCAGCTTGGCAGTGTCCAGGATGTCATTGAGCAGGCGCAGCATGGAGCGCGCCGCATGCTGCACCGTGCCCAGGTGGCGGCGCTGCTGCGCGTCCATGGGGGTGTCGAGCAGAGCCTCGGTGAAGCCGATGATGGCGTTCATGGGCGTGCGGATCTCGTGGCTCATGTTGGCCAGGAAGGTGCTGCGCGCGGCTGCGGCCTGCTCGGCACGCTCCTTGGCGGCGCGCAGCTCTTGCTCCATGGCACGGCGCTGGGTGAGGTCAGTCGCAAACTTGACGACCTTGAACGGCTGGCCCTGGGCGTCGAAGATGGGGTTGTAGGTGGCCTGGATCCAGATGCGCCGCCCGTCCTTGCCCAGTCGCTGATATTCACCGCCATCGAGCTGGCCAGCTCGCAGTTGCTCCCAGAACTGCGCGTACGCCTCGGTCTGCGCGTAGGCGGGCTCGCAGAACATGCGGTGGTGCTGGCCCACGATCTCCTGGAGGCCATAGCCCATCAGACTGAGGAAGTTGTCATTGGCGTGGAGCACGCGGCCCTGCATGTCGAACTCCACTACCGCCAACGCGCGGTTGATGGCGCGCACGGTGCTTTCGAACTCTGCGTTGCGTTCCTTGAAGGCGGTCATGTCCATGATGACCCCGTCAATCCATTGCACTTGGCCATCGTCCCCCACCACGGGGCGCCCGCTTTCGGACACCCAACGCAAGCGGCCCTCGCGGTCACGCAGGCCAAACTCCACGTGATAAGGCCTGTGCTCCTCAATGGCTGCCGACACCTCGTTCCAAAGACGGTCCACCTCTTCAGGCAGCGTTAACTGTGTGAAGTTGACACGCCCTTGCAGGAAGTCTTGCGGCAGCCACCCCGTCAGCGCTGTCACGGCATCACTGATGAAGAGCATGGTCCAGTCGGCGTCATAGCGGCAGCGAAAAGTCACCCCAGGAATGTTCCCTATCAGCGAGCGCAAACGCTGCTCGCTCGCCTTGAGCTCCTGCTCCATCGCGCGGCGCTGGGTCAGGTCGCTGATGAACCCCACAAACACCGGTTCGCCATCCAGCGGTACGCGTCCAACGGCAATGCGAATGGGCACGGTATTGCCGTCGGGGCGCAAGGCCAGCACCTCGCGGCTGTTGGCGCCGACCACGCCACCGCCCTGGCCTTGCAGGTAGCGCTGCAGGTAGGTGTCATGGCGAGAGCGATCAGGCTCGGGCATGAGCATGGACACGTTCTGGCCCACCACCTCATCGGGGCGCCACCCCAGGATGCGTTCGGCCGCCGCATTGAAGGACTGCACCCGGCCCTGCGCATCAATCATCACCATGCCATCCACGGCCGTGTCGGCAATCGCGCGCAGGCGGGACTCGCTCTGGCGCATCTGCAGGAACATTTGCCGGTAGCGCAGGCCGGCGTTGATGGCGATGACCAGTACACCAATAACCAGGGCCACGGCAGCCACCGCCAGGGCCATGGGGGTGCCCTCTGCAGCAGCCAACAGCTCCAACTCGTTTGGCACCTCGATAAAGCGCAACGCCGCCATCCCGGTGTAGTGCATGCCCGCAATGGCCAGCCCCATGACCACGCCCGCTGCCAGGTTCAGCCAGCGGGCCCGCCAGCGAACCACCCGCTCCAGTCCAAATCGCACCCACAGGGCCACAATGGCCAGCAGCACGGCCACCAAGACGGAGGCCGCAAAGCCCCAAGGATCAAAGCGCATGAACGGAGCCCACTGGGACGCCTCCATGCCGATGTAATGCATGGCGCCAATGCCAGCGCCGACGAGCACGCCGCCGACGACCAGGGCTGCACGGCTGATCTCGCGGCGCATCAGCAGCCCCAGCGCAACCCATGACGCAGCTACGCTCGGAAGCATAGACAGCGCTGTCATCCAAGGATCAAAACGCCCGCGCCCACACACCGTGAATGCGAGCATGCCGATAAAGTGCATCGACCAGATGCCTCCACCCAACGCCATCGCACCGGACCCCCGGGCCATCTGCCGCATGAAGCGGGTGTCGGCGCGCCGGGCCAGGCCCGCCATCTGTAGCGCCAGCACAGACGCCAGCACCGCCATCGCTACAGACAGCGCCACCAGCCAAGGATCATGCTGGGCCCAGAGCAGCGGATAGGGCTGTGCGTTAGAGAGGAAAAAGAAATCCGGCATCGGGAGCCCACGGCGATCAGGTCTTGACAGCTTTGTAGCCGATTGTGACGCCCGTGCCACCGGGCAGAACCCCTGCAAATTGCTCGGCGAATGCCCGTTGGCCCCCAAGCCATCGCCGGCTCAATGCGCCACCACCTTGCCCCATTCGCGCTCGTAGCTGTGTACCAGCGCCTGGTTGGACAGGCGGTTCACATCGGCCGGCACCCGCGCCATATCGAGCGGAAAGTCAAACAGCAGCGGCAGCGACGGGGGGCTCAAAAACCGCAGCCCCGGCGGCAAGGCATCGGGCAGGCGCCAGGGCCTGCGGCTGGCGATGACATAGCCCCATTCGCCAAAGCTGGGCACATGGGCGTGGTACGGCGCTGTCGAGAGACCCACGGATTCGATGGTCTGCACCACCGTCCAGAAGCTCTGGCGCGCCACCAGCGGCGAGGTGGTCTGCACCACTGCGTAGCCACTGGCCGCCAGCCGCTTGTCCAGCAAGGCATAAAAGCTGTTGGTGTAGAGCTTGCCGATGGAGAAGTTGGTCGGATCCGGAAAGTCCACCACGATGACGTCAAAAAGGTCCGTCCCCTGCTGCAGCCACCCAAAAGCATCGGTGTTGACGATGGTCACCTTGGGGTTTTGCAGCGCGTGGCCGTTGAGCTTTGCCAGCGTGGGGTTCTCGCTGAAGATGCGCGTCATGGCCGGGTCCAGCTCGACCAGGGTGACGGACTCGACCGAGGGGTACTTGAGGATCTCGCGCACCGCCATGCCGTCGCCGCCGCCCAACACCGCCACCCGCTTGGGCGCCCCGTGCGCGGCCATGGCGGGATGCACCAGGGCCTCGTGGTAGCGGTATTCGTCGGACTCGGAAAACTGCAGGTTGCCATTGAGGTACAGCCGGTGGCCATAGCGGCCCTGCGTGACCACAATGCGCTGGTAGGGCGTGGCCGTGGTGAAGATGATGCGGTCCTGGTAGAACTTGTCCTCGGCCAGACTCGTGATCTGCTCGGCCCCCGCCAGCCCGGCCAGCAGCAGTCCCACCACCATCAGGCAGGCGAACAAGTGGGCTTGGAGGCGCCGCAGCTCATGCCGGAACAGCCACACCGCCCACAGCGCCACAGCGGCGTTCATCAGCCCGAACAGCAGGCCCGTGCGGATGAGCCCCAGGTGCGGCACCAGCAGCAGCGGAAACGCCAGCGATACCGCCAGCGCGCCCAGGTAGTCGAACGTGAGCACCTGCGAGACCAGGTCCTTGAGCACCACGTTGCGCTTGAGGATGCGCATGACCAGAGGAATTTCCAGCCCCACCAGCGTGCCCACCACCAGCACCATGCCGTACAGCAGAAACCGGAACGCACCCGGCGCATACGCATTGGCCAGGAACAGCGTGGCGGGCAACGCCCCGCCGATCAGCGCCACCAGCAGCTCGATGCGCAGGAAGTGCGCGGGCAGCTGCCGCTCGAAGTAGCGCGACAACCAAGAGCCCAGGCCCATGGCAAACAGGTAGGTGCCAATGATGGTGCTGAACTGCAGCACCGAGTCGCCCAGCACATAGGACGCCAGCGCCCCGGCGGCCAGCTCGTACAGCAGGCCGCAGGCCGCCACGACGAACACGCTGATGAGCAGCGCGATGTCGATGGGGCGGGGGCCGGAGGATGGGGGCGGCACCGCAGGTGCGGGCGCAATGGAAGGCGGGGTGGGAGACGACAAGGCGGCGGTCAGCGCACCCTGCCGGGTGCGCCGCTTCGTTCATTCAGGCGGTAAGGGCTCGAAAACGCGTCAATGCGTTAGTGCGTCAATGGATGGCAGCCGCCACGATGATGCTGATGCCCAGGCACATCGCAGCCACCACCAGACCCAAGGCCTGGTTCTGCTTTTCAACGATCTCGCGCCACAGGTCATAGGGCGTGATCTTGTCGACGATGACAAAGGCCAGCCAGAAGATGATGACGCCAATGATGGCGTAGAGGATGGACCCGAGAAATGCCGCGGGTTTGAGCCATTCGAATCCCATCATGGTGTGATCTCCTTGAAACGTGTGGTCAGTGACAGTGGCTGGTGAACGGTGGGCAAGCGCAGACGCTGCACTACTTGTGGCTGCCGCCCGACGAATATCCGCCGTACGAGCCCCCCGAGCTGCGGTAGCTGGAGGACGAGGAACAGTTTTCGACCCGGGGATCGCAGCTGGAGCAGCGGCTCAGCAGGATGAGCAGGATCAGGATCACCACCGCGATGATGATGATGGTGCCGCAACCCAGGCCGGATTTGGCCACGAATGGACCGGGGTCGTCGCGCTTCAGGACATCTTTCTTGTCGTCCAGCTTGAACGCCTTGGCCACCGTGTCGCTGGAGAGCTTGTCGCCCGCTGACCAGGTGATCTCGTTCGGGCTCTGCTCCATCGACAGCAGGCCTTTGCTGCTCGCAAAGTCGCGGTTGGTGGTCTTCTGCCCGCGCGTGACCTGCCAGTAGAACTCGCCCAGCACATAGGTGGTCTCGGCCTCGTAGGTGTATTTGAGGTCGTACTTGGTGCCCATGTACGTGGCGGATCGGCCCGTGGCCGCCATCTGCGGCGCGCCGGTGGTGGGGCGCACCATGCTCCAGCCTTCTTCGGAATCGACCAGGAACGCAAAGCCGCGCTTCTGGTTGTAGAGCAGGTACTCGCTCCAGCCAAAGTGCTCGTCGTCGCCGGGCTCCACGCCCATGCGGTGCTGAAAGCCCACCACCTGCCAGTGCACGCCCTGCAGCTGCCCCTTGCTGCCCAGCGGGATGAGGGGCTGCACGGGTTCGTCCTGCTCGGCCGAGCGCAGCTCGCCGCCCACGCCGCTATCGAGGCTGATGATGCTGGCGCACGACCCGCAGGTGATGCTTTTGGAGGTGGACAGCTGTACCTGCACCGGTGCACCGCAGTGCGGGCAGTTGAACTGGCGGCCTTTTTCGTCCTTGGCCGATTCGTCTTTCAGGCCCTGGAGCTGCAGGTCTTCGAGCAGCACGGCCTTGCCGCGCTCTACATTGGGTGGGGTGTGGCCGTAGTCGATGCTGACCACTTCGCCGTCGGCGCTGCGCAACTCGACCATGCCGAAGGGCTGGCCCAGCGGCGGCAGCTTGGGCAGCTCGCCCTGGGCCGAGATCAGCTGCGCCTGGCCGGTGTAGGCCACGCTGTAGGGCTTGCCGTTGATGGCCGTGGTGGTGCCGATGCGAAAGCGCTCCGGCGCAGGCATCTCGCGGCCCGGGTCGATGGGCCGGGTGAAGACGTAGGCACCGTTGTCTTCGCCCAGCGTGGCCAGCGTGCCGTCATTCAGAAAGGCCGCCCATTCCGTCCACACGCCCGCGTCGCCCTTGTACTGCAGGCGGCCGATGAGGGTGAAGGGAACGTCCTTGCCATCGAGCTGGATGCGCCCGCTGGCCATGAGCTGCAGCGGGCTGTGGTCGTCGAACAGCTCGGCCATCTTGCCCAGGCGCGTGAGCACGTCGCCACTGCGCACGACGGTGCTCTGGCAGTAGCCGCAGACGGCATGGGTGGACTGCGCGCTCTTGAACTCCACCGGCGCGCCACAGCCGGGGCAGGGCGCGCGGTAATAGCGCTGGGTGGGGTCGGTGGCCATCGTGTGGAGTGTTCTGCCCGCGCCGCGCTAAACGGCTTTGAAGCCCTATTGGCCTCTAGCGCCTATCCCTCCAGCGCAAGCAGCTATTTTTATGATAGCAATCGATCCGATCGATCAGACGAGCTTCTTGAGCAGTTCGGCCTTCTTGGCGTCGAACTCTTCCTGCGTGAGGATGCCCTTGGACTTGAGCTCGCCCAGCTTCTCCAGCGTGGCCATCACGTCTTCGGGCTTGACGCCCACTGCAGCGGCCGCCGCTGCGGGCGCTGCCTGGGCTGCTGCGCCGCCGCCTTGCAGGCCCTGCTGCAGGTTCTGCGCCAGCACCTGGCCCAGCGCCACACCCGCGCCCAGACCCATGGCGTCACCCGCCACTCCGCCACCGTTGCCCGCGCCCTCGGCAAATTTGGGGATGGCCTGCGCCGTCTGGTACTGCATGAATTTGGCCATGTCGTTGCCAACCATGCCCATGCCGATCTTCTGGTCGAGGATCTTCTGCAGCTCTTCGGGCAGCGAGACGTTCTGCACCGTGAGGGACTCGATCAAGATGCCCAGCTTGGCGAAGATGGGCGCCAGCTCCTTGGTCAGCGCATCGGCAAACATGACCTGGTTGGCCGCCAGGTCCAGGAACGGCAGGCCGCTACCGGCAATGGCGTTGCTGATGTTCTGCAATACCAGGCCACGCAGCTGGCCTTCCAGGTCGGCCACGGGGTAGGACTCGCGCGTGCCCGAGATCTCGGTGTGGAACAGCTTGGGGTCGGCGATACGGAAGGCGTAGTTGCCGAACGCGCGCAGGCGCACGGCGCCAAAGTCCTTGTCGCGGATCGTGATGGGCTGGGGTGTGCCCCACTTCTGGTCGATCTGCTGGCGTGTGCTGAAGAAGTACACATCGCTCTTGAAGGGGGACTCAAAGAGCTTGTCCCAGTTCTTGAGGTACGTGAGCACCGGCAGCGTCTGCGTGGTGAGCTTGTAGGTGCCGGGGCCAAACACGTCGGCCACCTGGCCTTCGTTCACGAAGATGGCCATCTGCGACTCGCGCACCACCAGCGTGCCGCCGTTCTGGATTTCCATGTCGCGCATGGGGAAGCGCCAGGCCAGCGTGCCGTCCCCCTCTTCGGTCCACTGAATGATGTCAATGAACTGTTTCTTGATGAAGTCCATGAGGGCCATGTGTGCTCCCAAAGCAAAAGAGGGGGTTGAAAAGAGCGGCCATCATAGCAACGGGGGCTTTGGTGGCAGCGGCTTTTTTCAGTGGCGGAACGTGAACTAGTTCATGCGCAGAACCAGTCTGTTCGGGATAGGCGCTGTGGCGCTTCGCACAGCGTCATTGGATAGCGGCTATCTGCGCCTTAGCGATGATCAATTGGTTTTCGCTATTGCGAATCACTACCATTCAACCATCCCTGCTGCACCGCCGCAGGCTCTGTTGACCCAAGGAGTCCGCCATGTCCCTCATCCGCCGCGTTGCCCGCCAGAACCAAACCATGCTGATGAAGACGGGCAGCTACTACCTCATCCACATCTGCGTGGCCGCCCTGGTGGCCTATGCCGTCACCGGCAACCTGTGGGCCTCGCTCACCCTGAGCCTGCTGGAGCCCACGGTGCAGGCGGTGGCCTTCTTCTTCCATGAAAAGGCGTGGGACCGGGCTGGCCGGCGCACCGCTCGCCAAAGCGCTACTGCATCGCCCAGCAGCAGTCCAGCCATCCAGGGCGCCTGAACAAACTCACGACAAGGAGCACCGCCATGTACGCCATTCCACTGCGCAGCCGCACCGCCACGGGCTTGGCCTTTCAACGCTGGCTGGTCCAGCGCCTGGCGGGGCTGGCCGATACCAACTGATAACGGGCAGTCCTCTCAATCTGCGCCAGAAACGAACATGCCCCGACCAGCGGGGCATGGGGGTGGGAACACAAACAGGCGCTGAACGGGCAGCGCTCAGGCCTTCACATCCAGCAAGGAGCCCATCATTTCGTCCTGCGTCTTGATGGTCTGCAGATTCGCCTTGAACGCGTAAGTGGCCGACATCTGCTCCACCGCCTCTTGCTCCAGCGCCACGCCCTTGGCGTCCTGTTCGCGCTGCACGGTGGCTCGCACGCCGGCGCTTTCGGCCACTTCCTCTTGTGCAACCACCTCGCGGCGGTAGCCGGGGGTGTTCATGTTGGCCACGTTGTTGGCCGACGCGTCCAGCCGCAACTGGGCGGCCTGAAGGCCTGAACTGCCGATGGAGGAAATGCTGGCCATGGGCGCTGCTCCCGATGTCACACAATGTTGCAAAGAAGGTGAATTGTCCGCCGCGCCGCGGCCGCTGGCAAGCCGCAGCCCCGCAATACCCCTGTCAGCGACTGGGCCGGTGCGCGTCCTCCAGGCATTGCGCAAACGCCTGCGCCGCGCGGGCGGGGGCGGGGGAGCGGCGCATCAGGCTCACAAACTGGCAGTGGTAGTGGAACAGCGACGGATTCACGGCCTCCATGCGGCCCTGGCGCTCGAAGGCCTCGGCATAGTGATCGGGCAAGAACCCCAGAAAGCGGCCCGACAGGATCAGCGTAGCAATGGACTCCTGGTCAAAACCCGTGGCCGCGCGCTGCAGCCGGGCCTGGTGGCTCAGCTCCATGTTGGGAGAGTGGTAGCCCAGCCCCGCGAACTGGTAGCCCCGCACCGCGTGCCAGTCGGCCGGGGGCGATGACGCCCCAAACAGCGGATGGCCCGCGCCGCAATACAGCAGCATGGTCTCGCCAAACAGGTCGGCGTAGGCCAGGCTTTGCGAGCTGCGGTGCGCGGGGATGATGCCCACCTGGTAGCTGCCGTCGATCACGCCACGCTCGATGGCGTTGATGGAGCCCACATGCAGCTGCAGCTGCACATCGGGCGCCCGGGCGGTGAAGGCGGCTATCGCCTCGCCAATGCGGGCGGCCGGGTTGCTGGCGGTCTTGTCGAACACCGCCACAGCCAGCTGCCCGCCCATGCGCGAATGTATGTCGTCCACGCTGTCGCGAAAGCTGCGCACCGAGGCCAGCAGGCGCAGGGTTTCGTCATACACCCGCTGCCCCTCGGCCGTCAGCGCAAACCCCGCCCGCCCCCGCCGGCACAGCGTGAGGCCCAGACGGGCCTCCAGGTCTTTGATATGGCGGCTGACGGTGCTGGTGCCGATGTTCAGCTCCAGCTCGGCGGCCGACATGCCGCCGCACTCCACCACGCTCTTGAAGACCTGCAAAAGGCGCAGGTCCATGTCGCTGAGCTGGCCCAGCACGGCGCGGTGTTTTCCAGGTCCGGCCGGCGCGGAGATTGGTGGGGGTGGAGCGGGGTCTTTTACTTGCATAAATCGTCAAGTAAACATTGATATTGGATTATTTGAGAGATTAACAGGCGGCGCAACAATGCCCTACGTCAAGCCCCAGGCCGCTGGGGCAGCTTTGCTTTTCTCGCCCTTTTATCGCCGCCTTTGCACTGGAGAACCCCATGAGCTTCGTCAACATCGAAAAACCCGCCGCCGGTGCCGAAGGCCCCCGCATGGACGCCGAATGGCTGGACGCGCACTGGATGCCCTACACCGGCAACCGCCAGTTCAAGGCCAACCCGCGCATGATCGTGGAGGGCAGCGGTGCTTACTACACCGACTCCGAAGGCCGCAAGATTTTTGACGGCCTCTCGGGCCTGTGGTGCGCGGGCCTGGGCCATGGCCGCCGCGAGATCGCCGAGGCCATCGGCAAGCAGGCCATGAAGCTGGACTACGCGCCCGCCTTCCAGTTTGGTCACCCGCTGTCGTTTGAGCTGGCCAACCGCGTCAAAGAGCTGACACCCGCAGGGCTGGACTATGTGTTCTTCACCGGCTCGGGCTCCGAGTCGGCCGATACGTCCCTCAAGATGGCCCGCGCCTACTGGCGTGCCAAGGGCCAGGGCACCAAGACGCGCCTGATCGGCCGCGAAAAGGGCTACCACGGCGTGAACTTTGGCGGTATCTCGGTGGGCGGCATCGTGGCCAACCGCAAGCTGTTTGGCCAGGGCGTGGAGGCCGACCACCTGCCCCACACCCAGCCACCCGCAGGCTCGTTCCACAAGGGTATGCCGCCCACGGGCAAGGAGCTGGCCGACCGCTTGCTGGAAGTGATTGCGCTGCACGATGCATCGAACATCGCCGCCGTGATCGTCGAGCCCTTCTCGGGCTCGGCCGGTGTGGTGATCCCGCCCGTGGGCTACCTGCAGCGCCTGCGCGAGATCTGCACACAAAACAACATCTTGCTGATTTTTGACGAGGTGATCAGCGGTTTTGGCCGCAGCGGCGCCTGGACCGGTGCCGAGGCCTTTGGCGTGACGCCCGACATCCTGAATTTTGCCAAGCAGGTCACCAACGGCGCGCAGCCGCTGGGCGGCGTGGTGGCTACCAAGGAAATCTACGACACCTTCATGGCCGCCGGCGGTCCCGAGTACATGCTCGAATTCCCGCACGGCTACACCTACTCGGCCCACCCCGTGGCCTGCGCGGCGGGCATTGCGGCGCTCGACATCCTGCAAAACGAAGACATGATCGGCCGCGTGAAGGCGCTGGCCCCGTACTTCGAGCAGGCTGTGCACAGCCTCAAGGGCGCTAAGCATGTGGCCGACATCCGCAACTTTGGCCTGGCGGCCGGCTTCACCATTGCGGCGCTGCCCGGCGAGCCTGCCAAGCGCCCCTATGAGATCGCCATGAACTGCTGGAAGAAGGGCTTTTACGTGCGCTACGGTGGCGACACCATCCAGCTGGCACCGCCCTTCATCAGCACCCAGGCCGAAATCGACCGCCTGATCAGCGCCCTGGGCGACGCCCTGCACGAAACGGCTTGAGGCACAAGCCCGACCGGCCCATGCGCATTTCCATCCTTACCTTCGACGCCTTCAACGACCTCGACTCGCTCGTGGCGTTTGGCATGCTCAGCCGCATCGCGCTGCTGGGCGACACGGACTGGCAGGTGCGCATTGCGAGCCCCACGCCGCGCGTCACGTCCATGAACGGCCTCACCATCGACGCACATGAAGACCTGAGCCAGTTGGCCCAGGCCGATGCGGTGCTGGTGGGCAGCGGCATGAAGACGCGCGAGGTGGCGAACACCCCCGCGCTGATGGAACAGCTAAGGGTGCTGAACCCCGCCCGCCAGTTGCTGGCGGCGCAGTGCTCTGGCACCTTCCTGCTCAGCCGCTTGGGCCTGCTGAGCGGCACGCCCGCCTGCACGGACCTGACCAGCAAGCCGTGGGTGATGGAGTCGGGCGTGGACGTGGTGCCACGCGCGTTTGCGGCCCACGGCAACGTGGCCACGGCGGGCGGGTGCCTGGCCTCGCAATACCTGGTGGCGTGGCTGATCGCCCGCCTCAAGGGGCTGGACGCCGCGCGCGAAGTGCTGCAGTACTTTGCCCCGGTGGGCGAGAAGCAGGAGTTCATCGACCGCGCCTTGGGGCATGTGCTGCCCGCGCTGGAGCCCCAGGTTGCTGCGGCTTGAATACTATAAATTTGATAGCTATCAGCGCATGTTTCACTGGCGCTTGTGGCACTTTTTACTTGAAATCACCATGAACCACGACAAAAACGTCACCACCACCATCGGCCACCTGATCGACGGCCAGATCGTCGCCGACACCGCCCGTACGCAGCCCGTGTTTGACCCCGCCACCGGCCTGTCCACCACCAGCGTGGCCCTGGCAAGCCAGGCCACGGTCGAGGCGGCCATTGCCTCGGCCGAGGCCGCGTTTCCGGCCTGGCGCAACACGCCGCCGCTCAAGCGTGCGCGCGTGATGAGCAAGCTGAAAGTCCTGCTGGAAGAAAACGCCGACAAGATCGCCGCCCTGATCACCGCCGAACACGGCAAGGTGCTGGCCGACGCGCACGGCGAGCTGCAGCGCGGCATTGAAAACGTGGAATACGCGAGCTACGCGCCCGAACTGCTCAAGGGCGAGCACAGCCGCAACGTGGGTCCCAGCATCGACTCATGGAGTGAGTTCCAGGCGCTGGGCGTCACTGCAGGCATCACGCCCTTCAACTTCCCGGCCATGGTGCCGCTGTGGATGTGGCCGATGGCCGTTGCGTGTGGCAACACCTTTGTGCTCAAGCCGTCCGAGCGCGACCCTTCGTCCACCCTGTTCATCGCCCAGCTCGCGCTGGAAGCGGGCCTGCCCCCCGGCGTGCTGAACGTGGTCAACGGCGACAAGCTGGCCGTGGACACGCTGCTGCAAGACCCACGCGTCAAGGCCGTGAGCTTTGTCGGCTCCACACCCATCGCCGAATACATCTACAGCGAAGGCTGCAAACACGGCAAGCGCGTGCAGGCTTTGGGCGGCGCCAAGAACCACGCCGTGCTCATGCCCGACGCGGATGTGGACAACGCCGTGAGCGCGCTGATGGGTGCCGCGTATGGATCGTGCGGCGAGCGCTGCATGGCCATTCCGCTGCTGGTGGCCGTGGGTGACGCAGTGGGTGACGCCGTGATTGCGGGCCTGAAGACCGAAATCGCCAAGATGAAGGTGGGCCCCGGCACCGACAACAGCAATGACATGGGTCCGCTGGTGACCAAGCCGCACTTCGAGAAGGTGAAGGCCTATGTGGACAGCGGCGTGGCCGAGGGCGCCACTCTGGTGGTGGATGGCCGCTCGGTGAAGGTGGCCGGGCATGAGGAAGGCTACTTCCTGGGCGCCTGCCTGTTCGACAACGTCAAGCCCGGCATGAAGATCTACCAGGAAGAAATCTTCGGCCCCGTGCTTGGCGTGGTGCGCGTGAAGACGCTGCAGGAGGCTATGCAGCTCATCAACGACCATGAGTACGGCAACGGCACCTGCATCTTCACCCGCGACGGCGAGGCCGCCCGCTACTTCACCGACCACATCCAGGTCGGCATGGTGGGCGTGAACGTGCCCCTGCCCGTGCCCGTGGCGTACCACTCGTTCGGCGGCTGGAAGCGCAGCCTGTTCGGCGACCTGCACGCCTACGGCCCGGACGCCGTGCGCTTCTATACCAAGCGCAAGACCATCACGCAGCGCTGGCCATCGGCGGGCGTGCGTGAGGGGGCGGTGTTCAGCTTTCCGAGTAGCCGCTGAAGCATCCGTCGGCGTCTACGCTTCAACGACAAAGGCCCCATGCGGGGCCTTTTTCGTTCCATGCCTCGCCAGAGCGTTGGAAGTCAAGCCATCCCAACGAGCACGGCTGGCGCGGCATGCACCCTTTTGACGCCAGAAGGGTGCATGAAGCGACCCGTTTCGGGCAAGCACGGTGTTCCTCCTCAAAAAGCAAAACACCTCATAGCTTATGTGCATGGATATGGGGGTCTCAAAACCCTGTCCACACGACACAATGAATGGGCAAACAGCCCGCAGGTAAGCAGATTCGCTTACTAGGGTTTTTACGCACATCCCCCTACAATCGCAGACCCTTACAAAGCTGACAGCCTGCTGCAGACCCGCTGGAGTACGGTTTTGGCCCCTCACCCCTGAGTTGGAGACACTGAATGCCCGAGAACACCACGGCCCAGAACAACAACAACGATTCCGACAAGCGTGCCCAGTTGCGCCGTGCCGCTCTCGAATACCACGAGTTTCCCAAGCCGGGCAAGTTGGCCATTGCCGCGACCAAACAGATGATCAACCAGCACGATCTCGCGCTGGCTTACTCGCCCGGTGTGGCCGCGCCCTGCGAAGAGATCGTGAAGGACCCTGCCAACGCCTTCCGCTACACCTCGCGTGGCAATCTGGTCGCCGTGATTTCCAACGGCACCGCCGTGCTGGGCCTGGGCGACATTGGCGCGCTGGCCTCCAAGCCGGTGATGGAAGGCAAGGCCGTCCTGTTCAAGAAGTTCGCGGGCGTCGATGTGTTCGACATAGAGATCGACGAAAAGGACCCCGCCAAGCTGGTGGAGGTGATCGCAGCGCTGGAGCCCACCTTTGGCGCCGTCAACCTCGAAGACATCAAGGCTCCCGATTGCTTCTACGTGGAGCGTGAGCTGCGCAAGCGCATGAAGATCCCGGTCTTTCACGACGACCAGCACGGCACGGCGATCACGGTGGCGGCTGCCATCGTGAATGCGCTGAAGGTGGCAGGCAAGAAGATTGAAGACGTGAAGCTGGTCACCAGCGGCGCGGGCGCTGCGGCCCTGGCCTGCCTGAACCTGCTGCTCAAGGTGGGCGTGCAGCGCAAGAACGTGTTTGTCACCGATCTGGCCGGTGTGGTCTATGAAGGCCGCGAAGAACTGATGGACGACGACAAGCGCCAGTTCATGCAGAAGACCGACGCGCGCAAGCTGGCCGAGGTGATGGTCGGCGCCGACGTGTTCCTGGGCCTGTCGGCCGGTAACGTGCTCAAGCCCGAAATGGTGGCCACCATGGCCGAGCGCCCGGTGATCTTCGCGCTGGCGAACCCCAACCCCGAGATCACGCCCGAGCTGGCACACAGCGTGCGCAACGACATCATCATGGCCACGGGCCGGTCGGACTATCCGAACCAGGTGAACAACGTCTTGTGCTTTCCGTACATCTTCCGTGGGGCATTGGACTGCGGCGCTACCACCATCACCGATGAGATGGAAATTGCGGCCGTGCACGCGATTGCCGAGCTGGCCCAGGCCGAGCAAAGCGAGGTGGTGGCAGCCGCCTACGTCGGCGAGAAGCTGACCTTCGGCCCCGAATACCTGATCCCCAAGCCGTTTGACCCCCGGCTGATGATGAAGATCGCGCCGGCCGTGGCCCAGGCCGCCATGGACAGCGGCGTGGCGCAGCGCCCCATCGCCGACATGGACGCTTACCGCGACCGTCTGCAGACCTTTGTGTATGCCTCGGGCACGACGATGAAGCCCATCTTCGACGCGGCCCGCAATGCTGCCAAGAAGCGTGTGGCCTATGCCGAGGGCGAAGAAGAACGTGTGCTGCGCGCTGCACAGATCGTGGTGGACGAGAAGGTCGCCCGCCCCACGCTGATCGGCCGCCCCGCCATCATCGCCCAGCGCATCGAAAAGTTTGGCCTGCGCCTGAAGGAAGGCGTGGACTACGACGTGGTCAACACCGACTTCGACCACCGCTACCGCGACTTCTGGCAGACCTACCACCGCATGACCGAGCGCAAGGGCATCACCCAGCAGGTGGCAAAGATCGAGATGCGCCGCCGCCTCACGCTCATCGGTTCGATGATGCTGCACAAGGGCGAGGTGGACGGCCTGATCTGCGGCACCTGGGGCACCACAGCCAACCACCTGATGTACATCGACCAGGTGATCGGCAAGCACGCGGGCGGTGCCGACAGCACCGCACAGGACGTGCCGGTGTACGCCTGCATGAACGGCCTGATGCTGCCCGGCCGCCAGGTGTTCTTGGTGGACACGCACGTCAACTACGACCCCACGCCACAAGAGCTGGCAGAGATCACCGCCCTGGCGGCCGAGGAAATGATGCGCTTTGGCATCAAGCCCAAGGCCGCGCTGCTGTCGCACTCCAACTTTGGCACCAGCAACAGCCCCAGCGCGGTGAAGATGCGCCAGACCCTGGAGCTGCTGCGCCAACAGGCGCCCTGGCTGGAAGTGGACGGCGAAATGCATGGCGACGTGGCGCTGGACGGCAAGGCCCGCTCGGCACTCATGCCCAGCAGCGAGCTGACTGGCGACGCCAACCTGCTGGTGTTCCCCAACATCGACGCCGCCAACATTGCCTACAACCTGCTCAAGACGGCGGCGGGTGGCGGCATTGCCATCGGCCCCGTGCTGCTGGGGGCGGCCAAGCCGGTTCATATCCTGACACCGAGCGCGACCGTGCGCCGTATCGTGAACATGACAGCCCTCACCGTGGCCGATGCCAACGTGGCGAGATAAGCCAATATCCGGTAGCAAGCGCTAACTTAAAACCCTTGCAAAGCCCTTCAGCGTCTGCCCAATCTTTGTGCAGACGCTTGCTTTTTGGGGACCGTTGAGCGACACTAGCGGCTCGAAATTTCGGGTTAACCCGTAGTTTCTGAAAGGTTCGTTGATGCTGAAGGCTGTAGCCACCCGGGCGCGCAAGGCAGGGTTATTGTGTGTTTTGGGTGTTGCTTTCGTGCTGTCTCCGGTTGCGGGACATGCCCGGAAATCCCCGTCCGAAGGCGGGTCCACCACCCCCATCGCACTGGCCGAGTTGCCGCCCCAAGGGCGGACAACGTATGCGCTGATCCGTGAGGGCGGGCCCTTTCCGTACGACAAGGACGGATCGGTTTTTGGCAATCGCGAGCGGCTGTTGCCCGCCCAAAAGCGGGGCTACTACCGTGAATACACCGTCAGAACACCAGGATCGCGCGACCGGGGAGCCCGGCGCATCGTGTGTGGCGGCAAGCCCCGGACGCCGGACGCCTGCTACTACACCAGCGACCACTACGCCAGTTTTCGCGAGATCGTCGAGTAACCCCCTGCGGTGTGCGCCAGCCAGCCCATCCCTGAAAACGTACGCCGCGCCCCATTGAATTCCCCATTCACAGGCCGCATCCTGCAGCCTGTGAGATGCCAGAAGTTTGTGGACTTTATAAAGAAAGAGTAGCGGAGATGCAGACGCCACTTCGTAAAGACCTGGAAACGCCACTGCGTGGCGTGCGCACCAACATCGTGCAGTCCATTCGCGCCTTCCGCGTGCAGGACCTGCAGGATGCAGCCACCTCCATGGGTCACCATTTCTTGTACGCCAATCTGGCCCACGCGCAGTCCAAGCAGGATGTGCTGGACCTGATTGCCGCCCAATTCACGTTCCCATCGCACTTCGGCAAGAACTTCGATGCGTTGTACGACTGCATGACAGACCCTTTGCACAAATCGGGCCCGCAGCCTGGTTTCATTGTGGTGCTGGAGCAGATTCCTGCCACAGGCAAGTTCGATAAGGAAGCGCGCGAGCAGCTGCTCGACATCTTCCGTGACGCGGCCGACTACTGGGGCGATCGCAAGATACCCTTCCGGTGTTTCTATTCTTTTCTGTAGCCCGTTCTGCATCCACCAGCCAAGCAGAACGGGCGAACGAGGCTAGCGACACCCAGGCCGTCGAAGGCATCGAGATCAACGGCGAACCCGCTGAAAAAATGCCCACGGACAAACTTGTGGACGTATCGCCCATGGCGCTGCGCATGAGCAGCCCTTTCAACGCCGGGTACTGGCTCAGCGCCGCATAACTCGGTACATCCCCCTGAGCGGCTACGCCGCTTCCCCCTTCTCTCGGCTTCGCCGGGAAGGGGGACGACACCCGCGCGGCGGGGCGGCCCTTGCGCGGTGTCTTTGGTCTGGGCAGCGACAGTTGCCATGGCTGTTACGAGGTCCAGCGTTGCAGCTGCAGGCACGGCATTGGTTGCAGTGCGCCTGCTAGCTCAGCGCCATCCAACGCACCTTCACTGAGTAAAAAGCTGTCTAGCGCCCATCGAACAAGCGCTGTCAGCTATCAATTCAAGAGCATTTCTGCGCCAGTGCCACGTACTCGGCCACGGGCACTTCCTCAGCTCGGCGCTGGGTGTCGAATTCACCACCAAACTGGCGAGCTTCGAGCCAGCGGCCCAGCGTGTGGCGCAGGAGCTTGCGGCGCTGGCTGAAAGCCACCTGGACCAATTCTTCCAGCACCGGAATCGATAGCGGTGCCGGCTCGGCATACGGCACCATGCGCACGACGGCGCTGTCCACGCGGGGCGGGGGGTCGAAGCTCTCGGGCGGCACGAACAGCACGTTTTCCATGGCGTAGCGCCACTGCAGCATGACCGACAGGCGCCCGTAGTCGCCAGTGGCGGGGCTGGCCACCATGCGGTCGATCACTTCCTTTTGCAGCATGAAGTGCTGGTCTTCGATGACCTGCACATGGTCCAGCAGGTGGAAAAGGATTGGGGTGGAGATGTTGTAGGGCAAGTTGCCCACCACGCGCAGCCGCAAACCGGGCTGTCCTGCCTTGTCACGCAGGGTCTGCGCCAGTGCGGTGAAATCCACCTTGAGCACGTCCGACTCAATCACGTCGAGCTGGCCATGCAGGCGCAGGCGCAGGGCCAGGTCGCGGTCCAGTTCGATGACCGTGAGGCGCCCCAGGCGTTCCGCCAGGGGCTGCGTCAGCGCGGCCAGGCCGGGCCCGATCTCGACCATGGGCTGGCCGGGCAGCGGCGCTATGGCCTGCACGATGCCGTCGATGATGCCCTGGTCGGACAGGAAATGTTGTCCGAAGCGCTTGCGGGGAATGTGTTTCAACGCGACCTTATCTGTTGTGGTGTCTGGGACTGCTGGGAGCTAGGGCCTGCACTCATTGGGGTGGCTCGCGGTACTCGACATACGCGCGCCCACGCAGCTCTTGCGCCCAGGTGGCATAGGCCTCGTCGAGTTTCTTCTCGCGCACCACGTTGCGTGCCATGTCGCGCTGCTCGCGCTGGGTGAGCTTGGCTTCGCGGCGCTCCAGCAGCTGGATCAGGTGCACGCCAAAACGCGAGACCACAGGTTCGCTGATGTCGCCGGGCTTGAGGGCGTCCAGCGCCTGCTCGAACTCGGGCACATACCGGCCGGGGTTGGCCCAGCCCAGATCACCGCCCTCCTTGGAGCTGCCATCCTGAGAATGCTCGCGCGCCAGGGCTGCAAAGTCGGCCTGCCCGGCCAGCACGCGGCGGCGGTAATCGGCCAGGCGCGCGGCGGCGGCGGCTTCGGACAACTGGGGGCCCGTGCGCAGCAAGATGTGGCGCGCATGGTTTTGCACTACGGTGGTCGGCATACCCGCCGTCACACGTTCCACCACCTTGAGCACGTGAAAACCCGCTGGCGAGCGCACCGGGCCCACGATGGAGCCCACCGGCAGGCCGAGGGTGGAGTTCACAAACAGCTCCGGGTAACGGTCGGCAGGCCGCAAGCCCAGCAATCCACCAGCGCGCTGGCCTTCGGGCGCATCGGAGAACTCGCGGGCCACCGCTGCAAAGTCTTCGCCCGCGCGCACCTTGTCGGCCGCACGCTGTGCGCGTGCCTGCCGCTCGGCCACCTGCGTGGGGGTGGCGTTTTCAGGCACCAGCACCAGCACATGGCCGAGGTTGATCTCCATGGCGGCGACGTCCGTGCCCTTTTGCTCTTCGCGCAGGAACTGGTCCACGTCCAGGTCGCTCACCTTCACGCGTGCTTCGACTTCGCGTTCGCGCAGGCGCTGCTGTAGCAGCTGGTTGCGCAGCTCTTCGCGAAAACGGTCCTTGCTCATGCCGTCGCGGGCCAGGCGCGCATACAGCTCGTCCACCGTCATGTCGTTCTGACGGGCCACACCCTGCTCGGCCTGAGACACGGCGTAGTCATCGACCTTGATGCCCGATTCGCGCGCCTGCTGCAGCTGCACCTTTTCCAGAATGATGCGTTCGAGAACTTCACGCGCCAGCGCATCGCGTGGCGGCATGGCGCCGCCCTGCTTGGCGATCTGCGCCTCGGCACGGGCCAGGCGCGAGCGCACCTCGTAGTTGGTCACGGGCTCGGAGTTGACCACCGCCACGATGAAATCGGCCGAGCGCGGAGCGGTGCTGGCGGAGGGCGCAGGCAAGGTGATGGAGGGCACGGCCGCAGGGCGCGCGGTCAGCGACGACGGCGAGGAGGACAACCCGGTCTTGCCCGAAGACGAGGCCCCCGAAGGACGCAGGCCCTGGGCCGCAGCGCCTTGCGCCACGAGGGATGCCAACGCGGCCGTCAAGGCCAGTGCGAGTACACGGTGATTCATGGTCTAGTCGTAGTTGCTGAAGCGGCTGGGCGTGGAGACCTGCTCGCGCAGGTTCTGGTAACGCGGCACATTTTGCTTGAAGGAGTCGAGCGGGCTGGAACCCAGGCTCAGGCGGGAGAAGCCCACGAATTCGATCTGGAACAGCAGGCGCGTGTTGGAGCTGGTCACGCTGCTTTGCAGGCGCTCCAGCACCACACGGCCGATCCAGCAGCAGCTGTCGTACTCGAAGCCCACCACGGTGTCCACCAGCTTGCGGTCCTTCATGCTGTAGTTCAATCGGCCCACGCTGTACCAGCGCCCGCCGCCCTGGCCACGGCCGGGGCCCAGGTCTTTGCCCTTGTCGCCCCACAGGTCGTTCAGCGGCCACTGCCAGCCGATGTCGATCTGCTCACTGGTACCGCGCTGCAGGCGGTAGGCCGCGCTCACAGTGCGGTAGTTGCTGGGGCTGTAGCGCGCGCCGATGGTGGAGCGGATGGACTGGCCGGTCTTGGGGTTGTACTGCACGGTGGAGTCAAAGCCCCACTGCGGCGTCCAGTTGATGCCCGCGCCCAGCAGCAGGTCCGAGAGGCGCTCGCTCACCGGCGTGCCGCCTGGCAAGGTCACCTTCTGGTCCGAGAACCGCACCCGCTGCGCAATGCCGAAGCGCGCGGCCTGGGCACCGGTGTCGGGGTCCAGCAGGCGGGTGGTCACGCCCAGGGTCAGCAGGTTGTTGTCGGCCAGCCGGTCGTTGCCGCCAAACGCGTTCTCGGTGTAGATGGTTGCAAAGTTGAAGTCATTGGCCGCCGTGTCATACACCGGCAGCATGCTCTGGTCGCGGTAGGGCGTGTAGGTGTAGAAAGCCCGGGGCTCCAGCGTCTGCAGGAAGGCCCGGCCGAAGTAGGCGGTGTCGCGCTCGAACACCAGTCCGCTGTCCAGGCTGAAGGTGGGCAGTGTGCGACTGGCCGAGCGCTGGCCGTTGGAGAGAGCCGAATCAAACTGGTACTGCGTGGCATGCAGCTGCAGGCGCGGGGTGATGAAGCCACCCGGCGACAGGAACGGGCGGCTGATCTGCGCCATGGCGTAGCTGCGGTCGGCGTTGGGCTGGCCGGTGAGCGCGCGGGCCGCTTCGAAGCGCGTGGTGTCCAGCTCGACGCTGGCATCGAATCCACCGCCCAGCTGCGAGGGGTTGTAGCGCCACTGCACCTGCGGCATGCGGTCATACGGCGGCACGATGGGCGAGGTGACATCCTGCAGCGTCTGCCATTTGAGGGTGCGCACCGTGGCCGACATGTCGTTGCGGCCCCAGGACAGGATGGCATCGTTGGGCAGCAGGCGCTGGCGCAGCTGTTCGGTGGCCCGGCTGAAGTCGCGCCAGTAGTTGTCGTCGCTGACCCGGTTGAGGTTGAGGTTGAGCCCCAGCCCGCCGATGGCCGTGTCGAACGCGCCCTCGTGCTTGCCGCTGAAGCTCCAGCGCACCCGGTCGCGCAAGCGGTCAGTGGGCATCACATCGGCGCTGATCTGGCCTTTGTAGGTCGGCTCCAGATAGCGGAACTCGCCGCCCACATTGGCCCCCCGCTTGGTCATGAGCGCAGCGCGCAAGGTGGCATCGCGGTTGGGGGCGATGTTCCAGTAGTACGGCTGCATGTAAGTCACCCCATCGCGGCTGTCGAGCCCGATGGTGGGTGGCAGCAGGCCGGACTTGCGCTTTTCCGACAACGGGAAGGTGATGTACGGAATGGGCAGCACCGAGATGCCCTTGAACTCCAGCACCGCGTCTTCGGCCGTGCCGACCTCTTCCTCGTTGTCGATGCGGATGGTGGCGGCGCGCAGCACCCAGTCGGGCTGCCAGCTCTCTTCGTTGCCACGCTCGCAAGTGGTGTAGGTGCCGTTGTGCACCACGGCGCGGTAGCGGTCCACAAAGTCCACCCGCGTCGCATCTCCGTGCGCCTGCGTGGCCAGAAAGCGGTAGCGCGCGTCGCTGAAGAAGCCCTCGAAGGCCTCCACCCGCAGCTCCAGCGCCGTGCCTTCGTAGACGTTGCCTGCGCGGTTGATGCGCACCTTGCCGTTGGCCTTGGCCAGGTCCTCGGGCACGTTGTAGTCCAGCCGGTCCGCGCGGATGACCGTGTCGCCCCGGCGCAACTCGGCGTTGCCTTCAATCAGCGCATTCAGGTCCGTCTGGCCGCTGATGTGATCGCCCTTCACAAACACGGGCAATTGCGAGCGCACGGCGTCGGGAATCTTTTCCTGCAGCAGCGGGGAGGACCGCAGCGCCGGAGGCGCATCCCAGGCGCTGGGCGCGGCGGCGTCCTGGGCCAAGGCCGCCAGCGGCAGGCCACACCAGGCCAGCGCAACGCCCACAGCCAGTACACGAGGCACGGGGGGCCGCAGCCGTGCAGACTTCGCCGTGGCGGGCCGGGCGCGAAGGGAGGTGAAGTTCTGCACGGTGGGTGGCTGGCAGCGTGGCACGTGGGGTGATGGGGCGGTAGCGGACAAAGGGACCGGCCCTGGCCAGCGCGCACGGCGCCAGCCACGACCGGTTTGTAAAATCGGATTATCCATGAGCCACCCCATCCCCCCATCGCCCGCTGGCCAGCCCCTGGGCGCCACCGTGGCCGCACCTGCTGCGCCCGCCGCCTCCACCCCCGTCAGCTGGCCTGATGCCGCCCGCCGTGCGGCCTTTGACGCCTGGCTGGCCCCCTTGGTGGGACCGCACCAGTTGCTGCCCGCCACGCTGCGCCCCGCGTCGGCCGATGCCAGCTTCCGCCGCTATCTGCGCATTGACACGGCCACAGGCGCCAGCCGCATCGTGATGGATGCACCGCCCGACAAGGAGAACTGCAAGCCCTTTGTGCAAGTGCAGGGCCTGATGGCCGCCGCCGGGCTGAACGTGCCCCAGATCCTGGCTTTTGATGAGCCCACAGGTTTCATGCTGCTGTCCGACCTGGGCCACCAGACCGTGATCGAGCGGCTGAACCCCGAAAAACCCCTGGACGCCTACGCCTGGTACCAGCAGGCCACCGATGTGCTGCTGCAGTGGCAAAAGGCATCCACCCCCGGCGTGCTGCCCGCCTACGACGAGCCTCTGCTGCGCCGCGAGCTGGCGCTGTTCCCCGACTGGTACCTGGCCAAACACCGCGCCATCGCCCTGGACGACAAACAGCAGGCGACCTTGGGCAGCGCCTTTGATGCCATCGTGGCGCACAACCTGGCAGCCCCACAGGTCTATGTGCACCGCGACTTCATGACCCGCAACCTGATGGCGCCGGTGGAAGCAGGTGCACCCCTGGGCGTGCTGGACTTCCAGGACGCGGTGTACGGCCCCATCACCTACGACATCGCCAGCCTGCTGCGCGACGCGTTCATCAGCTGGGAAGAAGAATTCGTCATCGACATTACCGTGCGTTACTGGGAGAAGGCGCGCAAGGCCGGATTGCTGGGCGCCAACAGCGCCAGCGGCTGGGGCGATGACTTTGGCGAGTTCTACCGCGCGGTGGAGTGGATGGGCCTGCAGCGGCACCTCAAGGTCGCGGGCATTTTTGCGCGGCTGACCTTGCGCGACGGCAAGCCCAAGTACCTGGCCGATGCGCCCCGGTTCATCGCCTACATCCGCGCCACGGCCAACCGCTACCGCCAGCTGGGGCCGCTGCTCAAGATGCTGGACCAGATCGAAGGCACCGAGCCCGTGGTGGGCTTTGCGTACGGCCGCATGTAGCCACAGCGCCCTGCATTCACTTCGCGGCACGCCCCAAAAAATCAAGCAAAAACCGGCTCAAGCGCAGACAAACCATGCGCTAGCAGCTATTACAAAGATAGCAAATGCCCCGTTTCCATTGCCCGGCCCCCCTGGCCACCGGCACCGAGCTGGACCTGCCCCCGGGCGCCGCACGCCATGTGCAGGTGCTGCGCCTGCAGCCCGGTGACGGCATCACCCTGTTCCACGGCGGCCAGGGCGCGGGCGACCCCGGTGGCGAGTTCGACGCCACCGTCGTCAAGATGGGCCGCAGCGATGTGCGCGTGCTCGTGGGCGCACACCACGCCATCGAGCGCGAGGCGCCCCGCGCCGTGCACCTGCTGGCCGGCATCACCGCCAACGAGCGCATGGACTGGCTGGTCGAAAAAGCCACCGAGCTTGGCGTGGCCAGCATCACCCCGCTGGTGGCCGAGCGCAGCGTGCTCAAGCTCAAGGGCGAGCGCGCCGACAAGAAGATCGTCCACTGGCAGGCCGTGGCCGTGGCCGCCTGCGAACAATGCGGCCGCAACCGTGTGCCCGTGGTGCACCCGGCCATCGATCTGGTGGGCTGGCTGCGCACACCCGGACAGGGGATGACCTCCACCGATGGGCACGCTGCGCAAGACACGCCGCAGCGCCTGCTGCTGTCGCTGCGACCCGGTACCGTGCCGCTGCGCGAAGCCACGGGCAGCGAGGCTGGGCAACGCCCCGTGCTGTTCCTCTCCGGCCCCGAGGGTGGCCTGAGCCCTGCGGAAGAAGACCTGGCGGTGCAACACGGCTTTGCTCCGGTCACGCTGGGCCCCCGCGTGCTGCGTGCCGAGACAGCCCCGCTGGCCGCCCTGGCAGCGCTCACGCTGTAGCGCGGCACCCGCGCCGCAGACCGGACTCGCCACGCGGGCTGCACACCCGGACGAAGCCCGGTCAAGGCATGGCGAAGGCATAGGGCTCCTCTGCACGAATCACCGCGCCGTGTGCATCTGCGGCCTCGGGCGGTCTGCGGCGTTGCAGATACTCGCAATAGCTACGGCTATTGCTGCGTTTTGCGCCTTGCAGCCCATCCCGATCCGCAGTGCCCACTTACCGCTCGATTCGTGCAGAGGAGCCCTAGGGCCTGTACGCCCGGCATTACCTCACCGTAAAATCGCCGACTGGCCGGTAACACTCAATCCCACGGGTCCTGGCCACCCCGCCCGCGCACCGCGCGGCCCTCCCTCCTGGCCGGAGCCCCCCACCTTGCGCCCACCCGCCCGCTGGCAGCGCCTCAAGGATGTGATCCTCTCCACCGACCCCCGGCGGCGCACGCTGGTGGGCATGGCCTTGCTGGCGCTCACGCTGATGGCGGGCAGCGCCGGGGTGATGCTGCTGGTGGCGCATTCCAGCACCTCCGTGGACCAGACCGCCGTGCAATGGTGGGCCGCCCTGTCAGTGGGCGGCCTGGTGGTCATGACGGCCTTCATCCGCTCGGGCGAAACCGCCCGCCTGCGCGACCCTTCGCTCACCATTCCGCAAATGGTCTGGACCATCACCAGCGGTGCAGTGGCCTATGTGCTGGCGGGCGATGCGCGCGGGCTGGTGCCCAGCGTGCTGGCGATGATCCTGTTCTTCGGCACCTTCGGCCTCACGGTGGCTGAGGTGATCGGCATTGGCGTGTATGCGCTGCTGGCCTTTGCCAGCGCCATCGGCGTCAGCTCCCGCTTCAATGCCAATGCCTCGGGCTACCTGGACACCGCCTATGCGCTGATGGTGCTCATCGTGCTCAGCGGCTGCATTGCGCTGAACCTGCGCATCCAGCGCATCCGCGCCAAGCTGCAGCAGCAGCGCGAGGCACTGGCCCAGGCGCTCGAAGTCAACCGCGAACTGGCCACCCGCGACGAACTGACAGGCCTCATCAACCGCCGCGCCATGCTCGACCTGATGGCGCTGGAGCACCGCCGCAGCCTGCGCAGCGGCCGCCCGCTGCTGCTGGCGCAGCTGGACATCGACCACTTCAAGCCCATCAACGACCAGCACGGCCACGCTGCCGGCGACCGCGCGCTGCAGGCCTTTGCGGGCACGGTGCGCGCCAGCGTGCGCGACACCGACGTGCTGGCCCGCTGGGGTGGCGAAGAGTTTGTGCTGATGCTCACCGACACCTCGGCAGACCATGCGCGCGAGCTGCTCGAACGCATCCGCCAGGCCGTGCAGGCGCTGGAGATTGCCCACAGCGCAGGCTCGCTGCAGCTCACCGTGTCCATCGGTCTGGCCCAGCACCTGCCGGGCGACACCGTGGAGCACACGCTCGAACGCGCCGACCAGGCGCTGTACCACGCCAAGGCCCTGGGCCGCAACCGCGTGGTGGTGGCGCCGGCCACCCACCGCCCCGTGGCGGCAGGGACTAGCGCACGGGCTTGATCGCGCCGCAGTCCGCGGCCAGCCACTTGCCGTTCTGCACCATGTCGATCTGCTCGGGCTTGCCGTTGGACGTGGTCTTGACCTTGAAATTGCCCGTGTAGGCCGTGGGCCCCTGGAAGGTCATCGTGCCCTCGCCCGTGGTGGGCGGCTGGCCTTGGGTGCCCTTGCAACTGAACGTCATGGCCACCGCATTGGGGCCCGTGCGTTGCACGTTCTGCGTGCAGCCTTCCTGCGCCGGAATGCGGTCCAGGTCGGCCTGCTCGGGGCTGATGCAGACCTTCACGGTATTGCCGCTGGGGCCCATGCTCACACCCTGCTGGGCCATGGCCTGTTCCATCTGCTTGCGCTGCGCAGGCGTCAGGCTGGCCATGGACTTCTGCATCTGCGCCATCGCGGCCTCCAGCTGGCCACTCTGGCTTTTCATGGTCACGCTGTTCTCCCACAGGCCGGGCCGCAGCTTCTGCGTCTGGGCATGGGCCGTGGCCCAGAGCCCGGGCCCGAGCACGGTGGCGGAGAGGACAACGGCGAGAGCGAGGGGGATGGGGGTGTGCATGGTGGTGGGGCCTCGGTGCCAGCGGCGGAGCCGACAGTATCGACACACCGGCCTTTGCTGCCAAGTACCAACCACCAAGTGCACGGTGGAAGGTGGGAAGCAGCGGCTGTGGCCCGCGCGCACGGGCATGCGGTCTCCGTGGGTCTCCGTCCTCAGGCGCTCAGGTGCGGCGGCGCGCGCAGCTGCTCGGGGGTGGTGAAGTAGGCTGCCGATGCCCCCAGGCCCGCGCGCGCCTGCGCCAGCTCGTGCCGCGCCACGGTGCGCAGGTGCACCTCGTCGGGTCCGTCCATCAGCCGCAGCGCGCGGCCCCAGGTCCAGAGGGCGGCCAGCGGCGTGTCGGGCGACAGGCCCATGGCACCAAAGATCTGCATGGCCCGGTCCACCACGCGCTGCTGCAGGCGCGCGGCCACCACCTTGATGGCGGCGACCTGGGCGCGCACCTGCCGCGCATTGGCAGCGTCACCTTGGTCCAGCAGCCACGCAGCGTGCAGCACCAGTAGGCGCGCCTGGTCGATCTCGATGCGCGACTCAGCCAGCCACTCCTGCACATTGGCCTGCTCGGCCAGCGGCTTGCCAAAGGCGGTGCGCTCCAGCGCGCGTTCGGTGGCCAGTTGCAGCGCCAGTTCGCACTGGCCGATGGTGCGCATGCAGTGGTGCACACGGCCGGGCCCCAGGCGCGCCTGCGCCATCGCAAAACCCGCGCCCCAGTCGCCCAGCAGGTGGTCGGCAGGCACGCGCACGCTGCGCAGCAAAATCTCGCAATGCCCCTCCGGCGCGTGGTGGTGCAGCACGGAGATGTTGCGCACGATCTGCACACCCGGTGTGTTCACCGGCACCAGCACCATGCTGTGGCGGTGGTGGCCGTCTTCACTATCGGCATCCGCGTTGCGGCACAGCACGATGAGCAACTGGCACTGCGGGTGCGCCGCACCGGTGATGAACCACTTGCGGCCGCTGAGCACCAGATCATCGCCCTCGCGCCGCACCGTGGTCTGCAGGTTGGTGGGGTCGGACGAGGCCACATCGGGCTCGCTCATCGCAAAGGCCGATCGCATCTGGCCGTGCAGCAGCGGCACCAGCCAGCGCGTGCGCTGCGCGGGCGTGGCAAAGCGGTGCAGCAGCTCGATGTTGCCGGTGTCTGGCGCCTGGCAGTTGAACACCTCGGCCGCCCAGGGCAGGCGGCCCATGGCCTCGGCCAGCGGCGCGTAGTCCAGGTTGGACAGGCGCGTGCCCGGCTCGTCGTCGCGCAGCGTGGGCAGGAACAGGTTCCACAGGCCCTCTTCCCGCGCCAGCGCCTTGAGGTCTTCGACAAACGGCGGCGGGTAGTCGCCCGCCGCCACGGCCGCGTGCCAGGCGGCGTTGTAGGGCAGCAGATAGCGGTCCATGAAAGCCAGCAGGCGATCACGCAGCTCAAGGGCCAAGGGGGAGAGTGCGAAGTCCATGCGACCATTGTGAAAACCGCGCCAGCACACGTCACAACGCAGGCGACAACGGACTTGACGCACATCACGGCCTGCCCGGGAGCCTTCGGTGACCGCATCCCATTTGCTACGCTATTGATAGCTATTCAGGCATATTGCACTGGCGCTACCCACCCGTTTTGCTTCAAACACGGCCTGACACCCATCACCACGCAGGTACCATGGCTCCATGAGTACCCACCACGAAACCCTGCAGCACGCCGACACCTACCGCGAGGCGTTTGCGGTCGAGCCCCCTGCGGCGCTGGGTGAACGCCACCTGTGGCCCCGCAAGCCGGGCTTTTTCATTGTGCATGCATCGACGGCCACCGCGGTGGCCCAAGGGCCGGCCAGCACGGCCGGTGTGGTGGAAGAAGCTGCCCCCCCAACGGCTTCAGACACCCCGAGCGACGCCGCTTCCACCCGGGTGCTGGTGCCCGCGCAATGGGGCCTGGTGCCGCACTGGGTCAAGTCGGCATCCGACGCCAAGCTGCGCGCGCCCAAGCTGGTCAACGCCAAGTCCGACCTGGCCTCCACTGGCACCGCGTTTCGCGACGCGTGGCTGAACGGCCAGCGCTGCATCGTTCCGATGGTGGCGTTTTATGAAGACGACCTGCGCAGCGGCAAGGCCGTGCCCACCCGTGTGGCGCGCGTGGACGGCAAACCCTTGGGCGTGGCGGGCCTGTGGGCGCGCTGGCAGGGCGCTGACGGCGAGGTGATCATCAGCTACTGCCTGCTCACGGTGAACGCCAACAACCACGCGCTGCTGCACCGCTACGGCCAGCCCGGCAGCGAGAAAAGCATGCCCGCCATCCTGAACGAAGGCGCTTACGACGCCTGGCTCACGGCCCGGCCCGACAAGGCCAAGGAGTTCATGCGCCAGTACGCGGCAGAAAAACTCACCGCCAATCCCGTGGAGAAAAGGGCCGACAAGGTGCCCAAGGGCTGGCTGGGTTGAAGCCCGCACCGCCGGAGCGGCGCGGCGGGGGTGCTCAGGACGGCCGCTTCATCTGGCACGACGTGGGCTGGGCGCTGATGTAGTTGTCCCACGCCACTTCAGAGCGGAAGCCGTAGCCGGTCTTCTCGGCGTCGTACTTCACGCCCTTGCTGCCCTGCTTGGCCCAGATGCCCAGGTACAGCGGCGCTTCAAGCTGGTGGTCGGTCTTGCGCATGCGCACCTCGCCCATGGGGCTCTTGTAGGTCATGTTTTCCAGCGCAAAGGCCACCTTCTTCGCATCGGTGGACTGGGCCTTGCGCATGGCCTCACGCAGCATGTGCACGCTGTTCCAGTGCGCGGCAAACACAAAGTCGTCGCCCGTCTTCTTCTTGTAGTCCACGTAGATCTTTTCCAGGTCGGGCGTGGGCGCGTTGTGCACCCAGTTCCAGATCACCCCGACCTTGCCTTCGCCCCAGGGCCCGATCTGCGCGGGTGTGCCGGGGTTGTTGGCGTTCAGCGTGAAGTAGTTGATGTTCAAGCCGTAGTCGCGCGAAGACTTGAACAGCAGCGTGAGGTCGCTGCCCCAGTTGGAGGTGATGACGGTGTCGGCCTTGGTGGCAGCAATCTTGGCCACGTATGAGGCAAAGTCGCGCGTCTGCGCGATGGGGATGAAGTCATCGCCCACGATCTCGATGTCGGGCCGCTTGCGGGCCAGGTATTCCTTGGCGGCCTTGGAGACCTGGCGGCCGTGGGTGTAGTCCTGGTTGATCAGGTACACGCGCTTTACGTCCTTGCGGCCCTGCAGATAGGTGGTCAGCGCCTCCATCTTCATCTCGCTCGACGGATAGAAGCGGAAGTGCCAGAAGCTGCAGCGGTCGTTGGTGAGCTGCGGGTCCATGGCGGCGTAGTTCAGGTACACGGTCGCGCGCTCGGGGTCTCGCTCGGCGAGCTTGTTGAGTGCATCGACCAGCGCCAGCGCCACGCCCGAGCCGCCGCCCTGGGTGATGTAGCGCACGCCCCGGTCGGTGGCGGCCTTGAGCGCGTTCAGGCTCTCCTGCGGCGTGCCCTTGTTGTCAAAGTCCATCACCTCGAACTTGGGCTCGTTGGGCCCGGCCTTGGCGTTGACCTGGGCCACCACCTCACGCAGCTGGTTCAGCGAGCTTTGGCCGGTGAGCGCAAACGGGCCAGACAGCAGGTCGATGAAGCCGATCTTCACCGTCTCGGCCGCCCCGGCGTGCGTCGCCATCACCAGCGCCGCGGCGCATGCGCCGACCTTCAACCAATGGCGGGGCCATTTCCTGGGAACCATGTTCATGTGTGTCTCCGTGGGGTGGGTGAGTGGGAACGAAAGGAAAGCCAAAACCGAAAACCGTCAGCGCGTGATGGCGTCATTCGCCGCCGAACACCGCGCCATGGCGCTGCCGCAGCTCGTTCTTCTGGACCTTGCCGGTGCCGCCCAGGGGCAGGCTGTCAACAAACAGCACGTCATCAGGCAGCCACCACTTGGCCACGCGCTGCGCCAGAAAGTCCAGGATCTGCGCCTTGTCCAGCGCCTGCCCGGGCTTGCGCACAATGAAGAGCAGCGGACGCTCGTCCCACTTGGGGTGCTTGACGCCGATGACCGCCGCCATGGCCACCGCCGGGTGCGCCACCGCAGCGTTCTCCAGGTCGATGGAGCTGATCCACTCGCCGCCCGACTTGATCACGTCCTTGGTGCGGTCGCGGATCTGCACCACGCCCTGCGGGTTGATGGTGGCAATGTCACCGGTAGGGAACCAGCCATCCACCAGCGCCGAACGCTCGGCCTTGTGGTAACGGTCCACGATCCACTGGCCGCGCACCATCAGCTCGCCCTGCGCCACGCCGTCGCGCGGCAGGCTGGCGCCGTTTTCATCCACCAGCTTGAGCTCGATGCCGAACACCGACTTGCCCTGCTTGGCGACCAACGCGTGGCGGTCCTCGGGCGGCAGCTCGGCATCGGCCGCGCCCAACACGCTCATGGTGGCGATGGCCGTGGTCTCGGTCATGCCCCAGCCGTGGCGCACCTCCACGTCGTACACATCGTTGAACTTGGCGATCAGCGCCTTGGGCATGGCCGAACCGCCCACGCCCGTGCGCCGCATGGTGGTAAAGCGCAGCCCGTGCTGCTCCACATGCTGGATCAGGCCCATCCAGATCGTAGGCACGCCCGCGCTGACGGTGACGCGCTCGGTCTCCATCAGCTCGTACAGGCTGGCGGCATCCAGGCGCGGGCCAGGCAGCACCAGCTTGGCGCCGCCGATCAGCGCCGCATAGGGCAGGCACCAGGCGTTGATATGGAACATGGGCACCACGGGCAGGATGGTCTCCCGCGCGCTGATGCTGAGCACGCCCGGCATGCAGGCCGACAGGGCGCTGAGCACCAGCGCCCGGTGCGAATACAGCACCCCCTTGGGGTTGCCGGTGGTACCCGACGTGTAGCACAGCGCCGCGCCGGACTTTTCATCGCACTGGGGCCAGGTGAAGCGGTCATTCTGGCGGGCCACCAGCGTCTCGTACGCCTCGACCCCGCTGACGCCTTGCAGGTCGATGGCGCCCAGCGTGTCGGCATCACACAGCGCCACCCAGTGCCGCACGCGGGGGCACGACGGCGCGATGGCGCGCACCAGGGGTGCAAACGTGGTGTCGAACAGCACCACCTCGTCATCGGCGTGGTTGACGATGTAGGCCAGCTGCTCGGGGTGCAGGCGCGGGTTGCAGGTGTGCATGACCATGCCGCTGCCCGACACGGCGTAGTACACCTCCAGGTGGCGGTGGTTGTTCCAGGCCAGCGAACCCACCACGCTGCCAGGGCGCAGGCCCAGCGTCTGCAGCGCGTTGGCCAGCTGCCGGGCGCGCTGGGCCATGTCGGCAAAGCGGTAGCGGTGCAGGCTGCCGTCGGTATCGCGCGAGACGACTGTCTGATCGCCGTACTGTTTCTCGCCATGTTCGAGGATGGCCGAGACCAGTAAAGGCCGGTCCATCATGCTGCCGGGCTGCTGCATTTCCGTTGTCTCCTTGGGATGTGCGCCTTGCTGCATCGCGGCATCCGTCGGTGCCGGTGCAGAGCCCTCTTTATTGGGGCGGGCACATCGTCGCAAACAACGTGGGGCGGGCTTGTCTTCTGGGTGACTCGCCCGGCCGACGCGTGAGGGGCATGCCCCGCTGGCAGGGCGGCACGAACGGCGAAGTGGTCGTGCGCTGCTGTTTGCTCATGGCGAACGTGAACCCCACGCGCTGCTGCGCCACTACGGCCCGCCGGACAGCGAAAAGAACATGCCCGCCATCCAGGAGCGAGGGCTGGTCGTGGGGAGTGAGCCTCGTGCCCGGCTAGCCAAATTGGCGGTCACCTATCGACCCGAAGCCCACTGTGACAATAGATCCCCAAAACAATCCATCGCGACCCGGGCTTGCCCGTATCCGCTGACATGCCGCTGGAATTGCGCACAGGCGTGATCGGTATAGTTTGCGTAGCTGGCGCTTGCTCGGCATCGCTGAATTTTTCTGAATACTCCGACAGCCAAGCACCCGCAAACTCAGGCTGCAAGCCACCTTCAGGAGAAATCAGTAGCCAGAACCCGCACGATCCCGTTCATTTCGCAGGTTCTACTGGATGCGCCACGTTAGGGCCAAAGGAGCATTCCGTGATCATTGATGTCACCTGTAAAACTGATCGCTTCAATCTGTCCGTCGTTGGAGCCAACTTCATCAATGACTGCTGCTTTGGCGAGGATTTTTCTGACTGGCTGATCTCTGCGCTTTTGAACGAGGGTGTAGACGCTGACGTCCTGTGCATGGAGGATTTTGGGTGGGCGAACATCGCTAGCTTTGAAGGCACTTCGTATCTCATCTGCGTGGCTGGCGCCACTGAAGGCGACGCAGATCGCCCTAACTTCGGTGAATGGCGGGTCATGCTTGAACGTCGGCGCACGCTCTTCCAAAAATTCCTGGGCAAGAATCAGATTTCCGTTTCAGATCCGCTTGTGAGAAAGGTCCAACATGTCTTGCAGACTGCGGGCTTTACCGATGTCGCTATTCAGCCCTAACACTGCAGCGAACTGAACTGCCTTCACACTGCGCCTTCCAACAGCCAGCGGCCTTGGAAGTTGAGCGCCCCCTTGTACCAATGAGGGCGTCACAAGGGACCTCACAACCCCAACCCCGCAAACAGCTCCTCCACCCGCTTCACCACCCCCTCCTCCATCCGCATCGGCCGCCCCCACTCCCGCTGCGTCTCCCCCGGCCATTTGTTCGTGGCGTCCATCCCCATCTTGCTGCCCAGGCCGCTGACGGGCGAGGCGAAGTCCAGATAGTCGATGGGGGTGTGCTCCACCAGCAGGGTGTCGCGCGCCGGGTCCATGCGGGTGGTGATGGCCCAGATCACGTCCTTCCAGTCGCGCACGTCCACATCGTCGTCCACCACCACGATGAACTTGGTGTACATGAACTGGCGCAGGTGGCTCCACACGCCCATCATCACGCGGCGCGCGTGGCCTGCGTAGGCCTTGCGGATGCTGACCACGGCCATGCGGTAACTGCAGCCTTCGGGTGGCAGGTAGAAGTCCACGATCTCGGGGAACTGCTTTTGCAGCAGGGGGATGACCAGCTCGTTCATCGCCAGGCCCAGCACGGCGGGCTCGTCGGGTGGCTTGCCGGTGTAGGTGCTGTGGTAGATCGCGTCCTTGCGCAGGGTCATGCGGTCCACGGTGAGCACGGGGAACTCGGCGCATTCGTTGTAGTAGCCCGTGTGGTCGCCGTAGGGGCCTTCCAGCGCGTGCTGCCAGCCGCTCGCGTGGTGGGCATCGGGCTGGATGTGGCCTTCGAGCACGATCTCGGCGGTGGCGGGCACTTGCAGGGGCACGCCCAGCGCGGGCGTGACTTCGGTGCGGGCTCCGCGCAGCAGGCCGGCGAACTGGTATTCGCTCAAAGAATCGGGCACGGGCGTGACGGCGCCCAGCAGCGTGGCGGGGTCGGCGCCCAGGGCCACGGCCACCGGGTAGGGCTGGCCGGGGTGCTGGGCGCAGTGGTCCGCAAAGTCCAGCGCGCCGCCGCGGTGCGCCAGCCAGCGCACGATGACCTGGTTGCGCGAGAGCACCTGCTGGCGGTAGATGCCCAGGTTCTGCCGCGCCTTGCGCGGGCCGCGCGTGATGGTGAGGCCCCAGGTGATGAGCGGGGCCACGTCGCCAGGCCAGCAGTGCTGCACAGGCAGGCGGGCCAGATCCACGTCCGGCCCTTCCCACACCTCCTGCTGACAGGGCGCACCCCGCGCCACGGTGTGGGGCGCCATGTTCCACAGCGTTTTGAGCAACTGGCCCATGCCCAGCATGTCCTTGAAGCCTTTGGGCGCCTCGGGCTCTTTCAGCGTGGCGAGCAGCTCGCCCAGAGCGCGCACTCCGTGCAAGTCGGCCACGCCCATGGCGCGGGCTACGCGGGCAGGGGTGCCGAACAGGTTGGTGAGCACCGGCATGCGATGGCCCGTGGGCTGCTCGAACAGCAGCGCCGGGCCACCTGCGCGCAGCACGCGGTCGCTGAGCGCGGTCATCTCCAGGTTGGGCGAGACGCTTTCGCCCACGCGGCGCAGGTCGCCCGTGGCTTCGAGCTGGGCCATGAAGTCGCGCAGGTCGCGGTAGGCCATGTCGGGTCCAGAATTTGAATGAAATTGGCCTCTGGCGCTTATCCAATAAGCGCGAGCAGCTATGAATCAAGGAGCATCCAACTCCAGTCCCTGCCAGCGCGGCGCCAGGTCGTGCGGCATGTCGATGAGGTCGAGCGCGCGCGCCACGCTGTAGTCCACCACTTCGCCCACAGTCTGCGGGCGCAGGTAGAAGGCGGGCAGCGGCGGGCAGATGATGCCGCCCATCTCGGTCACGGCCACCATGTTGCGCAGGTGCGTGAGGTGCAGGGGCGACTCGCGCACCATCAGCACCAGGCGGCGGCGCTCCTTGAGGGCGACGTCGGCCGCGCGCGTGAGCAGGTTGTCGGCCAGCCCATGTGCAATGGCGGCCAGCGTGCGCATGGAGCAGGGCGCGACCACCATGGCGTGGCACTGGAAAGAGCCGCTGGCAATGGCCGCGCCCACGTTGGCCACGTCGTGTACGCGGTGCGCCAGGGCCTCGACGGTGGGGCGGTCCATGTCGAGCTCATGCTGCAGGTTGCGCCAGCCTGCGTCAGAGACGACCAGGTGGGTCTCGATGCCGCTCTGGCCCTGCAACACCTGCAGCAGGCGCGCGCCATACACGGCCCCGCTGGCGCCCGAGATGGCCACGATGACGCGGCGGGGGTGGGCAGCATCAGCCATGCGAAGGCTCCACGGCGACGGGCCGGGCCAGGGGCTGCGCGCGCTGGTCGGCCTCCACCTGCTCCAGCACCAGCGCGGCCTGCACGGGGTCGAAGTCTTCGTGCACGCGCTTTTTCACACCGTATTGCTGCAGCTGGTAATGCCGGTCGGCCGCAATGCCGTGGCGCGCGAGGGTGCTTTTGACGCAAACCAGCGGACAGCCGTCGAGCGCGATGATGGGCCGGCCCGAGCGCACGGTCTTCATCAGGTGCGGCACATCGCCGCCCACACCGGCGATGCACGACATCTCGGCCACGCCGCGCCGGTCGAGCTGCAGTGCCACGTGGTTGGCCAGCTGCGCGGCGCTGGAGCAGCCCGAGCAGGAATAAACCAAGGGGTGGTTCTGGGGGTCGGTGTCGGTGTCCATGCTCATCCTCTGTGGCGTGGTGTGGGGTCCAGGCGGCGCCGCAGGTGGCCCAGCACCTCGAGCGGGGCCAACCTCTGCACCCACTGGCGCGGGTCCAGCACGGGCAGCTCGATGGCATCGAGCGCGTTCTTCACCACCAGGCCTAGCTCGGTGTCGCCCTCCATCGACAGGCGGCGGCTGAAGAACAGCGTGTCGGGGTCTTGCTGGCGCTGGGCGAGCAGCAAAAAGTCATGGACCGTGGCGCTCAGCGTGACATCGGCCACCTGCGGCGGCACCAGCGGAGCATGGGGGGCGAAGCGCTGGCCCGTCCAGGCAAAGTCAAAGGCCACGCGCGCATCGCGCACCTGCACCCGCATCTTCTTGTGCAGCAGCACCTGGCCCACGTCCGCAGGCAGGTGCCGCGCAAGCGCGAGGTTGAGCGCCGTCACCAGCAGCAGCGAGCCGGGGTAGGCGGGCAGGCGCGCCAGCACGGCACCCACGGGGGCGGGAACGACCAGGGGAAAGGAGAGAGGAGAAGCCGCCATGGAACAGAAAGGTGAAAAGGGCCCTCAGGCCACGTAGAAAAACACGGTGAAGAAGTGGCAGACGCTGCCACCCAGCACAAACAGGTGCCACAGCCCGTGGCCGTGGCGCACGCGGTGGTCCAGCGCATAGAAGACGATGCCCAGCGTGTAGCAGGCTCCGCCCGCCAGCAGCCAGGCAAACCCGGCCGGCGTGAGCGCTTGCCACAGCGGCACCACGGCCACCAGCGCCAGCCAGCCCATGAGCACGTAGATGACCAGCGACAGCACACGCGCGCCGCGCGCCCACCAGATCTCCTGCGCAATGCCCAGCAGGGCGAGCCCCCACACCACGCCCAGCAGCGACCAGCCCCAGGCACCGCGCAGCGACACCAGCGCAAACGGCGTGTAGCTGCCCGCGATCAGCAGGTAGATGCTGCAGTGGTCCAGCTTTTGCAGCACGGCCTTGATGGTGCGCCGGCGCACGCTGTGGTACGCGGTAGAGGCGGCGTACAGCGCCACCAGCATGGCGCCGTAGATGCTGAACGCCACCACCTTCCACGGGTCACCCAGGCGCGCAGCCAGCGTGATGAGCACAGCCGTGCCTGCTGTGGCGAGCAGGGCGCCCACCAGGTGGCTGATGCTGTTGAAACGTTCTCCGGGGTACATGGTGTATCTGCCTGATGGTTACGGGTGCATGGAGGGCTGAGCGGCTGTACCGCCCGCCGCGCCTTGCATCCCTTGCTCCAGCCCTGGGCGCCCGAACCAGTAGCCGTTGCAGGGCAGATCGGGCATGAAGGGCTGCATGCGCTCCACAAAGTCGGGGGCGTTTTCTGCGGTGGCCTCGGCCACTGCGGCGCGGCGGGCTTCATCAAACGCGGCCACCACCTGCGGCATGTGCTGCGCCTGCGGGCTCAGGCGCACCACGTCCACGCCCTGGGCCTGCATCGCCGCCAGTTCGTTGGCCAGGTTGTAGACGCGGGCCGATTGCGTTTGTGTGCCGTTGAGCACCAGAAAGCCCTCGCTCTCGCGCGTACGCAGCGACAGGCCGTCGGCATGCTGCAGGCAGCTGAACTGGCAGTCGTCCTTTGGCAGGTTGCGGTGGCGGGCCGTGAAGCAGCGCGCCGAATAGGCCAGCGGCATGCGGCCGTAGGCAAACACCTCGGTCTCGATGCCGGCGGGCCGCTGCGCCAGCACGGCAGAGAGCGCGTCCTGCGACATCTCCAGCGGCATCACCCAGCGCGTGGCGCCGAGCTGCGCCATCCATTGCAGCGAGTGCGCGTTGTACAGGTTCAGGTGCGGCCCGGCCACAAAGCCCTGCGGCCCGGCGGGCGCACGCGAGAGGCAGCCCACGGCCCCCATGTCATTGGCCTCGACCAGGAACTCGCCGTTGCCCGTGATCTTGCGCATCACCCCCACGTCGGCGCTGGACTCGATGAGCACCTGGCTGGACAACACCGCCTGCTTGCCCGCGTCCCGCAGCATCCGCGCCAGCGCCAGCCAGTCGGCCAGGCGCAGCTCGTGGCGGCGCGAGCACACCGTCTCGCCCAGGTACACCACGTCCACGGGCGTGGCGGCCATGGCCTCGTAGAACGCGAACACGGTGTCGCGGGGCCAGTAGTACAGCAGCGGGCCGAGAGCAAGTTTCATGGGGCGATTTCTGGGAGGTTGTCGTTGTGGAGAAGCACTACTTCCACGGGCGGTGGTAGGCACCCAGCGTGTGCTGCTGGCCTTCTGCCACCTGGTCCAGGCTGGCCATCCAGCGTGTCTTGGGCGCGTAGCGGTGGGGATAGGCCAGGCACTGGTCCAGGGCCTCGCGCCAGACCTGGGTGACCTGCGCCACATAGGCCGGGCTGCGCTGGCGGCCTTCGATCTTGATGGCGCGCACGCCCATCTTCAGCAGCTGGGGCAGCAGCTCCAGCGTGTTGAGGCTGGTGGGCTCTTCGATGGCGTAGTAGTTCTCGTCGTCTCCCACGTCAAAGCGGCCCTTACACAGCGTGGGGTAGCCCGCGTTCTCGCCGGGCGCATAGCGGTCGATGAGCACGCCGTTCAGGCGCGACTCGCGGCCCTGCGGCGTCTCCACCCAGCGCACGGCCTTCGGGGGTGAACACACGCCGTGCGTGTTGGGCGATTCGCCGGTCACGTACGACGACAGCGCGCAGCGCCCCTCGACCATCACGCACAGACTGCCAAAGCCAAACACCTCGATCTCGACCGGCGTGCGGTCGATGACCTGGCGCACCTGCTCCATCGACAGCACGCGTGGCAGCACGGCACGCACGATGCCGAACTGCTCGCGGTAGAAGTTGATGGCCTCGTAGTTGGTGGCCGAGCCCTGCACCGACAGGTGCAGCCGCAGCCGGGGGTGGTGCTGCACCGCGTATTGCATGAGGCCGGGGTCGGCCAGGATGACCGCGTCCACGCCCAGGTCCACCGCCTTGTCCAGCGCGCTGCGCCAGGGCCCGGGGTTGGCGGCCTGCGGATAGGTGTTGAGTGCCATGAAGACCTTGCAGCCGCGCGCATGGGCATGGTCAATGCCTTGGGCAATGGCCGCCTCGTCAAAGTTGAGGCCCGCAAAATTGCGCGCATTGGTGGCGTCGCGCAAGCCCAGGTAGACGCAGTTGGCGCCATGGTCCACGGCGGCCTTGAGGGCAGGCAGGCTGCCTGCGGGGCAAACCAGTTCCATGGCAGGGCCTGCTGCCTCGGGCAAGGCAGCGGCCGTCGATTTCAAGGAGTCCATCACAAGCATTCAAACGCTGGCCCCGGTGGGGAGCCACAGCACAGGGCGCCACCATACGGGGCGCACCCTGCGCATCCGCTGATCTTCATCAACGGCAGTGCACAATGCTGGAGCAAAGCAGTCGGGCTTTGATGTGTCGTGGCCTTCCTGGCGCACCACACTGCCCACCGGCCTTGACTTGCATCCAGCCCCCACCCAACGCACCTCTGCCCGCCCCTAGCGCTCCTGCCGTGAACAAGAACCTGTGGCTCCTGGCCCTGTGCCAAGGCCTTTTCCTCACCAACAACGTTGTCTTCATCGCCATCAACGGCCTGGTGGGCCTGCAGCTAGCGCCCTTTGGCTGGATGGCCACCTTGCCGGTGATGGGCTATGTGGTGGGCGGCGCGCTGTCCACGCCGCTGGTGGCGCAGAGCCAGGCGCGCTGGGGGCGCAAGGTGTCGTTCCAGATCGGGCTGGCCGTGGCCGTGGCATCGGCCGCGCTGTGTGCCTGGGCGGCGTTCAGCGCCAGCTTCTGGCTGCTGTGCACGGCCACGGTGGTGGCGGGCTACTACAGCGCCAATGGCGGGCTGTACCGCTTTGCGGCGGCCGAACTGGCCAAGCCGGACTACCGCGAGAAGGCCGTGTCGCTGGTGCTGGCCGGTGGCCTGCTGGGTGCGGTGGCGGGCCCCAACCTGGCCAGCGCCACGCGCACGCTATTTCCGGTGCCGTTTGCTGGCGCCTACATCGCGCTGATCGGCGTGGCGCTGTTGTCCATGCTGTGCATGGCGGCGATCCGGTTCGAGGCGCAGCCCGTGGTGCTCAATGCGGCGGGGCAGCGCGAGCAGGGCCGCCCGCTCAAGGTGCTGATGCGCCAGCCTGCGTTCATTGTGGCCATTGTGGGCGCCGCGCTGGGCTATGGCGTGATGAACCTGCTGATGGCCGCCACGCCGCTGGCCATGCAGGTGTGCGGCTTTGACTTTGATGCCTCGGCACTGGTGCTGGAGTGGCATGTGATCGGCATGTTCGCGCCCGGCTTTGTCACCGGCCACCTCATCAAGCGCTTTGGCGTGCTGCCCATCATGGGCACGGGTGTGCTGCTCAACCTGGCGTGTGTGGCGGTGGCGCTGATGGGCGTGGAGCTGCACCACTTCGGCATTGCGCTGTTCTTCCTGGGTGTGGGCTGGAACTTCCTGTTCACCGGCTCCACCACGCTGGCCATGACGGCCTACCGGCCGGAGGAGAAGGACCGTGCCCAGGCGGCCATCAACTTCTGCGTGTACGCCACGCTGGCGCTGAGCGCGTTCTCGTCGGGCGTGCTGGTCACCACACAGGGCTGGACGCTGCTGAACGCCGGCTCGCTGGTGCCGATTGTCGTGACGGGGCTGGCGCTGGCCTGGCTGGGCCTGCAACGCCAGCGTGTTTCAAGCGGTGCCTGAAGCGCGTTCGGCAGCAGCGCCATCGGCCTGCGCCGTGGTGCGCAGCCACTGTGCAAAGGCCGCCACCGCAGGGTCTTCCAGACGCCCCGGCGCCACAAACAGGCTGTAGCCGCGCGCACCGCTGTCGTGGTGCGGGTGGGCCAACACCAGCTCGCCCGATTGCAGTTCGCGCTCCACAAAATAACGCGGCACCAGGCCCACACCCAGGTCAACGCGCACCGCCTCCACCAGCATGGAGAACAGATCAAAACGGTGGCCACCCAGGGTGTGGGCCGGCACGCGCGTGATGCCTGCACGGCCCAGCCAGTCGTCCCACGCACCCAGGCGGGAGCTGAGCTGCAGCAGCGGCACGGCGCGGAAGTCGCCGCGCTCTGTGGCGCGCCGGTGGCGCGACTGCGGCGCACACACCGCTACGCAGACTTCGGGCATCAGGGGCGCGGGCACCACGCCGGGCCAGGCCGCGTCGTCGTACTGCACGGCCACGTCGAACGGAATCTCCGCCATGTAGATCTGCGTGGGGTACACCTGCAAGTGCAGGCTGCAGCCCTTGTGCGCGGCCAAAAAGGCGGGCAGCCGGGGCAGCAGCCAGCGCTCGGCAAACACGGGCACGCAGCCCACCAGCAGGCGCGCGCCATCGGGCCGCTGGGCCATGGCTTCGAGGGTGTGGTTCTGCAGGCGCAACAGGTCGCCCACGATCTGCGCGTGGTAGCGGCGGCCCACGTCGGTGAGGGTGGAGCCCCGCGCGCCGCGCTGCACCAGCTGCAGGCCCAGCTGGCCCTCCAGCAGGCGCAGCTGCTGGCTCACGGCGCTGTGGGTGAGGCAGAGTTCTTCGGCCGCCTTGCTCACGCCGTGGTGGCGAGCCACGGCGTCAAAAACAAGCAGGGCGCGGGTGCTGGGGATGTGTTTGCGCATGTAAGAAAAACTGTCGGCTGGGCAGATTAAAGCAGAGCCCAGGGGCGGGGTTCGGTCCAACAATTGCATGGCCATCCAGCCCTTCCGGGGTGCCTGCTGCAGCGCTGGACGGGCCGCGCTCCCGCTTTTCATTCTGTTTGTGTTTCGCTGATCACCATGACCCTTCCTCTTCGCACCTTCCGTGCCACGGCCCTTGCGGGTGCCATGGCCCTTGCCACCGCCGCCTGGCTGCCCGGCGCCGCCCACGCGCAGTTCGGCGCCGTGGCGCCCACGCCCACGGTGCTGCGCCCCGCCGTCGACAAGGCCTATGGCCAGCTGATGGCCGCACCCCAGATCCTGCAGCTGCTCGACGCCGTGAAGGCCGACCACGACCGCGCCACCGAAGACCTGCGCATGCTCACCGAGATCGAGGCGCCGCCGTTCAAGGAACAAAAGCGTGCCGAAGCCTTCCTGGCCCGGCTCCAGGCCCTGGGCCTGACCAATGCCGCCATTGACGCCGAAGGCAATGTGGTGGGGGTGCGCAAGGGCACGGGCAACGGGCCCAAGCTGGTCATCTCGGCCCACCTGGACACCGTGTTCCCCTCCGGCACCGACGTGAAGGTGAAGGAGCGCGACGGCAAGCTGTATGCGCCCGGCATCTCCGACAACACGCGCGGCCTGGCCGTGCTGCTGTCGTGGCTCAAGGTGCTGAACGACCAGAAGATCGCCACCGTGGGCGACTTGGTGTTCGTGGGCAATGTGGGCGAGGAAGAGCTGGGCAACCTGCGCGGCATGAAGCACCTGTTCAAGGAACACCTGGACATTGACGGCATGGTGGCGCTGGAGCCCGCGCCTGATGGCACGGTGCTGGTGCTGGGCACAGGCAGCCACCGCCACGAGGTGACCTTCAAGGGCCCGGGCGGTCACAGCTACGCCGCGTTTGGCGAGGTGCCCAGCGCCATCCACGGCATGGGCCGCGCCATTGCCAAGATCGCGGAGATCCGCACGCCCAAGAGCCCCAAGACCACCTTCACCGTGGGCACTGTGGGCGGCGGCACGTCCGTCAACACCATCGCACCCGATGCGCGCATGGCGGTGGACATCCGCTCCGACGAAATGGCCCCGCTGCTGGCCACCGAAAAGCAGGTGCTGGCCGCCGTGGACAGCGCCGTGACCGAAGAGAACGCACGCTGGGGCGTGAACACGCTGAGCGCATCGACCAAGCTCATCGGCGACCGGCCCGGTGGCCGCACCGCCGCCGACACACTGATCGTCGAGGCCGCCGTGCGCGCCAACACGGCCTTTGGTCGCAAGACGGTGCTGGCCGGTGCCAGCACCGATGCCAACGTGCCCATGGCGCTGGGCATCCCCGCCATCGTGATCGGGGGCGGCGGCAAGACAGGAGGGTTCCACGCGCTGTCTGAATGGATCGACCTGACGGAGGCATGGAAGGGCGCGCAGACCTCGCTGGTCACGGTGCTGGGGCTGGTGGGCGTGCAGGGCGTGAGTGCGCCGCTGCTGGAAAAGCGCCCACCCCGCACCAAGTAGTCGCACGGCACCACAGCGGCGCCCCCCGTTCACGATTGTTGACACGAAGGCGCCGCCGAGGTGCGTACCATGGGTGGTTCCGTCCGGGCTGGCGCACTGCCACCCTTCATTCCTCTGCAGGAGAACACCATGGGTTTGCTCGATTCCGTTCTGGGTGCCGTCATCAACAATGCGTCGCAAGGCGGCAGTGGCGCCGCTGCGGCGGGTGGGGCCGGTGGCGGCCTGGGAGGGCTGATCAGCCTGGCTGCACAAAACCCGCAGCTGGTGCAGGCCGTCATGTCCCTCCTCAGCAACGACGGCCCGGTGGGCGGCCTGCCGGGGCTGATGGCCAAGTTCCAGCAAGCCGGGCTGGGCAACGTGATTGCGTCGTGGCTGAGCGCCGGGCCTAATCAGGCGATCTCGGGCGAGCAGCTGTCGCAGGTGCTGGGCAGCGGCCCCCTGTCGCAGGTGGCTGCTCAACTGGGTGTGGCCCCCGGTGCAGCCGCCGGGCAGCTGGCCCAGGTGTTGCCGGGCCTGGTCGACCACCTGAGCCCCCAGGGCCAGGCGCCCCATGGCGGCTTTGGCAATGCCAGCGACCTGCTGGGGATGCTGGGTGGATTGCTTCAAAAATGATAGCTGCCAGCGCTTGATTTGAGAGCGCCATCGGCCATTTTCATCACCACCCTGCGCTCTCGGTGGGGCCAGTGCGTTACCGCTGCAAAAAACTCAGAGGACTGCTCACAAAGATTCCCACGGGTGTGCCCCTAGCATCGCGGGCGCCGTGCAAGGCGGGCCCATCGGCAAGCACTGCGGCGCACACAACAGCACACGACCGAGGGAATCTTGAGCATGAACGAAGGCACTCCATTTGCAACGCCCCAAGCGGCATCCGCCGCAGCCAGTGGCACCCCCACGGCGGTGCCCACCGACTTGCCCAAAGTCTGGCAAAAACGATTTGCGCTGATAGAGCGGGCGGGGGGACTCAAGCTCACCAAGCTCAAGGAACTGAGCTTCTTTGAGCGCATGGCATGCACCTTCAACCTGCTGGCGGGCCTGTTCGGCCCGTTCTATTACATCGCCAAGGGCATGTGGAAAAAGGGGCTGGCGTACTGGGGGCTGGGCATTGCGGGCATCCTGGTGCTGGAAACGCTGGTGACGGTGGCGGGCTTTGGGCACCTGCTGAGCCGGATGCACTACACCGGCGCATGGGTCGCCCTGTTTGCCATGATGGCGAACCGCGACTACTACAAGAAGGTCATGCTGGGCGACAACGGCTGGCTGTGACACCCGGCCCCCAACCCTCAACCCCCAGCCGCGCCGCACAACACTGCATTCGCTGGGCCTGGGGGGCTGCCCTGGTGACGTTTGCACTCACCGCAGCCAACACGACCGGTGCCGCACTGGGTTCCAACGGGGTGACGTTCACCCCGTGGATGTGGCTGGACGTAGGTATCTGCGGGGTGCTGGCGTGGGGCATCTACCGCCGCAGCCGCATCGCCGCCGTGCTCATGTTCGTGTACTTCACCGCCGCCAAGGTGCTGTGGGTGTGGAATGACCTGGAGATGCGTGACGAACCCGGCTGGAGTGATTTTCTGGACAGCCTGGACACCTGTACCAGCGGCAGCCTGCTGATGGCCGCGGTGCTGGTGGTGGTGTACGCACTGGGCGTCTACGGCACGGTGGCCCACCACAGGCGGTAGCGCCGGTCTGCACCACCGGCGCTATTTCCGCCAGTTCAAAAATGATAGCTACTGACGCATGATGCACTAGCGCTTGAAGGCCTTTTATCCAAAAAACGGCCCGTACGCCCCTAGGCCGCCACGGGACAGCGCCGCACCAGCCACTGCCGCAGCAGGTCGAACACCGGCTTCGCCAGCTCGGGGGTTTCGTTGAACAGCTCGTGGAACAGGGGCTCGAAGCAGTGCGAATGCACTACGGCCTTGGGTGCGGCGGCCGCAAACGCACGGCTGCCTGCGGGGTTGACCAGCTTGTCGCTGCCCGCCCACATCAGCAGCGTGGGCACACTCCAGTGCGCAGCGCGGGCCACGGTGGCGGGGCCGCCGTCGGCAATGAAGCGGGCCAGGCGCGCGCTGATGCGGTCGTGGCACAGCGGATCGGCCAGGTAGGCCGCCACCACGGCGCTGTCATGCGAAAGGTACTGCGCGTCCAGCCCATTGCCCACGCGCAGGTTGGGCGCGATGCGCGGCAGCGTGGCCAGCAGCAGCTTTTGCACGGCGCCCAGGCCGGCATCGAGTGCGGGGGAGGACAGCACCAGCGCATCCACCGGCCGCAGGTGCAGGGACACAAACCGCGAGGCCACCAAGCCGCCCATGCTGTGGCCCAGTAGCACCAGGGGCTGGCCCGCAGGCATGCGGGCGCGGGTGGCGTCCACCAGGTCCGCCAGATCGTCCAGCAGGCGCATGTCCGACGTGAGCCCGCCGCGCGGCCCGGCCGATTCGCCATGGCCGTATTGGTCATAGCCCCGCACCGCAAACCCCCAGTCGTTGAGGCGGCGGGCCAGCGCGTCATAGCGGCCCACATGCTCGCCCAGGCCGTGCACCAGCAACACCGTCCCCCGGCAGGGCTCGCCCTGCGGCAAGGGCCAGTCCTGCACGGCCAGGTTCTCGCCATCGCTGGCGGTGAAGGTGGTCAGGGTGGAGGGCGCAAGTTCTTCGTCGTTGAGGGTCATGGTGAAAGGGCTGGCACGGACTAGGGAACAGAACGCGGATCAGGCGGGGCGCAATACCGGGGATGCCGAGCAAGGGCCGCCCCGCAGTGAGGGCATCGTCCCCCTTCCCGAAGTCGCGCAGCGATTTCGAGAGAAGGGGGAAGGCGCGCAGCGACTCAGGGGGTTGTACCCGAGCTTTGGGCCATGGCCGCCATCACATGTGCCACGGAGGCAGTGAGGCGCTTGGCATAAGGCACGTGCAGAAACTCGTTGGGACCGTGCGCGTTGCTCTTGGGGCCCAACACGCCACAGACCATCATCTGCGCGGTGGGAAAGCCTTCGCTCAGCATGTTCATGAGCGGGATGGTGCCGCCCTGGCCGATGTAGCCGCAGGGCGCGCCAAAATGCGCCTGCGAGGCTTCGTTGAGCGCCTGCTCAAACCAGGGCGTGGTGGCCGGTGCGTTCCAGCCCGTGGCGCCGCCGCCGCTCTGGAAGGTGACCTTGGCCTGGTAGGGCGCGTTGTCTTCCAGCAGCGCCTTCAGGTCCTGCACGGCCTGGGCGGCGTCCACCAGCGGGGGCAGGCGCAGGCTGAGCTTGAAGGCGGTGTAGGGGCGCAGCACATTGCCCGCGTCCTGCAGCGCCGGGAAGCCCTCGGCACCGGTGACGCTGAGCGTGGGCTCCCAGGTGCGCTTGAGCAGGGCCTGCACCGGGTCGGTGGTGGTGGGCAGGGCGAACACGGTGGAGCCGCCGCAGTCGTAGTGCGCCCAGGGGAAGCGCTTGTACACCTCTTCGCCCAGGATGGCCGCCGTGGCGCGCGCCTGGGCCAGCCGGTCGGCGGGCACTTCGCAGTGGAAACTGGCGGGCAGCAGGCGGCCGGTGGCGCTGTCTTCCAGCCGGTCCAGCACCTGCCGCATGATGCGGAACGACGAGGGCACCAGGCCCGAGGCATCGCCGGAGTGGATGCCTTCGGTGAGGATCTCGACCTTGAGCGTGCCGCTGGCCATGCCGCGCAGGCTGGTGGTGAGCCACAGCTGGTCGTAGTTGCCGGCGCCAGAGTCCAGGCACACGACCAGCGCCACGTTGCCCATGCGGGGCTTCAGCGCATCGATGTAAGGCAGCAGGTCGCGCGAGCCGCTTTCTTCGCAGGTTTCAATCAGGCCCACGATGCGCGGGTGCGGCACGTTCTGGCGCTTCAACTCTTGCACGGCAGCGATGCTGGCGTAGACCGCGTAGCCGTCATCGGCGCCGCCCCGGCCATAGAGCTTGCCGTCTTCGTACTTGGGCGTCCAGGGGCCCAGGTCGCTGCGCCAGCCAGAGAACTCGGGTTGCTTGTCCAGGTGGCCGTACATGAGCACGGTGTCGGTGGCATTGGGCTGGGTGGCGGCGATCTCGAAGAACAGCACCGGGGTGCGGCCTTCCAGGCGCACGATTTCGAGCGTCAGGCCCTCGACCTTTTGCGACTCCACCCAGGCGGCGGCGTTGCGCACCACGGTGTCGAGCAGGCCCAGCTCGGCCCAGTCGGCAGCGAACGTGGGGGACTTGGCAGGGATGGCGATGTAGTCGGTGAGCTGGCGAACAATGTCACTGTCCCAGGCCTGGCTGACACGCTGCAGGGCAAGCTCAGGCTGAAGGACTTGGGAGGGCACTCGGGCGTTCATGGTGGGGCTCCTGAAGGCAGAAGGTGATCAATCCGCCATTCCAACACAACCCCCCGCCGGGCGCCATCGATCAATACAGAGACTCGGGCAGGGTCTCGGGATTGGCCTGGGCCGCCAGCTGGGCGCTGGGGCGGCGCAGGCCCGTGGCCACCTCGACGCGGTTGCGGCCGTTGTTCTTGGCCTGGTACAGCGCGCGGTCGGCAGCGGCGATCAGCATGTCCCAGCTGTCGCCCGACTCCAGCCGCCCGCCAAACACGCCAATGCTCACCGTGACGGCAATGCCGGGGCCGGGCACGCCATCGGCTGGGCAGCGGGACTCCTCGACCGCCTTGCACAGCTCGCGCGCCAGCTGCTCGGCGCCCGTGAGGCCGGTGTCGGGCAGCAGCACCATGAACTCTTCGCCCCCGTAGCGGCCCACCAGGTCCTGCGCACGCACGCGCTGGCGCAGCACGTTGACCACGCTGCACAGCACGCGGTCCCCCGCCGGGTGGCCGTACTGGTCGTTCACGTCCTTGAAGTGGTCGATGTCCACCATCATCAGGGCCATGGGCTCGCGCATGCGCTGGGCGCGGGCCACGTCGCGGTCCAGCGCGGCGATCAGCGAGCGGCGGTTGGCCACGCCGGTGAGCGGGTCCAGCGCGGCCAGCACGCGGTTGTTTTCGTCGGCCCGGTCGCGCGACATGAACACAAAACCCACCGAGCTGACGAGTACCACCGAGAAGGTGGCCAGAAAAGTCAGCGTCTGCAGCGCACTGCTTTGCAGGATGTTGGTGGCCTCGGAATGGGTGCTGATGGCCACCAGCGCACGCCCCCCCAGCACCACGGCCTCCAGCGACAGACCCGCCACCAGCAGCCACTGCCCACGCCCCACGGTGGCGTGCCGGTGCGACAGCGCCGCCAGCAGCGCCCACACGGCCTGCAGCCCGATGACCAGGCCCACAAAACTCACCCGCGCCGGAAAGTTGTCGATGAACACCGAGACAAAGACCAGCACCAGCAGCGGCGGTGCCAGCAGCAGGGCCCAGCGCACGGGCCGCCCCTGGAACTGGTAGACCGCCGCAATCAGGCCCACGAAAACGCTGGACAGCATCAGGTTGCCGACCACGATGGACAACACATCAGGGATCAGGCCGCGCAGCATGATCAGCAGGTGGCCGATGGCATTGACCAGCAGGGCCGCCGCCCAGCGGCCCAGGCCGTCGCGCCGCCGGCCCCAGCCCACCACGGCCATGGAGGCCGCCATCATGAGAGAGCTGGCAATGATCATTGCCAGCATGGTGGGGACGTGGGCGGCCATGGATGCAGGTGGGCGGGGGAGTGACAGGAATCAGGCCAGCATAAACCAAGGACTGCAGGCCGCAAACCACCGGATGACCACCCGCTCCGGTGGTGCGCCCTATTGCAGCTGGGCGGGCGCCCGGGCGCCGCTGCCGGGCGCGTGCTGCCCTTCGCCGTCTCCGGTTTGCGCCATGGGCGCAGCCAGGGCCGTGCGGGGGGCGTAGCCCAGGCCGCCCTGGGTGGCTGCGCCATCGCCGCGCGAGAGCTTGAACACCTGCACCGCGCCCGCCAGGCGGGTGGCCTGCTCGCGCAGGCTCTGGGCGGCGGCGGCCGACTGCTCCACGAGCGCAGCGTTCTGCTGGGTCATCTGGTCCAGTTGGTTGACGGCGGTGTTGACCTGGCCGATGCCGTCGGACTGCTCGGTCGATGCGGCGGTGATCTCGCCAATGATGTCGCCCACCCGTTTGACCGAGCCCACGATCTCGTCCATGGTGCTGCCCGCGTTCTGCACCAGGCGCGCGCCCGATTCCACCCGCTCCACCGAGGCGCCGATGAGCGCCTTGATCTCGCGCGCCGCCTCGGCGCTGCGCCCGGCGAGGTTGCGCACCTCGCTGGCCACCACGGCAAAACCCCGGCCCTGTTCACCCGCGCGGGCGGCTTCCACGGCCGCGTTGAGCGCGAGGATGTTGGTCTGGAACGCAATCGAATCGATCACGCCGATGATGTCGGCGATCTTGCGCGAGCTCTGGTTGATGTCGCCCATGGTGGTGACCACCTCGCCCACCACCTGGCCGCCGCGCGCGGCGACCTCGGCAGCGGTGCTGGCCAGCTGGTTGGCCTGGCGGGCAGCGTCGGCCGACTGGCGCACGGTGGAGGTCAGGTGCTCCATGCTCTGTGCGGTCTGCGCCAGGCTGCTGGCCGTGGCCTCGGTGCGGGCCGACAGGTCCTGGTTGCCACTGGCGATCTCGGCACTGGCGGTGGTGATGCTGTCCACCGCATTGCGCACCTGCTGCAGCATCTGTGTGTAGCGCTGGCGCATGCCCTCCACCTCCTGCACCAGCGCACCGATCTCGTCGCGCCGCGTGGTGTGGAAGGCCTCGGTGAGGTCGCCCTGCGCGACCAGCGTGATGGCCTGGGTCAGGTCCTGCAGCGGGCGGCTCACCCCCCGGCGCAGCATGACGAACAGGCCGATGGCCAGCAGCACCACGGCCACGGCCATCAGGCCCCACACGGCCAGCGTGACGCGCCGCTGGCTGGCCATGGCCTCGCCATCGGCCACCTCCGCCACCACCCACCAGCCGCCACCGGTCTTGCGCACCAGCGCCCAGGGGTTCTCGGCGCCGGTACCCAGCACGTCTGCGGCCTCGCGCACAAAGCCGTCTTGCGATGCGGCCAGCGCTTCAAAAAACGGGCGCGCCTGCGGATAGGCCTCCAGCACGCGCTTGCCGCGCGCTGTGGGGTGGTACACAAACACGGCCTGGTCCAGCGAGGTGCCGGGGTTGATCACATATGTGCCGCCGTGTTCGAAGAACTTGGTCTGCGCCACTTGCTTTTGCAGCATGGTGTGGAAAACGCTGATGTCGTTGCCGATGAACAGCAGTGCAATGACCTTGCCCGAGGCGTCCTTGGCGGGCAGGTAGTGGCCCATGAAGGGCTTGCCGTTCACCACCGTGACGCCGGTGTAGGGCTCGCCCTTGGACACCGTAGCGTAGGCCGGGTCGGTGCTGCCGAGCGGTGTGCCCATCTGGCGCTCGCCCTTGTCGTTCTTGACCGAGGTGGTGATGCGCACAAAGTCATCGCCCTTCTTGGCGAACACCGTGGCAATGCCGCCGGTCTCGCTGGCGAATTTGTCGACCGAGCCGTAGTCCTCGTTCACCAGCGCGCCGTAGCTGCGCAGCTCGCCCGAGGCTTCGTCGAGCTGCATGGTGGCCTCGAAGTAGCGCTGGAAGCCCTTCATGGTCAGCTGCACCAGCTCGCGGTTGGTGTTGTCGGCCGCGTCCAGCGACTGCGCCACGCTCTGCGCCGTATCCCCCACGCTCGCCACCACCTGCGCGCGGGTGCTGCGCTCGGTCAGCACGGCAATCGCCAGCCCCACCAGCACCAGCACCAGGGCCACCAGCGCAATGGCGGTCAACGTGACCTGGCGCGCGACGGATCGGTTGTTGGCAAGGGATGCGGGCATGCGGGGTGTCTCCTGAATTGGGATGCGCAAAGCAATGCGCCAAGGAATGCAAAAGCCGACTGGGCCGGTCTGCTTTCACTCTAAGCCCAGCACCTTGTTACATTTATTCACGCATTCCCTTACGCATTCGCGCGTACTGGAGTCGGCCCGCGAAACGATTTAAGCCGGGTGCTGGGGGCCGTTGCGCAGGGCAAGGTCCCGCCAGCCAAGCCCCTGCGATGTCCCTGCCGACGGGCTGTATTCGCAACCCACCCAGCCCGTGTAGCCCAGGGCATCGATAGCGTCGAACAGGAACGGGTAGTGCAGCTCGCCCCGGTCGGGCTCATTGCGCGCAGGCACACCCGCCGCCTGGATGTGGGCCACGCGGCCCGTGGGCAGGTAGCGCTGCAGCTTGCCGTGAAGGTCCCCCTCCACCAGCTGGCAGTGGTACAGGTCCATCAGCACCTTCAGGTGGGGCACCTGGGCCGCATCGAGCAGCTCGTGCGCGTGGTCCTGCCGGTTCAAGAAATAGCGCGGCACATCACGCAGGTTGGTGGGCTCGATGAGGATGTCGCACCCCGCGCGGCCCGCCTGGTCTGCCGCCCAGCGCAGGTTGTCCACGCACAGGGCCTTGAGCGATTCACGCTCCACGCCGGGCGGAACGGTGCCGCACAGCACATTGATGCGGGGGCAGCCCAGCCGTTCGGCATACCGCAGGGCCTCCAGCACGCCGGCGCGAAACTCCGCCTCCCGCCCCGGCTGCGCGGCCAGGCCGCGTGCGCCCTGGTCCCAGGCGTGGGCCATGTCGGCGGGCGCGAACCCGCCCGCGGGGGCATTGAACAGCACCAGCTGCAGGCCGTTGTCCTGCAGCCGGACAGCGATCTCGCGGAGGTCGACAGCGTAGGGAAAGTGCAGCTCCACCGCCCGAAAGCCGTCGCGCGCTGCCGCCGCAAAACGGTCGAGCAAGGGCAGCTCGGGGTACATCAGGCTCAGGTGGGCGGCGAACTGGGGCATGGGTCAACGAGACGACAGTCGAAACCCTGCCAGCTTATCGCGCCGCAGCCCGCAGGCCCCCGCTCGAGGCCTGTCGGGGGCAGATTCAATGCGCTACAGGCCGGTAGCGCTAGTCGATCATGCCCGAGCAGCTATCAAAACAATAGTAAAGATGGTGCAATGAGATGCGCGGCACAGCTGGGAGGGAGCCAGCGCGGGCTTGAGCGCCCCGCGCGGCGCCCCCACCTCTGTCTACTTGGCCCGGCTTCCCGCCGCCAACACGGCCGCACGACCTACCGCCGAGTCGTCGGTGAAGAAGCCGTCGATGCCCGCACGCAGGTAGGCCGTGATCTCGGCCACGCTGTCGCCACGAACGGTGCCATCGGTGGCGGGCGCCTTCTTCAGCCCGGCGGGCAGGAAGGCGTTTTCGGGCCGCAGCGTCCAGATGTGCACCGCCAACCCGGCGGCGTGGGCCTGAGCGACCAGGGGCGTGGGCTCACCCGGCACGCCATCCTTCACCGGCACCACCAGGGTCTTGAACGGACCGATGGCGTTGGCGTAGGTGGCCACTTGCTTCAGGCCCTCGGGCGTGATCAGGTCGGCATAGCCGCGCGTGTTGGCCGCGCCCTGGGCCACAAAGTCATAAGGCCGGCCGGATGGCGCGACCAGCTGCACCAGGCGCACGCTGCTGAGCTTGCGGATCGCCTGCAGGTTGCTGACCTCGAACGACTGCACGAACACGGGCGCGTCTTTGTGGTTCCAGCCGTTTTTCTCCAGCGCGGCCAGCAGCGGTGCCTCCAGCGGCAGGCCGATGGACTGGAAGTAGGTGGGGTGTTTGGTCTCGGGGTAGATGCCGATGGTCCTGCCCGTCTTCGCGCTCTGGGCCTTGGCCAGGTCAATCACTTCCTGCAAGGTGGGCACCTCGAACTGGCCGTTGTAGGCCACGTTGGCCGGGCGCTGCGCGGGGATGCGCTCGCGGGCACGCAGGGTTTTCAGCTCGGCCAGCGTGAAGTCTTCGGTAAACCAGCCGGTGATGGCCTGGCCGTCGATGGTCTTGGTGGTTTTACGGCCTGCGAACTCGGGGCGGTCCACCACGTCGGTGGTGGCTTCCTTCACCGAGCCGTCGGCGTTCAGGATGGCGATGGCGTTCTCGTGCCGGGCCACCAGCACGCCGTCCTTGGTGATCACCAGGTCGGGCTCGATGATGTCGGCGCCGTCGTCAATGGCCTTCTGGTACGCGGCCAGCGTGTGCTCGGGCCGCAGGGCCGAAGCGCCCCGGTGGGCAATCACGGTGGGGGTGGGTGGCCATGCCTGGGCCACGGCGCCCAGCGCCCAGGTGGTGAGCAGCGCGGCAGCGGTCACGGCGCGCAGTGCAATGCGTTTCATGCGGGTCTCCTACAAACGGAGCCCGCACCTTAGCCGATGCCGTTGACAGCGGCGTGTCGCCAGGGCGCACACACCCACAAGGGCTATGCGTGTTCGAAGTGAAAGACGGCCGTTCCCGCGCGCGCGTTGGGGAGCCAGCGCACCTCTTGCCCATCCTGCAGCCCAAAGGAGTCCAGGATGCGCAGGCTGTTCTTGGTGGCCAGCACCTCGAAGTCCTTGTACGTGCCCACGCGGATGTTGGGCGTGTCGTACCACTGGTAGGGCAGGCGCCGCGTCACGGGCATGCGCCCGCGCAGGATGGACAGGCGGTTGGGCCAGTGCGCAAAGTTGGGGAAGGCCACCACGCCGGTGCGGCCCACACGCGCCGTCTCGCGCAGCATGGTTTCGGCATTGCGCAGGTGCTGAAGCGTGTCGATCTGCAGCACCACGTCAAAGCTGTTGTCGCCAAACATGGCCAGCCCCTCGTCGAGGTTGAGCTGGATCACATCCACCCCGCGCTGCACGCAGGCCAGCACATTGGCGTCGTCGATCTCCACGCCGTAGCCGCTGCAGCCGCGCTCGCGCTGCAGGTAGTCGAGCATGGCGCCGTTGCCACAGCCCAGGTCGAGCACGCGCGAGCCGGGGGGCACCAAGCGCGCCAGGGCTTGCATTGCCGCTTTGTCCGTCATGCTTGCAACTCCTTGGCAATGCTATCGAAGTAAGAGCGCATCACGCCCATGTAGCGGGCGTCATCCAGCAAAAAGGCATCATGCCCGTGCGGTGCGTCGATCTCGGCGTAGCTCACGCTGCGGCGGTTGTCGAGCAGGGCCTTGACGATCTCGCGGCTGCGCTGGGGCGAAAAGCGCCAGTCGGTGGTGAAGCTCACGAGCAGGAACTTGGCCTGCGCCCGGGCCAGGGCGCGTGTGAGGTTGCCGGCATGCGCGCGGGCGGGGTCGAAGTAGTCGAGCGCGCGGGTGATCAGCAAGTAGGTGTTGGCGTCGAAGTAGTCGCTGAACTTGTCGCCCTGGTAGCGCAGGTAGCTTTCGATCTGGAACTCGATGTCCTGGGTGCTGTATTTCAGGTCGATGCCTTCGCGCAACTGCCGGCCGAATTTTTCGTTCATCACGTCGTCGCTGAGGTACGTGATGTGGCCGATCATGCGGGCGATGCGCAGGCCCCGCTTGGGGATCACGCCGTGGCGGTAGAAGTGACCGCCGTGAAAGTCCGGGTCGGTCACGATGGCGCGGCGGGCGACTTCGTTGAAGGCGATGTTCTCGGCCGTGAGGTTGGGCGCGCTGGCCACCACCACGGCGTGGCGCATGCGCTCGGGGTACTGCAGCGTCCAGCTGAGCGCCTGCATGCCGCCCAGGCTGCCGCCCAGCACAGCAGCGAGTTGCGTGATGCCCAGACGATCGAGCAGGCGGGCCTGGGCGTTGACCCAGTCTTCCACCGTGACCACCGGAAAGTCCGCGCCGTAGACCTCGCCCGTGTCCGGGTGCGGGTGCATGGGGCCGGTGGAGCCGAAGCAGGAGCCCAGGTTGTTGACGCCAATGACAAAGAAGCGGTCGGTGTCCACGGGCTTGCCGGGGCCGATCATGTTGTCCCACCAGCCTTCGCTCTTGTCCTGCCCGGCGTACACGCCCGCCACGTGGTGCGAGGCGTTGAGGGCATGGCACACGAGCACGGCGTTGGAGCGGTCGGCATTGAGCGTGCCGTAGGTCTCGTAGGCCAGGTGGTAGTCGCGGATGGACGCGCCGCTTTGCAGCGGGAGCACCTCCGGGAAATGCATGGACTGGGGTGTGGCGATGAACGACATAGTTGGAACGGGTAAGCCCTCACGTTCCACCGCTTGCAACCGCCGCAGCCCCCTGGGGAGCTGCTGTCGCCGAGGACAAACCTCGGCAAAAAAATACCCGGCGTCGCTAAAAACGAGGCCGGGCAGGTGTGTCGGACGGGTCTTTAGCAGAATTTATAAAGCGCCCGCAAGCTGTGGCAAATCGGCGCATCTGGCAAATATACCAAAGCAGCGCCGCGTCGCCCAGCCCGTTGATCGGTTCAGATCAGGCTGCCGACGAAAAAATGGCCAGCAGGCCGAGCACCAGAAAGATCGCGGCAGACACCAGGTGCACCGCGCGAATGGGCACTTTGCGCGTGATGCGCTCGCCCAGCCAGACCACCGGCGCATTGGCCAGCATCATGCCCAGCGTGGTGCCCGCCACCACCCACAGATAGGCGTTGTATTTGGCGGCCAGCATGACGGTGGCGATCTGGGTCTTGTCGCCCATCTCGGCCAGGAAGAACGCGACCACCGTGGTGCCGAACACGCCCCAGCGCGGGGAGCCGTCAGCTTCGCCTTCGTCCAGCTTGTCAGGGATCAGCATCCAGATTGCCATAGCGATGAACGAGGCGCCCAGAATCCAGCGCAGTACCTGCGGGCCGAGGAAGGTGGTCACCCACGCGCCGACAGCGCCGGCCAGGCCGTGGTTGACCAGTGTGGCAACCAGGATGCCCAGCACGATGGGCCAGGGTTTGCGAAAACGGGCTGCCAGTACGAGCGCGAGCAGCTGGGTCTTGTCGCCCATCTCGGCAAGCGCGACGATGGCGGTGGAAATGAAGAAGGCTTCCATGGGGGAGGGGGTCCTATCCGGCCGGATGGGTGGAAAACGCATTGACTGCACCCCGACTCCGGCCATGTGGATCGGTTTGCAGTCAATGGTCTCGCCCAGCTCAAAAGCCGCATACGCCATAGGTTTCCAAGAACCCAAGTGTGTTGACGCATGCCCCCGGCGCATTGCGCGGCCGGGCGGGCTACTCCCCAAAGACTGGCGGATTTTACCCTATGGTTTGCCCTGAAATTCACCGAAAAACCACGCTTGCCCGGTGTTTTGGGCCCATTTACCCAGAAATAAACCCCCACGGGCACCATAAAGTGATTAATAATGGTTTCGCTTTTCTGTTCGCAGAATGGCAGTTAGCTTAGCGGTGAATGGTCAGTTTCGCGTCTTTGAAGTCGTCACAGGTTTGTTGATTGCGTCGGGCTCCATCGCGTTTTTGTGTTTTTTCAGGAGTCCTTCATGGGCAACAAACTTTACGTGGGCAACCTGCCCTACTCTTTCCGCGACGAAGATCTGCAGCAGACCTTCAGCCAGTACGGCTCGGTTGGCAGCGCCAAGGTCATGATGGAACGTGACACCGGCCGCTCCAAGGGTTTCGGCTTCGTCGAAATGGGTAGCGATGCTGAAGCCCAAGCCGCCATCCAAGGCGTGCATGGCCAAAACTACGGCGGCCGTGACCTGGTGGTCAACGAAGCCCGTCCGATGGAACCCCGTGCTCCCCGTAGCGGTGGCTTCGGCGGTGGCAATGGCGGCGGTGGCAATGGCGGCGGCGGTTACGGCGGTGGCCGTAGCGGCGGCGGCTACGGTGGTGGCGGCGGTGGTGGTTACGGCGGTGGCCGCAACAGCTACTAATAAGTCCTCAGCAGCATTCCCCCAGGGTCTGCTGACGGCATAAAAAGGAGCCTTCGGGCTCCTTTTTGCGTTCTGGCGCAGCATGGGCGCCACAGCACGCAAAGCCCCTTGCTTTTTCCGCAAAAGTGTGGCGCATAATGGCTTTGCGGGCTTTGCCTGCGTTTCAAGTTTGCGGTGATCCGTCAGTTTCGCGCTGAGAGCGTCATTGAGATTAGCTGGCTGCGTTTTGGGGACTCCATCGCTTTATCCATGTGTTTTTGAGGAGTCCCTCGATGGGCAACAAACTGTACGTCGGCAACCTGCCTTACTCGGTGCGCGACGGTGATCTGGAACAGGCCTTCGGCCAGTTCGGTGCCGTGACCAGCGCCAAGGTCATGATGGAGCGCGACACGGGTCGCTCCAAAGGCTTCGGCTTTGTGGAGATGGGCAGCGACGCAGAAGCCCAGGCTGCCATCAACGGCATGAACGGCCAGCCCCTCGGCGGCCGCAGCATTGTGGTCAACGAAGCCCGACCCATGGAGCCACGCCCACCCCGCAGTGGTGGTTTTGGCGGCGGTGGCGGCGGCTACGGCGGTGGTGGCCGCAGTGGTGGTGGCGGCTACGGCGGCGGCCGTGAAGGCGGCGGTGGCTATGGTGGTGGCCGCGAGGGCGGTGGCGGTGGTTACGGCGGTGGCCGTGACGGTGGCGGCGGCTACGGCGGCGGTGGCCGCAGCGAAGGGGGCTTCCGCAGCCCGTACGGTTCAGGCTCGCGCAACGGCGGAGGCGGTGGCCGCAGTGGCGGTGGTGGCGGCTACGGTGGCGGTGGCAACAACGGCGGCTACTAAGTCACACCTCCGTTTTTTCTGTCAAAAGGGCCCTCAGGGGCCCTTTTTCATGGCGGCTGCACGTCGAGGTAGCCATCCATCGCCCCTGCTGGCGCCTTGAGGCTCCTCGTGCAAGCCCTGTCCCTCACTGCATTTCGCTTTGGCGGCGCTTGCGCGGGCGGCCCGTCAGCACCTTGTCAAACAAGGGGTTGGGCAGCATGCGCAGCAGCTTGGCAACCACGCCCATCTGCCAGGGGATGACCCGGTAGCTCACGCCCGCCTGAATGGTGCGAAACGCCCGGTCGGCAAAATCGGCAGGCTGCATCAAAAACGGCATGCTGTAGCGATTCTGCTGCGTGAGGGGGGTGTCGATGTAGCCCGGCGACACCGTCACCACGCGCACGCCATGGGGGCGCAATTCACCGCGCAGGCTTTCGCAATAGCTGATGACCGCCGCCTTGCTGGCGCAATACGCGCCATGGCCCGGCAGGCCGCGGATGCCGGCCACGCTGCCAATGCCCACCAGGGTGCCGCTGCCGCGCTGCACCATGGCATCCACAAACGGCTGGAAGGTGGCCGCCATGCCGATGTTGTTGGTGGCAAAGGTGCGGGCCATGACGTCGATGTCGCTCAGCACGGCCGTGTCCATGCCCACGCTGATGCCCGCGTTGGCAATCACCACATCCGGCACCCCCTGGCGTGCGATGCAGTCACGCCCCGCAGCGACGATGCTGTCAGTCACCGACACATCGGCACTATAAATTTCATAGCCATCAGGGCTTATTCCTTGTGCGCTTGCCCATGTTTTGACCTCTGAGGTACGCCGAGCCACCAGCGCCAGGCGGAATCCCGCCTGGTGGTAGCGGTGGGCCAAGGCCTGGCCGATGCCGCTGGAGGCGCCGGTGATGAAGACAAGGGGTTGGGTCATGTGCGTTCCGGCTGTGGCGGCAAACGGGGTGGCGTGGGGCTATCGCGTGGTGCCCGGCAGGATCATGCCGCGCACGCGCCCGCGCAGTTGCAGCACCTGGTCGAGGTTGTCGTAGTCCATGCTGTCGGCGGTGAAGCGGTCGTTGCCGCGGGTGAGCGTGACCGGCTGGTCCGAGCGCACCCGCTCGGTGTTGGTGAAGGCGTGCAGAAACTCGCCCCGGAACTCCATGCGGGGCTGCGCCGCCGCCCCGGGCTTGGCGGGCAGCGGTTCACGCGTGACGATGGCATTGCCGAACAACTGCACTTCAGAGCCATCGGCATTGCTCAGGGCCCGGTTGGCGGTGGCCACGGTGACCCGGCCATCGAGGCTGACCGAGCGCATGCGGACCTGGTCGATTTCCAGCGTGTCGGTGTCGGGGTAGTGGCGCGCCTCGTCGCCCTGCACCTCGCTTTGCAGGCGGCCTGTGGCGTCGAAGGTCTTCACCGAAAAGGACTTCATGAAATAGTCCGGCTGGTGCTTCACGGGCCGGTCGATGGCGGGCAACTGGGGCATAGGCGCGTTGCGCACCAGCCACCAGGTGCCCAGCGCCAGCAGGCCCATCAGCACGACGGGCAGGTAGATCGAGAGCTGGTCCCAGCCCTGGCGGATCACGCGGATCATGCGGTGTAGTCCGCCAGCAGTGCCGCATAGCGGCCCGTGGCCACCAGCAGCAGATCGCACAGCTCGCGCGCCGCACCGTCGCCCCCGCGCGCCTGGGTGACGAAGTGGGCCGCGTGGCGCACCTCGGTCTGGGCATTGGCGGGCGCGCAGGCAAAGGCGCAGCGGCACATGACGGGCAGGTCGGGCCAGTCGTCGCCCATGGCTGCGGCCTGCGCCCAGGTCAGGCCCAGGGTGACCAGCATCTGCTCGGCGGCGGGGCGCTTGTCTTCGGTGCCGAACACGGCGTGCTCCACGCCCAGGGCCTTCAGACGCAGGCGCAGCGGGGCAGAGTCGCGGCCGGTGATCACGGCGGGGGTGATGCCGGCCTTTTGCAGCAACTTGAGGCCGTGGCCGTCCAGGGTGTTGAAGCGCTTGATCGTCTCGCCCGTTTCGCTGAAGTACAGGCCACCGTCAGTGAGCACACCGTCCACGTCGAAAAAGGCCACGCGCACGCCCTGAGCGCGCAGCAGCAGTTCAGGGTCGATCTGCAGGGCAGGAGAGGGAGAGGTCTGCGGAACCAGCGCCATCGTCAGATCACCTTCGCCCGCATCAGGTCGCCGATGTGCACCACGCCCACCAGCACGCCCGCTGCGTCCACCACCAGCACGCTGGTGATGGCGTGGGCCTCTATCATTTCGGCGGCGTCCACGGCCAGCGCGTCGGGCGCAATGCGGCGCGGGTTGGCGTGCATGACCTGGGCGGCGGTTGTAGACCGCAGGTCTGCGCCGGCCTCGATGCGGCGGCGCAGGTCGCCGTCGGTGAAGATGCCCAGCACCTGCCCGGTGGCATCGACGATGGCCGAAGCGCCCAGGCCCTTGGCGCTCATCTCGCGCATGAGGTCGCTGAACGAAGCGTCAGGCGCCACGCGCGGCACCTCGGTGCCCGAGCGCATCACATCGCTCACATGGGTGAGCAGCTTGCGGCCCAGCGCACCGCCGGGGTGCGAGCGGGCAAAGTCTTCGGGGCGGAAGCCCCGGGCGTCCAGCAGGGCTACGGCCAGCGCGTCGCCCATGGCGATCTGGGCCGTGGTGCTCGTTGTGGGCGCAAGGTTGTGCGGGCAGGCTTCGCGCTCCACACCGCAGTCGAGCACGATGTCCGCATGGCGCGCCAACGTGGACTGCAGCCCGCCGGTCATCGCAATCAAAGGCACGCCCAGCCGCTTGATCACGGGCAGGATGGCGGTCACTTCACCCACTTCGCCGCTGTTGGACAGTGCCAGCACCACGTCACTCGGCGTGACCATGCCCAGGTCACCATGGCTGGCTTCGCCGGGGTGCACAAAAAACGCGGGGGTACCAGTCGACGCGAGCGTGGCCGCAATCTTGCGGCCCACATGGCCACTTTTTCCCATGCCCATCACCACCACACGGCCCCGGGTCTGCAGCACCATCTGCACCGCCTGGGCAAACACCTTGTCCACGCGGTTTGACAGGGCGGTTAATGCCGCCGCCTCGATGTCGAAGGTCTCGCGGGCCAGGCGCAGGGCCTGATCAGCGTCAAAAGGGGGCAGCGCGGCGGGGGCGGGAGTCATGCATGGATTCTATCGACCGGGCATGCTGGTCGGGCCGTGCAACCTCCCAAGTCCACTGGCACGGTCCGTGCATCCAGCCCACAAAGCCTTCGCCCCGCCCCCAAGGCTGCGAGACCTGCGCGCACGGCCACGCAGCGGCGGCCTGCAGCCCCGGCCAATGGCTTGCTTGAATCCTGTGTTACACAACTCAAGCCTCGGATAGCATCGAACCCATGTCTTCTCTTGCCCTCACACTGCTTTACCTGCTGGCCGCGGTGCTGGGCGTGGTGACCTGTCGCAGCCTCAAGCTGCCGCCCATGCTGGGCTACCTGGCGGCCGGGGTGCTCATCGGGCCGCATGCGCTGGCACTGGCGCAGAACTCTGAAGGCGTACGCCACCTGGGCGAGTTCGGGGTGGTGTTCCTGATGTTTGCCATTGGGCTGGAGTTCAGCCTGCCCAAGCTGCGCGCCATGCGCAAGCAGGTGTTTGGCCTGGGGCTGATGCAGGTGGTGCTGACGATGGCCGTGGTGTCCGGCTTGGCGCTGGTGCTGTCGCGCTGGGCGGGCGGGGTGTGGGACATGGGCTGGCAGACGGCGCTGGCGCTGTCGGGCGTGATGGCGATGAGCAGCACGGCGATTGTGGTCAAACTCATGGCCGAGCGGGCCGAGTTGGAGAGCGAACACGGCCGGCGCGTGATGGGCATCCTGCTGTTCCAGGACCTGGCCGTGGTGCCGCTGCTGGTGCTCATCCCCGCGCTCGGGTCGTCGCCCGACCAGTTGCTGACCTCGCTGGGCTGGGCGCTGATCAAGGCCACGGTACTGGTGGGCCTGCTGCTCACCGGCGGCCAGCGGCTGATGCGCTGGTGGCTCACGCTGGTCGCGCGGCGCAAGAGCGACGAGCTGTTCATGCTGAATCTGCTGCTGATCACGCTGGGCCTGGCCTGGCTGACCGAGCTGGCGGGGCTGAGCCTGGCACTGGGCGCCTTCATTGCGGGCGTGCTGGTGTCCGAGACCGAATACCGCCACCAGGTGGGCACGGACATCCGGCCCTTTCACGATGTGCTACTGGGCCTGTTTTTCATCACCATCGGGATGATGCTGGACTGGCACATCCTGGTGGACCGCTGGGCGCTGGTGCTGATGCTGCTCACCGTGCCGCTGGTGCTCAAGCTGGGGATCATCCTGGTGCTGGCGCGGGGCATGGGTGCGACCACCGGCGTGGCGCTGCGCACCGGGCTGTACCTGGCGCAGGCGGGCGAGTTCGGCTTTGTGCTGCTGTCGCTCACGCAAAGCAACGGGCTGGTGCAACCGGCGCTGATGAACCCCATCCTGGCGGCCATGGTGCTGTCCATGCTGGCTACGCCCTTCCTCATCATGTACAGCAACCGCATCGTGATGAAGCTGGTGGCCAGCGACTGGCTGCAGCAGTCGCTGCAGATGACATCGATTGCGCGCAAATCCATCAACACCAGCAAGCACGTGATCATCTGCGGCTATGGCCGCTGCGGACAGAACCTGGCGCGCATGCTGGAGCACGAGGGCATCCCCTACATGGCGCTGGACCTGGACCCGGACCGCGTGCGCCAGGCGGCCGCGGCCGGTGATTCGGTGGTGTATGGCGACGCGACCCGTCTGCAGGCGCTGATGGCCGCCGGCCTGGTGCGTGCCAGCGCCGTGGCCGTGACCTATATCGACGTGCCCGCCGCGCTGAAGGTGCTGGCCAACGCCCGGTCACACGCGCCGCAGGTGCCGGTGGTGGTGCGCACGCAGGACGACCTGTACCTGGACAAGCTGCAGGAGGCCGGTGCGACCGAGGTGGTGCCCGAAGCCATCGAGGGCTCGCTCATGCTCGCCAGCCACGCCCTGGCCCTGGTGGGTGTGCCCATGCGCCGCGTGCTGCGGCTGGTGCAGGACCAGCGCGACGCTCGCTACAACCTGCTGCGCGGCTACTTCCACGGCGCGGACGACGACACGGTGAACGAGCGCGACCAGGAGCGCCTGTCCACCATCAACCTGCCCCCCGGCTCCACGGCCCTCGGCCGCAGCCTGGGCCAGCTGGCCCTGCCGGCCATGGGCGTGCGCGTGGTCAACCTGCGGCGCGGCAATGGCCATGTGAGCGCGGCGGTGGACGAGGCCCTGCTGGCCGAAGGTGACACGCTGGTGCTGTCGGGCCACCCGGCTGCACTGGCGCTCGCAGAAGACAAGCTGCTGAAAGGCTGACCAGCTGACCAGCCTGGGGCACGCCGCTGGCAGCTCAGCGGGGGGGCTGGGCACCCCATTTGAATGAAATCGGCCTGTAGCGCTAGTGCAATATGCACAGACAGCTACACATTTGATAGCAAACTACAACAGCTCTGCAGGCCCAGGCCGCCCGAACAGGTAGCCCTGGAACTGGCGGCAGCCGTTGCGCAGCAGGAAGCTGCGCTGCCCTTCGGTTTCCACGCCCTCAGCCACCACGTCCAGGCCAAGGCTGCGGGCCAACGCGATGATGGTGCAGGCGATAGTGGCGTCGTTGGGGTCGGTGAGCACGTCGCGCACAAAGCTCTGGTCGATCTTGAGCTGGTCCAGCGGCAGGCGCTTGAGGTAGCTGAGCGAAGAGTACCCGGTGCCGAAGTCGTCGAGCGAAAAGCCCACCCCCAGTGTGCGCAGCGCCTGCATCTTGAGGATGCTGTCCTCCACGTCGTGCAGCAGCAGGCTTTCGGTGAGTTCGAGCTTGAGCAGGCGCGGGTTGGCAGCCGCATCACGCAGCGCGGCCAGCACCTGCTCCACAAAATCGGGCTGGCGGAACTCCTGCGCACTCACGTTCACAGCCAGCGTCCACGCAGCCGTCGCCGAGGCGCTGGCCCACTGGGCCAGTTGGCGGCAGGCCAGGGCCAACACCTGGCGGCCCAGGGGCAGGATAAGCCCGGTCTGCTCGGCCAGCGGGATGAAGTCGGCGGGCGAGACCATGCCGCGCTGCGGGTGTTGCCAGCGCACCAGCGCCTCGGCACCGAGCAGGTGGCCGGTGGCGTCCACCACCGGCTGGTAGTGCAACAGAAACTCGTTGCGCGCCAGACCTTGTCGAATGTCCCCCTCCAGCGCCGAGCGGGCCGACGCAGCGGCCTGCATGGCGGGGTCAAAAAAGCACAGGGTGTTGCGCCCCTGCGCTTTGGCCTGGTACATGGCCAGGTCGGCGCGCTTGAGCAGCTCCTGCACCGGCTGCTGCGCGTCCTGGAACAGCGCGATGCCAATGCTGGGCGTGCTGTGCATGTCGCAGCCGTCCACCACATAGGGCTGGTTCAGTGCCACCAGCACCTTCTGCCCCACGGCCTCGGCCTCGGCGGCGGCCTCGGCCTCCTGGTGGTGCAGGCCTTGCACCACGACCACAAACTCGTCGCCCCCTAGCCGCGCCACGGTGTCGGTGGCCCGCACGCTGGCCCCGATGCGCGCGGCCACCTGCACCAGCAGGCGGTCGCCCCACTCGTGGCCCATGGTGTCGTTGATGCCCTTGAAGTTGTCCAGGTCCAGGAACAGCAGCGCGCCATGGCTGCCGTCGCGCTGGGTGGTGGCGACAGCGCGTTCTAGCCGGTCCATCAGCAGCCGGCGGTTGGGCAGGCCGGTGAGTTCGTCGTAGAACGCCAGGCGCTGGATCTCGGCCTCGGCCAGCTTGCGCTCGGTGATGTCGCGCGCCACGCCCCGGTAGCCGGTAAAGCGCCCCTCTTCGTCAAAGATGGGCTCGCCGCTGATCGACACCCACACGGGTTTGCCGTCCTGGGACAGGCGCTGCATCTCGAAGTCATGAAAGACCTGGTGCGCCTCCAGCTGCTTGCGGTGTTCGCGCCATTGCCCCTCGGAGACGAAAGTGTCGGGCAGCTCCCAGCGGGTCAGGCCATAGTGCATCTCGTCGGGCACACCCTCCGAGTGGTACGGGTTGCCGTCCAGCCGCACAAAGCGAAACTGGTCGTCCTGCTCCCAGTACCAGTCGGACGACAGGTCCGTCAGGCTGCGCCAGCGCGCCTCGCTCTGGCGCAGCGCCTCCAGTGTGCTCAGGTAGTCGGTGACATCGGTGAACGTGCGCACGCGCCCGCCGGGCTCCAGGGCGCGGGTGCGCACCTCGATGTAGCGGCCCTTGGGCGTGCGCCGCACATAGCTGTCAGGCAAAGGCATCTGGTTGCCATGGGCCGCGTACTCCGAGGCCACATAGTTGCGCGCCATGGGCTCGATGAGCTGGAAATTGGGACCGAAGTCGCCCCGCTCGGTCTGAAAGCGCACTACCTCTTCCACCAGCGGCTGCTGGGCCAGCAGGCTCTCGGGCAGGTCCAGCAGCTCCAGGTAGCGCTGGTTGTAGACGCGGATGCGCCCCTCGGCGTCCACATTGGTGATGCCCTGGGAGATGTTGTCCAGCGTGCCTTCAAGGGCGCGGGTCTTCTCGGCCAGCAGGGCGCTGGTGCGGGCCAGTTCGGCCTCGACATGGCTGCGGGCCAGCTCGGCGCGGCGGGCAGTCTCCAGCTGGCCGATCGTGCTCAGCAAAGGCTGCAGAAATTGCACGTCGGCGTTGGAGTACCCGCTGCTACGGTTGGCCAGGCCCACCATGGCCACCAGTTCGCCTGCGGCGTGGATGGGCAGGCCCAGGTAGGTGCGCAGCGTGGGGTGGCCGGGCGGCGTGCCCGCGCTGCGCGGGTCGTGGTTGGCATCGTTGCTGATCACGGGCTCACCCGACACCAGGGCCGCGCCCACCAGCGAATGCTGGTTGTCGAACACCATGCCGTCCTCGGCATGCTGGGCATAGCGCTGGCGCGAGGCCTCGTCCCAGCTGATGTCGGTCATCGCGTGCACACGCAGGTAGGGGTGCCCGTCATCGGCCCGCTGCACCTGGCCCACGAGGCCGAACGCGCTCTGGGTCAGCGTCATCAACTCGCCCAGCAGCGCCTCGAACGCCGCCCGGGGGCCCGAGCTGGCAATGAACATGCCCTGGGCCCGCGAGATGGCCTGCAGCAGCCGGTGCTGGCGCGCCAGCATGGCCTCGGCCGCGCGGCGCGCGCGGGCGCTGGAGCTGCGCTCGAGCACCGCCTCGATCTGCGCGGGCAGGGTGAGCAGGTAGTCCAGCGCCGGGTCCTGCACGGTGAAGTCGTCAAAGCCGTGGCGCATGGCCTGCGCCGCGTGGGTCTCCGCCCCCATGCGCACGATGATGATGGCCGGAACGCCGTCGAGCAGCTGCAGCAGGTCAAAGGCCGAGCCGTCCATGGTGCGCTGGGCCGCCAGCACAATGTCGGGCCGGTGGCGCAGCAGATGCTCGCGCGCCTCGGTGATGGACTCCACCACGTCCACGCTCCAGCCCGACCAGGGGTCGGCCAGCGCCCCCGCCACGGCCTGTGCGTGGGGGTGATCACTCTCGATCAGCAGGACGGAGATGGGCATGGGCCGATCGTCGTGGGGGTTGGGGCACCGCCCGCCACAGGCGGCGCGCAGTTTGTAACGCCAGTGAAACACATTATGGCGTCTGGTGCAGGCGCGCGCGGGGACGGCCGGGCTGTTTACACTCTCGCACTTTCCGAGCCCCGCGCCACCGGCCAGCCCCTTGCGCGCACAGGCATTGGCCCCCGTCCGGGCCGCCTCACCGTCATCACTCCCACACCCGCCATGCAGCCCCTCAGCGTCAACCAGTACCTTCGCCAGCACATCCGCACCGTCCCCGACTGGCCCGCGCCCGGCGTGCAGTTCCGCGACATCACGCCACTGCTGCAAGACCCGAAAGTGTTCCGCGTGCTGATCGACGCGTTTGTGCACCGCTACATGGACAAGGCGCTGCGCCCCGATGTGGTGGCAGGCCTGGACGCGCGGGGCTTCATCCTGGGGGCCGTGGTGGCCTATGAGCTGAATGTGGGTTTTGTGCCCATCCGCAAGAAAGGCAAGCTGCCCTTCACCACGGTGGAAGAGACCTATGAACTGGAGTACGGCAGCGCCACGGTGGAGCTGCACACCGACGCCGTGAAGGCCGGCGACCGCGTGCTGCTGATCGACGACCTCATCGCCACCGGCGGCACCATGATGGCCGGCAAAAAGCTGCTGGAAAAACTGGGGGCCACCGTCACCGAAGGCGCCGCGATTGTCGATCTGCCCGAGCTGGGCGGATCACAGCGCCTGCGCGATTCGGGCCTGCCGCTGTACACCCTGGTGGACTTTGCAGGGCACTGACCCGGGGCCTTGGCATGGGTGCACGGCCCCCTCAGGGCGTGCACCACATGACCTTTGGTGACCTTGGGCTCAGTTGAGTTCGCCGTACTGCGTGCTGCTGAGGTCGGGAGCGGGGCTGTCAGCACCGGGCATTTCGGTGTCTTCAAAACCCGTGGGCTGGGACGGGGGCAGCAGCGGGCCGGAACGCACGGGCACACCTGGCTTGGCGGCCGCGGCCGTGGCCGCTGACGACCCTGCGGCGTTGGCTAGCGCGCGCTTGAACGCGGCCACCTCGTCGGCCTCGATGGGTTCAAAGCGGGCAGAAGAGGGCTGCCGCGCTGCGGCCAGCGGTGCGGGTGCAGACACGAGGGGCGCGGGGGCCGACACCGCGCCGAGCGGGCGGCGCGCAGCCAGCGGGGCCGCTGCCGGCGCCAAAGGAGCTGGAGCAACCGGTGCGGGTGCAGCCACAGCGGGGCGTGCACCTGCCAGGGGAGCGGGCGATGGGGTCAGGGGTGCCGGGGCCGTCGCCGCAACGGGCGGGCGGCGCACCGCTGAGGAAGCCGCTTGCAGTGGCAACGCAGCGCCTTGGGGCGCCACGCCCTTTTGCGGAATGCCCACCGCCACATGGTCGTTGATGCGCCAGTACACGGCTGTCACCAGAATATCGTAGCGTGTTTTGGCGGTCTGGGCGATGAGGGCCTCGATCTCGCTCAGGCGAACCGTCTCGCCGCCGTATTCGCGGGCCAGGTCCATCATCACCAGGAACTGGCGGCCGCGCTGGTCGAGCGACAGCACCTTGAATTTGTAGCTGGCCGACAGCACGCCCGCGCGCACCATGGCATCGCGCACCACCGTGTAGAGCAGCTCGCGGCGCTCCATGCGCTCATTCTTGCGGTTGGCGGCGTGCTCGGGCGGCTGGGGCTCCACGAGTGGCTTGCCCTGGCGCCCCGGTTGCAGGGGCACGGTGGCGTCGGCGTTGAACAGGCCGGAGGGCTCGGCCGCTGCGCGGGGCTTGGCGGGAGCGGGTTTGCGGCTGAACCAACTGAACAGGGACATGGCTTGCTTTCTTCGGATGGTGCCTGGACAAAATCCAAATCGAGTGTAACGCGCCATCCCCCCGCAGAAGGCGGGTGAAGCCCGAGGAAAACCCCCGACAGGGCCTGCCTGTCAGGTGGCCGCAACGCGGCGGCGGCGGTTGCCCAGGCGCTTGGCCAGCACAGCCCCTGCGGCCATGGCCAGACCCAGGGCAATGGCGGGCTGGCGGTTGGTCAGCTCGGTGAAGCGGATGGCTGTGAGGCTCCACAGCTTGCAGGGCGCGCTGGCCTGCACGGTGGCGCTGCGTGCGCGGTGCGAGAAGAAAGCGCCTTCGCCGACCACCGAGCCTGCGCCCACAATCGCCAGGCGCAGGCGTTCTTTTTCGTCCTGGTAGTGCACGCTCAGGCTGCCGCTCTCGACCAGATACAGGGTGCGGTCCGTGGCGCCCTGGCTGAAGAGCACCTGGCCGGCGGGCAGCACCACCGGCAGCAGGTAGGACGACAGCACCTCCCACTGGGCGGCCGTCAGCGGGTTGGTCATGCTGTCCTCCGCCGTGGTCTGGGCAATGGCGTCGATCAGACCTTTGAGGTCCACCTTAGAGGCAACGGGCATGGGAACATTCATGGTCCGCCGAAAGTAACCCTGTTACAGATCGGACACAAGCGCTGTTTACGTCCGTTTACAAGATAGGGCGACCAACGGTCGTTATTTACCGATACAGAAGCTGGAGAAGATCACGCCCAGCAGGTCATCGGAGGTGAATTCGCCGGTGATGGCGCTCAGCGCGTTCTGCGCCAGCCGCAGCTCCTCGGCCAGCAAGTCCAGCGCCGGGCCCTGGGCTTGCAGCTGGTCGGCGGCCTCCTGCAGGTGGGCAGACACCGCCTGCAGCGCCTGCACATGGCGCGCCCGGGCAATGTAGATGCCCTCGGGCGCCGACTGCCAGCCCGCCACATCCAGCAGCAGCTTCCGCAACCCGTCCAGACCTTGCCCCGTGCGGGCCGACAGGCGCACCGCCGGGCGCTCAGGGCGGGCTGGGGCGGCCTCACCCGCCGCACAGTCCAGCTTGTTCCAGACATCGATCACGGGAATGTTTTTGGGCAGTTTTTGCCCCAAGGCGCTTTCGATATCTGCGTCGGCAGCTACATATTCAGGAGCATCTTGCCGCGACAGGTCGTGCAGGAACAGCACGGCGTCCGCTCCGGCAATCTCGTCCCAGGCACGGGCGATGCCGATGCGCTCGACCTCGTCGCTGCTGTCGCGCAGGCCAGCGGTATCGATGATGTGCAGGGGCACGCCTTCGATCTGGATGGTCTGCTGCACCTTGTCGCGCGTGGTGCCGGCAATGGGCGTGACGATGGCCAGCTCGGCCCCCGCCAGCGCATTGAGCAGCGAGCTTTTGCCTGCATTCGGCTGCCCGGCAATCACCACTTTGATGCCCTCGCGCAGCAGGGCGCCCTGGCGCGCGCGCTGCATCACCGAGGCCAGGGTTTGCTGCAAATTCGATAGCTGGCCATGCGCATCGGCCTTGCGCAAGAAGTCGATTTCTTCTTCAGGGAAGTCCAGCGTGGCCTCCACCAGCATCCGCAGGTGGATGAGCGCGTCGCGCAGGCTGTGGATTTCTGCCGAGAACGCGCCGGTGAGCGAGCGGCTGGCGCTGCGGGCTGCGGCTTCCGTACTGGCGTCAATCAGGTCGGCAATCGCCTCGGCCTGGGCCAGGTCGATCTTGTCGTTGAGGAAAGCGCGTTCAGTGAACTCGCCGGGCTGGGCCACGCGGAGGTCTGGCAGGCAGGGCTGACCCGTGGCCGGGTCCGTGGCGGCGCCCGCCTCCAGGCAGCGCGCCAGCAACAACTGCAGCACCACGGGGCCGCCGTGGGCCTGCAGCTCCAGCACATCCTCGCCGGTGTAGCTGTGCGGTCCGGGGAAGTACAGCGCCAGCCCCTGGTCGATGGCCTGGCCCTGCGCATCCCGAAAGGGCAGGTAGGTGGCCTCGCGGGGCTTGAGGGTGCGACCGCACAGCGCCTGCACCAGGGCCTCCAGCCCTTTGCCCGACACCCGCACGATGCCGACGGCCCCGCGCCCGGGGGCAGTGGCGATGGCAACGATGGGATCATGGTGGCGGGCAAGCATGGGCAGGGACTTTACAAGGTGGGCAGAAAAAAGGCCGCTTGCGCGGCCTTTGAGGGGTCAGTTCGTGGAGGTCAGCGTTGCCGCTGCCGCATCACTTGAACTTGGGCAGATTGAACTGCGGTGGCACGCCCATGCGGGTGTTGATGATCCACTGCTGCGCAATCGACAGAATGTTGTTCGTCAGCCAGTACAGCACCAGGCCAGCCGGGAAGAAGAAGAACATCACGCTGAAGATCAGCGGCATGAACCACATCATCTTGGCCTGCATCGGGTCTGGCGGCGCGGGGTTCAGCGCGGTTTGCAGCAGCGAGCTGGCCGTCATCAGCAGGGGCAGGATGAAGAACGGGTCCGGCGCGGAGAGGTCGTGGATCCAGCCGATCCAGGGCGCGTTACGCATCTCGACGCTGGACAGCAGCACCCAGTACAGCGCAATGAACACGGGGATCTGGATCATGATGGGGAAGCAGCCACCCATGGGGTTGACCTTTTCCTCGCGGTAGATGCGCATCATCTCCTGCTGCATCTGCTGCGGCTTGTCCTTCAGACGCTCACGCATCTCCATGATCTTGGGGTTGATGGATTTCATCTTGGCCATGCTGGCATAGGCCTTGGCGTTCAGCCAGTAGAAAGCGATCTTCAGCAGCAGCACCAGCGCCACGATGGACCAGCCCCAGTTGCCCAGCAGCTTGTGCAGGTTGTCGAGCAGCCAGTACAGCGGCTTGGACAGGATAGTCAGCCAGCCATAGTCCTTGACCAATTCCAGGCCGGGGTACAGCTTTTCCATCATGGTCTCGACCTGCGGACCGGCGAACAGGCGCGCGTCGACGGTCTTGGTGGCGCCGGGCTCGATGGTGCCGAGGGAGGTCAGCATGCCCACCGAGTACAGGTTGGTGTCCACCTTGCGAACGAAGGGCTCGCGCTGCACACCATCCGCCAGCAGCCAGGCAGTGGCGAAGTAATGCTGGACCATGGCTGCATAGCCATTGGCAGAGTCCTTGGGAATGTCGATCTTGCCGCTTTCGATGTCCTTGAACTCGATCTTCTGGTACTTCTTGGCTTCGGTGTAGACCGCTGGGCCGGTGAAGGTGGAGTAGAACGACGACTCGCCTGGAGGTTTGTTGCCGTCACGCACCAGTTGCAGGTACAGCTGGGGCGACACGGCGGCGCTGCCGGTGTTGACGATGTCGTGCTTGACGGCAATGTCGTAAGCGCCGCGCTTGATGGTCCAGGTCTTGACCAGCTTCACGCCACCCTGGTCCGGCGACTCGAAGCGGATGCTGATGGAATCTTCACCGTCCTTGAGTTCGCGCGGGCCGGGCACGGCCGTCATCGCGGTCTTGTGCGTGGGGAAGGTGCCGCCCACCAGACCCGTCTGCGCCACGTAGACACGCTGGGCGCTCTCGTCCAGCAACAGGAAGTTGCGGGCCTTGTCGGTCATGTCGGCGTGCTTGAGCAGCTCGGCCTGGGTGAGCGAGCCGCCTTCGCTGTCGAACACCAGGCGATACAGGTCGGTCTTGACCTCAATGCGTTCGCGTTTGGCAGGCGCAGCCGCTGCTGCGGGCTGACCGGGCACGGCTGCTGCGCCCTGCGCGACCGTTGTAGCAGCGGGCACGCTGGTGGCTGGCACGCTGGCGGCCCCGGTCGCACCGGAGGCCGCGCCTGCGGCAGCAGCAGGCGCTGTCACAGCGGGCGTGGTCGGGAAAAAGGTGGCCTTGTTGCCGTTGTGCAGCTGCCACTTGTCCCACAGCAGAACCATGGAAAAGCCAAAAATCACCCACAGGATGGTGCGGCGAATGTCGTTCATGAAGACTTCTTTGGTGAGGATGGGGGAGTGGTGGAAGGGGTGAGCCTGGAGAAAAGCCGCAGGCTGCGCGGCAGATCTTGCGGGACCGGATCATGGCCCCCGTCACACCAGGGGTGGCAGCGTACCAGCCTGCGCACCGTCAGATAACTGCCTGCTGCAGCGCCGTGCTGCTCCAGCGCCTGCAGCGAATAGACCGAGCAGGTCGGCTCAAAGCGGCAGGCCGAACCCAGCCAGGGGCTGAGAAACAGCCGATAGCCTTTGACCACGCCGATCAGCAGGCGCTGCATCATGGGGCAGTCACCGGCCCTGCCACCGGCGGCACAGGCGCAGCAACCGCTGCGCCCGAATGCCGGGTGGCGTATCCGAACAGCTGCAGCAGCTCCGCGCGTACCGCCTGCTTGAGCTGGTCGGACGTGGCGCTCACGAACTGCTTGCGATCAAACGCCGAGCGCAGGCGCACCACATGGGCGGCCTGCGGCAAACGCGCCTCGAACGTGGCGCCCACGGTGTAGATCTGCCGCTTGATGGCGTTGCGCGTCACGGCACGGCGCGCCCAGCGCTTGGGCACCATGGCACCCAGCCAGACGCCAGGAACGACAAACAGGGCCTGCGGCCCTTGCGTGTGCGGCAAGGAGCCGGGCCCTGTGGGTGCAACAGTAGCTGCTTGGCTGGCCATTGCGGTGCTGCTGGCATCCAGTGCCAAACGGTGCAACGCAAAATGTGCCGTGCGGGAGACAGTGCCTCCCGCCATGGCAGCCTGGAACTGCGGCCGGGTTTTTAGCCTGTGCATGCAAGCGCCCCGTTTGGAACCTGGCGGTACAAACCGGGAACAGGCGGGGAGCAGGCCGTAGACCGTAACGGCCTTAGACGGCCAGGCGCTTGCGGCCCTTGGCGCGGCGTGCGTTGATAACGGCACGGCCGCCGCGGGTCTTCATGCGGACGAGGAAACCGTGGGTGCGCGCGCGGCGCGTCTTGGAGGGCTGGTAAGTACGTTTCATGGTGCTATTCCTTGAGGTTCAGTTCCGGACTGCTGCTCTTGAACCCCCTGCAATCTGCACACCCACACTATGTATGAAACATCGCCTGGAGGCAGACCCACGGGGCAGAAATAACGGCGCGCCGGGTCAAATCACCCTGAACACATTCAGGGAAACCCAAAATTATCGCAGGCTTGTGGCCGACTGGCAATGCCTTTCGATGGGCAGGCCTTTACCAGCGGGTCGCGGAGGCTGCAGCGCCCGCCCCTTTCAGGCCACGTCTTCCCCGCATGGCAACCCCGGATTCCCCCGGATGACAGCCGCCTTCAAATTGTGGATAACTCCTTGACAAGCTACAATCCACCGCCTTACCCCGTTCCTCCTATCCACAATAAGAATTCCCCAGAAATGACCGAGGAACCCACCCGCAGCCCTATCAATTCGCCCGGCTCAGATGCCGGTCAGGGCCTGTGGCAAGCCTGCGTTGAGCAACTGGCACAAGACCTGCCAGAACAACAATTCAACACCTGGATCAAGCCCCTGGTGGCCCAAGTGGCCGAGGACTTCTCCAAAGTCACGCTGCTCGTGGGCAACCGCTTCAAGCTCGACTGGATCCGCGCCCAGTACGCAGGCCGCATTGCCGCGCTGCTTGAAGGCCTGTACGGCCAGCCAGTCACACTGGAGTTAGCGCTCGCTCAGCGCGAATCCGTTGCCCGTACTTACGTGCGGCCCACCGCGCAAGAACCAGCCAGCCCCGCAGCACCGGCCGAAGCGCCCTCCAGCAGCAGTGACGACGCCACGGCGGGCGCGTTCCGCAACCGGCTGAACGCCGCCCTCACGTTCGAGACGCTGGTGGAAGGCACGGCCAACCGCATGGCGCGCTCGGCCGCCATGCACGTGGCGGGCATGCCCGGCCACCTGTACAACCCGCTGTTCATCTATGGCGGCGTGGGCCTGGGCAAGACCCACCTGGTGCACGCTGTGGGCAACCGCCTGCTGCAGGACAAGCCCGACGCCAAAGTTCTCTACATCCACGCCGAGCAGTTCGTGTCGGATGTGGTTAAGGCGTACCAGCGCCGCACCTTTGACGAATTCAAAGAGCGCTACCACTCGCTCGACCTGCTGCTGATCGACGATGTGCAGTTCTTCGCCAACAAGGACCGCACGCAGGAAGAATTCTTCAACGCGTTCGAAGCCCTGCTGGCCAAGAAGTCGCACATCGTGATGACGTCAGACACCTATCCCAAGGGCTTGGCCAACATCCATGAGCGGCTGGTCTCGCGCTTCGACTCGGGCCTCACGGTCGCCATCGAGCCGCCCGAGCTCGAAATGCGCGTGGCCATCCTGATCAACAAGGCGCGCGTCGAAGGCACCGAGATGCCGGAAGAAGTCGCCTTCTTCGTGGCCAAGAACGTGCGCTCCAACGTGCGCGAGCTCGAAGGCGCGCTGCGCAAGATCCTGGCGTACTCGCGCTTCAACCAGAAAGAGATTTCGATCCAGCTCGCCCGCGAGGCGCTGCGTGATCTGCTGTCCATCCAGAACCGGCAGATTTCTGTGGAAAACATCCAGAAGACGGTGGCCGACTACTACAAGATCAAGGTCGCCGACATGTACAGCAAGAAGCGCCCGGCCAGCATTGCCCGCCCGCGCCAGATTGCGATGTACCTGGCCAAGGAGCTGACGCAAAAGAGCCTTCCCGAGATCGGAGAATTGTTTGGCGGGCGCGACCACACCACCGTTTTGCATGCCGTGCGCAAGATTGCGGGCGAGCGCCAGCAGCTGACCGAGCTGAACCAGCAGCTGCACGTGCTGGAGCAGACGCTGAAAGGCTGATGCCCCATGCGCTCCCTGAGGCTGGTGTCTGTAAGAACTTGTTCATTGCGCCCCCAAGAAGGTGAACAGCCGCTTACAGGGCAAAATGACGGATTGGGCAGCAGGGGGGGCACCACCCGTGCCGCTGCCGACGCACCGGTTTAGAAAATCCACAAGAGGTTGATGACATGATCGTCCTGAAGGCAACACAAGACAAGGTTCTCGCGGTTCTGCAGTCCGTGGCTGGCATCGTCGAGCGCCGCCACACGCTGCCCATTCTGGCCAATGTGCTGATCCGCAAGACGGGCAATGCCCTGCAGCTGACGACCAGCGACCTCGAAATCCAGATCCGCACCACCGCCGAACTGGGCGGCGACACCGGCGACTTCACCACCACCGTGGGCGCGCGCAAGCTCATCGACATTCTGCGCACCATGCCCGGTGACCAGACCGTGAGCCTCGAATCGGCCCAGTCCAAGCTCATCCTCAAGGGCGGCAAGAGCCGCTTCACGCTGCAAAGCCTGCCGGCTGAAGACTTCCCGCTGGTGCAGGAATCCGCCGCCTTTGGCCCCGTGTTCGCCGTGCCGCAAAAGACCCTCAAGGACTTGCTCGGCCAAGTGTCGTTTGCGATGGCGGTGCAGGACATCCGCTACTACCTCAACGGCATCCTGTTCGTGGCCGAGGGCAAGACACTGAGCCTCGTCGCCACCGACGGCCACCGCCTGGCCTTTGCCAGCGCCACGCTGGATGTGGAAGTGCCCAAGCAGGAAGTCATCCTGCCGCGCAAGACCGTGATCGAACTGCAGCGCCTGCTGAGTGACGCGGGCGGCGAGAACCAGCCACACATCGAGATGCAGTTCGCCAACAACCAGGCGAAGTTCACGTTTGGCGGCATGGAGTTCGTCACCAAGCTGGTCGAGGGCAAGTTCCCCGACTACAACCGCGTGATCCCCAAGAACCACAAGAACAGCGTCACCCTGGGCCGCGCCCCGCTGCTGGCCAGCCTGCAGCGCACGGCCATCATGACCAGCGACAAGTTCAAGGGCGTGCGCCTGAACCTGGAGCCCGGCACCCTGCGCGTGGCGTCCAACAACGCCGAGCAGGAAGAGGCCGTGGACGAGCTCGACATCGACTACGGTGGCGACACCATCGAGATCGGCTTCAACGTGACCTACCTCATCGACGCCCTGGCCAACATGGGCCAGGACATGGTGAAGGTGGAGCTTTCGGACGGCAACAGCTCTGCGCTTCTGACCATCCCCGACAACGACAGCTTCAAGTACGTCGTGATGCCCATGCGCATCTGAGGCGGCGTGACACCCGCCCTGCTTCACAGTTGCATCGCCACACCGCAACCGCTACTGTATTGATAGCTGCAAGCGCATATTCAATATGCGCTTGCGCCCAATTTGACCATTGAACATATTGGAAACCCCGGTTTCCACGGATCCCAAGGCCCACCATGACCGTTGACAACAACATTCCCTCCGAGCCCGAATCCTCCGGCGTCTCCGGCCATGTGGAGCCCACCGTCAACAAGATCGACACCAACCAGGCCGGCGCCAGCGAAAGCTACGGCGAAGGCGCCATCACCATCCTCGAAGGCCTGGAGGCCGTGCGCAAGCGCCCTGGCATGTACATCGGCGACACCAGTGACGGCACCGGCCTGCACCACCTGGTGTTCGAAGTGGTCGACAACTCCATCGACGAAGCCCTGGCCGGCCACTGCGATGACATCGTCGTCACCATCCACACCGACAACTCCATCAGCGTGACCGACAACGGCCGTGGCATCCCCACCGGCGTGAAGATGGACGACAAGCACGAGCCCAAACGCTCGGCGGCAGAAATTGCCCTGACCGAACTGCACGCGGGCGGCAAGTTCAACCAGAACAGCTACAAGGTGTCGGGCGGCCTGCACGGCGTGGGCGTGAGCTGCGTGAACGCACTGTCCAAATGGCTGCGCCTGACCGTGCGCCGCGAAGGCAAAGTGCACCAGATCGAATTCGCGCGCGGCTTTGTGCAAGACCGCTTGCTGGCCACCGTGGACGGCTTTGAAGTCAGCCCCATGAAGGTGACCGGCGAGACCGAAAAGCGCGGCACTGAAGTGCACTTTTTGCCCGACACCGAGATCTTCAAAGAGAACAACGACTTCCACTACGAGATCCTGGCCAAGCGCCTGCGCGAACTTTCGTTCCTGAACAACGGCGTGCGCATTCGTCTCAAGGACGAGCGCAGCGGCAAGGAAGACGACTTCTCGGGCGCCGGTGGCGTGCGCGGCTTTGTCGAATTCATCAACAAGGGCAAGACTGTTCTGCACCCCACCTCGTTCTACGCCGCAGGCGAGCGCCCGGCCGAGAGCTACGGTGGCATCCCCGGCACGCACATCGGCGTGGAAGTGGCCATGCAGTGGAACAGCGCGTACACCGAGCAAGTGCTGTGCTTCACCAACAACATCCCCCAGCGTGACGGCGGCACCCACCTCACCGGCCTGCGCGCCGCGATGACCCGCGTCATCAACAAGTACATCGAAGAAAACGAGCTGGCCAAGAAGGCCAAGGTCGAAGTCACTGGCGATGACATGCGCGAAGGCCTGTGCTGCGTGCTCAGCGTGAAGGTGCCCGAGCCCAAGTTCAGCAGCCAGACCAAGGACAAGCTGGTGTCGAGCGAAGTGCGCGCCCCGGTGGAAGACATCGTGGGCAAGCTGCTGACGGACTACCTGCAAGAAAAGCCCAACGACGCCAAGATCATCTGTGGCAAGATCGTCGAGGCCGCCAAGGCCCGGGAAGCCGCCCGCAAGGCCCGCGAAATGACCCGCCGCAAGGGCGTGCTCGACGGCATGGGCCTGCCCGGCAAGCTGGCCGACTGCCAGGAAAAAGACCCCGCTCTGTGCGAGATCTACATCGTCGAGGGCGACTCCGCCGGCGGCTCTGCCAAGCAGGGCCGCGACCGCAAGTTCCAGGCCATCCTGCCCCTGCGCGGCAAGATCCTGAACGTGGAAAAAGCCCGCTACGAAAAGCTGCTGACCAGCAACGAAATCCTCACGCTGATCACCGCCCTGGGCACCGGCATCGGCAAGGCGGGCGGCACCACCGGCGGCGACGACTTTGATGTGGCCAAGCTGCGCTACCACCGCATCATCATCATGACCGACGCCGACGTGGACGGCGCCCACATCCGCACCCTGCTGCTGACCTTCTTCTACCGCCAGATGCCCGAGCTGGTCGAGCGCGGCCACATCTACATCGCCCAGCCGCCGCTGTACAAGGTCAAGGCGGGCAAGGAAGAGCTGTACCTGAAGGACGCCCCCGCGCTCGACGGCTTCTTGCTGCGCATTGCGCTGAACCACGCCAGCGTGACCACCGGCGGCGCCAACCCACAAACCCTGACCGGCGACACCCTGGCCGAACTGGCGCGCAAGCACCAGATCGCTGAAAGCGTCATCGCCCGCCTGGGCAACTTCATGGACGCTGAAGCCCTGCGCGCCATTGCCGACGGCGTGAGCCTGAAGCTCGACACCGTGGCCGATGCCGAGGCCAGCGCCGTGGCTCTGCAAGCCAAGCTGCGCGAGTTGAACACCACCGGCGCGCCCGCCGAAGTGGCCGGTGAATTCGACGCCCGCACCGACAAGCCCCTGCTGCGCATCAGCCGCCGCCACCACGGCAATATCAAGAGCAGCGTCATCACGCAAGACTTTGTGCACGGCGCCGACTACGCCGCCCTGGCCGAAGCCGCCGAAACCTTTCGCGGCCTGCTGGCCGAAGGCGCCAAGGCGATGCGCGGCGAAGGCGACAAGCAGAAGGAAGAAAAGGTCAGCGACTTCCGCCAGGCCATGAAGTGGCTGATTGCCGAAGCCGAACGCACCACCAGCCGCCAGCGCTACAAGGGCCTGGGCGAGATGAACCCCGAGCAGCTGTGGGAAACGACGATGGACCCCAACGTGCGCCGCCTGCTGCGCGTGCAGATCGATGATGCGATCGAGGCCGACCGCGTGTTCACAATGCTGATGGGCGATGAAGTCGAGCCACGCCGGGATTTCATCGAAACCAACGCTTTGCGGGCGGGCAATATCGACGTCTGATCGATCACTTGATCGTCACGGCTGCCCTCTGCCGCCGCCAGCGTATTCGGAAGGCCACCCTCGGGTGGCCTTTGTGCCCTTTGCCTGAGCTTCTTCGCATGACCCAACTCGCCATCCGCCCTGCCACCATTGACGACACCGACCTGATCCTGCACTTCGTGCGGGAACTGGCGATCTATGAGAAGGCTGAGCAGGAGGCGCTGGCCACCCCCGCGCATGTACACCGCACGCTGTTCTGCGCCAATCCCAAGGTGCATGGTCTGATCTGCGAGGACGGCGATACCCCCGTGGGCTTCGCGGTGTACTTCTTCAACTATTCGACCTGGCAGGGCCGCCACGGTCTGTATCTGGAAGACCTGTACGTGTCGCCAGAGCACCGCGGCAAAGGCGCGGGCATGGCGCTGCTCAGGCAACTCGCACGCATCGCCGTGGACAACGACTGCGGGCGCTTCGAGTGGAGTGTGCTGGACTGGAATACACCTTCCATCGCGCTGTATGACAGCCTGGGTGCCCGCCCGCAGAGCGAGTGGATCCGTTACCGCCTCACAGGCGACGAGTTGCATGCGCTGGCGGCGCAGGCGCAGCCGCTGGACTTGCAACTGTCCAAGCCCACGCCATGAGATCCCCCATCGCCATCGTTGACGTAGACCGCCTGGACACCTGGACCCGCTACCGCGCAGGCCTGTGCGACAGCTGCGCGGCCAACTGCTGCACGATGCCGCTGGAGGTACAGCTGTCGGACCTGGTACGGCTTGAACTGGTGGACCCGTTCGAGGCCGAGCATGAAGAGATTCGCCACATTGCCAAGCGGCTGCAGAAGGCGCGGCTGATTGACCACTTCAACCACAAGAACGCGGTCTTCACGATGGCGCGGCGGGCGAGTGGGGACTGCAACTTTCTCGACCCCAAGACCCGGCTGTGCACGGTGTATGACAAGCGACCCGAGACCTGCCGCCTGCACCCGCAGAAGAAGAGCCCCAAGCCGGGTTACTGCGCCTATGGGGCTCGAGATCTGCAGCGGCGTGGCTGATGACAGACACGCACTGAGGTGGCTCGCATCTCTCATCTGCGCAAGCCCGCCACCGTCTGAAACCACCGCTGCCCGCGCTCACACCATGTCGCGCAGCTCGCGGCGCAGGATCTTGCCAACGCTGGACTTGGGCAGGGCCTCTACAAACACGATCTGCCGGGGCACCTTGTAGGGGGTGAGTGCGGCGCGGCAATGTGCTGCGATCTGGTCTGCATCCACCGGTGGCGCAGTGCCCGCCGCGCGCACCACATACAGCCGCAGCGCCTCGCCCGTCTTCTCGTCCGGCACGCCGATGCAGGCGCATTCCAGCACGCCGGGGCAGGCGGTGGCCACGGCTTCGACTTCGTTGGGAAAGACGTTGAAGCCTGAGACGATGACCATGTCCTTCTTGCGGTCCACGATCTTGAGGAAGCCGCGCTCGTCCAGTTGGCCGATGTCGCCGGTGCGGAAGTATCCGTCGCGGGTAAATGCTGCGGCGTTGGCCTCGGGCTGCTGCCAGTAGCCGCCCATGACCTGGGGGCCTTTCACGCAGACCTCACCAGGCTGGCCCAGAGGCACGGGGTGGTCCTGCTCGTCCAGCAGCAGCACGTCGGTGGAAGGCAGGGGCAGGCCGGTGCTGCCGCTGAAAGCCGTGACCGATGCGGGGTTGAAGGCCACAACGGGACTGGTCTCGCTCAGGCCGTAGCCTTCGCGGATGAACTGGCCGGTGATGGCCTGCCAGCGGGCAGAGACCGAGGGCAGGATGGCAGCGCCGCCGCCGCCCGCCAGCCGCAGGTTGGAGAAGTCCACGCCCTGCGTGCCAGGGTGCGCCGCCAGCCCGGCGTACAGCGTGTTGACCCCCATGAACACGCTGGGGCGCGCGGCGTTCAACACATCGATCAGCGCGTCCAGGTCACGCGGGTTGGGCACCAGCCAGTTGCGTGCGCCCACCGCAAAGTAGCTGATCAGGTTCACCATCAGCGCGAAGATGTGATACAGCGGAATGGCCGTGACGATGACCTCTTGCGCGGGGCGCAGGGCATCGGGCACGAAGGCCTTGAACTGCTCCACGTTGGCCACCAGGTTGCGGTGCGTGAGCATGGCGCCCTTGGACAGGCCCGTGGTGCCCCCGGTGTACTGCAGGAACAGCAGGTCGCCCCCCTCCAGCACAGGTGGCGCAAAAGGCAGGGTGGCGCCCTCGGCCAGGGCGCGCGCAAACGAGGTGGTGGTGTGCAGGTGGGCATCCACAGGCGGCCCAGGCAGGTCGGCTGCGGTGCCGTCGCCGGGCGCCACGGTGATGATGCTGTGCAGTTCCACACGGTCCTGGATGGCAGCCAGGGTCGCAGTAGACCCTGCATAGATCACCATCACCCTGGCTCCCGCGTCCTGTAGCTGGTGCTCCAGCTCCCGCGGGGTGTACAGCGGATTCACGTTCACCTGCACACAGCCCGCGCGCGCAATGCCGAGCATGGCGATGGGAAACGCCATCAGGTTCGGGCACATCACGGCAATGCGGTCGCCCTTGCGCACGCGCAGCACGTTCTGCAGGTAGGCCGCAAACGCGCAGGATTGCTGGTCCACATGCGCATAGGTCAGCGTCTGGCCCAGGCAGGTGAATGCGGGCCGGTGCGCGTACCGCTGCATGGCGGCACACAGCAGGTGCACGATGCTGGGATGGCTGTCGGGATCGATGTGGGCAGGGATAGCGCCATAGCTGGCCAGCCAGGGTTGGGGGGACATGGTGAAACGGTCCTCGTGGGGGGTGAAGCAGCAACGTGCGGGCAGGCTCAGCGCACGGCCTTGGCCAGTGCGGCAAAGGCTTGCCGGTCCAGCGCGTGGGTGAAGGCGGTGTTGGGCACGGGGTGCGTGGAGAACTTCACCACCACCAGCTCGGCCGCCGGGTTGATGTGGATGTGCTGGCCCATCAGGCCCTTGGCTTCAAAGGTGCCATCGGCATCGTGGGGTATCCACCACTGGTTGTGGTACGAGTAGCCCGCGCGCATGGCCGTGCCCGGGGCCTTGCTGAACTGGGCGGGGTCGGCCCCTTTGCGCAGCTCGGCAATGGTGGCGGGCGAGACGATCTGCTGACCGTTGAAGCGTCCGTTGGATCGCAGCATCTCGCCCAGGCGGCCCAGGTCGCGCAGGGTGGCGTTCACGCCCACGCTGGTGGCCTGGCCGCCGTTGGCGTCGGCAAACACATAGGCGTCCTCTTGCGTGCCCAGCTGGGACCAGATGCGCTCGGACAGCAGCGTGGCGTAGCTCTTGCCCGTCAAGCGCTGCAGCAGCCAGCCCAGCACTTCCGTGTCCACCGACTTGTAGGCAAATGCGGTGCCGTGCTCGCCGTCCTTTTGCACAGTGGGCAGGTGCTCGGCCATGCTCTTGGCCCCATTGCTGCCGGGGCGCGCAGGCTGCAGGCCCGCAGCGGCCAGGTACTGAAAGACACCGGAGGTGGGGTCCGCAAAGTCTTCGGCGTATTTCACGCTGGTGGTCATGTCCAGGGTCTGCTGCACGGTGGCATCGGCCCAGGCGCTGTTGGCCAGTTCGGGCAGGTAACGCACGATGCGCGCACCGGCGTCGATGGCGCCTTCCTGGATGAGCTCCGTCACCAGCAGCCCCACCAGCGATTTGCTCATGGACCACAGCACATGCGGTTGCTGCGGCTGCATGCCGATGTGATAGCGCTCGTACACCACACGGCCCCGGTGCAGTACCAGCAGGGCGTCGGTGTAGGTGGCCTTCTGCCAGTCGGCCAGCGTGGTGGGCGCGCCCTTGTCGTCGGCAAACGCCAGGGTATCGGGCAACGCGCGCGGCGCTGCGGGCAGTGCGCTGGGCGCTGCGGCACCCCGCCAGATGGTGGCCGTGGGCCCCAGTTCGCGCAGGTGCTGCGCGGCCCAGCGCACGTTGGGGTACTTGAGGATGTTGGCCAGGCGCACAATCTTATCGGGCGCCGGAGGGAAGCCCTGCATCAGCTGCAGGGTCACGGGGTTGGTGGCGTCTGGCGGCGGCAGCTGGGGGGCCTGGGCCTGGCTGGCAGGCACGACCCCCAGGAGGGTGCAAGCCAGGGCGACGGCGGTGAAGGAGGAGGTGATATGGCGAGTAAAAGAGCGCATGGTGAAAAGACCTCGGTCAAGAAACGTGGGGTGGGGAAGAACAAAAAAGGAAACGGAATCGGTCGGGCCGATCAGCCGCGCGCGGCCAGCAGCGTGCGGATCACGCCTTCGGTGCGCTCGTATTCGCCTTCGCCAAAGTGCTTGTAGCGAATGCGGCCTTGCGCATCGATGAGGTAGGTGGCGGGCCAGTACTGGTTGCTGTAGGCCTTCCAGGTGCCGTAGCGGTTGTCCTGTGCCACGGGGTGCTTGACGCCGTGGCGGCGCATGGCGGCTTCCACATTGGCGGTCGGGCGCTCGAACGGAAACTCTGGCGTGTGTACGCCCACCACGGTGAGCCCTTGGGGCGTGTATTGCTCGGCCCAGCGGTTCACATGGGGCAGGGTGCGGATGCAGTTGATGCAGGCGTACGTCCAGAAGTCAACCAGCACCACGCGGCCGCGCAACTGCGCCAGGCTCAGCGGTTCGGAGTTGAGCCAGCGCTCGATGCCAGTGAACTCCGGTGCAGCGCCCAAGTCGGGCAACGCTGCGGCGGGGCTGGCGGGGCCGGCTGCATACACCAAGCCGGGGGCCGCCAGTGCAGCGGCCATCGACGCCAGGAAAGCGCGGCGCTCGGAAAAGCGTGGGGAAGAGGGGTGCAATGTCATGGTGAAAGCTCCTTGCAATCGGGTGGGGTGTCGCCCCTTACAGGCCGCCCCAGCCCGAGGGATAAAACTGCGTGAGCCAGGCGGTGATCTGCCCATCCACCTCCCACAGCATGGCCAGCGCGACGGCAATGACCACCACGCCAAACACCTGCTGCACGCGGTGCGCATGGCGGGCAATGCGACGCACATGGGTGGCAGCAGCCTGGCCGCCATAGGCGATGGCCAGCATGGGCAGCGCTGCGCCGGTGGAATACGCGAGCAGCAGCACGGCGGTGCCTACGCCCGCAGGCTCCGTGGCGATGAGGGTGAGGATGGAGGCGAGCACGGGCCCGGCGCAGGGCGTCCAGACCGCACCGAGGCTCAGGCCCAACAGCAGCCCGCCCCAGTTGCCGCCCCCGCTGCCCATGCCCAGGCTGGCCAAGCGGTTGAGCACGCCGCCCGCATGTTGGCTGAGCCACTGGAACGGCCGGGGCCACACGGTGAGCACGCCAAACACCAGCAGCATCACGGCGGCAAAGCGGCGCAGGCCTTCTTGCGACACACCCAGCACCTGCGTGAAGCTGCTGAACAACAGCGCCACGGCCGCGAACGACAGTGCAAAGCCCAGGGCAATAAACAGCGGGCGTGTGCGCTGCGCTGAGTCGGTACCACTCACCGAGGCCCCCAGCACCACGGGCAGCATGGGCAACACGCAGGGCGCGCCCACCGTGAGCATGCCGGCGGCCACGGCCAGCCAGGGTGAGGTGGTGGCCATGGTCATTGCCCGCTCCCCTGCTCGGCCGCCGGACGGCGCCACACCTGGGTTTTGCCGAACAGCGGAATGCCCACATATGCGTGCACCAGCAGTTGTTCCGGCTCGGCCGGCGTCAGGTTGACGCGGTACGTCTTGGCGTTCTCGCGGTTGTAGATTTCGCCCTGGTACTCGCTGCTGCCGCCCTCCGCCGGGCGCAGGCCCGACAGCAGGGTCATGCCCAGCGCAGGCCGCGCGTCGGCCGCCGCCATGTCGGCGCCCGGCGCGCTCATGGAGCGGTTGGCCAGCACACGCACCACCTTGCCGCACAGGGTGTTGCCACCGGCGGGGTTGCAGGGGGCGATGTTCACTTCCAGATTGCCGCTCTCGGTGATCCAGCGGCCCAAGGGGGCTTTGGGGTGGGTTGCACCCGGTGCAGGCGCCACAGCGGCTGGCGGCGCTGCCGCAGCCTCTTGCGCGCTGGCTGCCTGCGCCAGGCCCAGGGTCAGCAGGGCAGTCACGGCGATGGATGGTTTCATGGCAAGGTCCTCGTGAAGTTCAGGAAGACCGCATTGAAGCCAGCGCAGGTATCGGCGATTTGTCTGGCCAGGGGCTTTTGGTATGCACGCTTGTCGATGCACGGTGCAGACAAGTTCAGATACATACGGGCCCGAAGTCGCCCCACCGCGCGCACGCCAAAGCCCGGACAATGGCCGCCATGACGACGCCCCCGCCCGACCACATCCTGATCGTCGATGACGACGCCGGCATCCGCGAACTGGCTGCCGAGTACCTGCAGCGCCAGGGACTGCAGGTGAGCGTGGCCGCCGACGGGCGGCAGATGCGCGAGGTGCTGGCCACGCAGCGCATCGATCTGCTGGTGCTGGACCTGATGCTGCCGGGTACCGACGGCATCACCCTGTGCCGTGAGCTGCGCAGTCCCGGCGCGCCGCCGCTGCCCATCATCATGCTCACCGCGCGCAGCGACGAGGCTGACCGCATCCTGGGCCTGGAGCTGGGTGCAGACGACTACCTGACCAAACCCTTTGCTGCGCGCGAGCTGCTGGCGCGCATCCACGCGGTGCTGCGGCGCACGCGCATGCTGCCGCCCAATCTGGCCAAGGCCGAGCCCGCGCGCCACCTCACGTTTGGGGACTGGCGGCTGGACACCACCGCACGCCACCTGCTCAATGCCACGGGCGCAGTGGTGGCGCTGTCGGGCGCCGAATACCGTCTGCTGCGTGTGCTGCTGGACCACCCGCAGCGCATCCTCACACGCGACCAGCTGCTGCAGCTCACACAGGGGCGCGATGCCGATGTGTTCGACCGCTCCATCGACCTGCTGGTAAGCCGCGTGCGCCAGCGGCTGGGAGACGACGCACGAGGCGCACGCGGCTCGCGCTACATCAAGACCGTGCGCAACGAGGGCTATGTGTTCTGCGCCGATGTGCAAGCTGCGGCAGCACCCGCAGGAGCCGCGCCATGACGCTGCGCTGGTGGCCGCGCTCTTTGTTTGGGCGCATCCTGCTGGTGATGGCACTGGGCCTGGCGCTGGCACATGCGCTGACGTTTGTGCTCGCGTTCACCGAGCGCAGCATGACCATGCGGCGGGCCATGGTGTCGTATTTCGCCAGTGACGTGGCCAGCTCAGTCGCCATGCTGGAGCGCCTGCCCGCCACCGAGCGCGCACAGTGGGTGGACCGGCTGGCGCGCCGCAACTACCGCTTTGCACTGGCCGAACCGCTGGACGCACCTGCCGACCCGTCCCAGCTCGCACGCCTGGTCGCCAGCGCTGTGGCTGCCACGCTGCCCACTGACCGCCCGGTGCAGGTGATCGACCCCCATGTGCCGGGCATCGAGCTGCGGCTGCAACTGCGCCTGGCCGACGGTACGCCCCTGGCCGTGGACATGGACGAGCCCCGGCTGCAGATATCGCCCTGGGTGCTGGGCGCGCTGGCACTGCAGCTGGCGCTGCTGGTGGGCCTGTGCGCGTGGGCCGTGCGTGCAGCCACGCGGCCCCTGAGCACGCTGGCTGATGCAGCCGATGCGCTGGGCGCCGACCGCCCCACCGTGCCGCTGGCTGAAGACGGCCCGCGCGAAGTGGTGCGCGCCGCCGTTGCCTTCAACCACATGCAGCAGCGCATCCAGGCGCATCTTCAGGAACGCATGCAAATCCTGGCCGCCGTCTCGCACGACCTGCAAACACCCATCACCCGGCTGCGCCTGCGCGCGGATCTGCTGGACGACACCACGCTGCGGGACAAGCTGCACGCCGACCTGGCCGAGATGCAGTCGCTGGTGGAAGAGGGCATTGCCTACGCGCGCTCATCGCAGGCCGTGCGCGAGCCCCCGCAGCGCGTGGACCTGCGCGCGCTGGTGGAGAGCATTGCGCGCGACTACGCCGATGCCGGCCTGCCGGTACAAGTGCTGCAGGCAGTGGATGTGACCTGCGACACCCGCCCCCAGGCCCTGCGCCGCCTGCTGTGCAATCTGGTGGACAACGCGCTCAAGTTTGCAGGCGCCGCCGAGCTGACGCTGGAGGCAGAAAGGCCAGGCCAGTGCCTGGTGAGTGTCATCGATCATGGGCCTGGCATCCCCCCGGCGGATCTCGCCGCCGTGCTACAGCCCTATGTGCGGCTGGAAGATTCGCGCAACCGGGGCACCGGTGGCACCGGTCTGGGCCTGGCCATTGCCAGCGAGCTGGCCAAGGCCCTGGGCGGGCGGCTGGTGCTGGGGCCGCGTGCAGATGGCGCCCAGGGACTGGAGGCGCGGGTGGAGCTGCCAGAGGCGCTCCCGGCATAGGCATGCGCGCCAGCGCCGCTGCTACAGTGGCCGCTCCGTGGACTCTCAAAAGGGCAACGCCGTGGACACACCTGTCAGCATCCCGCAGAGCGAGATCAGCGCCAGCAACCCACGCATCCGCGTCGGCATCGGCGGCTGGACCTTCGAGCCCTGGCGCGGCAGCTTCTACCCCGCAGGGCTTGCGCACAGCAGGGAGCTGCAGTACGCCAGCCGACAGCTCACGGCGATCGAGGTCAACGGCACCTACTACAGCACCTTCAAACCACCCACCTTTGCCAAATGGCGTGATGAAACGCCCGAAGGCTTCACTTTCTCGCTCAAGGCCAACCGCTTTGCGACCCACCGCCGTGTGCTTGCAGACGCTGGCGATTCCATCGCGCGGTTTGTCGACAGTGGCATCTCGGAACTAAAGGACAAGCTCGGGCCCATCGTGTGGCAGTTCATGCCGACCAAGGCGTTTGATCCGGGCGACTTCGAGGCCTTTCTGGCACTGCTGCCACAGCAGGTGGACGGCCTGCGGCTGCGCCACGCGCTGGATGTGCGCCACCCTAGTTTTGCAACGCCCGCGTTTGTGGCGCTGGCGCGCCGGTATGGCTGCGTGCCTGTGTACACCGACTCCGACCAATTTCCGGCCATCGCAGATGCAGAGGCCGACTTTGCCTACCTGCGGCTGATGCGCAGCCAGGCCGATGTACCCATGGGCTACACGCCCGAGGCGATTGCGCAATGGGCGCAGGGCGTGCGCACCTGGACCAGCGGCGCGCGGCCACGCGATGTGTTTGTGTACTTCATCAACGGGGCCAAGGAGCGAGCGCCTGCCGGGGCAATGGAGTTGCTCAGGCAGCTGGGCGCTACACCGTCTCGCGCTGCGTGAAGCCCTGCGGCGCCTCGCCACCATCGGGCACGTTGCCCACCACCACGCGGTCCACCCGCGCATGCTCCGGCCCCTGGTGCGCCCAGTCGATCAGCGCCAGCACGGCGGGTTCCGGGCCCCAGGCGCAGGCCTTCACGCGGCCATCCTGGCGATTGCGTACCCAACCCGTCACGCCCAGGCGTTCGGCGGCCTGCACCATGGACCACCGGTAGCCCACGCCCTGGACATGGCCGGTGATCAACAGATGGCGGGTGAAGATGGAATTGGGTTCTGCATTCATGGGAGCACTGTAGCGCGCGCCTTGTGGGGAGCCCGCTCCAGGGGCACACTGCCAGCACCAGGCACCCCATGACCACCACAAGCCCCAAGGCCTTGCCCACCATCGACCCCCAGCGCTGCACCGGTTGCGGCTGGTGTGTGGCGGTGTGCCCGCCGCATGTGCTGTCGCTGCAGGTGTTGGGCACGTGGCCCTGGGGCCCCAAGTGCTCCACCCTGCACGACGCGCCGGGCTGCACCGGGTGCGCGCTGTGTGCGGTGCGCTGCCCGTTCGATGCGATCCGCATGGTGCGCGTGGCGGCCACCCAGGCGCAGTGAGGCCGTTGCGCCACAGGCCAACAAAGGTGCGTACATGCGGGTTGACAGGCCCTGGCCCGCATCCGGTACACTGCGCCCTTCATGTCGTTCACCTCCCTCCCCATCACCACCGCACGCGCCACTGCCTTCCAAGGCATGGGCATGATGCCGCCCGCCTCCACGCGGGCCAATGGTGAACAGCGGGCACTGGGTGCACGAATGATTACCACCATTACCACCGCGGCCACCTGAGCACGCGCAGGTGGCCGTCTCGGCAGCCACCTGGTGATCGCTCTCTTCTCCCCCAAGACGAATGCACGAAACCCAGCTCTGGCAGCTGGGTTTTTTTGTTTGTTCGTTAGCCGGAGAAGTCCATGTACCGCGATCCCGTCCAGTCCCTCGAAGCCCCGTTGTTGCCGTCGTCCGCCACGGCCATGCGCCCCCTGCGCGTGGGCATCATTGGCATTGGCACCGTGGGCGCGGGCACCTTTCGCGTGCTGGCGCGCAACCAGGCGCTGATTGCCGCCCGCGCGGGCCGGGGCATCAAGCTGGTGTTGGTCTGCGCCCGCAGTCTGGCCCGCGCCATGAGTGTGGTGGGCAAGGACGTGGCGCTGACCAACGACCCCATGCAGGTCGCCACCCACCCCGACGTGGATGTGCTGGTGGAGGCCGCAGGCGGCACCGGCCCCGCGCGCGACTGGGTGCTGGCCGCCATCCGCGCGGGCAAACATGTGGTCACCGCCAACAAGGCGCTGCTGGCCGAGCATGGCAACGAGATCTTTGCCGCCGCGCGCCAGCACGGCGTGGCCGTGGCGTACGAAGGCGCTGTGGCCGTGAGCATCCCCATCGTGAAGGCGCTGCGCGAGGGCCTCACGGCCAACCGTATCGAGTGGGTGGCAGGCATCATCAACGGCACCACCAACTTCATCCTGAGCAAGATGCGCGACGAAGGCGTGGGCTTTGCCGAAGCATTGGCCCAGGCCCAAGCGCTGGGCTATGCCGAGGCCGACCCCACGTTTGACATCGAGGGCCTGGACGCCGCGCACAAGATCTCGCTGCTGGCCGCCAATGCGTTTGGCATGCCGGTGCGCTTTGCCGATGCGCAGGTGGAGGGCATCACCACGCTGCAGGGCCTGGACGTGGCCTGCGCCGAGCAACTGGGCTACCGCATCAAGCTGCTGGGCGTGGCCAAGCGTCGCAAGGAGGGTGATACCGAAGGGGTGGAGCTGCGCGTGCAGCCCGCGCTGGTGCCCGCCACGCATTTGCTGGCGCATGTGAACGGGTCCATGAACGCCGTGATGGTCAAGGGCGATGCCTCCGGCGTGACGATGTACTACGGCGCGGGTGCGGGGTCGGAACAGACCGCGTCGGCCGTGATTGCCGACCTGGTGGATGTGGCGCGGCTCGATGGCACCCACGCGGCGCAGCGCGTGCCACACCTGGGCTTCCACCCCCACGCCGTGGACGAGCAACTGGCGGTGCTGCCGCGTGCAGCCGTGCACACACGCCACTACCTGCGCGTGCCGGTGCACAGCGCGCAGCAGATCGAGGCCGTGGGCGCCTGGCTGGCTGCGCAGCAGGTGCCGGTGCTGCAGGTGGCACTGGCGCATGACAAGGCCTTGCCGCTCGGCAGCGGCAACCAGGTGCTGGTGCTGACCGATGCCGTCGCGCAAGCCACGGTAGATCTGGCAGTACACGCACTGGCCGCGCACCCGGCGGTGGCCGGCCCGGTGGTCACGCTGCGGGTGGAGACGCTGGAGGGGTGAGCGCCACCTGAAAACGCGTTGGTGCGATGTTTTGGAGCCAAATCGGGCGGTAGCGCCAGTGCATCAGGCCTGGGCTGCTATCAATCTTGATAGCCCCTGCCGATGGCATCCCTCAGCCTATCAACCGGTCCAGCACCAGCGCCGCCATGTCCTCGGCCGCGCTGGTGCCCTCCGCCATCAGGCCCTGCACCACGCCGGCGCGGTCGGTGTCGGTGCGGTTCTGGCTGACCTTCCAGATGCCCTCCCAGCGCTCCACAGCCAGCTCGATGCCCACGATGGCGCGCAGCAGCTTGTCGATGTAGTCGGGCGGTGCATCGTCGATGCGCCAGGGGTCGGCGCGGTGGGCCTCGTGCTGCTCGCTCAGGGTGTGCAGGATGGCGCGCAGGCGTTCGGGGTCGTCAAACGCGCTCAAAGCGCCGTGGGCGTGCACGGTGGCGTAGTTCCACGTGGGCACCTGCTTGCCGTCCAGGGCCTTGGACGGATACCACGAGGGCGACACATAGGCCTGCGGGCCGTGGAACACCGCCACCGCCTGCTGGGGCAAGAGCGGCCACAGCGCGTTGGCGCGGGCCACGTGGCCAATGAGGGTGCCCTGCGGGCCGCGCGCCGGGTCCAGGTACAGCGGGATGTGGTTGACGTGCAACGAGCCTTCCTGCGCGATGACCAGCGTGGCCAACGGCTGGGCACGCACCAGGGCTTGCTGGGCTGCGGCGTCGGCCACCTGAAACTGCCGGTTGGGGTTGGCCATGTCAGCCCCCTTCCACTTCAAGCACCGGGGCGCAGTCGATCTGCGTCTTGACCGAGTTGGCCAGAAAGCAGGATGTGTGGGCGCGGTGGTGCAGCTCGTCCAGCTGTGCAGCGCTGGGCGCGTGCGCCGCGTCAAAGCGCGTGACGGGCCTCAGCTGCACATGGGTGACCACCAGCTGGCCCTCCGCGTTCTTGGCCATGGTGCCCACGGCCGCGTCGGTGTAGTGGTTGAGCCGATAGCCCGCGCGGCTGGCAAAGTCCATGAACCACAGCATGTGGCAACTCGACAGCGCGGCGACATAGGCTTCTTCCGGGTCCACCGCCGCCGCGTCGGAATACGGCAGCGGCACCACATGGGGCGACGACGACGCGGCCACGGTGGCGCCGCCATCAAACTGCCAGGTGTGGGCGCGGTGGTAGCGCTTGTCCAGAAAGTCATCGTTGCCACGGGACCAGGTGATAGTGGCGGTGTGCTCGGCCATGGGGTGCTTTCAAGAGGATCAGGCCGGCAAGCTGCGGCCCGGGTTTTTACAATGGTTCTTCAGTTTATGAGTGCAACGCCCCATTGAAAGGGCCAATTCGTGCCCAGCCCCGGAGCCAATCGAACCACCGCCACCCTGCGCCAGCAGGTGTATGCGCAACTGCGCCGCGCCATAGAGCAGGGTAGCCTGCGCGCAGGCACCCGCCTGCCGCCCTCGCGCGAGCACGCGGCCAGCCTGGGCGTGTCGCGCAACACCGTGCTGTGGGCCGTGCAGCGCCTGCAGGCCGAGGGCTATGTGGAAGCCCGCGTGGGCGACGGCACCTATGTGTCGCAGGCCGTGGCCGCCACACTGCCCGCAGCGCAAGGCTTGGTGGCGCCGCCCCGGGGCCTGTCGCGCCGGGGGCAGATGATCGCCGACACGGCGGCGCGCTGGCGCCCGCCCCTGGCGGCGGCCCAGGCATTTCGCATTGGAGCGCCCGAGGTCGCCACCTTTCCGTTTGCGCTGTGGGACCGCCTGACCCGCCAGGCCAGCACCAGCCAGCGCAGCCACCGCGCGCAGTACCTGGACCCGGCCGGCGACCCCGACCTGCGCCAGGCCGTGGCGCAATGGCTGTGGGCTTCGCGCGGCATCCGCTGCGATGCGGCGCAGGTGGTGGTGTGCTCGGGCTCGCAGCAGGGCATTGACCTGATTGCGCGGCTGCTGCTGGACGTGGGCGACGAGGTGCTGGTGGAAGACCCCGGCTACCCCGGCATCCGCGCCAGCCTGCTGGGCCACGGCGCGCTGGCGCGGCCGGTGGACATGGATGGAGACGGCCTGCGCATCGACACCGCTGCGGCGCAATGGCCGAACGCGCGCATGGCCGTCGTCACACCCACGCACCAGTTCCCCACCGGCGTGTGCATGGGCCTGGCGCGGCGGCAGGCGCTGCTGCAGTGGGCGCGCACGCACGACGCCTGGGTGGTCGAGGACGACTACGACGGCGAGTTCCAGTACGGCGGCGCTGCCCAGCGGGTACCGGCGCTGTGCAGCCTGCCGGGCTCGGAGCGCGTGCTGTACGTGGGCACCTTCAGCAAGACGCTGCACCCCGGCCTGCGCCTGGGCTTTGTGGTGGTGCCGCCCGCGCTGGTGGAGGCCTTTGCCATGGCCCGCGCTATCACCGACCGGCACGCACCCGGCGACGCGCAAGCGGTGCTGGCGCGCTTCATTGCCGAAGGCCACCTGCTGCGCCACCTGCGGCAGATGCGCGAGCTGTACCTGCGGCGGCAACACACGCTGCGCGCCGCACTGGCCGAGGCCAGCAACGGCGCCTGGCAACTGGCCGCCAGCGATCGCGGCATGCACCTGCTGCACGAGGTAGCCCCCGGCACCGACGACGAAACCCTGAGCCGCCAGGCGCTGGCGGCGGGCGTGATGCTGGCGCCGCTGTCGCGCTATGCGATGCAGTCGGCGCGCCGGGGCTGGCTGCTGGGCTATGCGGGGTTTGACGATGCAGAGATCCACGCGGCCGCTCGCGTAGTGGGTGCGCTGGCGCGATGACCTGGGTGGTGGAAGTAGAACTTCTCAGCACTCCACCACGAAACTGACCACAGTAGTGGCGCTGCCGCCAATGTTCAGCGTGGCACAACGGCGAGCACCCTCGATCTGGCAATCACCCGCTTGGCCCGACACCTGTCGCATTGCATCCAGCAGCATGCGTACCCCCGTGGCACCCACCGGGTGACCCAGGCCAATGAGTCCGCCGCTTGCATTGATGGGCAACCGTCCACCCATGGTGATGGTGCCGTCCTCAATGGCCTGCCAGCTCTGCCCCGGGGGGGTGATGCCAAAGTGGTCAATGGCCATGTATTCGGTGGTGGTGAAGCAGTCGTGGGTTTCGATGCCGTCGAGCTCGAACACATCGTGGATGCCCGCGCGCCGGAATGCGTCCTGGATAGTGTCGCGCACATGCGGAAACACATAGGGTTGCTGCGCGCTGGCCTGGAGCTTCACATCGAGCTTGAGGTGCGCGGTGCGGTGGCCCCAGCCGGTAATTCGCGGGATGCTGTCAAGTGTTCGCCCGTGGCGTGCTGCCCATTGAGTGGCAAAGCGCTCGGAGGCCAGCACCACAGCGGCCGCCCCGTCGGTGACCTGGCCGCAGTCCTGGCGCCGGATCATGCCTTCAATCACGGGGTTGGCCTCGTCATCGGCCGTGAAGCTGCGCGGGCTGTAGCTCCAGCTGCGCGTCTGTGCCTTGGGGTTGCGCCTGGCATTGGTCAGATTGATCTCGGCAATGCGACCCAGGTGCTCATACTTCAGGCCGTAGCGGCGCTCGTACTCCTGGCCCACCAGGTGGAACATGTGGGGCCAGGCGTAACGCACGTCCTGCGCCTCTTGGCCCACCCAGGTGGCAGCGCCCAGGTGGCGCGCAGCCACGGAACCGGGCACGTTGCGCTCCAGCTCCACACCGGCCACCAGCACGCAGTCGTAGCGCTGCGCCTGGATCTCGGCCGTCGCTGCCAGCGCCGCAATGCTGCCAGATGCACAGGCTGCCTCGTGCCGCCCTGCGGGCATGCCGTAGAACGCAGGGTCGATGGCCGCGAACATGCCACCCAGCTGGCCCTGCCCCGTAAAGAGCTCGCCCACAAAGTTGCCGATGTGGCCGCCCTGCACCTCGCGCGCCTCCACGCCTGCGTGGTGCAAGGCCCCCTGGACGGCTTGCTGCAGCAGCTCAAAAATGCCTTCTCCCTGGCGGGATGCATTGACGGCGAAGTCGGTCTGGTCGCCCCCCAGGATGTAAATGGTGTCTTGGCCCATGGTGGCACTCCTTGTCAGCGGTCGGTGGATGGCAGGGCCGCAGCACGCGCGGCCTCGCGCAGCGGTGCCTTGACCAACTTACCGTTGAGGTTGCGTGGCAGTGGTTCGGCGCAGATGGTGATGAAGTCCGGCGTTTTGTAGTCGGCCAGCTGGCTGCGACAGAACTGGCGAATGCCCTCGGCATCCACCGCAGTGCGGGCATAGACGAACACATGGATGCGCTCGCCCAGCACCGGGCAGGGGCTGGCCACGGCCGCGGCTTCGACCACGCCTTCGCAGCGCTGGATGCAGTTCTCCAGCTCCACGCAGTAGACCTTGTAGCCACCGCGGTTGATCATGTCCTTGATGCGGTCGAACACGCGCAGGTAGCCCGCGGCGTCCACGCTGCCGATGTCCCCCGATCGCCAGTAGCCTGCGACAAAGGTCGCCCGCGTGGCCTCGGGCTGGTTCCAGTAGCCGATGGCGTTGCCCGGGCTGCGAATCCACAGCTCGCCGGGACCGCCAGGAGGCACCTCTCGGCCTTCGGGGTCCAGCACGCGGATGTCGATGCACGGCAGCACGGTGCCGACGGAGTCGGGATAGCGGGCGGCGTCGCCGCGCTCGGTGAGCGTGACGGCCGAGGTGGTCTCGGTAGCGCCAAAGCCGTTGTACAGCTGCAGTGCGGGCAGCACCTGCGCCAGCCGCTCGATGGTGACCTCCGGCATGGCCGCACCACCGAAATGCCCGATGCGCCAGGCCGACAGATCGTAGGTGCCGATCTCTGGTTGCAGCAGGCACAGGTTGTACATCGCAGGCACCATCACGGTGGCTGTGATGTTTCGGTCTTGCATCGTCCGCAACACGTTGGGCGCATCGAACTGGCGCATGCACACCAAGCAACCGCCCACCTGCAAGGTCACGACCACAGCGGCCAGCAGGCCCGAGATATGGCTGCCGGGTATCACCAGCAACATGCGGTCGTCCGGGCGGTATCCAAAGCGGTGGATGTAATGCCTGGCTGTGTGGAAGAAGCCCAGGTGCGACAGCACCGCCCCCTTGGGGTGGCCCGTGGTGCCCGAGGTGTACATGATGCAGGCGGGCGACTGGTCGCTGAAGTCGTCCGCGCAAGCCGCCAGCGCGGGTTCGCACGCAATGTCGGCCAGGGCCACGCTCGAAAGCTGCGCCGCCTGGAGCACGCCAGGACTTTCGTCAGCATCCAGGCAGTGCACAAAAAGGCGCACGCCCGGGATGCGGTCGGGCTGGGGCAGCCTGTCGACCAGCGTCCCCTCGAAGACCAGCGCACACGCACCGCATTGACCCAGCATGTATTCCAGCTCGGCCACGCTTTGACGGATACCAATGGGCACCACAACGGCCCCCAGGCGCCACAGCGACAGCAGGGCCACGACAAAGTCCATGCGGTTGCCCAGAAACAGCGCCACGCGGTCCCCACGCCCGATGCCGCGCGCCGCCCAACCCGCCGCGAGGCGGCCCACCTGCGCGTCCAGCTGCGCATACGTCAGGCTGTGTGCTCCCTCCTCCAGCGCCAGCGCCTGCGCGCGGCGCTGGACGGATGCACGGAACATGCCATCCAGGTGCGCGGGCCGGTGGACGTAGCAGGGCACCAGGCGGTCCTGGTACAGCGCCTCCATGCGCAGGGCGTGTTCTTCAGTGGCAATGGGCTCGTTCATGGCGGTATGGCGGTATGGCGGTGGAAGGTTCGTTGGCGCGATGGCCGCTCATCAATGCCCAGCTGGGTACGAATGGCCGAACGCCTGGGGCTCGCGCATGCGCACGGCGCCGTCGATGCGAACGACCGAGCCATTCATCATGGAGTTCTCGATCAGGGCCTTGGCCATGTGGGCAAACTCGGCGGGACGGCCGGGCCGGGTTGGAAAGGGTACGTCGCTGATCAACGTGCGGCGGGTGTGGTCGGGTACCACCTCGTACATGCCGGTCTCAAACGTGCCCGGGGCCAGCGCCATGACGCGGATACCGTAGTGCGCCAACTCCCGCGCCAGCGGTAGCGTCATGCTCGCCACGCCTGCCTTCGAGGAGCCATAGGCCGTCTGTGCCGACAAGGCCTCGTAGGCCGCCACCGATGCTGTGTTGATGATGACCCCACGGTCTTCGTCACCCTGCACCGGCCCCGCCTGGGCCAGACCCTGGGCGAAAAGCCGAACGGTGTTGAACGTACCCACCAGGTTGATATCGATCACCCGGCGAAACAGCTCCATAGGGCGAGGCACCGCACGCCCCGTGGCTTTGTCGGTGCGAAACACCCGGGCCGGACCCAACACCCCAGCACAGTTGACCAAAATGCCTGGCGTGCCGAGCTCGCGCTGAATGGTGGCAAACGCACGTTCCATGTCGTTGGCACTGCTCACATCCCCAGCCAGGCGTAACAGGCGCAGCGTGCCGCTCCAGGCGCCAGGGTCTTCGGCCACGGTCAGATCAATGGCGGCCACGCTGCAGCCTTCGGTCAGCAGCATCTCCACACAGGCACGGCCCAGCCCCGATGCAGCGCCGGTCACTACGGCCACGGTTCCCTGCAATTTCATGGCATTCCTTGGTTGAAGCGAGAGATGGTCACAGGCGGGCGGGCATGCGCAGCGCACCGTCCAGGCGCACCACTTCGCCGTTGAGCATAGGGTTGCCCAGCATGGCCAGCACCAGTTGAGCAAACTCCTGCGGCTGCCCGGGGCGCTGCGGGTAGGGCGGCAAGGCTGCAAACACCACATCGCGTGAACGCTGTGGCAGGCCCAGGGTCATAGGCGTCTCGAACACACCCGGTGCAATGCCCAGCACCCGGATACCGTAATCGCCCAGCTCGCGGGCCAGGGGCAGTACCATGCCCGCCACACCGCCCTTGGAGGCGGCGTACGCGGCCTGGCCGATCTGGCCATCGAAGGCTGCAATTGAGGCCGTATTGATGATCACGCCCGCCTCGGTGTCGGCTTTCGCGCCAGCATCGCTGCGTGCATTGATCATCTGCGGGACAGCGCAGCGGATGCAGTTGATGGTGCCCAGCAGGTTCACAGCCACTACCCGCTCAAACGCGGCCAAGGGCATGACCTGACCCTGCCGAACCACGTTGCCAGGGTCGGCAATTCCCGCGCAGTTCACCAACACCGACACGGGACCTACGGTGCGTTCGATCTGTTCGAAGGCCTGCTCCACAGCAGCGTCCTGCGTAACATTCAGCACCTGCCCCGCTGTGCCCTGGCCCAAGGCCTGCACTACAGAGGCCACGGCTTGCGCATCACGGTCAAGGACGACTACACGTGCACCCGCAGCGGCCAGGGCTACGGCGCTGGCATAACCCAAGCCCGAAGCGCCCCCGGTGACCACAGCCACCTTGTCACGCACATTCATGGCTGGCGCTCCCAGGCGCCAGTGGACTGTTGCGCGGGACTCAACTTGGTCGCTCCATCTTGCAGGTGGTGGGCAGTATGGTCTTGTCGCCAGGCACCTTGGCCACCGTCTTCCAGCCCATGCCCAGGCCCTCGGCGTCGTACTTCACACCCTTGACCAGCTGGTTGATGTAGATCGGGTGACTGGCCTGGTGGTCCTGGGCGCGCATCTTGATCTTGCCGAATGGCGAGTCGAGCTCCATGCCCTCCAGTGCCTTGGCAATCTTGACCAGATCGGTGGTGTTACCCGTCTTCTCGATGGCCTTGGCCAGCATGTCCATCTGCACCAGGATCGAGGTGTAGTACAGGTCCTCACCAAACTTGGCCTTGAAATCGCGCTGGTATTTCTCCAGCTCTGGCATCTTGTCTTCCACCGGCGCATTGGGGTGCCATGAAGAGATCTGGAACACGGTGTTCTCGCCCGCAGCGCCAATGGATGTAGGAACGCCGAACAGGCCGCCGTAGTAAGTGATGTACTTAGTGCTCAGGCCCGAGTCCTTGCTGGCACGCACCAGCAGCGCCAAGTCGTTACCCCAGTTGCCCGTGAGAACTGTATCGGCGCCAGACTGCTTGATCTTTAGCACGTAGGGCGAGAAGTCTTTGATCTTGCCAAAGGGGTGGAACTCGTCGCCCACGAACTGGATGTCTGGCCGGGCCTTGCTGATGATCGCTTTGGCATCCGCGCTGACCTCATGCCCAAAACTGTAGTCTTGGTTGATCAGGTAGATCTTCTTGATGTCCGGGTTGTTGGCTACGTATTCAGCCACCGCATGCATCTTCATTTTCTGATGGGCTTCGAATCGGAAGAACCAGAAGTTGCACTTCGACTCGGTGAGATCGGGCAGCGCCGAACCGTAGTTCAGGAACAGCACGCGCGCGTTGGGATTGCGCTGGTTGTGCTTGTCGAGCGCGGTGAGCAGCGAGCCTGCAATGCCTGAGTTGCCCGCCTGCACCATGAAGTTGATCTTCTGGTCCACGGTGCTGGTCAGCATGGCCACGGCCTTGTTGGAATCGCCTGCGTTGTCCAGTTGCACCACTTCAAGCTTGCGGCCCAGCACGCCCCCGCGCTCGTTGATGAGGTGCACTGCATACAGCAAGGTCTTGGCCACCGTGGTGCCCGTCGAAGCGGTGGGGCCCGAGAAGGTGTCGATATGTGCAATGCGAATGGGTGGTGCCGACTGGGCTACCGCAGCGAGTGCGCTGCACGCCATGACGGCTGCGACGCAGGTAGCGCGAAGAATGCTCATGGATTTGTCTCCTGTTGCGACCCATCAGGGCCTTTGTTTACCGAAGATAAACTTGCAGTTACTCTTTGGTAACTTGTGGTGAATGATATGAGCGACAATGTGCAGCGTCAACTGCAAAATTGACACGTCAGCGACACAGCTGGCGCATTCCATAGCCCACCTCCGACTGCCAAGTGACGAACAAACCTGCCCGCTGGAATAACGCACTCGCCGAAGTCCCTGACGCACGCGAAGTACGCAAGCGTGCATTGATCGTGGCGGCTGGCCGCGTGTTCGGCACCAAAGGCTTTCACAACACCACGCTGGACGACATTGCCCAGGCGCTGTCAGTCACCAAGCCAGCGCTGTACCGTTATGTGGAGAACAAGCACGAGATCCTGTTTGAGTGCCACCGTATGGCCGTGGACATGGCAGAGACTTCGATGGCAGAAGCGCAGCAAAGCACTACCGCCCCCCTGGCGCAGCTGCGCGAATTCGTCGCGCTCTACATCCGCAAGATGACCAGCGAACTCGGGACCTGCGTCGTGCTGACCGAGTACTACTCGATGACTCCGGAACACACAGCTGTCATCCAGCGACGCCGTAGATTGCTGGACAAGGAATTGCGAACCCTGGTACAACGGGCCATCGACGAAGGACAGATTGCCCCGTGCGATCCCAAACTGGCAGTGTTCTTCTTCATGGGCGCCATCAACAATATCAACCGCTGGTTCACCGAAGATGGCCCCCTCGCTGGCGACCAGATCGCCCAGGCTTTCGCGGAACATGCCATCGCGTGCCTTTCGCCGCTGCCCACAAGACCACCCGACGAGGTCAAAAAAACTCGTGTCCGCCGCGCGCCATAGGGATACTCAGCATCGCGTGGAGGACTCAGAATGCTGGTCAAAGCAACTACACCGGCCAGCACGCCGGCGCTGGGCGATTTGCACTACGCTCGCCCGTTCTTTCCACGCAGCCTGAAACCACGATGCCCATCGCTCCCTACCTCGACACCGCACCGGTTCTGGACACCGGCGTTTTCATCCACGACTCTGCCCAGGTCATCGGTGACGTCACGATGGGCCGCGACAGCTCGGTGTGGTGCAACGCCGTGCTGCGCGGCGATGTGAACCGCATCACCGTGGGCGTGTGCAGCAACGTGCAGGACCTGACCATGGGCCATGTGTCACACCGCAATGCCAGCAAGCCCGAAGGCTCGCCGCTGGTGATTGGCGACTACGTGACGGTGGGCCACTCGGTCATCCTGCACGGCTGCCGCATTGGCAACGAATGCCTCATCGGCATGGGCTCCATCGTGATGGATGACGCCATCATCGAAGACCGCGTGATGCTGGGCGCAGGCAGCCTGGTCTCGCCCGGCAAGGTGCTGGAAAGCGGCTACCTCTACATCGGCCGCCCCGCAGTGCGGCAGCGCGCGCTGACCGATACGGAGATTACGTACCTCAAGTATTCGGCCGTGCACTATGTGCGGGTGAAGAACAATTACTTGGCGGGCACGCCCCAAGGGGCTCCGGTACCCCCTGCGCCCCCAGCCCACCAGGGATAAAGCCGGGCCGGGATAATCGGGGGTTTCACGCCCCCTGCGGCGGCACCGCATCGCCCCATTGCCTGTTTCCACCATGTCTGCCGTCGCCCCCGCCTCCACTGCCCAGCGCGTGCTCTCCGTCATCCCCCCGATGACGCAGCTGAACACGCCGTACCCCTCCACCGCCTACCTCACGGGCTTTCTGCGCTCGCGCGGCATGACGGCGGTGCAGGAAGACCTGGCGCTGGCCCTGGTGCTGCGCCTGCTCTCGCCCGAAGGGTTGAAGGCCGTGGCCGCCAAGGTGGACGCACTGCCCGCCAAAAAGCAGAGCCCCGCCGTGCAAAGTTTTGCGGCGCAGAAGGACCGCTACCTCGCCACCATCGGCCCCGCCATTGCCTTCTTGCAAGGCCGCGACAGCACGCTGGCCCACCGCATCGTGGGCCGCAACTACCTGCCCGAGGGGTCGCGTTTTGCCACGCTCGACGTGTACGTGGATGACGAAGGCGGCGACCCGCTGGGCTGGGCTTTTGGCGCTTTGGGCCTGACGGACAAGGCCAAGCACCTGGCCACGCTGTACCTGAACGACCTGGCCGATGTGCTGCGCGACGCGGTGGACGAGCGCTTTGAGTTTGTGCGCTATGCCGAATCGCTGGCCGGCAGCCAGCCCACGTTTGACCCGCTGGCCCAAGCACTCGCTGCGCCGCCCACGCTGGTAGACGAGTTGCTGGAGCAGCTCACGCACGAAGCGATTGCCAAGCACCAGCCCAGCGTGGTGCTGCTGTCCGTGCCGTTTCCGGGGTCCGTGTATGCGGCGTTCCGCATTGCGCAGGCCATCAAGGCGCGGCACCCGCACATCGCCACCGTGCTGGGCGGCGGGTTTGTGAATACCGAACTGCGCGAACTGGCCGACCCGCGTGTGTTCGACTTTTTTGACTATGTGACGCTGGACGCGGGTGAACGCCCATTGCTGGCGCTGCTGGAACACCTGCGCGGCGAACGCGGCCGCCAGCGCTTGGTGCGCACCTTCGTGCGCGGTGACGATGGCGCGGTGCAGTACATCAACATGATGGAAGCCGACATCGCCTTTGCCGAGGTGGGAACACCCACCTGGGACGGCCTGCCGCTGGACCGCTATCTGTCGCTACTGGACATGCTCAACCCCATGCACCGGCTGTGGAGCGACGGGCGCTGGAACAAGCTGACCGTGGCGCATGGCTGCTACTGGAAGAAGTGCAGCTTCTGCGACGTGAGCTTGGACTACATCAGCCGCTACGAGGGCGCCAGCGCCGCCGTGCTGGCCGACCGCATCGAAGCCATCGTGCGCGAGACGGGGCAGACGGGCTTTCACTTTGTGGACGAGGCCGCACCGCCCAAGGCCCTCAAGGCCCTGGCCACCGAACTGATTGCGCGCAACGCGGGCATCAGCTGGTGGGGCAATGTGCGGTTTGAAAAAACCTTCACCCCCGATCTGGCCGAGCTACTGGCCGACAGCGGCTGCATCGCCATCTCCGGCGGGCTGGAAGTCGCGTCAGACCGGCTGCTCAACCTGATGAAAAAAGGTGTGTCGGTAGACCAGGTGGCCCGCGTGACCAAGGCCTTCACCGACGCCGGCATCCTGGTGCATGCGTACCTCATGTACGGCTTCCCGACCCAGACGGTGCAAGACACGGTGGACGCGCTCGAATACGTGCGCCAGCTGTTCGCCAATGGCTGCATCCAGAGTGGTTTCTTCCACCGCTTTGCCTGCACCGTGCATTCACCCGTGGGCCAAAACCCCGAGGAATACGGCGTGACGCTGGCGCCCCTGCCACCGGGCGACTTTGCCAAGAACGACGTGGCCTTCATCGACCCTACGGGCGTGGACCACGACGCGCTGGGCGCGGGCCTGAAGAAGGCCATCTACAACTACATGCACGGCATCGGCCTGGAAGAGGACGTGCGCATGTGGTTCCCGTTCAAGGTGCCCAAGACGACGGTGCGGCGGGACCGGATCGAGCGGGCGCTGCGCGAGCGGGGATGAACACAACGGGCGATGCAGCGGCTGCTTTCAAGCAAAAATAGCCGATAGCGCCGGTTAAATATGCGCCGTCAGCTATCAAAAGTGAAGCAACCAGAAGCCGATCAACGCTTTTGCTTCTGGTAAGCCTTGTCGGCCGGCGGCCCCCGGTCGGTGTCTTGCAACCCACGCTGCACATCGCGGTACGCCTGCTCGATGTGAGCGTCGGGTTTGCCATGGGTCATGTCCACCGACTCGTCACGCTCATGGGGCAGCTTGGGCTTTTCTTCCTTGGCGGCCGCAGGGCCCGCTTTCAACGGCCCCTGCGTGTGGGGGCCGGGGGCCTGGCGCTTGGTGGTGTCTACCGAAGGTTCGGGTCCGGTAGGGGTCGAAGTGGGCTCGTCGGGGTTTGTGTTGCGGGGCATGGGGGTCTCCTTGGGTTTGGACCACAGCGGGTCACATTCCATGGATCGTAAAAACGGCCCTGTCACCGTCTTGTAGGCCCACAGGCCATCTACCCGACGGGCGATGGAGATGGCGTGCACACGCCTTTGGAGCGATGGGCCCTCCAAGCCATGCGACACTACTGTATGTCTCAACAGGTGTGGGCCGCGCAGGCCCTTGAATCTTTCGATGCGGTGGTGCAGGCCACCGAGGGGTTTCGCAGCCGCGCAGGCCAGCGGCTGATGGCGCAGCAGGTAGCGCGCACGTTCAGCAGCGCCACGCTGGGCAAGGTGGATGAAGAAGGCGGCGAGGCCGCGCCCACGCGCTCCATTGCCGTCATTCAGGCGGGCACGGGGGTGGGCAAGTCGCTGGCGTATTGCGCACCCGCCATTGCACTGGCACTGTCGCGCGGCACGCGGGTGCTGATCTCCACCGCCACGGTGGCGCTGCAGGAGCAACTGGTCAACAAAGACTTGCCCTCCCTGGCCGCGCTGATGCCCCAGCCCTTCAAATTTGCGCTGGCCAAGGGACGCGGGCGCTATGTGTGCAAGCTCAAGCTCGACCGCCTGGCGGGTACGGGGGAGGCCGAGGAAGAGGCCGACGACGACCTGTTTGCCGAGGAAGAAGCCGCCGCCCGCGCCAAGCGCCCCCGGCATGAGACCGAGGCGCGCATCCAGTTCTATTCGACGATGGCGCAGACGCTGTCGAAGGGCGCGTGGGATGGTGACCGCGACAGCCTCGACACACCGCCCGAGCCCGAGGTGTGGAGCCCCGTGGCGGCCGAGGGCGCGTCGTGCACCGGCAAGCACTGCCCGGCCTTCAGCCAGTGCACCTACTACGACAAGCGCAAGGAGCTGGTGGGTGCGCAGGTGATCGTGGCCAACCACGATTTGCTGCTGTCGTCACTGGGCGCGCGCGTGCTGCCCGAGCTGGACAACTGCCTGCTGGTGCTGGACGAAGCCCACCACCTGCCATCGACCGCGCTGGATCAATTCGCGTGCAGCATGGACCTTTCGCGCATCACCTGGATCGAGCGCCTTGCCAGCCGCGGCCTGCGCATTGGTGCGCTGCTGGAGGTGGAGGAGATTGCCGACATCCCCAAGCACTCGGCCCAGCTGCGGCAAACGCTGCAGGACCTGGCGCGCATCGTGATGGACGTGTACGGCGCCCAACTCAAGAGCCAGCCCAGCGCCTGGGGCCCGGCGCGCGTGCGTGTGCCCAGGGGCGAGCTGCCCGAACCGCTGATCGCTCCGCTGGGCCTGCTGGCCGCCAGCGCCGAGGGCTTCCTCGATGCTCTGCGCGCCATCAGCAAAGCCCTGCGCGCCGAGATGCGCGACAAGCCCGATGAAGCCAAGCGCCTGTCCACGCTGTATGCGCAGATCGGCATGCTGGCCCCGCGCCTGGAAGAGCTGCACGCCACCGCGCAACTGCTGCTGCAGGACGCCCCCGAGGGCACAGTGCCCGCCGCCAAGTGGTTCACGCTGGAGGTAGATGGCGACTTCATCGTGGTCAAGGCGCACGCCAGCCCCATCCTGCCCGGCACCACGCTGCGCAACCACCTGTGGAGCGCGGTGCGCGGCGCCGTGCTCACCTCGGCCACGCTCACCAGCTGCGGGCACTTTGATTTCTTCCTGCGCGAGGCGGGCCTGCATGGCGATGAGGCCACCACCACGCTGGAAGTGCCCAGCCCCTTCAACTACGCCGCACAGGGCACGTTGATTGCCGCCGAGACGCGCGCCGACCCCAAGAACGCCGCGCAGTTCACCACCGAGATGGTCGAAGCGCTGCTGCACGACATTGCCCGCGTGGAGTACGGCGCGCTGGTGCTGTTCACCTCGCGCGAGCAGATGCGCCAGGCCGTGGATGCACTGCCCACCGCCATGCGCAGCGTGGTGCTGGTGCAGAACGCACTGCCGCGCACGCAGCTGCTCAAGCGCCACCGCGAGCGGGTGGAGAACGGCGAGCCTTCGGTCATCTTCGGCATGCAGTCGTTTGGCGAGGGGCTGGATTTGCCGGGGCGGCTGTGCGAATCGGTGTTCATCACCAAACTGCCCTTTGCCCCGCCCGACGACCCGGTGGGCGAGGCCCGCGCCGAGTGGCTGCGCGCCGTGGGCCGCGACCCCTTCAGCGAACTGGTGGTGCCCGCCACCGCCATCCGCCTGGCGCAATGGGTGGGCCGCGCGATCCGCACCGAGGAAGACATGGCGCATGTGTACTGCTACGACAAGCGCCTGACGCGCACCAGCTACGGGCAGCGCCTGCTCAAAGGGCTGCCGCCGTTTGCGCTGGAGCAACGTGCGCCGCTGTGAAGCGGTGATACTTTGCCCCCTTCGATTCCATAACCACTACAACAACCCCAGAGAGGACCCCCATGCCCCACACCGTACCTGCCTGCCCCCAATGTGGCCTGGAAAACACCTACCCCGATGGCAGCAACTACGTGTGCCCCGACTGCGCGTTTGAATGGCCGCAAGTGGCCGATGCCGCAGAAGCCGACGCCGATGCAGGCGACGGCATCGTGCGCGATGCCGTACGTGATGCCAACGGCAACCCACTGGCCGATGGCGATGCGGTGATTTTGGTGAAAGACCTCAAGGTCAAGGGCTCGTCGTCCACCCTCAAAAAGGGCACCAAGATCAAGAGCATTCGCCTGGTCGATGGTGCCGACGGCCACAACGTGGACTGCAAGACGGACCTGGGCAGCATGCTGCTCAAGTCAGAGTTTCTCAAGAAGGCCTGAGCGGCGCGGGGCGCTGCGCCCCGTGTCAGACAAGCACCCACAGGCATCGGCGCTGCACGCCGACGCCAGGGCGCAAGAAGGGTGCCTAGAGTCCACGGATGGCCGCGCGAACACCCGAATGGCGCGGACCCTTTCGACTCCCCACCCCCTGCTGGAGGCCCCATGCACACTGAATCCCCCGCCCACGAGACCCTGTGGAAGCTCATCAAGGACATCCGCTTTGGCATGCTCACGCACCGCACGTCCACGGGCATGCTGCACGCGCACCCGCTGACCACCCAGAACCGGCAGCTGGATGAGCAGGCCGAGCTGTACTTCTTCATCTCCCAGTCGGGCGAGCTGTACGAGCGCCTGCTGACCGACGGCGAAGTGAACGTGTCGTATGCCGACCCGGACGAAGACAGCTATGTGTCCGTGTCCGGCCAGGCGCGGTTTGTGGAGGACCGCGCGCTGAAGGAAGCCCTGTGGTCACCCATGGCCAAGGCCTGGTTCCCGGGCGGTGTGTCCGACCCGGACCTGGCGCTGCTCGCAGTGCGCATCCGCCATGCCGAGTACTGGAATGTGGACGAAAGCAAGATGGTGCAACTGTTCCAGATGGCCAAGGCCGCGATCACCGGGGAGCCCCCGCGCCACCTGGGCGAGCACAAGGAACTGACCTTGTCCTGAGCGGCGCGGAGCGGCAACGTTGGGCTTGGCATGCCGGGCCCCACGCACCGGTTCCTGCACAGGATTTATCAGCCAAATCGGCCCGTAGCGCTAGTGCATCATGCCCTGGCAGCTACACAATCAATAGCACCCCCTTGACCGAAAGGCGCAGCCAGCGTCATCGCGGCGCATTGCGCGCCTTGCGATAGCGCCGGGTGGCCTCGGCCAGCATTGCGTCCTTGGGCAACAGCTGGGTGCCGCCCACCCACAGCTCGGTGGCGGTGCCGCTGGCATCGCGCACGCGGCGCACCGGCTGGCCGGGGCTGGCATAGGCCGAGGCTTTCTGGACCACGCCGGTGTCGCGCCCGGTGACGACCAGCTCGGTGGTGGCCGCGTTGAACGGCACGAACATGGCGGGCGCCACCTGGCACACCACCTTGCCCATGGGCACCAGGTCGCTGGCGCCCCACAGGCTCCACCAGCGCCCCGCCCAGGCGGCTTCCTTTTTGCCCGGCGCGCCATGCTGCTGGAACGCAAACAGGATGCTGGCAATGCCTTCCACCCATTCGGTGGACAAGCCGTCCTGCGCATTGGTGAGCACGGTCACCGTGAGGTCGAGCGCGGGATACCGCGCCGTGCGCGACAGGAACCCTTGCAGGCTGCCGGTGTGGCCCATCCATTCGCGCGGTCCCGGCGCGCTGAGCATGGTGCCCAGGCCGTAGTGGGACTCGAACAGGTTGCAGGGGTCGCGCCAGCGGCGCTGCGCCATCTCGCGGCGACTGGCGGGCGAGAGGATGCTCTGCGGGCTGTCCGGCGCCAGCTGCGAAAAGAAGCGGGCCACATCCGATGCAGTGGATACAAACCCAGCCGCCGGGGCCATGGCATCGCACGGGTTGTCGCCCGGCACGATCAGCCGCTGGCCGAACGGAAACTCGCTGCTGTGGCCCACGGCCAGGGGGGCGCGCCGGGGCAGGTGGGGCATGTCGGGCGCGGTCTCTTCCAGGCCGGCGGCGGCGATCACGTGGCGCTGCATCCAGCGCGCGTAGTCCGTGCCGGTCACCTGCTCCATCATCAGCCCCAGCAGCCCGTAGCCGTGGTTGGAATACTTGAGCTGCACGCCCGCCTCCAGCGGCGGCTTGGCGCGCAAATCCGCCAGCAGCTCGGTGCGCGAGAGAAACGGCCGCCGGTCCAGAAACTGGCCGGCATCGGGGCCGTCGCGCGTCACGCCTGCGCTGTGCGACAGCAGCTCGCCAATGCGGGCGCGGGCCAGGTCCTTGTGCAGGCCATCGACATAGCGGCCAATGGGGTCGTCCAGCCCGACTTGGCCCTGCTCGCGCAGCAGCATGACGCCCGCTGCCGTGAAGGTCTTGGAGTGCGAGGCAATGCGCAGACGATGCCGGGACGTGAGGGGTTGGTGGGTGCGCATGTCGGCCACCCCCAGCGCCAGCTCTGCCACCGTTTCGCCGCCGCGCGCGATAGCCACGGAACACCCGGGCTGGCGGAAGCGCTCCAGTTGCAGGTCCAGCCATTGCGGCAGGTAGTCCAGCGCGGCGCGCAGCCAGGCCGGTGAGGTGGCGTTTTTCTTCATGGTGTGCTCGGCTCCATGCATCCAAGAAAAGGAGTGCGGCAGTGTAGGCCACGCACTGGATAAGCACAGAGGCACACAGACACCCTGGGCGCACAGGATGGTCTGCGGGGCGGCGGCACAATCCTTCCTTTTCGCACGCAAGCCCATGTCCCCCATCGCCGTCATCGACTTTGAAACCACCGGCGTCTCGCCCGGCCAGGGCGCGCGTGCGACCGAGGTGGCCATCGTGCTGCTGGAGGGCGGCCGGGTGGTGGACAGGTTCCAGAGTTTGATGAAGACCGGGGTGTGGATTCCGTCGTTCATCACCCAGCTCACCGGCATCACCAACGCGATGGTCAACGCCGCGCCCGATGCGGCGCAGGTGATGCAGGACGCCGCGCGCTTTGTGGGCGACGCGCCCATGGTGGCGCACAACGCGTCGTTCGACAGCAAGTTCTGGCAGGCCGAACTGGCCCTCGCCGGGCTGCCTGCACCGCAGCCGTTTGCATGCACGGTGCTGCCGTCGCGGCGCCTGTACCCCGAGGCGCCCAGCCACAAGCTGGGCACGCTGGTGGACTACCACGGCCTGCCGCGCACGGGCCAGGCCCACCGGGCGCTGGCCGACGCTGAGATGGCTGCCGCGCTGCTGGCCCGCATGCAGCACGACCTGCGCACCCGCTGGCGCGTGGCCGAGCCCAGCTACACACTGCTGCAAACGCTGCAGCGCTGCGCCAAGCCCAAGATAGGGGCGCTGCTGGCGCAGCATGCGGGCGCCTGATCCGACCTGCCCGCTGGCGATGTCGCTGCACTTTTACTATTGAATTGATAGCTGCCAGCGCATGATTCACTATCGCTTGCGGCACTTTTGACTTGAATACAGGGCTGACGACCGTTCTCCAGAGCATTCGTCTGCAGGGGCCGCGCAAGTCCCTCCGCAACGGGTGCAATCGCCTGCTCTGCCGATAATCGATCAGGACTTGCACGACGGAGCTTTGCCACCGGTGGCGCAGCCCCGCCTTCGTCCTCAAAACCTGTTCACGACGACAACATGAAAGGCTTGGCCATGGGGTATCTGGTACTGGGACTGGTGCTGTTTCTGGGCGTGCACTCGGTGCGCATCGTGGCCGATGGCTGGCGCACGCAGACGCTGGCACGCATGGGCGAGATGCCTTGGAAAGGGCTGTATTCGCTGGTGTCGGCCGTGGGCCTGGTGCTCATCGTCTGGGGCTATGGCCTGGCGAGGCAGCAGCCCGTGGTGTTGTGGGTGCCGCCCATCGGCATGCGGCACGCTGCGGCGCTGCTGACGCTGATTGCCTTTGTGCTGCTGGTCGCCACCTATGTGCCGCGCAATGCCATCAAGGCCCGGCTGCACCACCCCATGGTGCTGGGCGTGAAGGTGTGGGCGCTGGCGCATGTGTTGTCCAACGGCAACCTGGCCGACGTGCTGCTGTTTGGCAGCTTTTTGCTGTGGGCCGTGCTGAGCTTTCGCGCCGCGCGCCAGCGCGACCGGGCGCAGGGCACCGTGTACGCGGCAGGCAGCGCTGCAGGCACGGCGGCGGCTGTGGTGGTGGGTGCAGTGGCCTGGGCGGGCTTTGCGTTCTGGGGCCATGCATGGCTGATCGGCGTGGCGCCGCTGGGGCGGTGATCGAACGCCGGGATGACCCGCAACGCAAATGCCGGAGAATCCGCGCTTTGCGTTTTTTCCTTTCTCGCTGAGACCTCTATGACCGAAGCCACCACCCCCAACACCCCCGCCCAGCCGCCCCTGCCCGACCACCTGTCGGTCAACCCCCGCAGCCCGCACCACGTGGCCGCCGTGTTCGAGCACGACATCGGCATCCGCCTGAACGGCAAGGAGCGTTTTGATGTGGAGGAATACTGCATCAGCGAAGGCTGGGTGAAGGTGCCCGCCGGCAAGACGGTGGACCGCAAGGGCCAGCCGCTGCTCATCAAGATCAAGGGCACGGTCGAAGCGTTCTACAAGTGACCGCTGCACGGGCGGCCGCGCCGCTCGCCCCTGGTGCCTGGGTGATTCACTGCGATGGCAGCGCCTGGCCTAACCCCGGGCGCATGGGCCTGGGCGCGGTGCTGACGGGCCCCGACGGCACCGTGCAGCACCAGATCTCTGAAGCCACCACCTTCACCGGCTGCAACAACGAGGCCGAGTTGCGCGCGCTGATGTTGGCGCTGCAGTGGCTGGCGCAGCAGGGCATTGCAAGCTCAACCCCGGTGCAGGTTTTCAGCGACAACAGTGTGCTGGTGGAGCAGTTGGGCAACCATCCCAAGGCACCGATTGAGCGGCTGGCGACGCTGTTTGACGAAGCACGCGAGGCACTGCAGCAGTTCCCACAAGCCCAGGTCCTGTGGATTCCCCGCCACCGCAATGGCGCGGCCGATACGCTGGCGCGTGCCGCGTTGGGGCTGGCACCCAAGGCCCCCACTCCGCAGGGGCAGACATTCAAAAAACGCCGCAGGCGGTGAGCCCCCGCTCTGCACACGCCATCAGGCCGGGTCGAGCCCCGCCGCCGCACGGTAGGCCTGGATGCGCGGCAACACCGCCTGGCGACGGGCGATGCTTTGCGCGGGCCACAACCCCTCGCGTTCGTAGTATTCCGCCACGGCGGGTGTCCCCGGCGGCAGCACCACCCAGGGCTGTTTGGAGGCCGTGAAGATGTGGATGTCGGGCGGCAGGTGGTCCGGCACATCCAGCGTGCCCACGCGCACAAAGGCCATCACCGGGCCCGCACCTGCGTAGTGGCTCCAGACCGCCACCTGGCAGTGCGGGCAACGCGCAATCTTTTGGCCCAGGCCACTTTCTGACGGGGTGTGCACCATCGCCGGGGCACCTGCGAGCAGTTCTACGCGGTCGGCCTCGATCATCGCGTTCAGCGCAAAGGCTGCGCCGCTTTCGCGCTGGCACCAGCGGCAGTGGCAACAGTGCACAAACAGCGGAGGCGTGAGCAGGCGGTAACGCACATGGCGACAGGTGCAGCCGCCGTCCAGCGGGTATTCAGGGGCAGGTTGGGGCATAGCGATGGTGTCCTTGCAGCGGGGTGAGGGTGGGCGCAACACCGGCCTTCAGCCGCAGGCACGGGCCAGCAGCAGCGCCTTTTCCTGCGCATTGCGGGTCAGGCTGGCCGCGCGCTCAAACTCCGCACGCGCTTCATCCCCCCGGCCCAGCTTGGCCAGCAAGTCGCCGCGCACGCTGGGCAGCCAGTGGTAATGGCGCAGCAGGGGGTCGCCCGCCAGCGCATCCACCAGCGCCAGCGCGGCTGCGGGCCCTTCGGCCATGCCCACGGCCACGGCGCGGTTGAGCGCTACGACGGGCGAGGGCGCCACCTGCAGCAGTGCGTCGTACAGCGCCACGATGTGGGGCCAGTCGGTGTCTTGCGCCTGCTTGGCGCGTGCGTGGCAGGCGGCAATGGCGCCCTGCAGCGCATACGGCCCCCAGGGCTTGCCGGTGCGCGCCAGCTTCTCGGCCTTGTCGAGGGCCGCCAGGCCTCGGCGCACCAGCAGGTGGTCCCAGCGCGCGCGGTCCTGGTCCATGAGCAGCACGGGCTGGCCTTGTGCGTCGGTGCGCGCGGGCAGGCGCGAGGCCTGGATTTCGAGCAGCGCCACCAGGCCTTGCACTTCGGGCTCGTCGGGCGCCAGGCTGGCCAGCACCCGCACCAGACGCTGGGCCTCGCCACACAGCGCGGGGCGCATCCAGTCGTCGCCCGCCGTGGCGGCATAACCTTCGTTGAAGATGAGGTAGATCACCTCCAGCACCGAGGCCAGGCGCGGCGCGCGCTCGCCCGCGCCGGGCACCTCAAACGGCACCTGCGCGGCCGTGAGGCTGCGCTTGGCGCGCACGATGCGCTGGGCCACGGTGGGCTCGGGCACCAGAAAGGCGCGTGCAATCTGGGCCGTGGTGAGGCCGCCCAGCAGCCGCAGCGTGAGGGCCACACGCGCCTCGGTGGGCAACACGGGGTGGCAGGCGGTGAAGATAAGGCGCAGCAGGTCGTCTCCGATGTCGTCCTGCTCGGCATGCATGAGGGAGTCCACCACATCGGGCGCGTACTGCGCCTCGAGCGCTTCGAGGTCGTGGCCCAGGGCCTCGTGCTCGCGCTGGTGCAGGGCCTGCTGGCGCAGGTGGTCGATGGCGCGGCGCTTGGCGGTGGTCATGAGCCAGGCGGCCGGGTTGGCGGGCAGGCCGTCTTGGGGCCAATGCTCCAGCGCGGCGACCAGGGCGTCTTGCGCCAGCTCCTCGGCCCGGCCCACGTCGCGCGTCATGCGCGCCACGCTGGCAATGATGCGTGCGGCCTCGATGCGCCACACCGAGTCAATGCTGCGGTGCAGGGCATCGCGGTCGGGCAGGGCGGGCGCGCTCACCGGCCGTCAGCCCAGGGCTTGGCTCGCGTCCACCATGTGCACAAACTCCCAGGTGTGGCCGTCCAGGTCGTCAAAGCTGCGCGAGTACATGAAGCCCAGGTCCTGCGCCGGGCGCGGCGTGGTGGCGCCTGCGGCCACGGCCTTGTCCACCAGAGCATCGACCTCTTCCCGGCTGCTGCACGAGAGGCACACCAGCACCTCCGACGTGGTGCGTGCATCGGCAATCTTTTTGTCGGTGAAGGTTTGGTAGAAGCTCTTGACGAGCAGCATCACGAAGAGGTTCTCGCCCACCACCAGGCAGGCGCCCTGGTCGTTGGTGAACTGGGGGTTGAACTCGTAGCCCAGGGCGCGGAAAAACGCCTGCGAGCGGGCCATGTTGTCGATGGGCAGGTTCACGAAAATCTGTGCATGCATGACGACTCTCCAGAAGGGTGATGACGGTAAATGGAAACGAAGGGTTTGGCAAAGGGGAAGCAGCGGTGGCACGCGTTCATGGGGCGGGCTTCTGCGCCACGGCCTGCAGGTTGGCCAGGCCCTCCTCAAAGTCCTGCCCCACCATGCGGTCCATGTTGAACACCAGGTGGGCGATCTTGGCCAGGTAGGGCACGGGGCCCTGCATGGCCCAGGTGACGCGGGTGGCCTCTGTGCCTTCGGGCTGCAGGGTGAATTCCACCTGGTTGTGCGCTTCTAAGGGCTTCACAAAGTCGAGCTTCATGCCCACGCGGCGGGGCGCGGTGGCCTCGACGATCTCCATGCTGCCCACGCCCACCTTGTTGCTCTGCCAGGCGTAGCGGGCGCCGGGGCCGCTGGTGGCGGCGCTGTACTGGCCCTGGATGGCCGGGTCTTTTCGTTCATACGGGTTCCAGGTGTTGAACCAGGGCCTGTTCACCTTATTTTTGCCAGTGCGAAGGCCTCTCCCGTCATGCCAATCTAGGCGCGCGACGACGCCAAGGCCGGGGCCTTGGCTAGGACCGCAACGACGAGTGGTGTGGCGGGGGAGGCCTTCCCTCCGGGTTGCGATGCCCAAGGGCCATCCGCGGCGTTGCCAAGCTTCGTTTGGCGCCTTGCGCCTGGCCCTTGGGCATCGCAACGCATCTGGCAAAAATAAGGTGAACAGGCCCTAACGCAGGTCGTGGATGAGGCCGAATACGCGCTCGGGCGGCGCCGAAATGACGCGGCTGCGTTCCACGCGAAAGGTGTCGGGGCGGGTGGCTGCAAAGGCCAGCAGCAGCGCCAGGGCCGCCAGCAACACGAGGGCGATGGTCTTGATCATGGAAATGTCCTTCACGCTGGGCATCAGCCGCGCAGGGCTTCGAGGTCGCGGAACTGTTCGACGCCATCCACGCCGGCAAAGTCTTCCATCTCATAGAGCTGGCGCACTTCGATCTCGGCTTCCAGGCCCTCGCCGCGCGGATTGGGAAAGCGGCGGGTCCATTCCAGCGCCTCGTCACGGCTGCGCACCTGAATCAACGTGTAGCCCGCGATCAGCTCTTTGGTCTCGGTGAACGGGCCGTCGGTGACAGTGCGCGTGCCGCTGGCACCGTAGCCCACGCGCCAGCCTTTGGCGGTCGGCTGCAGTCCGCTGGCGTCCAGTAGCACGCCCGCGCGTGCCAGTTCTTCGTGGTAGCGGGCCATCGCGGTCATGAGGGCTGCGGTCGGCATGCAGCCTTGTTCGGATTCGGCGGTGGCTTGGATGATGATCATGAAGCGCATGGGAAAGTCCTCCAGAAGTCGTGGATACAAGGTCGGGCCACAGCGCAATGCATGGCCTTCCTCTGTACGACGAACGGGGTCTCGCGTTTTCGACAGCGATCCGGAAAATTCCGGAAAATTTTTTGCGGCCTGCTGCCGGGGCGCCGCTGCGCCGGGACTGCGCTTGCTCGCTTACTGGTAGCAGGGCGCCAGCTCGCGCACCTCCACCGTGGCCCACTCGGCGGCTGGGCAGTCGCGGGCGATGGCAATCGCCTCGTCACGCGTGGCGCAGTCGATGAGAAAGAAGCCGCCCACCATTTCCTTGGTCTCGGCAAACGGCCCGTCGGTCAGGCGGGTCTGCCCATCGCGCACCTGCAGCCGCACGGCCTGCTCGGTCGAGGCCAGCGACTCGCTGGCGCGCAACAGGCCGCGAGCCTGCAGACCCGCCCCAAAACGCTGCATGCGCGCATAGGCCTCCTGGCCACCGGCCAGGCCCCGCTCAGCACGCTGGCCGTGGGGTTCCATGATGAGCAAGAGGTAAGGCATGGGGTCTCCTGGATCAGAGCCCATCGTGCCAGCCGCCCTTGGCGGTGGCAGCGCTGGGGCATTCAAAGGTGCCATGCTAACAGCCTTGTTTGCTCTGTTTTCAATAGCTAATAGGGCATGTATGACCAGCGCCATCGACAGATTTCATGCAAAGGGTTGCGCGCTGCGGCATCGCTGTGCTATCTTCGGCTCCCTATGCAACGCAGCATGCTTCTATCCACCCTATCGCTAGGCCTAGTGCCTGGCCGGGGTCTGCCTGCGTTCGCCACCCTCGTTGCCTGATTCGCTCAGCGCAACACCTGATCTCCCCCTGACCCCGGCCCGCGAACCAGCCTTTGCACACGCAAAGGGCTGCAGGGGATGTCATTCGTTTTGATTTCTTTCGATTCCGATTGACCCGTGCACCGTGCCTGATGGGCACACCGCACACACCGTTCGTGGAGCCACTCATGATTGCCAAGCCCGCCACCAAGTACCAGCCCATCGCCCCCATTGCGCTCGCCGACCGCCAATGGCCCACCCGCAGCATTACCCAGGCGCCCATCTGGCTCTCCACCGACCTGCGCGATGGCAACCAGGCCTTGTTCGAGCCCATGAACGGCGAGCGCAAGATGAAGCTCTTTCACGAGCTGGTGCGCATCGGCTTCAAGGAGATCGAGGTCGGGTTTCCAGCCGCGTCGCAGATCGATTTTGACTTTGTGCGCCGCCTCATCGACGAGAACCTGATCCCCGACGACGTGACCATCATGGTCATGACCCAGTCGCGCGAGGACCTGATCGCCCGCACGGTGGAAGCGGTAAAAGGCGCACCCCGCGCCATCGTGCACCTCTACAACGCCACCGCGCCCGCATGGCGGCGCATCGTGTTTGGTATGAACGTGACGCAGGTGATGCAGCTCATCGGCCACCACGTGGGCTACCTCAAGCAGCTCACCGACGCCCAGCCCGCAACGCAGTGGACCCTGCAGTACTCGCCCGAGACCTTCAGCGCCACCGAACTCAGCGTATCGCTCAAGGCTTGTCAGACCGCCATCTCCACCTGGGGCGCAGGCCCTGGCCGCCCCATCATCATCAACCTGCCGACCACGGTGGAGAACGCCACGCCCAACGTGTTTGCCGACCAGATCGAGTGGATGGACCGGCACCTCAGCCCGCGCGAGCACATCGTCTTGTCGGTACACCCGCACAACGACCGGGGCACGGGCGTGGCGGCGGCAGAACTCGCGATGATGGCCGGCGCCGACCGCGTGGAAGGCTGCCTCTTCGGCAACGGCGAGCGCTGCGGCAATGTGGACATCGTGACGCTGGCGCTCAACATGTACACGCAGGGCGTACACCCGGGCCTCGACTTCTCGGACATCACCTCGGTCGCGCGCATTGCCGAAGAATGCACCGCACTGCCCGTGCATCCACGCCACCCGTATGCGGGCGACCTGGTGTTCACCGCGTTCTCGGGCTCGCACCAGGACGCGATCAAGAAGGGCTTTGCTGCGCAAGACCCGAACGCCTTGTGGGAAGTGCCCTACCTGCCCATCGACCCGGCCGACCTCGGCCGCACGTATGACAGCGTGATCCGGGTGAACAGCCAGTCGGGCAAGGGCGGCATTGCCTTCTTGCTCGAACGTGAACATGGCGTGGTCATGCCGCGCCGCATGCAGGTGGAGTTCAGTGCCGTGGTGCAGCGCCAGACGGACGCGAGCGAAAGCGAGATGACGGGCGATGCGCTGTGGAGCCTGTTCCAGGCCACCTACCTGCACGGCTCCGCGCAGAACGCCATCACCTGCCACAGCCACCACATTGATGAAGACGGCCAGGGCATCGAGCTGGACGTTACCATCGACGGCACGCGCCAGACTCTGCGCGGCCAGGGCAACGGGCCGATTGCCGCCACGGTGGACGCCCTCGGCCTGCCATTGCGGGTGGACCACTACGAGGAACGCGCCACCGGCACGGGCGCCAACGCGCAGGCGCTGGCCATTGTGGAAGCAGCCATGGACGGCGTGGCAGGTTCCACCTTTGGGGCAGGCGCCAGCCACAACATCGTGACCGCCTCGGTGCAAGCGATTGTGAGCGTGGCCAACCGGTTGATGGCGCGGCGGCCTGCGTTGCATCCAGAAGCAACGTCCCTGGCCGTGTGACCGAAACCCGCATGGAAATCCTTACCGCATCGACCCGGGATGCGCCCGCCATCAGCGCGCTTGCGTTGTCGGTGGCGCACTTCTTCACACTGGACAAAGACGGGCGAGGTGCGGAGGTGTTTTTACAGACTCTGCAGCCGGAGGCGGTGGCGCAACGGCTGCAGAGTCCGTCGTTCAAGACCTGGGTGGGGTGGACATGCGACAACACCTTGGCGGGCGTCGTGGTGGTGCGGGAGGACTGCCACCTGTTCCATCTGTTTGTGGCCGAGGCTTTCCAGGGACTTGGCTACGGGCAGCAACTGTGGCAACACGCCCTGTCCCATATCGCTACCGGCCCTGCACCGGGCATCACAGTCAACGCGACACCCCATGCCCGGGGTTTCTATGAGCGCATGGGTTTTTTGGCAACGGGTCCCAGGGTGGAAACCCACGGGGTTGCATTCATTCCGATGCGGCGCGCCAGCGATGCATCCAGCATGGCGTACAAACAGGCCGCAGGGAATACCCCGTTCTGACGGGGATCGACAGGGGGTTTTCTCAGGCACTGCCAACGGCCTGCGCAAGGCTTGGCGCGCAAAGACCTTGGGGAGCCTTGGTAAAGTGCAGGGAGCCGCGTAAGTCCAGTAACCTCGGGCCCATGCGCGCCTTTCACAGCCTGAGCCTTGCCGCCTGCACCGCCGCCCTGCTTGTGCTGGCCGGTTGCAGTACATCGCGGCCTCCGTCCCCCTCGTCGCCACCGCAGGCTTCCACACGCACGGCGCCGCCCCTCACGCCGGAGCAGGCACACGACATCGCCATCCACGCGCTGGGCCTGGTGGGCACGCCGTATCGCTACGGCGGCAACACGCCAGACTCGGGTTTTGATTGCAGCGGGCTGATCGGCTACGTGTACCGCAACCAGGTGGGCACACCACCGCCGCGCACGGTGGCGCAGCTCAATACCTGGGGCTATCCCATCGACGGCAGCGAGCTGCGCGCGGGCGACCTGGTGGTGTTTGGCACGGGCCGCCAGCCCAGCCATGCGGGCATCTATGTGGGCGAAGGGCGGTTTGTGCATGCGCCGTCCACGGGCGGCACGGTGCGCATGGACCACCTGCAGTCGCGCCACTGGGCGCGGCAGAATGCGGCGTTCCGCAGACCTTGAATTCGGACACCCCCCTGAGCGGCTACGCCGCTTCCCCCCCTCTCGCACCGCTGCGCGCTGCGGGCAGGGGGACGACGCACTCGCTGCGGGGCGGCTCTTGCTCTGCGTCTCTGGCCTGGGCCGCGCCGGTATCTGGCAGGTGGCCCAATTCGGCCTGTGACCGGGCTCCGCGACAATCGGGACCACCATGACCCACGCACACCGCTCCGCCACCCCCATCTCCACCCACGACACCACCCGCATTGATGACACGCGCATCAAGGCCGTGCGCCCATTGATCACGCCTGCGCTGCTGCAAGAGTGGCTGCCCACGCCCGATGCGGCGCTGACCCTGGTTGAATCCAGCCGCGCTGCGATCTCGCGCATCCTGCATGGGCAGGACGACCGGCTGATCGTGGTGGTGGGGCCTTGCTCCATCCACGACCATGGCCAGGCCATGGACTACGCGCGCCAGCTCAAGGTGCAGGCCGATGCGCTGCAGGACGACCTGCTCATCGTGATGCGCGTGTATTTTGAAAAGCCGCGCACCACCGTGGGCTGGAAGGGCTACATCAACGATCCGCACCTCGATGGCAGCTTTGCCATCAACGAAGGGCTGGAGATGGCGCGTGCGCTGCTGCTGGATGTGCTGGCGCTGGGACTGCCGGTGGGCACCGAATTTTTGGACCTGCTCTCGCCGCAGTTCATCAGTGACCTGGTGAGCTGGGGCGCCATCGGCGCGCGCACCACCGAGAGCCAGAGCCACCGCCAGCTGGCCAGCGGGTTGAGCTGCCCCGTGGGCTTCAAGAACGGCACCGATGGCGGCGTGAAGGTGGCGAGTGACGCCATCCTGGCGGCCAGCGCCGCGCACGCCTTCATGGGCATGACCAAGATGGGCCAGGCCGCGATTTTTGAAACGCGCGGTAACCAGGACTGCCACGTGATCCTGCGCGGTGGCAAGCAGCCCAACTACAGCGCTGCCGATGTAGATGCGACCTGCGCTGTGCTCAAGGCCGCCGGCCTGCGCGAGCAGGTCATGATCGACGTGAGCCATGCCAACAGCAGCAAGCAGCACCAGCGCCAGATCACCGTGGCGGCAGAAGTGGCGCAGCAGATTGCCGCTGGCGACGCACGCATCACCGGCCTGATGATCGAGAGCCACCTGCAGGAAGGCCGCCAGGACATCGTGCCCGGCCAGCAGCTGGCGCAAGGCGTGTCGGTGACCGATGCCTGCATCAGCATGGCGCAGACCGTGCCAGTGCTCGAAGGGCTGGCCGCGGCCGTGCGGGCACGGCGCCAGAAAGCCTGACGGGCACCGCAGCAGCGGTCAGCCCCGGGACGGGCGTGGGGCGCCGGTGTCGATGTTGCGCGCTGTGGCGAGCAGCGTGGCGCACAGCCGCTCCTTGCCGCTGCCGTCCACTGCCCACACATCGGCAGCACAGACGGTGAGCAGGCGCCCCGCATCCACCACACGGCCGCGCGCCCGCAGGCATTCGCCCTGCGCGGGGGCCACAATTTTCAGGGTGGTGTCCACGGTGGCATTGGTCCAGCCGGGCGGCAACACACTGCCTGCCGCGGCCACCGCCGCAAAGTCGGCCACCGCAAACACGGCCGTGGCCTGCAACTGACCGGGGCGAAAGCTGAAGGCCTCGCTCACCGGTATCTCCACCTCCACCCGCCCGGGCTCGGCATGCACAAAGCGCAGCCCCAGCATGCGGGCCATGGGCATGGCCAGCACCATGCCTTTCAAGGCTTCCATCATGGCTTGGGGTGGGTGGGAGTCGGTATCGCTGGACTGGGGTGTCGGTGGAACAGTCATGGGGGTTGTCTCCTGCTGAGGGGGTTGTGCAGGCCCGTGGGCTAGGGCTTGCGGGCTGCCGGTCCGCGCACACGCGGCCAGGGTCTGGCGGGTGTTGTGGCGGTGCCCGAGCGGGTTTGCCGCGCCGCAGATGACGACCGCTGCGGCTGCTGGCGCAACGGGTTGCGCAACCAGGCCTGGTGCGCCTGCACGGTGGATTTTTGGGACTGCAGCGCAGCGATCTGCTGGTCGATCGCGTCCACACGCTCCTGCAAGGCCTGCACCATGTCATCAATGCCCAGGGTGCCGGCGCGGTATTCGTCCAGGCGCAGCGCTATCTGCGGCAGGCTGAAGCCCAGCTGCCGCGACATGGCAATGAACACCACCTCGCGCCGCATGCGGGCCGGGTAGTCGCGATAGCCGTTGGCCCGGCGGTCCGGGCGGATGAGGCCCAGCCGCTCGTAGTGGCGCAGCGCGTGGACGGACACCGAGGCCTGTTGTGCGAGTTCGGAAATCTGCATGGGGCCACGTTAGCAAGCCTCGCGTTGCGCGAAGGTTGCCTGGGTGACTGCGCAAGGTCAGAACACTGTGTTTTTTTGGGGCAAACCCCCATGGGCGCAGGTCGCCAGCAAGGGCCGTGCGGTGTAGCATTCACACTCTTTGCCACAGTGCCTGTGGCGCTGTGAACCTGAGCGCGCGGTGCAGCCGCATTGCACGCTCCCTCTACTGCCCGATTGCCTTGCCGACGCTACTCCGCCCTGCCACCCATGGCTTGGTCGCACTGACCAGGCTGGGCCGCTGCGTGCGCAGCGGCGCCACGGTGGACTGACCATGCCACCAGCGCAAGCCACCGCAGAGGCCGCACGGCTCCAGGCACTGCAGTCTTACGCGATCCTCGACACCCCGACGGAAGACAGCTTTGACCAGCTGGCCACGCTGGCCGCGCGCGTGTGCCAGTGCCCCATGGCGGTGGTCAACTTCGTGGACAGCGACCGGCAGTGGTTCAAGGCCGCAGTCGGTGTACCGTTCAGGGAGACCGAGCGCGCGATAGCGTTCTGCGCACATGCGCTGAGCGGCAGTCGCGAGCCGATGGTGGTCAACGACACGCACAAGCACCCGGTTTTTGCCCACAACCCGCTGGTCACGCAGGACCCCCATGTGCGCTTTTATGCCTGCGTGCCGCTGGTCACGCCCGAAGGGCAGGCGCTGGGCACGCTGGCGGTGCTGGACTCCATCCCCCGGCACATCGAGGCCGAGCAGCTGGAGGGCCTGCGCATACTGGCCGAGCAGGCCATGGTGCAGCTGGAGCTGCGCCGCCAAAAGCAGGTGCTGGCCGACCTGGTGCAGCAGCGCGACAAGATGCATGCCGAACTGCTGGCCCAGAGCGAGACCCTGCGCGTGGCCGGGCAGATGGCCCGCATTGGCGGCTGGATTGTGGAGCTGCCCAGCCTGCAGCTGAACTGGTCGCAGGAGATCGCCGCAGCCTTCGGCATTGCGGGGCGTGTGGGCTCGGTGGAACAGATCATGGAGCTGTACCTGCCCCCGCACCGGCAGGCCATGCAGGCAGCGTTTGAGAGCTGCATCCGCCACGGCACACCGTTTGACCTGGAGGCCGAACTCGTCACACCGGCAGGGCGGCATTTCTGGGTGCGCACCACCGGGCAGGCGGTGCGCGATGCCGAAGGCCGCATGATGCGGGTTCAGGGGGCGTTTCAGGACATCTCGGCCCAGCACCAGGCCCGGCAGGCCCGCCGTGAAAGCGAAGAGCGCTTTCACCTGGTCTCGCGCGCCACGGCCGACGCGGTGTGGGACTGGAACCTGCACACCGATGCCATGTGGTGGAACGAGGGCATGCAGACCCTGTTCGGCGTGCCGCTCGACCAGTTGCCGCCGGACAGCACCTCGTGGACCTTGCGGCTGCACCCCGATGACAGCGAAGAAGTGCTCGAAGGCATTCATGCAGCCATCGACGGCACGGCCAACCACTGGTCGGACGAATATCGGTTTCGCCGCCAGGATGGCAGCTATGCCTGGGTGCTAGACCGGGGCTTCCTCATCCGCGACCTGCAGGGCAAGGCCGTGCGCATGGTGGGCGGCATGACCGACATCAGCGCGCAAAAGCTGGCCGACCTGGACGCCCAGCGCGACGCACAGAACCATGCCGAGCTGCTGCAGGTGCAGCAGCGCATCTCGTCGCTGGACATGCCGCTGCCTGAGGTGCTGCAGCTGGTGGCCAGCACCGTGCTGCGCCAGACCGAAGCGCGCGGCGCCATGGTGGAGCTGCTGCAAGGCCGCCAGCTGGTGGCGCAGGCGTCGGCCGGTGACCACGTGCGCCCGGTGGGCAACCTGCTGGCGGTGGACCAGAGCCTGCTCTGGCCCGCGCTCAGCAAGGGCCAGACCGTGGTGTGCAACGACACCGAGGCCGAGGGCTGGGACATGGCGTCGATGCCCCACCGCCACGGCGTGCGGTCGGTGATGGCGGTGCCGCTGCGCAGTGGCGACGCCATCGTCGGGTCGCTCAAGGTCACATCGGACAAGGTCAATGCGTTTTCACGCCGCGATGTGGCGCACCTGGAGATCCTGACCGAGTCGCTGGGTGCCATGGTGCAGCTGCGGCACGTGGCCGGGCAACTGCATGCGTCCGAGCAGCAATACCGCATGCTGTTTGACGAGCACCCGCATCCCATGTGGGTGTACGACCGCGAAACCCTGCAGCTGCAGGCCGTGAACCGATCGATGGAGCGCCACTACGGCTACACCGAGTCCGAGCTGCTGACCATGTCGATGCTGGATCTGTGGCCCGCTGACCGGCGCCCCAACGTCGAGGCCAACATCCGCGCCGTTCCGATGGACCAGCGCAACAAGCCCGTCATCAGCCGCCACATCAAGAAGGACGGCAGCTTCATGGATGTGGAGATCACGGCGGGCAGCATCAGCTTCAATGGGCGCCCGGCCCGCCAGGTGCTGGCCACCGACGTGACCGAACGCCTGCGCACCGAACGCGAGCTGGCACGCATGGGCCGCGCCCAGCGCCTGCTGAGCGCGTGCAACGAGACCCTGGTGCGCGCCACGTCCGAGACCGCACTGCTGCAGGCCATCTGCCAGATTGCGGTGGACATCGGTGGCTACCGCATGGGCTGGGTGGGGTTTGCCATGGACGACGAGCGCAAATCCATCCGCCCGGTGGCCCATGCGGGCTACAACCAGAACTACCTGGAAAACCTGCACCTGAGCTGGTCGGCCGACGATCCCTATGGCCGGGGCCCGGCGGGCATTGCGGTGCGCACCGGCCAGCCGGTGATCGTGCAGGACATCCGCACCGAAGGGGACTTTGCCGACTGGACCGAGCGCATGCTGGAGCATGGCTTTCACGGCGTGATCTGCCTGCCGCTGCGCGAGCATGCGCGCGACCATGCACAAGAGCGCAGCTTTGGCCTGCTGTACCTGTACGCTCCCGACGTGCTGCAGATCAGCCCCGAAGAGGCCGCGCTGCTGCAGGAGCTGTCCAACGACCTCGCCATCGGCATCACCAGCCTGCGCGCGCACAAGGCGCAGCAGCGGCTGCAGGCCTCGGTGCTCAAGGTGGCGGCCGCCGTGTCGGCCAGCACGGGCACCGAATTTTTTGTGCAGCTGGTGCGCAACATGGCCGATGCGCTGGATGCGCAAGGCGGCTGCGTGGTGCGGCTGCTGCCGCAGTCCCAGGGCCAGGCGCCCCGGGTGGTCACTCTGGCGGCCGTGCTCGACGGCCAGATGCTGCCCAACGACGAATACAGCCTGGATGGCACACCCAGTCTGTTGCTGATGTCGCAACGCACCCATGTGGTGACCGACAAGGTGCAGCAGCTGTACCCCGAAGCCCCCGTGCTGCGCGCGGTGGGTGCCCAGGCCTATGTGGGCCAGCAGCTGTGCAATGCCGACGGCGAGGTGGTGGGCATCGTCTTCGTGCTGTTCCGCCACGCGATTGCGGACACGGACTTCATCACCTCCACGCTGCAGATCTTTGCCTCGCGCGCGTCGGCCGAGATCGAGCGGCAGCTGGCCGATATCCGCATCCGCCACCAGGCCTCGCTGCTGGACAAGGCGCAGGACGCCATCCTGGTGCGCGACCTGGACCACCGCATCATCTTCTGGAACAAGAGCGCGGAGCGCCTGTACGGCTGGTCGCAGCTGCAGGCGCTGGGGCAGTCCATCGAGACGCTGCTGTACGACGACCCCACGCACTTCCGGCACGCCACGCAGACGGTGCTGGAGCAGGGCGAGTGGACGGGCGAGATCGTGCAGCGCCACCGCGATGGCAGCACCATCGAGGTGGAAGGCCGCTGGACGCTGGTGCGCGGCGACGACGGCCAGCCGCAGTCCATCCTGGCCATCAACACCGATATCCGCCAGCGCAAGGCCAGCGAGCGCGAGATCCAGCGCCTGGCGTTCTACGACGCGCTCACCGGCCTGCCCAACCGCATGCTGCTCATGGACCGCATGCACCAGGCCCTGGCCACCGCGCAGCGGCGCCAGCAGGGCGGGGCGCTGCTGTTCATCGACCTCGACAACTTCAAGACCCTGAACGACACCCTGGGCCACGACCAGGGCGACCTGCTGCTGCAACAGGTAGCGCAGCGCCTGAACACCTGCGTGCGCAGCGTGGACACGGTGGCCCGGCTGGGGGGTGACGAGTTTGTGGTCATGCTGGAAGAACTCAGCCCCAAGCCGCACGAGCTGGCGCTGCACGCCCGGGGCGTGGGTGAAAAGATCCTGGCCATGCTGGCCGTGCCCTATGCGCTGCAGGGCTACCAGTACCGCAGTACGCCCAGCATCGGCATTGCGCCCTTCACCGGCGAGCGCACCACGGTGGGCGAGCTGCTCAAGCAGGCCGACCTGGCCATGTACCAGGCCAAGACGGCGGGCCGCAACACGCTGCGCTTTTTTGACCCCGACATGCAGGCCGTGGTCACGGCGCGCGCGGGGCTGGAAACCGACCTGCGCTCGGCGCTGATGCAGGAAGAGTTTTTGCTGCACTTCCAGCCGCAGATCCACCAGTCGGGCCGCTGCGTGGGGGTGGAGGCGCTGGTGCGCTGGGCCCACCCGCAGCGCGGCATGGTGTCGCCCGCACAGTTCATTCCGCTGGCCGAAGAAACGGGTCTGATCCTGCCACTGGGCCGCTGGGTGCTGCACACCGCGTGCAAGCTGCTGGCCAGCTGGCAGAGCGACCCGGCCCTGTCGCACCTGACCATGGCCGTGAACGTGAGTTCGCGCCAGTTCCGCCATGCCAGTTTTGTGGACGACGTGGCCCGCGTGCTGGCCATCACCGGCGCACCCTCGGCCCAGCTCAAGCTGGAGCTGACCGAAAGCCTGCTGGTGGAAGACATGGAAACCACCATCGCCACCATGACCGCGCTGCGGTCGTATGGGGTGGGCTTCTCGCTGGATGACTTTGGTACAGGTTACTCCAGCCTGAGCTACCTCAAGCGCATGCCGCTCGACCAGCTCAAGATCGACCAGAGTTTTGTGCGCGACCTGCTGACCGACCCCAACGACGCCGCCATTGTGGACACCATCATCGGCCTGTCACGCAGCCTGGGGCTGGAAGTGATCGCCGAAGGCGTGGAAACGCCCGAGCAATGTGAGCTGCTGGCCCGCGCCGGCTGTCAGCTCTACCAGGGCTACCTGTTCAGCAAGGCGCTGTCGGTGGACGTCCTGGACAGCTTCCTGCGCACCTCGCAGGCGTAAGCGGCGCCCGCCGGGTGTTCCCGGCGCTTGTCCACATCCCAAGCCTCTTAACCCCCTAACTCCCTTCTGAGGGCCTCAGGAGGCCCGTGAGCGGCCTGTGGGTCTGTTTCGGCCCCCTGGGCCTGCTTTTGCGCCCAAGGCCGTCCACGGCCTTCTGGGCGGTTCCAGATCGCATCTTGGATCCTGGGCCAGCACTGGTACGCCCGGCATGTGGGTGCGGCTTTCATCCAACCCCGCCGTGTGCGTGGCCCCAGTTGTCCTCTGTCTTCTTCTTCTTATGTCTTTTATAAATACATAGTCGTAGTAGTAGAGGGCGGCCCGGCGTGTGGACAACTGCATTTTTGCCAGCGCTGGCGCGCACTTAGTCCGCTGCCAACCCTGTGTACCCCGCCCTGCTCCCGTTGTCTCCCGAGCGGGGACAAAAGCGGTGCCACGCAGTTTTTTGTGGATAAGCACCCGGTTGTGCCAAAACTATCCCCAGTTTTACGCACCGCGGGCATCTGTGGCAGGAAATGGACCCAAAACGACGGGGAGCGCTACAGCTTCATGCCCTGAATGCTCATTAATTAATAGCAAATGAGTGGAAACCATGCTCCTTCTCCTTGGCTGCAAGGGTTCGGGCGAAGCTGGTGGGACAGGGCCCTCCCTCCTGGCTGAAGGCGGATGGGGTGCCCCAGGTGGCGGAAGCATTGCATCCGCTGGTGTGGCGTGAAAGGCATCGGACCCCACCAGCAACTTCTTTTGCAGCCTCTCAACGGTGTGAGCGATCCACCGGACAGGACCGCACAGGCTGAGCCGTTACTGCCCCATTCCGGCAGCAATCGCCTGTCTGTCAGGTTGTCCAGTCGGCCGATGGGCCGGTCACCGGCGGTGGAAAGGTGCCCAGATTGGGAGTTCTGGTTATTCTTTAAAGGCTTTATATATAAATAGCAGTAGTAGTAGAGAACGCCTGTTTGTGTGGACAAGCGCTTTTTCTTCAACGCTGGCGCGCACTTGCGTCGCTGCAAAGTATGTGGGGCGGCGCGCGCTAAGTGCGGGGCTCGCCGACAACAACTTTCGGGCGGCGGCGTTTTGTGTGGATAACTGCCTGGTTGTGCCAAAAATGTGCCCAGGGTTATCCACAGCGGCATAGAGTTGCGCTCCCTGGCTCGTCTCATGGCCCCGTAAGGCACCCTCCGGAGCGGGACCGTCCAAGAAAAAACCCGGCGTTCTTTGTAGAACGCCGGGTTGGCGGGGGAGGAAGCGGCGGAGGGCCTTGAAACAGTCCCTGGGCGACTACAGGCTCCAGCGCCTGTCGCCCCAGTTCAGGGCTATGCCTTACTTGGCGGGTGCAGGCGTGGGGGCAGGGCCCGGACGGCCTTCGCCCCCCCGCATGCCGCCATGGTGGTCACCATGCCCGTGGCGGCCTTCACCACCCCGCATGCCCCCCATGGGGCGGCCGCGGTGGGCCTGGGCATCAAAGGTCTTTTGCTGCTCGGGCGTCAGCGTGGCATAGAAGGCCTTGGTGGCCTCGCCGCGGCGGTCGGCTTCGGCGGCATGCTGGGCGCGCATTGCGCGCATGCGGTCGATGCGTTCCGGCGTGGTCAGCTTGTCCATGTCCTGGCGGTCCAGGCGGGCGGGGCGTTCGCCGGGCTGCATGGCCGAGGTGAAGGTGGTCCAGGCCGATTCCTGGGCAGGGGTCAGCTTGAGCTGGGCTTTCAGGTCTGCCAGGCGCTTGGCGTGGCGCTGCGCCATGTCGCCGTGGTGGCGTTCATGGCGGCCTTCGGCGGCCTTGGCGGGCGCGGTGGGTGCTGCAGGCGCTGCAGGGGGTTGCTGGGCCAGCACAGGCAAGGCCATGGCGGCGAGCAGGGCAGTGGCAGCAATACGGTGGGAGAGGGGGTGAGATAAACGGGAGGCCATGTTGGAAGTCCTTTCGCGGTGGTGAGCTCGCTGCAACGACCGTTTCAGCGATTGGAGTCCAGTGTCTGCCGCCCACGTATCGCCACCGTGCGCGTTGGGTGAGGCTGTGTAAAGTTGCGGCGAACGCTTGCAAAGCCGCCTCCAGAATCATTTGGGGCAAATAGTGGACGATGCGCTGGTGCCATATGCCCTGATTGCTATTGATTGTGTAGCGTTTTCAGTCCTCCAAGGGCTGTCCGTGCCCCAGCGGCCCGGCGCCAGGGTGGCGACCGCCGACAATGGCGGGTTCCGTGTCCGTGTCGTTGTTCGCAGCGACCCCAACCAAAGGTTTTCCGTGTTCAAGAACATGATCGTGTACCGCATTGCTCCGCAATGGCAGGTCGAGTTGACGCAAGTGGAAGAAGCGCTGGCCAAGGCCCCTTTCCAGGAATGTGGCGCCACGCAGGAGAAGTCGCTGGGCTGGGTGCCCCCCCGGGGTGAATTGCATGGCCCCCTGGTCGAATCGGTGGGCGGGCAGTGGATCCTGCGCTTCATGGTCGAGACCAAGGTGCTGCCCGGCAGCGTGCTGGCGCGCAAGGTCAAGGAGAAGGCCGAACGCATCGAAAAGGAAACCGGCCGCAAGCCCGGCAAGAAGGAAAGCAAGGAGCTCAAAGACGAGGCCAAGCTGGACCTGCTGCCCATGGCCTTCACCAAACAAGGCTCGATGTGGATCTGGATCGATACGGCCTCGCGCCTCTTGGTGCTGGACACGTCCAGCCAGGGCCGCGCCGATGAAGTGGTGACCCTGCTGGTCGAATCGCTGCCCGGCCTGTCGGTGTCGCTGCTCGACACCCAGACCAGCCCGCAGGCCGCCATGGCCCACTGGCTCAAGGAGCAGGAGCCGCCCGTGGGCTTCACGGTGGACCGCGAGTGCGAATTGAAAAGCGCCAACGAAGAAAAAGCCGTGGTGCGCTACGCCCGCCACCCACTGGACATCGAGGAGGTGCAGGCCCACATCGACGCCGGCAAGCTGCCGACCAAGCTCGCCCTCACCTGGGACGACCGCGTGAGCTTCATGCTCACCGAAGGCCTGCAGATCAAGAAAGTGTTGTTCCTGGACACGGTGTTTGAAGGCACCAAGGCAGACGATGGCGGCTTTGACACTGACGTGGCGATCGCCACGGGCGAACTGGTCAAGCTGATTCCGGACCTGATCGAGGCGCTGGGAGGAGAGTCGGAGAGTGGGGTGGCAAGCGCAGCGCAGGCCGTGGCCAGCGACCGGGCTGAAACTGCTCCAGCGGCATCACGGCCACCGATGGCTGCACCAGCACCCTCTGCCCCGGCGCGCAAAGTGGCTGGGGGTGGCGCGGTGACCGGTCCCCGTGAAGTGCCCGTCGATACCGACCCGGACTCGGCACCGTTCTGACACCGTGGCCCGCCGGGCCATGGTGGCTTCACCGGCTGCGGCCGCAGGCGGCATCCACCAACGCCGCCAGTTCACGCACATAGGTGTCTTCAATGCCCAGCACCTCGCACTGCTGTACCAGCTGCTCCAGGTAGTCCCGGTTGCTGCCAATGCGCCCACAGGCGGTGGCAATGGTTGCGGCCGTGGCCTGCAGGGACAGGTCGCCCCGGTAATGGGCGTGGGCCGTGTTGGCGACCAGCACCAGCGCCTGCACCTCGCCTTGTGGCGTTGGTAACGGCAGCAGTTGCGGACAGTAGGCACCCGTGATCATCTCGCGCCGCCACAGCATGCGGGACTCGTCCTCCACCAGCGGTGCCGGAATGCGGAATGCGAGGCCCTCGCAGCCCACCTGATCAGCGTCGTTCGTGCGCTGCAAGGTCAGCACCAGGCCCGGGCAATCGGGCGTGCCCCGGCCGATGGTGGTGCTCAGCGCAAAGCGGCGTGCAAAGCCGGGCAAGCAGGCGCGGCGCACTTCGCCAAAGTGAAAGCCGGGGTTCCACATCAGCGAGCCATAGGCAAACACCCACAGATCCTGCTGCTGTGCCGTGATGGCGGCAAGTACCTCGCGGCGGGATTGCTCAACCTCGATATCTGGCAGGCGCCAGTGGGCGGGCAGGCCCTGGTAGCGCGCCTGGGCGTCCCACTCGGCCAGCACCTCGTCGGTGAGGCGCAGGCCCGAGGCATGGGCGGGGGTCAGCCGGCCTTGCAGCTCAGGCAGGTGAAGGAAGGCTATGTCGGGGGTCATGGGGCCAGTTCCATGCGTTGGGGTGACGTGTTTCAACGCCGCGCCAGGTCAAACACCAGCACCTCGGCGTGGTGGCCCTTGTGCAGGGCCAGCGAGTTTTCGCCGTCCAGCAAGACGCCATCGCCACCAGACAGCGCGATGCCGTTGACCTGCACCGCCCCCCGCGCCACGTGCACATAGGCCAGGCGTTCAGGGTTCAGCACTTGGGTGGCGGTTTCGCTGCCATCCAGCAGGCCTGCCCAGATGGAGGCGTCGGCGTTCATGCTCACCGAGCCGTCTTCTCCCCCGCGCGAGGCAATGCGCACCAGGCGGCCCCGGCGGTCTGCGGGCGGGAAGTGTTTTTGCGCGTAGCTGGGGCGTATGCCGGTGAACAGCGGTTTGATCCAGATCTGCAGGAAATGGGTGGGTTGGTCGGCCAGCGCATTGAACTCGCTGTGGCGCACGCCCCAGCCTGCGCTGATGCGCTGCACGTCGCCCGGGTGCAGGATGCCGGTGGGAGCCGCCACCGAATCAGCCCCTGGCGCCCCCGAGGCCGCTGGGGCCCCAGGTTGTTGGCCGGCACGTTCGTGCAGGTTGTCCTGGTGAGCGAGGGCGCCGTCGAGCACATAGCTCACGATCTCCATGTCGCGGTGCCCGTGTGTGCCAAAGCCTTTGCCGGGCGCCACCGTGTCGTCGTTGAGCACCAGCAGATTGCCATGGCCTTGGTGGCGCAGGTCAAAGTAGTCGCCAAACGAAAAGCTGTGGGCGCTGTGCAGCCAGCCGGTGGAAGACCGGCCCCGTTCGGAGGAGGGACGGACGGTGATCATGGCCTGGTTGCTGGGGTGCCCGTCCCCGCGTTGCGCCGCAGGGGCCAGAGAGTGCGTGGAGCCGTGTAGGTGGTCGTCGCCATGGCGTCACTCTAAGGGCCGACGGGTTCGCCATCAATGGCTGGCGGCTCAACTCACTGTTCCGCGATTCAGTCCAATGCTGTGGGTCGGGGCGTTCACCCAGCCCGACCCTTGCACAAGGAGCGTGTCGTGCGGAAGGTCGAACCGTCGATCAGGCCAGCAGCAGGGCTGCCAGCATCAATGCACCGCCCACCGCCACGAGCGTCCATGAAGACTGCTGCTTCACAAAAACAAAACTGCTAGGGTCGTTGGGCATGTAGGCGGTCTCGACCGGGCGATGGGCCTTGAATTCGGCCAGGATCTCTTCCGGGAAGCTGTGTTTCACCACCATTTGCTGGCCGCTGTCGGTCTGGTAGTGGAACTCGGCGGTGTAGGTGGAAGAACCGCTTTTCTTGAACTCTGTGTACTGCGTGATGGGCTCGACCACGGTGTGTTTGCCGAGCTTGAGCGTTCTGGAAAGCTCGGACCGCTCCTGCATTCCAAAAGCAACGAACACGACCCCGGCGAGGACGCCCGCGATTTTGAACAGCAGCTTGCCTTGTTGGCGTGATGGCTTCATACCCTCTCTCCCTCCGTTTTGGCGGGAGTGTAAGGGCTTTGCTTGAAGACAAGAAAGCGGCTGCCGGCGATGCAGTTGCGCTTGCGTTACCGCCCCACAAACTGCGGGCTCTGGCGCTGGTGAAACGCCTCCACCCCCGCGCGGAAGTCTTCGGTGCCCGCGCAGTGCACAAAGGCGCCCTTTTCAGCGGCCAGTTGCTCTGGCAGCGTGTGGTCCATCGACGCGCGCATCAGGCGCTTCATCGCACCGTAGGCCAGTGTGGGGCCGCTGGCCAAGCGCTGGGCGAGGGCGGTGGTGGCACTGTCCAGCTCGGCGCCGGGCACCACGCGGTTGACGAGGCCCAGGCGCAGCGCATCGTCCGCGGTGAAGGCCTCGCCCAGTAACGCAATCTCCAGCGCTTGGCGCAAGCCCACGATGCGCGGCAGCGCCCACGATGCACCCACGTCGCAGCTGGTGCCGAGGTTGATGTAGGCCAGGTTGAAGCGTGTGCCTTCTGCAGCGATCACATAGTCGGCCATCAGCACCAGGCTCAACCCCGCGCCGGCGGCCGCACCGTGCACCTGCGCGATGACGGGCGCGTTCATCTGCGCCAGCAGCAGCAGTGCCTGGTTCAGCGGCGTGAGGATGTCGATGGCGCCCTGCACCGGGTCGGCGCGCAGCGTGGCCAGGTCGCCCCCGGCCATGAAGCCCCGGCCGTTGCCACGCAGCACCACGGCCCGCACACCGGGGTCGGCAGCGATGGCCTGCACGGCGGCGAGGAAGGCATTGGCCATGGGCACGTCGATGGCGTTGAGTGCCTCGGGCCGGTTGAAGCGCAGCGTGGCGATGGCGCCGTGGCGCTCCAGCAGCAGGGGCGGCTGTGGGGCGGGCGCGGACGGTGCGGTAGCGGCTGCTGCAGGGTCTGTGGCGGTATTTTTCATGTCCAATCCGCTTCAAGCGCTAGTGGATATTGCGCTATCAGCTCCTGTTTTAATAGTGAATAGGTCCCCATGCGCTGAGCCCTGGGCTATTGGTACAGCGCCTCGATCTCGGCCGCGTAGGTCTTGTAGATGCTTGCGCGGCGCACTTTCATCGTTGCGGTCACCTCGCCGTCGTCGTGGTCCAGTTCCTTGGTGAGCAGGTGGAACTTGCGGATCTGCGAGACCTGCGCGAGGCGCTGGTTGCCCTGGTTGATTTCGGCGTCAATGAGACCGCGCACCTCCGGGTGTTCCACCAGCGAGCGGTAGTGCGTGAACGGAATGCGCCGCGCCTCGGCCCACTTGCCCACGGTCTCGTAGTCGATCATCACCAGTGCACCGACAAACTTGCGCGCCTCGGCCACGATGATGCATTCCTTGATGAAGGGGCTGCCCTTCATCGTGTTCTCGATTTCGGACGGCGTGAGGTTCTTTCCGCCGGCCGTGATCATGATGTCCTTGAGGCGGTCCACGATCTTGATCTGGCCTTGCTCTTCGCGCACCACGTCGCCCGTGTGCAGCCAGCCATCCACGATGCTGCTGGCCGTGGCCTCGGAGTTCTTGTAGTAGCCCGCAAACACCATGTCGCCTTTGAGTTGCAGCTCACCGTCGTCGGCAATGCGGTGCTCCACGCCCAGCGTGGGCACGCCCACGGTGCCCACCACCACATGATCGAGCCGGTGGCCCGTGACCATGCCGGTCGATTCAGTGAGGCCATACACCTCGATGAGCGGCACGCCCAGCACGCGGAAAAAGCGCACCACGTCGGGCGGAATAGGCGCGGCGCCGGTGAGTGCCACATGGGCATTGCGCAGGCCGATGAAGTTCTGCAGCGCGCGGAACACCAGCCAGTAGCTGGCGGCATACGTGAGCTTGTCGGCAGCGCTCCAGGCACTGCGCGGCTTCTCGGCCAGCGGCTTGCAGGCGTTGTAGGCCTTGTGGAACAGCGCGCGGCGCAGGTCACCAGTCTCTTGCAGCTTGATGTGGATGGCGGCGTGCAGCTTTTCCCAGATGCGCGGCACGCCCAGGAACATGGTGGGAGCAACCTCGCGCAGGTCTTCCTGCACGGTGCGGATGGATTCGCCAAAGTTCACCTGCGAGCCGATGTACACGGGAACAAAGCTGGTCAGCATCTGCTCGGCCACATGGCACAGCGGTAGGTATGACAGGTGGGTGGTCTCGCGCGACAGTTCCAGCCGGTCCACGATGCCGGGCACCACGCCCCGGATGTTGCGGTACGAAATCATCGCGCCCTTGGGCTTGCCGGTGGAGCCCGAGGTGTAGATCATCAGGCCCACATCGTCGAGCCGCTGGCGTGCCAGGGCATCGTCGATGACCGCCTGTTGGCCCGACGCCGCGCCCAGCTGCTCCACCTCGTCAAAGGTGGTGATGAACTGGCGCACCTCGGGCGCAAAGCTGCGCAGGCCCTTGGTCTCCATGACCACGATCTTTTTCAGGCGCGGCAGCTCGGGCAGTGCGGCCAGCAGCTTGTCGGTCTGCTCCTGGTCTTCGCAGACCATGATCTCGATGTCGGCATGGCCGACCACATAGGCCACCTCGTTGGTGGGACTGGTGGGGTACACACCCACCGTCACGGCGCCCACCAGGCCCGCGCCCATCTGGGCCAGCACCCATTCGATGCGGTTCTCGGAAATCACGCCCACATGCCCGCCCGCAGGCAGGCCCAGCGCCTTGAGGCCCAGGCCGAAGTGGCTGGCGCGCTGGTGGTACTGCGCCCAAGTGAAGGGCTTCCAGATGCCGAAGTCCTTTTGCCGGATGGCGATGCGCTGCGCGTCGGTGCGTGCGCGATCACGCAGCATCTGGGGCAGGGTGAGGTCGGGGAGCGTCATGACAGCCATCTCTTGCGGCGCTTGTAGTGTTTGATGTCCTTGAAGCTCTTGGCCTCGCCGCCACCACCCATGCCCAGATAGAACTCGCGCACATCCGGGTCGTTGGCCAGGCGTTCTGCCGTGCCGTCGATCACGATCTTGCCGTTCTCCATGATGTAGCCCCGGTGCGCCACGGCCAGCGCCACGGTGGCGTTCTGCTCCACCAGCAGCATGCTGGTGCCCCGCTCGGCGTTGATGCGCGCGATGATGGTGAAGATGTCTTCGACCAGCTTGGGGCTGAGGCCCAGTGAGGGCTCGTCGAGCAGGATGAGCTGGGGCTGCGCAATCAGCGCGCGGCCAATCGCCAGCATCTGCTGCTCGCCACCCGACAGGTACCCGGCCAGGCCCTTGCGCCGCTCATGCAGACGCGGAAAGTAGCTGTAGACCAGGTCGAAATCCGGCGTCGCATCCTTGCGCCCCGTGAGTGCATAGGTCGCTGCCACAAGGTTCTCTTCGACCGTGAGGTCTTCAAACACGTGGCGGCCTTCCATCACATGGCTCAGGCCGCTGCGCACCAGCTGCTGCGGGGCCACGGCGGCCGTGGGCTGGCCATTGAAGTGGATGCTGCCGCTTTCGACCACACCATCCTCCAGCGCCAGCAGGCCCGAGATGGCCTTGAGCGTCGTGCTTTTGCCCGCCCCGTTGCTGCCCAGCAGCGCCACGATCTGCCCCCGCGGCACGGCCAGCGACAGGCCGCGCAGGGCCTGCACCACCTTGTTGTAGATGACCTCGATGTTGTTGACTTCGAGGACGTGGGCCGGGGTTGGCTGGGTCATGGCAACAGCAAGGTCAGAGCTTGATCCAGTCGGAGGCGGCGACCATCTTCTGGGCCTTCATATCTGCGCGGTACACACGCCCCACGGGGATCGAATTGCCGCTGATGGTGATCGGCACGCCGATCAGGCCGCCCGTGTCGAAGTCCTTGATGGAGTTGAGCGCGGCCTTGAGGTTGGCTCCCGTGAGCGGCTTGCCCGCATCCAGGCAGCGTTTGGCCGATTCGGTGAACAGCATGGCGGCCAGAAAGCCCTGGATGTAGGCCGTGCTCTGGTACTCGGGGCGCATGGCACGGATCTTCTCCAGCATGGGCGCCTTCTCGGTGTCGTAGTAGTAGCGGTAGGGCATCACGCCCATGAAGCCGTCGGCGGCGTCGCCCATCTTCATGACGGTGGAGCTGTCCATGGTCCAGAACGTGCCCATCCACTTGCTGGTCATGCCCTGTTGCTTGCCCTGGGTGATGAACTCGGGGATGGGCGCGAGGATGTAGCCGTGGAAGATGGTGTAGTCGGGCGCCGCGCGGCGCAGCTTGATGACCTCGCCCGACACGTCCACGCTGCCGGCAGGCGTCATGATCTTGATGGGCACCGACAGGCCGAGCTTCTTGGCTTCGGCCTCGCTTTTCTCGATGGGGTCGCGGCCGAATTCCGAATCGGAATAGACGAAGGCGACCTTGGCGCCGGGCTTTTCCTTGGCGATGTGCTTGAGCAGAATGCCGAACATCTCGGTGTAGTCGGGGCCGACCAGGAACTGGTTGGGGTACTTTTTGGGGTCGTTGAGTTCGGTGGCAAACGATGCGCCGGCCATGAGGATGTTGCCGTTGCGGTCCAGCTCGGGATTGATGGTCTTGGAGAAGCCTGTGGAGTCGCCGTAGTACAGGTTCACCTTGTTCTGGCTGGTGATCTTCTTGAACGCCGCTACCGACACATCGACCTTGTAGCCCGTGTCTTCGGGCACGTACTTGACCTTGCGGCCCTTGATGCCGCCCGCGTCGTTGAGCATCTTCACGTAGTCGCCCATGCCCGCGTTGATGCCGACCCCCGCAAACGCGAACACGCCGGTGAGCGGGATGGAGCCGCCGATCACGATCTCTTCAGCGCCTTGTGCCAGCACCGACAGCGGGCTGGTGAGGGCAGCGGCGCCAGCGGCCCCGAGCAAGAGTTGGCGGCGCTGGATGGAAGTGCGTGGTGTGTCCATAGTTGTCTCCATTTGATTTAGTTGCGGAAGGGCCAGAGATGGAAGAAACGGCGGATGCGCCGCCACACTTCGGCCAGGCCATGGGGCTCGAAGACGAGAAAACCGATGATGAGCAGGCCAAAGATGACCGTGCGCACGGGCGAGAGGAACACCGTGAGTTCGCTGCCACCCGGCAGCATGTCCACCACGAGCTTGAGCAGCTCGGGCACCATGGTCATGAACACCGCGCCCAGAATGCCGCCCAGGATGGAGCCCATGCCGCCGACGATGATGGCCGCCAGGAAAAAGATGGACAGGAGCAGCGGAAAACTCTCGGGCGTGACCACGCGAAAGAAGTACGCCCACAGCCCGCCTGCCACGCCCGCGTAAAACGACGACAGACCAAACGACAGCAGCTTGTAGCGCAGCAGCGGAATGCCCAGCACCTCGGCCGAGATGTCGCGGTCTCGAATCGCGATGAACGCACGGCCCACGCGCGTGCGAAACAGGTTGGCCGCGCTCAGCAGCATCAGGATCGTGACCGGCACGATGAGCCAGTAGAGGCGGAACGAGGTGTCGAGCGCCATGCCGAACAGCTTGGCGGGCGGCACGCTCAGGCCGCCGGTGCCACCGGTGAACTTCCAGTTGGCAAAGATGAAGTGCGCGATGAACGACGCGGCAATGGTGGCAATTGCCAGGTACAGCCCCTTCACGCGCAGCGAAGGGATGCCCACCACGATGCCACCCAACATGGCGACAAAGCCACCGGCCAGCAGGTTGAGGACAAAGGGCATGCCCACCTTGGTTTCCAGCACGGCCACGGTGTAGGCGCCCAGGCCCATGAAGGCCGCTTGCCCCAGGCTGACGAGGCCCGTGTAGCCCGTGAGGATGTTGAGGCCTGTGCTGCTTGCCACATTGATGCTGACCAGGCAGGCCAGGTACAGCCAGTAGTCGCTGGCCATGAAGGGGAACAGCACCAGCAGCGCAGCGCCCACGGCCAACCACACTTTTTGCGTGCGCGAGTCGAACAGCGCCGCGTCGGCGATGTAGGTTTCCTTGAGGGTTCCGATGCGCATGGGGTCGGCCTTACAGTCTCTCGATTTCGTGGGTGCCGAACAGGCCGTACGGCCGCACCAGCAGCACTGCGACCAGCACGATGAAGGTGGCCAGCAGCTTGTATTCGCCGCCCAGATAGGCCCCGGCCAGCGCCTCGATTAGGCCGATGAGGATGCCCCCGACGAGCGCGCCCAGCACGCTGTCGAGCCCGCCCACGATGACGACCACCAGCACCGACAGCCCGAACACGCCCATGCTGGACGAGATGCCGCCAATCGAGCCCACGATGATCCCGGAGATGGCTGCCAGCATGGCCGAGGCCACCCAGGCCAGCGAGAACACACGCGGCACGTTGATGCCCACCGAGTACGCGGCCGCCTGGTCGCTGGCCGTGGCGCGCAGAGCCACGCCGCCGCGCCAGAAGCGGAACACCACCAGCACTGCCGCGATGAACAGGATGGCAATCAACGCGCCCCAGAACACCTTGGGCGCGAGGAAGGCATCCCCCACCACGATGGGCTGCGTGGGCATGAAGTCGGGCAGGCGGCGCTGATCGGCCGTCCATATCATTTCGACCAGACCGACCAGCACCGAAGCCAGGCCCACGGTGACCATGAACACGGAGATCGGTGGCTCGCCCAGCAGCGGGCGGATCATGGTGCGCTCGATCACTGCGCCCAGCAAGCCTGTGCCCAGCACCGCAGCCGGGATGGCGAGCCACAGCGGCAGTGCGAACATCGATGCAAAGGTGAAGAACAGGTAGGCGCCCACCATCAGCAGCTCGCCAATGGCGATGTTGACTACGCGGGTGGCCTTGTAGACCATGACGAAAGCCAGTGCGGCCAGTGCGTAGAGACCGCCACCGGCGATGCCGGTGAGGCTGATCTCAAACAGGTAGGCCCAGTCGAAGTTGCCAGTCATGCGGTGCTCACCCCCTGCAGCTTGGCGCGCAGGTCGCCCACATCGCCCGTGCCCAGGTAGGCGCGGATGACCTCGGGGTTGGCCTGCACGGCGGCGGGTGTGCCCTGGGCAATGACCTGGCCGAAATTGAGCACCACCACGTGGTCCGACAGGTCCATCACCATGCCCATGTCGTGCTCGACCATGAGCACTGTCACGCCCCATTCTTCGCGCACATCGAGGATGAAGCGCGCCATGTCTTCGGTCTCTTCGCGGTTCATGCCGGCCACGGGCTCGTCCAGCATCAGGATCTGCGGCTGCATGGCGAGGGCCCGGGCCATCTCCACGCGCTTTTGCAGGCCGTAGGGCAGGGCCGAGACGGGTGCGTGGCGGATGTGGTCGATTTCGAGAAAGTCGATGATGCGTTCCTCGATGTCGCGGCGCAGTTCGGCCTCTTCGCGGCGTGCGCGGCCCAGGTAGAACAGTGCGTCGAGCACGTTGGTCTTGAGGTGCGCGTGGCGGCCGAGCTTGATGTTGTCGAGCACTGTCATGCCGCGAAACAGCGCGATGTTTTGAAAGCTGCGGCCCAGGCCCAGCTTGGCGCGCTGCGGTGCGGGCACGCGGGTGATGTCTTGCCCCTGAAAGCGGATGGAGCCCTGGCTGGGCCGATAAAAGCCCGAGATGGTGTTGAACAGCGAGGTCTTGCCCGCACCGTTGGGGCCGATGACGGCGGTGATGGAGCCAGGCAACACATCGAACCCCACGCCGGTCAGCGCCTTCACGCCACCGAACGCCAGGGTCACGCCCTGCACCTGTAGCAGGGGCGTGGCAGCAGCGGGGCCGGAAGGGGTTGTCTCCATTGGCTTTCTAATACGGGTTGACTGCAGCTTTTGACAGAAATTTCGATGGAACCCAGCGCAAATTTCCTACTTGTGCGTAAACTGTTTACTCGCAAGTAGATTCTGGAAGCCGCGACCCTCATCAGCATCCGTACTTTCCCGAGGAACTGCCATCCATGCCCCACGCCAAAGTGGCAATCCGCCGCCGCAGCGCCACCCCCACCGCCGCAGCGCCGTCTTCTGCACCCGCTGCCAAACAGACCAAGCTGGCCAAGCCGGTCAAAAAAACCGCGAAGGTTGAGTCGGCCCCAGCCGCCCCTGCGCCAGCCCCGACCGCTGCGGCGTCTCCGTGGCCCCCGGTGTCGCACCGCGAGCGTCAGCGCGAGGCCAAGCGCAATGCGGTGCTGCAGGCGGCGGCCCAGCTGTTCAACGAACGCGGCTTTCACGCGACCTCGCTCGACGACATCGCCGCGCGCCTGAACGTGACCAAGCCCACGCTGTATTACTACGTGAAAAACAAGGACGAGATCCTGCTGCAGTGCGTGAGCAAGGGGCTCACGATGATGCTGGAGGGGATTGACGCTTCGCGCGCTGCGGGCGGCAAGGCCATTGACCAGCTCATGACCTGCATGCAGGTGTATGCGCGCATCGTCACCATGGACTTCGGCATGTGCCTGATCCGCGTGGGCGACGAGCAGCTGCCCCCCGAAAGCCGCAAGGAACTGCGGCGCCTGAAGTCCGCCATCGACCAGGAGTTCCGCCGCCTGGTGGCCGAGGGCGTGGCCGAAGGATCGCTGCAGCCCTGCGACCCGAAGATGACGGCCTTTGTGATTGCCGGAGCGCTCAGCTGGATCGGCCGCTGGTACCAGCCCGATGGCGAATACACGCCCGAGCAGGTGGCGCAGCAGTGCATTGCGACGCTGTGTGATGGGGTGTTGCGGCGGCCTGGGCAGACTCCGGTGTCAACGGCCGAGGCGGGGACTGCGCCTGCGCTGCCAGCACGCCGCAAGGCGGCTGTTGGCAAAGCCAAACCCCCTGCGCGGTCGGCGGGCGCCTGAAGGGCTTGGCAGCGCAGGTTTCAAGCAAAAACTGCCCCAAGCGCCAGTGGAATATGCGCAAGCAGCTATTGATTTGGTAGCGTTTTGCGCAAGGCCCGGGGTGCGTGTTGCTCTGCCTGCCCGGAGGCCAGGTCGTCCAGGATGGGGCAGTCCGGCCGGTCGTTGCCCTGGCAGCAGGACACCAGCGTTTGCAGGCTGCGCTGCATGGCCTGCATCTGGGCGATGCGTTCGCTCAGGTCGTCGATGTGCTGTTGCGCGATGCGCTTGACCTGGCTGCTGGCGCGGCTGCGGTCGTGCCACAGGCCCAACAGTTCGGCGATTTCTTCCATCGAAAAGCCCAGGTCGCGGCTGCGGCGGATGAAGTGCAGGGCGTGCACGTCGGCCTCGGTGTACTGGCGGTAGCCGCTATCGGTGCGCGCCACACCGCTGATGAGGCCCAGCGATTCGTAGTGCCGCACCATGCGTGCCGAGATGCCGGCGCGCCGGGCGGCGACGCCGATGGGCACGGGCCAGGCGATGGCGCGGGGCGCTGCGGCCTTGGTGCGCGCAGTCGACGCGGTATTGACGGACTGGGGCGTGGTCATGGTGTGGCCCTCGTTGTGTGGCGGCGCGGCGCTCAGAGGCAAAAGACTTTCGGCCTCTCAGGCCGCGACGGTGTAGCCTTCTTCGGCAATGGCGGCGGCCAGGGCTTCGCGGGGGGCGGTGCTGTCCACGTCCACCTTGCCGCTGGCGCGGTCGATGCGCACCTGGGCGTTGGGGTCTACCTGCTGCACGGCCTGGGTGACGGCGCGTTCGCAGTGGCCGCAGGTCATGCCCTGTACTTGGAAGGTTGTGGTGGTGGTTGCCATGGGGTGTCCTTGTTGGGTTTGGAAATGTGGCCGTGGATGCGACCGAAGCGAATGTTGAAGCTTGACATCGTGGCAGAGTCAAACACCGCTCAAGACACTCATGATGTGAGGGTTGATCAATATCAATGCTTGACCTTGCCATCACGTCAAGGATCAGCATCCCGGCCATGAACACCATCACCACCCCCCTCAACACCGCGCCCGGGTCTGTGCACTCGCTGGACCTGGGCATTTCTGGCATGACCTGTGCAAGCTGCGTGGGCCGTGTGGAGCGCGCGCTGCGCAAGGTGCCGGGCGTGCAGGAGGCCTCGGTCAATCTGGCGACCGAGTCTGCGCGCATTGCCTTTGTCACGCAGGTAGGCGCCGACGCTGCCGCCATGGAGGCGGTGCTGCGGCGCGCGGTGCGCAATGCGGGCTACGAGCCGCGTGCGGCGGGGCAGGGGGACGCGCCTGAGGACTTGTCGTCCTGGGCCGGCTTTATGCCCGTGGGCATTGGCCTGCTGCTGTCGGCGCCGCTGGTGCTGCCGATGATCGGCGACCTGTTCGGCCAGCACTGGATGCTGCCGTCCTGGGTGCAGTTTGTGCTCGCCACGCCGGTGCAGTTCATCCTGGGGGCACGGTTTTACAAGGCGGGCTGGCATGCGGCCAAGGCGCTGAGCGGCAACATGGACTTGCTGGTGGCGCTGGGCACCAGCGCGGGTTGGGGCCTCTCGATGTGGCTGTGGCTCACGGCGCCCACGGACCACCCGGGGCATGTGCCGCATCTGTACTTTGAGGCCTCGGCCGTAGTGGTCACGCTGGTGCTGCTGGGCAAGTGGCTGGAGGCGCGCGCCAAGCGCCAGACCACGGCGGCCATCCGTGCGCTGCATGCGCTGCGGCCCGATGTGGTGCATTTGCTCACCAAGCAGGGCGAGGTGGATGTGCCGGTGTCGGAAGTGCTGGTGGGCGACCAGCTGGTGGTGCGGCCGGGCGAGCGCATCCCGGTGGACGGCACGGTGCACGAGGGCCACACGCAGGTGGATGAATCGATGCTGACCGGTGAACCCCTGCCGGTGGCGCGCGATGTGGGCGCGGCGCTGACGGGCGGCTCGATCAACGGCGATGGCCGCATCGTGATGGCGGTGACGGCCGTGGGCGCTGAGACGGTGCTGGCCCAGATCATCCGGCTGGTGGAAGACGCCCAGGCGGCCAAGGCGCCCATCCAGCGGTTGGTGGACCAGGTGTCGGCCATTTTTGTGCCGGTGGTGCTGGTGGTGGCGCTGGTGACCCTGGCGGGCTGGCTGGCCATGGGCGCTGGGCTGGAGGCGGCGCTGATCCACGCCGTGGCCGTGATGGTGATTGCCTGCCCCTGTGCGCTGGGGTTGGCCACGCCCGCAGCCATCATGGCGGGCACGGGTGTGGCGGCCAAACACGGCATCCTCATCAAGGACGTGCAGGCGCTGGAGCTGGCGCACAAGGTGGACACGGTGGCCTTTGACAAGACCGGCACGCTGACCGTGGGCCAGCCCCGGCTCACGGCGTTTGAGGTGGTACCGGGTCTTCATGAGGCGGCAGTGATGGCAGCCGTGGCGGCGGTGCAAAGCGGCAGCGAACACCCGCTGGCGCGCGCAGTGGTGGCGGCTGCAGGCGAGCGGCAGATTAACGTGGCCACCGCGCAGGACGTGCGCGCCGTGCCCGGGCGCGGCACCGAGGGCGAGGTGGACGGCCAGAGCTACCTGGTGGGCAGCCTGCGCTGGATGCAGGAGCTGGGTGTGGGCCTGGGCCCGTTGTCAGACCGCGCGGAAGCGTTGCAACGCGAAGGCGCCACGGTGTCCGCCGTGGCCCAACGGGTCACGGAAGGGTTGGCGCTGCGGGCATTGATGGCCTTTGGCGACGAACCCAAGCCGGGTGCGCGCGAAGCGCTGGCGGCGCTCAAGGCGCGTGGCATCCGCACGGTGATGGTGTCGGGCGACAACCGGGGCGCGGCCGAGGCCATGGCCCGGCGCCTGGGGCTGGACCCAGCGGCGGGCGAGGTGATGGCCGAGGTGCTGCCGGGCGACAAGGCCGCCAAGGTGGCGGCGCTGCAACAAGGGCCCGATGGCAAGCACCATGAGCGCCGCCGGGCCGCCCCAAGGCGCGAAAGCCCCCTCGGGGGGCAGCGACCCAGCGCAGCGGCGGAGCGTGGGGGCCATATTGTGGCGATGGTGGGCGACGGCGTTAACGATGCCCCGGCATTGGCTGCGGCCGATGTGGGTATGGCGATGGGTAACGGGACTGATGTGGCCATGCACGCAGCGGGCATCACGCTGATGCGCGGCGACCCGATGCTGGTGGCAGCGGCGCTGGATATTTCGCACCGCACGGTGATGAAGATCCGCCAGAACCTGTTCTGGGCGTTTGCATACAACGTGGCGGGCATTCCGCTGGCGGCGCTGGGTTACCTGAACCCGGTGGTGGCGGGGGCGGCCATGGCGCTCAGCTCGGTCAGCGTGATGGCGAATGCCCTCTTACTCAAGCGGTGGCGCATGTGATAAATACGTACAGCACGGTCATCGATGTCTGGCAAACTGCAACGATTTGTTGCGAATCCGTGGCCTCGGGGGAGGTGCGGTCACCGCATCGGCATAGCTATATCAAGGACGACAGATCATGAATCTCTTCTCGCTCATGCGGCAGTTCACCATACGTTTGCGCATGCTGGGTGCCATTGGCGTGGTGCTGGGCCTGCTGGGGCTGCTGGGTGGCGCGGGCATGCTGGGCATGTTCCGTATCAACGACATGAGCCAGAACTTCATGGACCATTCGTTCGCCAAGGTGAGCAGCATGGCCGAGCTGCGGGGCGAGATGGGGGCCATCCGCCAGTACGAGAAGGACATGATCATTGGCTACGAGAAGCCCGAAGCCGTGAAGGCTGCCCATGCCAAGTGGGTGGAGAGCCAGGACAAGGCCAAGAAGATTGCCAACAAGTTCCTGGAAGGCGGGGAAGACTCTGACAACGCGGTGGTGCGCAACATCGTCAAGCGCCTGGACAGCTATCGCGAGCTGTTTGCGCACGTGGCGCGCCAGCTGGAGGCGGGCGGCTACGACACCGCCACCATTGCCAACCGCATGAGCGGCAAGGCCGTGGCCGAGTTTGCCGAGGCCGACAAGCTGATGGCCGAGCTGGACTCGGTGCTGCGCGCCGAGGTGTCCAAGTCGGTGGCGCAGCAGAGCGAGGTGTCCAACCAGACCAAGTGGCTGTTTGTGCTGGCGGTGCTGATCACCGTGGTGGTGGTGGTGCCCACCACGCTGATGAACATGAACTCCATCTGCAAGCCCCTCGAAGAAGCACGCAAGATGGCCCAGGCCATTGCGGGCGGCGACCTGTCGCAGCACATTGCTGCCGAGGGCAAGGACGAAGTGGCCGACCTGCAGCGCGCGCTGCGCGACATGCAGCAAGGCCTGAGCGCACTGGTGGCGCAAGTGCGGGATGCCAGCGGCAACATCGCCACGGCCAGCCAGGAGATCGCCACGGGCAACCAGGACCTGTCGCAACGCACCGAGCAGACGGCCAGCAATGCGCAAGAAGCTGTGTCTTCTCTGTCGCAGCTCACGTCCACGGTGCAACAGACGGCGTCGTCGTCGCAGATGGCGAACCAGCTGGCCGCGTCGGCCTCGCAGATGGCCACCCACGGTGGCGGTGTGGTGCAGCAGGCCGTGGCCAGCATGCATGAGATTTCGACATCGAGCCGAAAGATCGGCGACATCATCGGCCTGATCGACTCCATTGCCTTCCAGACCAACATCCTGGCGCTGAATGCGGCCGTGGAAGCGGCCCGCGCAGGCGAGCAGGGCCGGGGCTTTGCGGTGGTGGCCAGCGAGGTGCGCAGCCTGGCGCAGCGCAGTGCGGCGGCGGCCAGCGACATCAAGGGCCTGATCCAGAGCAGCGTGACGGCCGTGGACGGCGGCGTGCGCCACGTGGAAGAAGCGGGCACGGCCATGAAGGACATCGTGAGCAGCGTGCAGCGCGTGGGCGACATCATCGGCGAGATCACGGCCGCAGCGTCCGAGCAATCGGCCGGCATTGGCCAGGTGAACAGCTCCGTGGGCGAGATCGACCGCATGACGCAGCAGAACGCGGCGCTGGTGGAAGAGTCCGCCGCCGCTGCCGAGTCGCTGCGCGAGCAGGCCGCGCGCCTGTCGCACGTGGTGCAGCAGTTCCGTCTGGCCGAATCGGCCGGTGGCTATGGCCACGGCGGCGCAGTGGCTGCCCCCTATGCAGACCAGGCGCCCCAGGCGCTGGCTGCAGGCCCTGCGCAGGCACGCCTGACGCACTGACCGCGCCAGGCCTTTCCTTTCGACGAGCCCCGCAGGCCTGGTCTGCGGGGCTTTTTTGTGGGCGGCGCTGCCCGGCGGTTTATTGACCTGCGTCATGGGCGCACCGGGGAGCGCGTGGCACCCTTGGGGCCTTGTTGAACCTGGGGAGTGCGCCATGCCGTCGATCAGTCTGCGAACCATTCGCGAGGAGCATGCGTCGCTCGCAGCGGTGCTGCACTCGCTGCGCCTGATGCTGGACCAGGGCCCGGGTGACGAGCCCGCTGCGTTCTTTGACGTGATGCGGGCGATGCTGTTCTACATCGATGAGTTTCCCGAGCGGCAGCACCACCCCAAGGAGTCGCAGTGGCTGTTCCCCAAGGTGGCCGAGCGCTCACCCCAGGCGGCCGAGGCCATCGCCCAGCTGGAGCGAGACCATGCCGGCGGCGAGGCCGCGGTGCGCGAGCTGCAGCACCTGCTGCTGGGCTGGGAGCTGATGGGCGATGCGCGCCGCGAGGCGTTTGCGCTGGCGCTGGAGCGCTACATCCGCTTTTACCTGGAGCACATGCGCCTGGAAGAAACCGTGGTGCTGCCCGCCGCGCAGGAGGCCCTGCAGCCGGGCGACTGGACCGCCATCGACGCGGCCTTTGCCAGCAACACCAGCCCGCTGGCCCCGGGCAAGCCGCGCGATGCGGCGTATGACCGGCTGTTCACCCGCATCGTGATGCGCGCGCCGAGCCCGATCGGGCTCGGTTCACCCTCTTGAGCGGCTGCGCCGCTCGGTGGGGACTCAGGCGCTTAGCGCCGGGTAGTCCGTGTACCCCTCGGCGCCACCGCCGTACAGCGTGGCGCGGTTCACCTCGTTGAGCGGGGCGTTGGCTTTCAGGCGCGCCACCAGGTCGGGGTTGGCGATGAAGGGGCGGCCAAAGGCCACGATGTCGGCACCGTTGGCCAGGGCGGCATCGGCCAGTTCGCGCGTGTAGGCGTTATTGACCATCCAGGCACCCTTGCCACCCGCTGCGCGGTAGGCGGCCTTGAGGGCGGCGTAGTCAAACGGGCGGCCTTCCACTTCGCGCGGGCCGCCGGTGGCGCCTTCGATCACGTGGATGTAGGCAAGGCCCAGGGGCGCCAACTGGCGCACCACATGGTCGAACAGCGGCTGCGGATCGGCGTCCACGATGTCGTTGGCGGGGGTGACGGGCGACAGGCGGATGCCGGTGCGGCCGCCGCCGATTTCCTCGACGATGGCGCGGGTCACTTCCAGCAGCAGGCGAGCGCGGTTGGCAATGCTGCCGCCGTAGTCGTCGGTGCGCTGATTGGCGCCGGTCTTGAGGAACTGGTCGATCAGGTAGCCGTTGGCTGCGTGGATTTCCACACCGTCAAAGCCCGATGCAATCGCGTTGCGTGCGGCGTGGCGGTAGTCCTGCACGATGCCGGGGATCTCTTCGGCATCGAGTGCGCGGGGCATCGAGGTGGGTGTGAAGGTGGGCACGCCGTCTTTGATGAGCACGGTCTTGGTGTTGGCCTGCACGGCCGAGGGTGCGACGGGTGCAGCGTTGCCCGGCTGCAGGTCGGTGTGCGAGACACGGCCCACGTGCCACAGCTGCACCACGATCTTGCCGCCGGCGTCGTGCACGGCGCGGGTCACCTTCTTCCAGCCGTCCAGCTGCTCGGTGCCATAGAGGCCCGGCACATCGGCATAGCCCTGGGCTTGCGGGCTGATGGCCGTGGCTTCGGAAATGATGAGACCGGCACTGGCGCGCTGCGCGTAGTAGGTGGCGACCAGGTCGGTGGGGATGGCCTCGGGCGAGCGGTTGCGCGTGAGCGGCGCCATGGCAATGCGGTTGGCCAGCTGGAGGTCGCCCGCGCGGGTGGGTTCAAACAAAGAGGTCATGGTGAGAAGTCCTGGAGAAAGGCGATGTGCCAAAAAAAGCAGGCCTGCAGCTTAATGCTGCAGCGCAAAACGTGCAGCACACTGGCGTCAACAAGGGCTCCGGTTTTGTGTTAACCCCGTGCTGTCCTGGCGGCGCAAGCGGCGCGGATGCGGTTGCATGAGAATGGACCGCCATGCCCTCGCCACCGCCACTCGCATCCCTTTCCATCTCTCCGTTGCGTAGCCTGTGGCTCGCCGTGGCCCTGTCGATGGGGGCCGCCATTTCGCTGGGCATCACGCGGTTTGCCTATGCCTTGCTGCTGCCGCCCATGCGAGAAGACCTGGGCTGGTCGTACACGCTGGCAGGGGGCATGAACACGGCGAATGCGCTGGGCTACTTGCTGGGCGCTCTGGCCACGCCCTGGCTGTTGCGGCGCGCGGCCCCTGGGGCGGTGCTGTTGGTGGGCGCCGTGATGGCCACGGTGTTCATGGGCCTGAGCGGGTTTTTCACGCAGCCAACGCCCTTGCTGGCGCAGCGCCTGCTGGCCGGCGGGGCCAGTGCGCTGGTGTTCATTGCCGGGGGCTTGCTCGCGGCGCGGCTGGGTGCGCAGGTGCCGGGGCGCAGCGGATTGCTGCTGGGCCTGTACTACGGCGGCACGGGCTGGGGCATCAGCCTGTCGGCCTTGCTGGTGCCTGCGGTGCTGGCAGCGGCCCCCGCACCGCACAGCTGGACCTGGGCCTGGTGGGCGCTGGCGTTGGCCTGCGTGGCGGCCACGCTGGCGCTGCTGTGGCCGGCGCGCGTGTTGAGCGGACTGGCTGCACCTGTGGCTGCTGCATCCGGGACCACACCGTCGGCTGCAGTGCCCGACCACGTGCGCTGGCGGGCCTTGGCCCCTGCGCTACTGGGTTACGGCCTGTTTGGCGTGGGCTACATCGGCTACATGACCTTTGTGGTGGCGCTGCTGCGCGAGCAGGGCCGGGGTGCGGGCGAGGTGACGCTGTTCTACGCCCTGCTGGGGCTGGCCGTGGTGCTGTCGTCGCGCATCTGGGCCGGGCTGCTGGACCGCAGCCGGGGCGGTGAGGCGCTGGCGCGCCTGAATGCGCTGCTGGGCGTGGCCACCATCCTGCCCGCCATCACGGGCGCGTGGCCGGTGGTGCTGGCCTCGGGGCTGCTGTTTGGCGGGGTGTTTTTGTCGGTGGTGGCATCGACCACGGCGCTGGTGCGGCACAACCTGCCGCAGGCGCTGTGGGCGAGCGGCATCAGCGCGTTCACCATCGTGTTTGCGGCCGGGCAGATCGTGGGGCCCACGGTGGTGGGCTGGATCGCCGACGGGCCCGGGGGCCTGGCGCGTGGGCTGGTGTTCTCGGCCTGCGCGTTGTGGGTGGGGGCGCTGGTGGCGTGGCGGCAGCGCCCCTTGTAGCCCCAGCCTTACTTCAGCAAGCCCTCGGCCTTCATGGCCGCCTGCACTGCGGGGCGGGCGCCCACGCGTTCGCGGTAGGCCGCCAGGTTGGCCAGGCCGGAGATGTCGAGCTTGGTGGGTTGCGTCCAGTTGGTCACGGTGAACAGGTAGCCGTCGGCCACGGTGAACTGGTCGCCCATCAGGTACTGCTTGCCGGCGAGCTGGCTGTCCACCCACTGCAGGCGCTGCAGCAGGCGCTCGCGCACCATGGGCTTGTAGTCTTCCGGTGTGGCGGGGTTGAACAGGGGGCTGAAGCCCTTGTGCAGCTCGGTGCCGATGAAGGTCAGCCACTCTTGCAGGCGGTAGCGCGCCAGGGTGCCGTTGGCGGGGGCCAGCTGCTTGTCGGGCACTTGATCCGCGATGTACTGCACGATGGCGGGGCCTTCGCGCAGGCGCTCGCCGTTGTCCAGCTCCAGCAAGGGCACGTAGCCCAGGGGGTTGATGCCGTAGTAGTCGGTGCCGTCCTGGAGCTTGTGGCTCTTGGTGCTGGCCAGCACGGGGGTGTGGGCCAGGCCGGCTTCGTGCAGGGCGATGTGGGGCGACAGGGAGCAGGCGCCGGGGGAGTAGTAAAGCTTCATGGATCGGTCCTTGAAAACGGTCGGAAACCGCCGATCCTATGCGCTGCGCAGCTTTCTTGCTGGCCGCCTACGCTGCACAGGCCCCGGAGGCGGAAACTGGCACGGCCCAAGTCAGTGCCGCCGTGCGAGGGCCGCCCCGCCGCACGGGCGGCGTCCCCCTGGGGGCTGAGGGCCGCGGCTCCAAGCCTGCCCGCGCAGGCTTGGACGTGACCGAAGAGCTGGCGCCTCTGGCGGCGGCACCGAGGCGCCGAAGGCGACACAGGGGGTTAGGTGTCGTAGCCCGGCAGGTCGCGCTGCACCTTGCGCAGCAGCGCGGGCCAGGCAAAGGCACCGCCCAGGCCGCCGGTCTGCACGCGCATGGCCTGGGCCACGCCGCTCACGATCTGCGGGTTCACCTGCGTCAGTTCGCCGCCAGCCTGCGCGTCGATCTGGATGCGGCAGGTGTTCTCGAAGGTGTACATGGACAGGAAGGCGTCGGCAATGGTCTTGCCCACCGTCAGCAGCCCGTGGTTGCGCAGCATAAGGAAGTTGGCATCGCCCAGGTCGGCCTGCAGGCGCGGCTTTTCCTCGTCGCGGAAGGCCACGCCTTCGTACTCGTGGTACGCCAGCGAGCCCAGCACAAAGGTGCTTTGCTGGCTGATGGGCAGCACGCCGCCCTTTTGCGCGCTCACGGCCACGCCAGCGCGGGTGTGGGTGTGCAGCACGCAGCCCGCCTCGGGCCGCGCCTCGTGCACGGCGCTGTGGATCACGAAGCCTGCGGGGTTCACTGGGAAGGGCGATTCGTGCAGCTTGTTGCACTGCATGTCCACCTTGATCAGGCTCGAAGCCGTGATCTCGTCGAACATGAGGCCGTAGGGGTTGATGAGGAAATGGTGTTCGCCCGGGCCCGACACCGACTCGGGCAGCTTGGCGCTGATGTGGGTGAAAACGAGGTCGCTCCAGCCGTACAGCGCTACGAGCCGGTAGCAGGCGGCCAGATCGCAGCGCAGCTGCCATTCTTCAGGGCTGACGCTGCCCTGCAGCGAGGGGATGTTGAGCATGGGTGGGTGTCTCCGGTGTTGTGGATGGGAACACACCACTGTAGGGCGGGGCGGTGGCCGGGTCTGTCAGGCAGGCTACACCCGTGGCCATGTGTCGGATGTTTGTGCTTCACTATTGATAGCAATGAAGGCATTATCTACTGGCGCTACCAGCCGTTTCTCCCCGATTTTTGGTGTCTGTCGTCTTAGGCAGGCTCCACGGGCCGATGTGTCTTCCACCGGCCCGTACCCCTCATCTGCCAGCGCTCAGCCGGCCTGCGGGATCGGGGCGCGCATGCCCGCGTTCAGCAGGTTCCAGGCGTTGATGACGGCGATGGCAAAGCCCAGGTCGGAAATCTCGGCGTCGGAGAACAGGGCCTTCAGCTTGGCGTATTCGTCATCGCTCGCGTCGCTGTGGGGCGTGGCGGTAATGATCTCGGCCCAGCGGAAGGCGGCGCGTTCGCGTTCGCTGAAGAACGGCGCCTCCCGCCAGCCGGCCACGGCGTTGAGGTGGCGCGGGTCGGCGCCGTCCTTGACGAGCGCGCTCCAGTGCATGTCCATGCAGTAGGCGCAGCCGTTGATCTGCGAAACGCGCAGGAACACCAGCTCGGCCAGCCGGGTGCCCAGCGGGCCTTTCTTGATGGTTTCAGAGACGTTGACCAGGCCCATGAAGGCCTTGGACGACAGTTGGTGGTAGGGCAGGCGGGCGCTGTGTTGCGACATGGAAATCTCCTGGGTGATGGCAAAGGGTTGTTGATGACGGTGGTGAAAGACGGCGCTGGTGCGGGGCCTTGTGGCGATGTCGCCATGTGGCTGCATTGCCGTCTTCCATACCCATCAAGACGCTGCGCCGTGCCGGGTTGTGACAGGAGGCGTTTGTTTTTTCTCCCCAGGCGCGCTTGCCGGGGCCGCCTGCGCAGCGGTTCGCGCGAGCAGCGCTGTGCCCGTGTCTTTACAGCGGCAGCGTGGCGGGGATGCCCGCCAGCTTGTCCGGGTTGCGCACCGCGTAGATGGCCACGATGCGCTCGCCATCGGTCACAAACGCCTGGGCCGACTCGATGCGCCCGTCCACGTAGCGCAGCAGGCCCGGCTCGCCATTGATGAGCGCCATGCGGTAGACCACCTGTGCGCCCAGGCGCCGGAACAGCGCCCAGTACAGGTTGGTGATGCGAAACGGCCCCACCAGCGGCTTGGGGAATGAGGGCACCACACCGCCGCCATCGCCGATGAGCTGGGCGTCTTCGCTCAGCAGCGCCTCGATGGCGTGGCGGTCACCGCTCTGGGCGGCTTTCATGAAGCGTTGCAGCAACTGGTGGTGCACCGCCTGCGGCACCTCGAAGCGGGTGCGCGCCTGCTGCACACGCTCGCTGGCGCGGTGCACCATCTGGCGGCAACTGGCCTCGGTCTTGCCCAGCTGGGCGGCGATCTCCGGGTAGTCGTAGTCGAACACCTGGCGCAGCAAGAAGGCCGCGCGCTCCTCCGGCCCCAGCCGCTCCAGCACGTACAGAAAGGCCACCGACAGCTCGCCCGCCAGCTCGGCGGCCGACTCGGGCGTGTGCGCGTCCAGCTCCACCAGCGGCTCGGGCAGCCACCAGCCCACATAGGCCTCGCGCTCGGCCTTGAGCGCGCGCAGCCGGTCAATGGACAGCCGCGTGACGATGGTCACCAGCCAGGCCTCGGCCGACTGCAGGGTGCTGGCGTCGGTGCGGCTCCAGCGCAGCCAGGCGTCCTGCAGCACATCCTCGGCATCGGCCCGCACGCCCAGCATGCGGTAGGCAATGCCAAAGAGGCGAGGGCGCAGGGTGGTGAAGGGGTCGGTGGTGGTCATGGCAATGGCGGCGTTGGAGTGCTTCAGTGAAGCACAGACGGCGCATACCTGCAGTTTGTGACAGCCTCGCTTGCAACTACTATTTTGATAGCTGCTGGCGCATGTGGCACTAGCGCTTGAGGTCACTTTGGGGCTTGAAACACCTGCATTGCTTCTCGGGGCCCCGCAAGACCGGCTATGAGCGCGGGGCCGGTTGCGTGAGCGATTCCAGCTGCGACAGGTAGTGCAGGGCCTGCGCCTGGTTGCTGCCGCACATCTCGGCAGAGGGCATCAGCCCTGCGCACACCGCCGGGCGCTCGGGTCGGCCAAAGATGCGGCAGCGCGCATCGTCCCCCAGCTGAATGCAGCGCACCCCGGCCGGTTTGCCCTGGGGCATGCCGGGGATGGGCGAGCTGATGGAGGGGGCGGTGCAGCAGGCGCCGCAACCGGGGCGGCAGTCCACGGGCGGGCCGCCTTATTGACCGCCAGCAGGCTGCAGGCGGCTGGCACCCCACAGCACTTGGTCCACCACGGCACGCACGCGGTCGCGGTGCGCTGGCTGGATGAGGTTGCCGCTGTCGTCAAACGCGCTGCCGGCCGAGCCCAGGGCAAACGCCTTGGGTGCCAGCCAGCATTCCGCATTGATCAGCAGGGGAGCCAGGTGGCTCTGCGAGCGCAGGCCGCCCAGGGCGCCGGGCGAAGCGCTCAGCATGCCCACGACCTTGCCGCGAAAACTCTTGCCGCCGTCTTGCCAGTCCGGGTTGCCCTTGACGGGGCTGGAGGCCCAGTCGATCGTGTTCTTGAGCAGGGCGGTGTAGCTGCCGTTGTACTCGGGCGAACAGATGATCCAGGCCGGGTGTTGCCAGAGGATTTCCTTGAGGCGAATCACATCGGCGGGCGTGCCCTGGGCTTCGAGGTCGGCGTTGTACAGCGGGATGTTGAAGTCCGACAGCTCCATCAGCGTGACGTTGGCCCCCGCATCGCGCGCGATGGCGGCGGTGGCGTGGGCCAGTTTGCGGTTGAAGGACTGTTGGCGGGTACTGCCCGCGAAGATGAGAAGTTGGGTGGTCATGCAGACCATTGGAGCACAAAGCCGGGGCAGGAATACTGCAAGCTGCCGTTCGCCGGCGCGTGCGGGGAGTGCTTGTTTCACGTGGAACATCTGCCCCAGGCACCAGCTGTCTGCTGCGCTGCCGGCGCATGGTGTAGCCGCTGTGCCCCGGGCTTTGCACAAAAAGCATGCAAAGGTGGGAAAATCGCGGGTTTCCCCTTGCACCCTTGCTGCCCCGATGGGCTGGCGGTGGCGCAGCCTGCTGCCGTGCGACCCGCCCTTGTGGGGCCGTTGCAGGTCGGCAGACGGTTTTGAATGTCGGGCCCACCGTGGCCCCGGAGTGTCCCCATGTTGTATCCCCAGGAATTTGATGTGATCGTTGTCGGCGGTGGCCATGCAGGCACCGAGGCCGCGCTGGCCGCTGCGCGCATGGGCAGCAAAACCTTGCTGCTGACCCACAACATCGAGACGCTGGGGCAGATGAGCTGCAACCCCAGCATCGGCGGCATCGGCAAGGGTCACCTGGTGAAGGAAGTGGATGCGCTGGGCGGCGCGATGGCGCTGGCCACGGACGAGGGCGGCATCCAGTTCCGCATTCTCAACAGCTCCAAGGGCCCTGCGGTGCGCGCCACGCGGGCACAGGCCGATCGCATTCTGTACAAGGCCGCCATCCGCCGCATGCTGGAGAACCAGCCCAACCTGTGGCTTTTCCAGCAGGCGGTGGACGACCTGATGGTGGAGGGCGACCGGGTGGTGGGCGCGGTGACGCAGGTGGGCATCCGCTTCCGCAGCCGCACGGTGGTGCTGACGGCGGGTACCTTCCTGGACGGCAAGATCCATGTGGGCCTGAATAACTACGCTGCGGGCCGGGCAGGGGACCCGCCCGCCGTGTCGCTGTCGGCACGCCTCAAGGAGCTGAAGCTGCCCCAAGGGCGCCTGAAGACCGGCACGCCCCCGCGCATCGACGGGCGCAGCATCGACTTTTCCAAGTGCACCGAGCAGCCCGGTGACGGCATGCCCGGCGGCGTGAACGAGGGCACGGTGCCCGTGTTCAGCTTCATGGGCAATGCGCAGATGCACCCCCAGCAGGTGCCCTGCTGGATCACCCACACCAACGAGCGCACGCACGAGATCATCCGCAGCGGCTTTGACCGCAGCCCCATGTTCACCGGCAAGATCGAGGGTGTGGGCCCACGCTACTGCCCGAGCGTGGAAGACAAGATCAACCGCTTTGCCGACAAGGACAGCCACCAGATCTTCCTGGAGCCCGAGGGCCTGACCACACACGAGTTCTACCCCAACGGCATCAGCACCAGCCTGCCGTTCGACATCCAGTACGACCTGGTGCGCAGCATGCCCGGGCTGGAGAACGCGCACATCCTGCGCCCCGGCTATGCCATCGAGTACGACTACTTCGACCCCCGCTCGCTCAAGAGCAGCTTCGAGACGCGGCAGATCCAGGGGCTGTTCTTTGCCGGGCAGATCAACGGCACCACCGGCTACGAAGAGGCTGCGGCCCAGGGCCTGTTCGCGGGCATCAACGCCGCGCTGCAGTGCCGGGGCGATGCGCCCTGGCTGCCCGGCCGGGACGAGGCCTACCTGGGCGTGCTGGTGGATGACCTGATCACCAAGGGCGTGACCGAGCCCTACCGCATGTTCACCAGCCGCGCCGAGTTCCGCCTGCAGCTGCGCGAGGACAATGCGGACATGCGCCTGACGGAAGTGGGGCGCCAGATGGGCCTGGTGGATGACGCGCGCTGGGATGCTTTCAGCCGCAAGCGCGATGCGGTTTCACGTGAAACAGAACGCCTGAAGGCCACCTGGGTGAACCCGCGCAACCTGCCCGCCGCCGAATCCGAGCGCGTGCTCGGCAAGAGCATCGAGCACGAATACAACCTGTTTGAACTGCTACGTCGCCCCGATGTGAGTTATGCCAACCTGATGTCCATGGACGGTGGCAAGTACGCATCGGCGGATGTTTCACGTGAAACCCTGGGCGACCTGAGCGCCCCGGTGCTGGAGCAGGTGGAGATTGCCGCCAAGTACGCGGGCTACATCGACCGCCAGAAGGGCGAGGTGGAGCGTGCCGCGCATTTCGAGAAACTGCGCTTGCCGCCCGACCTGGACTACATGCAGGTCACGGCCCTGAGCATCGAGGCCCGACAGGTTCTGAATCGCCACCGTCCGGAAACGCTGGGCCACGCCTCGCGCATCACGGGCATCACGCCTGCGTCGATCTCGCTGCTGATGGTGCATCTGAAGAAGGGCGGGTTCAAGGAGTTTGCCGTGGCGCCGGCAACGGCCACCAAGGCAGAAGGCGAAGTGGCAGCATGACGATGTCCGTGAGCAACGACAGCCTGCGCCAGCAACTGCAAGCCGGGGCCGACGCCCTGGCGCTGGGCTTGAGCGATGCGCAGGTCGGGCTGTTGATGGATTTTCTGGCGCTGCTGCAGAAGTGGAACAAGGTCTATAACCTGACGGCTGTGCGCGACCCGCAGGAGATGATGACGCACCACCTGCTGGACAGCCTGGCCGCCGTGGCGCCGCTGCGCAGGCATGTGGCAGGCCTGCAGCAGGGTGGTGCGGTGGCAGCGGTGAAGCTGCTGGATGTCGGATCGGGCGGTGGCCTGCCCGGCGTGGTGTTCGCCATCTGCTGCCCGGATGTGGATGTGAGCTGCGTGGACACAGTGGGCAAGAAGGCCGCGTTCATCCAGCAGGTGGCGGTGGCGCTCAAGCTGCGCAACCTGCATGGGGTGCATGCGCGGGTCGAGACCCTGACATCCCCTTTCGACATCATCAGCTGCCGCGCATTTGCCTCGTTGCCCGACTTCGTCACTTGGTCGCGCAGCGCGCTGGCTGCGCCCTATGGTGCGTGGCTGGCCATGAAGGGCAAACACCCGGATGACGAAATCGCAGCGTTGCCTGCAGATGTGTCGGTGTTTCACGTGGAACAGCTGGCCGTGCCGGGCCTGGATGCAGAGCGCTGCATCATCTGGATGAAGCCCGCCTGAGCGCTTTGGCTGCCAGTCGCTGGCTTTTTCACGGTCATGGCAGGGTGGTCGCGTAAACTCGGCTCCTCACTTCGGGTGCATGCATTCTGCGCACCCATCCAGCACACCGGGAGAGATCATGTTCGGCATCGCAGACTACGGCGCCTTTGTCGCCGCCATTGTGTTGTTCCTGCTCATTCCAGGCCCCGGCAATCTGGCGCTCATCACCTCCACCAGCAAGGGCGGTATTCGCGGTGGACTGGCGGCCACCATGGGTGTGATCGCGGGCGATCAGGTGCTGATGTGGGCTGCGGTAGCCGGTGTGGCCGCGTTGCTGGCCACCTACCCCGCAGCGTTCAATGCGGTGCAGTGGCTGGGCGCGGCCTATCTGGCCTGGTTGGGTTTCAAGATGGTCACGGCCAAGCCGGGCGCGCAGCCGATTCTGAACATCCAGCCCCGTCACTACTTCAAGCAGGCGGGGCTCATCACCCTGCTCAATCCCAAAGCCATCGTGTTTTACATGGCGTTTTTCCCGCTGTTCGTCGATCCGGCCCGCCACCAGGGCATGCTGACCTTTGGCGTGATGGCGGCCACGGTGGCGGCGCTGACCTTTCTCTATGGCCTGGTCGCTGTACTGCTCACGCACTTTCTGGCCGAGCGCATGCGCGCCAATCCCCGCATCGGTCGCGCGCTGGAAAAAGTGGCCGGCATCTTCCTGATCGGCTTTGGCATCAAGCTGGCCATCTCCAAGTAAAACAACGACAACCACCACACGGACCGCACACTCCCCATGGCCAAGATCTTTTGCGTTGCCAATCAGAAGGGTGGCGTTGGCAAGACCACCACCACCGTCAACCTCGCCGCCGGGCTGGCCAAGATTGGCCAACGCGTGCTGATGGTGGACCTGGACCCGCAGGGCAACGCCACCATGGGCTCGGGCGTGGACAAGCGCAGCCTCGACCTCACGGTGTACGACGTGCTGCTCGAATCTGCCTCGGTGAAAGAGGCGGCCGTGCTGTCGGAGAAGTGTGGCTACTGGGTGCTGGGCGCCAACCGCGAACTGGCGGGCGCCGAGGTGGAGCTGGTGACGCTGGAGCACCGCGAAAAGCGCCTCAAGGCCGCGCTGGCCGAGGCGGATGCCGACTTCGACTTCGTGCTCATCGACTGCCCGCCGTCCTTGAGCATGCTCACCCTCAACGGCCTGTGCAGCGCCCACGGCGTGATCGTGCCCATGCAGTGCGAGTACTTCGCGCTGGAAGGCCTGACCGACCTGGTCAACACCATCAAGCAGGTGCACGCCAACCTCAATGCCGACCTGCAGATCATCGGCCTGCTGCGCGTGATGTTCGACCCGCGCATCACCTTGCAGCAGCAGGTGAGCGACCAGCTCAAGGGCCACTTTGGCGACAAGGTGTTCAACAGCGTGATCCCGCGCAACGTGCGCCTGGCCGAGGCGCCCAGCTACGGGCTGCCCGGTGTGGTGTTCGACCCGGCCGCCAAGGGCAGCCAGGCCTTTGTGGAGTTTGCCGAGGAGATGGTTGCGCGTGTGAAAACCATGCCCCCAGCCGCAGCCTCCATGGCCAAAATGGCCGCAGGCGCTTGAATGATATGCGCTGCTAGCTATTAAATTGATAGTAATGAAAGCCTCCAACATCCTGCTGCTGCCCGGCTGGCAGAACTCTGGCCCCGACCACTGGCAAAGCCGCTGGGAGGCCGCGCACGGCTACCAGCGCGTGGAGCAGCACGACTGGATGCGCCCGCTGCGCGGCGACTGGTCTGCGCGCCTGGAAGAGACCGTGGCCGATGCCGACGGCCCGGTGGTATTGGCGGCGCACAGCCTGGGCTGCATCCTGACGGCCTGGTGGGCGGCACACACCCGCCATGCGGCCAAGGTGCGCGGCGCGCTGCTGGTGGCGCCGGGCGATGTGGAGCGGCCGGACCTGGCCGCGCAGATCCACGGCTGGGCGCCCATTGCGCGCCAGCCGCTGCCGTTCCCGGCCGTGCTGGTGGGCAGCCGCAACGACCCGTACTGCAGCTTCGAGCGTGCCGAGGGGCTGGCGCAGGCCTGGGGTGCGCGGTTTGTGGACTATGGCGAGCGCGGGCACATCAATGCCGAATCCGGGCTGGGCGACTGGGAAGAGGGGCGGGGCTGGCTGATGCAGCTCGCCACTCCGGCATGAGCCGCTGGGTTTTTTGGCGCAAGCGCCCGCCGGTGATGGCGGACGGCGCTGTCCCTCCACCTCGGCGGGTCACGGCTGACTTCTACTGGCTTGGCGACGCCTTGCAGGTGGTGCTTGCCTGGCTGCTGCCCAGCAGCGCGGTGGTGGTGGGCGCGCTGGGGCAGTTCATGCTGGCCCTCGTGCTGCTCGCGGTGGCCTTCGGTGTGTGGTTGCGCCTGTGGCGCAGTCGCAAGCGGCGCCGCGTGGCGAGCCGCTCCGCACTGTGACGTTTTGAACCCTGGCCAACGACCCATGACCAAGATCAGCCTGTCTGCCCTTGCCGACCAACTGCCCCGCGCCTGGAACTCCACGGTGGTGGGCCGCGCTGCGGGTGCCAACCTCAAGGTGCTGCGCATGGATGACGCGGCCTACCCCGACGAGTCGCACGACTTTGACGAAGCCCTGCTGGTGCTGGACGGCTGCATGCGCCTGGACCTGCAAGGGCAGGTCACCGAGGTGAACGCGGGCGAGGTGTTCATCGTGCCCGCAGGCGTGCCCCACGCCGTGGCGCCCGGCAGCCGCGGCACGCTGGTCATCATCGACCGCTGATTCTTCCCCCTTTCCTTTTTCCTTTCGCGAGACGCATTTCATGGTCACCAAAAAACCCAAGGGCCTCGGCCGAGGCCTGGAAGCCCTGCTGGGCCCCAAGGTCGAAGACAAAGTGGAACAGGCCCAGGCCGCCGAAGCGGGCCTGCCCAGCAGCCTGCCGCTGTCCGAACTGGTACCGGGGGTGTACCAGCCGCGCACGCGCATGGACGAGGGCGCGCTGTACGAGCTGGCCGAGTCCATCAAGGCCCAGGGCATCATGCAGCCCATCCTGGTGCGGCGGCTCACGGGCGGGGAGCACGCGGGCAAATACGAAATCATCGCGGGCGAGCGGCGCTTTCGCGCCTCGCGCCTGGCGGGCCTGGCCGAGGTGCCGGTGCTGGTGCGCGATGTGCCCGACGAGTCGGCCGCTGCCATGGCGCTCATCGAAAACATCCAGCGCGAAGACCTCAACCCGCTGGAAGAAGCCCAGGGCCTGCAGCGCCTGGTCAAGGAGTTTGGCCTCACGCACGAGCTGGCCGCGCAGGCGGTGGGCCGCTCGCGCAGCGCCGCCAGCAACCTGCTGCGCCTGTTGAACCTGGCCGAGCCGGTGCAGACCATGCTGATGGCGGGCGATATCGACATGGGCCATGCGCGCGCACTGCTGTCGCTGGACCGCGCCGCACAGATCACGGCCGGCAACCAGATCGCGGCCAAGAAGCTGTCGGTGCGCGAGGCCGAGGCGCTGGTCAAGAAGATCGGCGCCGAGTTCAGCCTGGTGCCGCAAAAGCCCCAGAAGGAAAAGTCGCGCGACTTGAAGCGTGTGGAAGAAGAGCTGTCGGACCTGCTGATGGCCGAGGTCGAAGTGCGCGTCAAAAAGCGCGTCAAGCGCAACGGCCGGGTGGAGGACATGGGCGAGCTGGCGATCCAGTTCGGGTCGCTGGAGGCGCTCAACGGGCTGATCGACCGCCTGCGCGGCTGACCCGCTCGTCGCTCCGGGGCGCGGCGTTGTCGCCGCGCAAGATGGCGTGAAATAGCGCACAGAAACGGTTTCCACAAGTAACTTGCACGGGCAAAATGCGTCCTTGCGGGGCCTACACTGCGCTGCGTTCAACACACCCGGGTTGACCGCAAGGCCTCTTCACAGGGCGGCGACAAAGCCGCTTTGCGGCCCACGATGGTTTGCCGGGTGATCCACGTATCTCCTGGAGCAGACCCGATGACAACCCCTTTGCGCTACCTGACCCCCGCCTGCCTGGCCGCCGGCCTGTGCATTGCCAGCCTGGGCGCCCACGCCCAAACCACCAAGGCTCCCAAGGTGCAGCTGTGGATGGACCTGTCCACCGGCACCATGGCCGGCATGCCCGAGATGGACAGCCTGCCCGGTGGCGGCGGCATGCTCGGCGGCCTCATGGGGGGCATGGGCGGCGGCGCAGCGCCGGGCATGGGGGGCGGCAGCAACACGTCATACGGCAACGCACGCGCCATGTCCATCATGCCGCCGCGCGTTATTGATATCGCCTTGCACAACAGCCTGCGCCCCGGCGTAGAAGCCAGCCAGTCCATCCCGCCTGGCATGCGCATGGGCGAGTCCCTGCCTCTGATCCCCCCGCGCGCCCAGCCCACCCAGACCGAGCCGGGCGAAGTGCCCCGTGAGTACCAGCAACAGCAGCCCAAGGGCCGAATCCTGCTGTACTGGGGCTGCGGTAGCGCGGTGCGTGCGGGCCAGCCCCGCGTCATCGATCTGGCGCGTGCCAAGCCCTCCGACTACGCGCAGGCCTTTGCAGGCCGCGCCGTGCCCGACCGGGGCCCGCGCGTGGGCCCGGCCTATGCGCTGTACCCCAACGAGCGCAACCAGGTCAGCCTGTCGCGGGACAGCTCGGTGGTGGGCGAGCACCAGGTGCGGGGCGACGGTGTGCCTGCCTCGATGAAGTTCACGCTGGGCGCGGCGCAGGACCTGATGCCCGCCATCGACCTGCGCACCACCGGCAAGCCGCAGGACAGCATGGGCACCAGCTGGCAGCCAGTGCGCAATGCGCGCGCCTACTACCTGCACGCCATGTCGCAAAGCGGGGACGACCTCATCATGTGGTCCAGCGCCGAGACGCCCGACACCGGCATGGGTCTGTTCGACTACCTCTCGCCCGCCACCATCGACCGCTGGCTCAAGGAGCGAGTGCTGCTGCAGCCCGAGACCACGCAGTGCGCGATCCCCCAGGGCATCTTCGCTGGCGGCGGGCGCGATGCCACGCCCATGCTGCGCATGATGGCCTACGGTGGCGAGAGCCACATCGTGTATCCACCCCGTCCGGCCGACCCCAAGGCCGCGTGGGAGCCTGAATGGTCGGTGCGCGTGCGTGTGAAGTCGCACACCATGGCCATGCTGGGCGAGGAGATGCAGGGGCGCCGTGGCGGCATGGGCGCAGCACCCGCTGCACCGTTGGGCGGCACAGGCGCTTATTCCAGCGGCATGGGTGGTGCGCCCGCAGGCCAGCCGCCCGCAGGCGACGGCGGCACGGACGCGGGCAACGTGGTCAACCCCGTCAATCTGCTGCGCGGCATTTTTGGCCGCTGAGAACGGAGAACCATGCTCGCCCTGCGCATGCCCTGGCCCCTGCCCGCACTGGCGGCGTGGGCGTGCGCGTGGCTGATCTTTGTGGCGCTGCAGCGGGCGGTTCCGCCGGTGGCCGCTTTGCTGGTCGCCTGCCTGCTTGGCACGGCTGCCAGCGTGCTGGGCGACAGCTGGTGGCGGCGCGGGCTGATTGCCGCCGGGTTCCCGTTGTCGCTGGCGCTGCTGGGGGCGGCCAGCCTGCCTACCTGGGCGTGGCTGGTGCCGCTGTCGCTGTTGCTGCTGGTCTACCCACTCAATGCGTGGCGCGATGCGCCCCTGTTCCCCACGCCGCGCCACGCGCTGCAGTCTCTGGCCGTGCAGGCGCCGCTGCCGCTGGGCGCGCGCGTGCTCGACGCAGGCTGTGGCCTGGGCGATGGCCTCAAGGCCTTGCGCCATGCTTACCCTGCCGCCCAGCTCGACGGGCTGGAGTGGAGCTGGCCGCTGCGCCTGCTGTGCGCCCTGCGCTGCCCCTGGGCGCGGGTGCAGCGTGCCGACATGTGGAAGGCCGACTGGAGCGCCTACCAGATGGTGTACCTGTTCCAGCGGCCCGAGAGCATGGCCCGCGCGGCCGCCAAGGCCCAGGCCGAGCTGGCGCCCGGTGCCTGGCTGGTGAGCCTGGAGTTTGCGGTGCCCGGCTGGCTGCCCAGTGCCCAGCTGCGCGCGCCCGGTGGTCGGGTGGTGTGGCTGTACCGCATGCCGCGCCAGCCGCAGGAGGGATGACATGCCCACCATGCAATCCATGCGCCCGCACCTGTGTCCGCCTGTGTCGCCGGCCCCACACGGTTACAGAAAAGATACAAGCTTTTGCTACATTGCGCGGCTGGCTACAACCCCATACACAACAACCAAGAAACTCACAGCCAGAGGGGGTCGCACACAGCACGTAACCGCGCCGGGAGGGGGCGCACGGGCTGCCAGCACCCGCCTTGACCGGACTTCCACCATGCGCGCCGTATTCGCTGCACCCTCCTTTGGGCGGGGCTGTTGCGCGGCTGCGCGTGGGAAGCGCGGGGTGTTTCTGGTGAGCAACCGACCGATCTGCAAGGAGCATCCATGACCGCCCACCCATCCCGTTTCCGTCCGCGCCTGCTGTGGGTGCTGGCGCTGAGCGCTGCCCTCACCGGCTGCGCCACCATGCAGAGCCACGACAAAACGGCCACCGACATGCAGACCGCCGGGCGCAGTGGCGGCATCCCCGCCGCGCTGGCCAGCCTGGAGAGCACGGCCAAGACCGAAGAAGAAAAAACGGCGCTGCTCTTCAACATGGAGCGCGGTGAGCTGCTGCGCATGGACCGCCGGTACCCCGACAGCACCAACGCCTTCCTGCTGGCCGACAACAAGGTCAAGGAATGGGAAGAAACCGCCAAGACCAACCCCTCCAAGCTGATGGGCACCGTGGGCGCGGCCCTGGTGAGCGAGCGCCTGAAGGTCTACGAAGGCCAGGACTATGAAAAGGTGTGGCTGACCACCCGCCTGGCGCTCAACCGCATGGCCGTGGGCGATTTTGAAAACGCCCGTGTGGACATCAAGCGCACGCACGAGCGCGAAGCCATCATTGCCGAGTTCCGCGCCAAGGAAACCCTGGCGGCCGAAGAAGAGGCCAAGTCCAAGGGCGCCACATCGGGCGGCAAGGAGCTGAATGGCTACCCGGTCGAAACGCTCAACGACCCCGAAGTGCTGGCCCTCAAGAACGGCTACTCCAACGCGCTGTCCCACTACCTGGCCGGCTTCCTGTACGAAATGCTCAACGAGCCTGGCCTGGCTGCGCCCGGCTACCGCAAGGCCATCGAGCTCAAGCCCGACACCCCCGTGCTGGAAGAAGGCCTGCGCGGCCTGGACAACCGCACCGGCTTCACCTGGAAGCGCCGCCAGCGCATGACCGACGTGCTCTTCATCGTCGAGGCCGGTGACGCGCCTGCACGCAAGCCCAAGGCCTTCACCCTCCCTGTGCCCACCGGCCGGGGCATGGTCACCGCCAGCATTTCGTACCCCGTGATCGAGCCCTCCAAGGACGCGCCCCTGACGGTGGTGTCGGCCGCCGGCACCGACCTCAAGCTCGAAAAAGTGGTGGACGTGAATGTGATGGCCCGCCGTGCGCTCAAGGACGAAATGCCTGGCATGGTGCTGCGCGGCTTCACCCGCGCCGTGGCCAAGGGCGTGCTGCAGAACGAGCTGCAAAAGCGTGGCGGCCTCATCGGCGGCCTGATTGGCGCCGCAGCCTCGGTGGCCACAGAGCAGGCCGACGACCGCATGTGGCGCATGTTGCCCGGCCGCGTGTATGTGGCCCGTGGCTACCTGCCCCCTGGCGAACACACCGTCTCCATCAACGGCCGCCAGTTGCCCCAGCCGATCAAGATCGACGGCCAGTACGCCCTGGTGCCCCTGCGCATGTATGACAACAGCGTGCTGATCGGCGACGTGGCCATGCTGGGCCAGCTGCCCACGGTGGCGGCGGCACCCCAGCCGGCTCCTACTGCCGCGGCTGCGGCGCCCGCCGCTCCGGTGCGTACCACCAACAACAACCGCGCCCGCACCGTGCCCTCGTCCACCGTCAAGCCCACGGCCGCCCAGCCCGCTGCGGCCGCCAAGAACTGACCCCTGTTTCTGACCCCATTCGAGGAGCCTCTGGCATGAGAACCCGTTTTGTCCCCGCCGCGATCCCTGCCGTGCTGTGCGCGGCCCTGATGACCCTGGCTGGCGGCGCCAGCGCCCAACTGCATGACCCTGCCACACCGCTGGCCGTGGCCGCCAAGGTGGCCCTGCGCGGCGAGGCCAACAGCATCGCCGTGCGCGAGATGCGCATCGTGCGCAAGAACGACATCCTGGTGGTGCAGGCCGATATGGCCAACATGGGCCGCACCGACCGCACCGTGTTCTACCGCTTCAAGTGGCTGGACAACGTGGGCAACCAGGTGGGCGACGGCGAGTCCTGGAAGCAGATGACCGTGCTGGGCCTGGGCCAGCAGACCGTCAAGAGCGTGGCGCCCACCAGCGCCGCCGTGGACCTGCGCCTGGAAATGAATGTGGAGCCGCGCTGATCGCGCCGCGCCAATCCCTGTTCGAGTGAGGAGTAAAACCATGACAACCAAGAACCGCATCCAGCGCAGCGCGCTGATCCTGACCTTTGCGGCCAGTACCCTGGCCCTGTCGGCCTGCCAGAACCTGTCGTCGCCCACCGTGCGTTTTGACCGCCAGGTCAACTACGGCGATGCCAAGGCCGTCGAGCTGGTGACCAACGAATTCGGCTCCACCGACCTGCAGATGATTGCCGAGAAGATGACTGGCGGCTTGCTCGAAACCGGCATCTTCCAGGGCCGCCCCACGGTGACCATTTCCACCGTCAAGAACAAGACCAGCGAGTACATCGACACCACCAACGTGATGAACTCCATCCAGACCGCGCTGGTCAAGTCGGGCAAGGTGCGCTTTGTGCGCTCCATCAACGAGATGCAGGCCGGCGTGGACGAGCTGCAGCGCCAGAACCAGAGCGGCCTGTACAAGCAGGGCACCACCGCCAAGGTCGGCCAGATGACCGCCGCCAAGTACAGCATGGAAGGCGAGCTGACCAGCATCGTCAAGCAGAACAACACCACCAAGGACGTGTACTACAAGTTCACGCTGAAGCTGTTTGATGTGCAGGAAGGCACGATCGAATGGCAGGACGAGAAAGAAATCAGAAAGACCAGCAAGCGCTGATCTGCCCCAAGGACCACACCATGCAACGCAGAATCACCCTCCACACGGCCCTGGCCGTGATCGCGGCCACCACGCTGGCCTGGGGCACCGGCGCGCAGGCGCAGCAGCCCGGCGCCGCGCCCAAGATCGCCGTGACCGACTTGGCCTACGCTCAGCGTGTGTCCGAGTACTTCATGGCCGGCACCTACCAGCGCAGCAGCCAGATGAGCGCGCAGGGCAGCCAAGGCGGCAGCCACAGCCACGGCATGTACGGCGGCGGGGGCTCGTACTCTGGCCAGCAGTCCATGCAGGCCTCCGAGCAGGCCAGCGGCACCTACGTGGCGGGCCGCTACAGCTACATCGAGCAGCGTGAACTGGGCGGCTACACCAACGACATCAAGGGCGCCATCCTGCAGGGCACGTACTTCCGCCTCGTGCAGGGCAAGGGCTTTGACGCGGGCAAGCCCCAGCCCAGCAAGGCCGAGCAGGTGCTCAACCAGGTGCAGGGCGGCAAGATGGCCACGCCCCAGGCGCAGCCCCAGGTCAACGACGTGATCACCCGCATCAAGAAGGGTGAGTTCAACGGCGCCGACTACGTGCTGTTTGGCGTGGTGTCCAGCATCGAGTTCACCGATGCGCTCTCGCCCCTGCAGGGCACCACCAGCGCCACGCGCCAGTACGGCCTCCAACTGCTGGCCGACTTCTCGCTCATCAACACCAAGACCTACGAGATCAAGGCCGCGTTCTCCGCCCAGGGCGAAGGCAACGACACCAAGATCCTCTCGATCCGTGGCGACATTGCGCCTCCCAACCGGGCCAAGGTGATGCGTGAAACCTCGCTGTCGCTGGCGCAGGACGTGTACCAGCAGCTCGCGGTGCAACTGGGCTACACCGACGCGAATCTGGCGCGCGGCGTGCGCCCACCGGTGGTGTACCAGCAGGGCGGCCAGCCCATGCCTGTGCCGCAACCGCAGCAGCCTGAGCAGGTGCTGATCCTCAAGTAAGCCGCCGTGCGCCCCACCGTGCACTCGCAGCCCTCGCGGGCCCCGGCCCGTGCGGTGCCTGCCCTCCCCAAGGCCAGCCCTGCGCTGGCCTTTGTTGCGTCTGCCGCCCTGGCCTTGACGCTGACGGGTTGCGTGGCCCCCCACGCACACGGGGGCGCGAGTGCGGCACAGCCGGACCCTGCGATGCCCGCCATAGAACAGGGCCTGGCGCCGGGCGCTGGATTTATCCAGCGGGCCGTGCCGGGTGCGCGCGGCGCTGTGCTCCAGACCCTGCAGCGCGCGGAGCGCACCGCGCCGCTGCGCTATCGCGTGATCGTCATCCCTGGCTCGGGCTGCGCGGGCATGGGGCCCATCGCGGACCGTTACTTTGCGGGCCTGCTGCACGCGCAGGTGCTGGTGCTGCACAAGCCGGGCGTAGACCCCGGAGCCCGCACCGCCCCCTCCGACTGCCCGCACAGCTTTGTTTCGCTGGACCGGCATTCCACTTGGCTCGCACACGCCCGTGCGGCCTTGCGTGCCGATGCCTCGGAGCGTCAGGGCCAGCCAGCCGTGTCGCAGCTGCTGGTGGGCCTCTCTGAAGGGGCTGAGCTGCTGCCCGCGCTGGCCCCTGAGGTACCGCACCTGGCCGGATTGGTGCTCATTGGCGCCAGCGGGCTGGACCCGCAGGAGGCCGGGGCATTGCAGGCCCACCGCCTGGGCGTGGAGGGCGACTGGGTAGCGCTGGGCCAGATCGTGGCGGGCGCTCCGCACGACAGCGTGGTGGTACAGGGGCGCAGCCTGGGTTACTGGCGCGACCTGTGGAACTGGCCGTTGACCCTGCCCCTGCTGCGAGGTCCCTGGCCGCTGCTGCAGGTGTGGGGCAGCGACGATGCGCTGGTGCCCGCCGTGGCCTACACACGTTTTGCGGAGCTGGCTGCCTTGCGCACCGCACCCTACTGCACGCGGCGCATCGACGGTGCCGACCACGGCCTGCAGCGTGCCGCCGCAGGGAGGGACGGCGTGCAGCAGGTGTGGGCCTGGACCGAGCAATGGGCCCGTCAACCGGCCGCCGGGCTGTGTGCGCCACTGCGACTGCTGCGAGAGCAGCAGGCTCCTAGCGCGGCCGGTACATCCTGAACAACTGCTCCGGCCCTACTGTGAAATAGTCCGCCGGGCCGCCGCCGCGCAGGATGTGCCCCGCATTTGCGGTGTCGTAAACACCGTCTTTCAGCAGCGCCTGATCGATGTGCACGGCCACCACCTCGCCCAGCACCAGCCAGGTGTCCACCTGTGCGCCATCCACACCCTGCAGCTGCAGGATCTGTGTGCTGCGGCATTCAAAGGTGACCGGGCTTTCGGCCACGCGCGGCGGGCGCACGCGGGTGGAGGGCAGAGGGGTGAGGCCGGTCAGGTCGAACTCGCTCACTTCAGGTGGCACAGCGGCGCAGCTCTGGTTCATCACCTCGGCCAGGTCGCGGGTGGCCAGGTTCCACACAAACTCGCCCGTGGCCTGCACGTTGCGCACCGTGTCCTTGTAGCCAATGCTGGCAAAGCCCACGATGGGCGGCACGTAGTTGAACGCGTTGAAGAAGCTGTAGGGCGCTAGGTTGGTGGCGCCGGTGGCGCTTTGCGTGGAGATCCAGCCAATGGGGCGTGGCCCCACGATGGCGTTGAACGGGTCGTGTGGCAGGCCGTGGCCCTGGCGGGGTTCGTAGCTGTGGAAGGTGCGTGCGGGCGGTGGGGTGGTCATGGGGCTTTGCGGGCAGTGACAGACAGCCAGTACCTTAGCGGTAGACGCAGCACGCTGCGGTCACGGGGGTATCAATGCGCTCACCTTTTAATAGCTGTTAACGCTTGTTGGATGGGCGGAAAGGGCTTGTTGGAGTGCTGAAGCACCGACCCTTGGCTCAGCGGGTCGGGCTGGGCGCGGCGCAGATGCCGGGGGTGGCGGGCGGAGGCACCGCACACACCATGCGCAGCAGGGCAGAGAACGAGCCCTGGCCAATGCCATAGCTCGACGCCGTCAACCAGGAGACCTGCTGGCGCACGCGCTCCAGCGCCGCGCGGACCTCCGCCTCGCTGCCGCTTCCCTCCAGCTCGACCAGCTGGCCGCGCTTGCCGTCGCGCAGCACCAGCTTGGTCAGGGTCACCCCGTTGCCCAGCACCGGGCGCAGAGCGTCTTCCACCTGCTGTTGGGTGTAGGCGCTGCCCGTGGCTGGCAGGCACACGCTGCGCTCGCCCGGCGCCGCGCACAGAAAGTTGACGAGCACGCGGTAGGCCACCTGGTCACCCTCGCGCCGGACCCAGGCCACCTGCGGGTTGCGCACCTCGCCCGAGCGCTCCAGCACCTGCACCCATTGGCGCACGGCCGCGTCATCGGGCGCTCGGCCCTCCAGCGCTGCGCCGTCCTTCCACAGGTCGATCTTGCCCAGGGTCATGCCGCTGGGCAGCAGCGGCTGCAGCACATTGCTGACCCGCTGGCGCGGCGAGACGGGCTCACCGCTGGCAGCCTGCGCCCCTGGGGGCGGCGCAGAGCCCGGGTCAGGCGCTGGCAGCACCGGCCGACGGCCCGCAAGGCCCATCACGTCCTGCTGTAGCGCGCGGGTTTCATCGCGCAGGGCGCTGGTCAGGGGCATGGGGTTCACGCGGCCCGCAGGCACTTTGAGCGCGCTGACGGGGCCGTCGATCCAGATCGGGTACTCCAGTGCGATCTTGCCCGGCGCGCTGGCCGGTTGGTAGTAGCCTGCGTCTGTGTCTGCGCCAATGCGGATGGAAAACCGTACCCGGGTGGTGGTGGCGGTCACGCCCGCGTGGCGCACGTCCATGTCGTGGAACAGCAGCGCTGTGTTTCTTTGCGAGCTGGCCAGCTGCAGCCACTGCACCTGGCCCGTGCCACCCGCCACGACCGATGCGTTCGAGCTCACGCTCAGCAGGCCCAGGCGCACGTCGTGAAACCACAGCTTCACGCCATGGCTGGGGTTGACGTACATGCGCAGCACCGGCAAGTCCACCCGGTCAAACAGCACGTTGAGGTTGTCCCCGCGCAGCAACAGTTCGTGGGCTGTGGCCAGCTGCAGCGTGAAGCACACTGCAGTGTTGTCAGCGCCCACGCGCGGAACGGCCGACGCGCCCTGCGCGGCGCTGATCGTCACGTCGTACGGCCTGGGGCGGCTGCTACCGTGGCGGTCCGCACTGTAGGTGGTGTCGGCGATCTGGAACGTCCCTCGCCCGAGGAACAGCCGGTTCTCCGCACCCGACACCACGCGCACCGTGCAGTCGTTGGCGATGATGTGCACATGCCGCAAGTTTCCCAGCCGGCCCGTGGCCGGGTCCCAGGGGCGCTCGCGGGCGTCGCGCAGCAGGTTGGCGCGTTCGATCAGCGTGTCGGGTGTGACGTCCAGCGACGCGGCGTGGGCCAGTGCAAGGGGCGCGCACACCAGCGCGACCAACATCAGGGAACGAAGAGTGCGTGGAGTGCGAAGGGGTGTCATGTTGTTCCATGGTACCGATGCACTGGCACCCTGTACTCACCTCCCTCACTGCGGTACCGGCTGCTGCTGCCCCAGAAACCGCCCCGGCGGCTGCCCCACCGACTTGCGCACCATGGCGCTGAAGGCGCTCGCGCTGTAGCCCAGTTCGGCGGCGATCTGGCCCATGGGCATGCGACCGGCGGCCAGCGACACGGCCTTGGCCAGGATGACCTGCTGGCGCCATTGGGTGAAGGTGCTGCCCAGCTCGGAGCGGAACAGCCGCGCCACGGTGCGGGGGCTGGCACCCGTGTCCTGCGCCCAGTCGGCCAGGGTGTCGTGGCGCGTGGGGTCGGCCAGCACGGCCTCGCACAGGTGGCGCAAGCGTTTGTCCTGGGGCAGGTCCACGCCCAGCTTCACGGCGGCGGCGCGGGCCAGTTCGCCCCTGACCAGGGCGCTCAGATGCTGTTCGCGCCGCAGGTCGGCGGTGCTGATCGTGGGGCCGCCGTCGGGCGTGGTGGGCATCTCGCGCACCAGGGCGCGCAGCAGGTCGGACACCTCCAGCACGCGGCACTGGCGCCAGGCGTCTTCCTGGTCGCGCGGCACGCCGGGGCCACAGCGGCCCCGGGGCTGGTGGAAGTAGAGCGTGCGCAGGTCGGCGTCTTCGACCATGGTCACGGCATGTTCCACGCCGGGCGGAATCCACAGCGCGCGCGATGGCGGCACGATGTAGGTGCCGTGGTTCACCGTGAGGCGGATCACGCCCGTGGTCGATATCGCCACCTGCGCCCACGGGTGGCTGTGGGGCATGACCTGCGTGTCGGCGGCCAGCCAGCGCAGCTTGGCGCGCACCGGGCGGGCGGCTGTGGGCACAAACAGCTCGGGCGTGAGCGAGTCCACGTACGACATGCCGCGCGGCTTGCCGGCAGGCGCGCGGGACACGGCCTGGGCCGCAAAGTGCTCCACCCCCGGTTCGGCGGGCACGGCGAGTTCGGTGGGCGGGTTTGGCATGTTTGCGATAGAAGTTGTCTGCCTATCGTAAACCTGCCGAGGCCATGCTGCCTAAGATCGAGCCCATGACTGCTTCTTCCTCCAGCACCCTCGCCAACCCTGTCCCCTTGCGGCAGGACGCCCGCACCATTGGCCTCATCGGCCTGGCCCACGGCAGCTCGCACTTCTTTCACATGCTGCTGCCGCCGCTGTTTCCGTGGCTGATCGGGGAGTTCGGCTTCAGCTATTCCGAGCTGGGCCTGCTGGTGTCGGTGTTCTTCGTGATCTCGGGCGTGGGCCAGGCGCTGTCGGGCTTCCTGGTGGACCGCGTGGGCGCGCGGCCGGTGATGTTTTTTGCGCTGTCGAGTTTTGCGGCCGCAGGCCTGGCGGCGGGCACGGCGCAGGGCTACACGGGCCTGCTGCTGGCGGCGGCTTTGGCCGGGCTGGGCAATGCGCCGTTCCACCCGGTGGACTTCACGATTCTGAACAAACGCGTGTCACCACAGCGCCTGGGGCATGGCTTTTCGGTGCACGGCATCAGCGGCAACCTGGGCTGGGCGACGGCGCCGGTGTTCATGGCGGGCATTGCCACCGCCACGGGCTCGTGGCGCACGGCCTGCCTGTGCGGCGGCCTGCTGGCCTTCACGGTGCTGGCCATCATGGTGTGGAACCGCGACGCGATTGACGACCGCCAGGGCGCCTGGGCGCACCAGGCGAAGGGCGGCGCAGCGGCGGCGAAGCCCGAGCACCCCATGGCCTTCCTCAAGCTGCCGTCGGTGTGGCTGTGTTTCTCGTTCTTCTTCTGGAGCACCTGCGCACTCAGCGCCATCCAGAGCTTTGCCAGCCCCGCGCTGCAGTCCATGTACGGCCTGCCGCTGAGCATCACGGCCATGGTGGTCACGGGCTACATGCTATGTGGCGCGGCGGGCATGCTGGTGGGCGGTTTTCTGGTGGGCCGCGTGCAGCGGCTGGAGAAGATCATCTCCGTGTGCCTGCTGGGCTCGGCCGCGTTGCTGGTGGTGGTGGCCTCGGGGCTGCTGCCGGGCATGGTGGCGCTGGTGGTGGCCTCGGTGGCAGGGTTGGGCACAGGCCTGGCCGGCCCCTCGCGCGACATGCTGATCAAGCGCGCGGCCCCCCCCGGCGCCACGGGCCGCGTGTATGGCACGGTGTACTCGGGGCTGGACCTGGGCTTTTGCCTGGCGGCCCCGGTGTTTGGCGCCATGCTGGACCACGGCATGACGGCGGGCATCTTCTACGGCTCGGCCGTGACCCTGGGCCTGAGCGTGGTGTCGGCGGCGCTGGTGGGGGTGGGCGTGGCCGCACGGGCGGCGCGGCCTGTGCCTGCGGCGGCCTGAAAGGCCCCGGGGTGGGGACTCTGGACATCGGCCAGCACGTTGCTGGTGCCTGTGTTGCAATCGCGGTCGGTGGCGCCGGGGCCCTGGTTGGCAGGGCCTAGTGTGGTGTTGCACGCTATCTGGCACTTAAAAACCGCGTCTTTTTGGCCAGGGCTGCGTTGCAAATCCTCGCGATACCTCCGGGTATCGCTGCGGTTTGCGCCTTGCCCCGACCAAAAATCCATCGGTTTTCAATGTGCCATCCAGCGCGCAACACCACACTAGAGCGGCGCCCTCTGTTTTCAACACACTTCCAGGACCTCGCCCATGACGAACCCCATGTACAACGCCAGCATCCCTGTCTTTCGCCAGATGCTGGGCTCGCTCCAGGACATCCTGGCCAAGACCGAGGCCCATGCCACGGCACGCAAGATCGAGCCGGAAGCGCTGCTGCAGGCCCGCCTGTTCCCCGACATGTTCCCCATGGCCCGCCAGGTGCTGATCGCCTGCGACTTTGCCAAGGGCGTGGCCGCGCGCCTGGCCGGTGTGGAGGTGCCTTCGCTGCCCGACGCCGAGCGCCCCGGTTTTGCCGACCTGAACGAGCGCATCAGCACCGTGCTGGCGTTCATCGACAGCCTTCCGCAAGCCGCGTTTGCCGAGGCCGCCACGCGCCAGATCACCATCCAGCCCGGCACGCCGCGCGAGAAGCAGTTTGTGGGCGAACACTACCTGCTGCACTACGGCCTGCCCCAGTTCTTCTTCCACGTGAACGCAACCTACGCCATCGCACGCCACAACGGCGTGGAGCTGGGCAAGCGCGACTACATGGGCAAGTTCTGACCCTGGGCCCTGTCCCGGGGCGCCAAGGTGCCCTGGGGGCTGCCGTGCGGGGCCAAGCATGCAGAATGGGCCAAAATGGCCCGTAGCGCTAGTGAAACATGCCTGATGTGCTATCAAAATAGTAGTATTGGACACGACGCCCAGCGCGGACAACAAAGAGAACGGAGACCCGACCCATGCCTATCCTCCATGCCACACCACGCACCCTGCCAGCCCTGGCGCTGGCCGGCGTGACCTGCCTGCTTTCGGCCTGCGCGCCGGTGCCTGTACAACCACCAGCCTCGGCGCCGGTGAGTGCCGCTGCTGAGGCTGCGCCCACGGCCACCCCGTGCCCCAAGGACCTGGCGCCCATCGCCCGCTGCCTGTCGGGCAAGGATTCGGCCGGTGCGTATTACCTGGTGGCGGTGCCGCAGCAGTGGAACGGCCACCTGGTGCTGCACGCCCACGGCGGCCCGGCCCTGGGCGCGCCGAAGATGGAGCTGTCGGTGGAAGACCTGGAGCGCTGGGCCATCATGGTCCGCGCGGGGTACGCGTGGGCGGGCAGCACCTTCCGCCAGGGCGGCGTCGAGGTGCGTGCCGCCGCCGAGGACACCGAGCGGCTGCGCCAGATCTTCGTGCGCCATGTGGCCCTGCCGAAGCGCACCATCCTGCACGGCCAGTCCTGGGGCGCCAGCGTGGCGGCCAAGGGGGCCGAGATGTTCCAGACCACGGCCGATGGCAAGCGCCCGTATGACGCCGTGCTGCTCACCAGCGGCGTGCTGGCGGGCGGCACCCGCTCGTACGACTTCCGCACCGACCTGCGCGTGGTCTACCAGTACCTGTGCAACAACCACCCCCGGCCCACCGAGGCGCAGTACCCGCTGAACATCGGCCTGCCCGCCGACGCGGCGATGACGCAGGCGGACCTGGCCGCACGCGTGAACGAATGCCTGGCGCTGAACAAGCCGGTGGCCGAGCGCACGCCCGAGCAGCAGCGCAAGGTCCAAACCATCGTGGACGTGATCCGCATCCCGGCCAGCTCCATCCAGGGCCACATGAACTGGGCCACCTTCCACTTCCGCGACGTGGTGCAGCATCGCACGGGCGGCGCCAGCCCGTTTGGCAACCGGGGCGTGTTGTACCGGGGCTCGCCCGACGATGCCGCGCTGAACGCCGCCGTGCTGCGCTACCGGGCCGACCCTGCTGCCGTGGCCCGCTTTGCGCAGGACACGGACCTGACCGGCCGCATCCCCGTGCCGGTGCTCACCGTCAAGGGCGTGGACGACCCCACGGCCTTTGTCGAACTGGACGCGGCCTTTCAGGCCACCATGGCGCAAGGCGGCAGCGCGGAGCGCCTGGTGCAGACCTTCACCCAGCACAACACCCACAGCTACCTGAGCGACCCCACCTACCCCACGCTGATGACCGCGCTGCTGCGCTGGGTGGACGAGGGCGCCAAGCCCACGCCCGAGGGCATTGCCCAGCAGTGCCCGGCCAACGAGGCGCGTTTTGGCAAGGGCTGCGCCTTTGTGCCGGCCTATGTGCCCAAGCCCTTGAGCAGCCGCGTGGCAGACCGCGACCGGCCCTGAGAACGTGGCTCTGGGGGCTGCGCGGCAGACGGAGCATCGACTGCTACGCACGGCCCTCGGTGGTCGCGCTAACTCCCAGGTCCCGAAATAAAAAAGGCCCCGCACTGCGGGGCCTTTGCGTTGGAGCGGCCGAAAAGGATCAGGCCACCGAAGCCAGCGCCTTGTTCAGCGTCTCGCTGGGGCGCATCACGGCGTCCAGCTTGGCCACGTCGGGCAGATAGTAGCCACCGATGTCGGTGGGCTGGCCCTGCACGGCGTTCAGCTCTTGCACGATCTTCTGCTCGTTCTCGGTCAGCTGCTTGGCCAAGGGCGCGAACTTGGCGGCCAGTTCGGCGTCCTCGGTCTGCGCGGCCAGCTCTTGCGCCCAGTACAGGGCCAGGTAGAACTGGCTGCCGCGGTTATCCAGCTGGCCGGTCTTGGGCGAGGGGTTCTTGTTGTTGTCCAGCAGCTTGCCCGTGGCGGCATCCAGCGTCTTGGCCAGCAGCTTGGCGCGGGGGTTGTTGTTCTTGAGGCCCAGGTCTTCCAGCGACACGGCCAGTGCCAGGAACTCACCCAGCGAATCCCAGCGCAGGTGGTTTTCTTCCACCAGCTGCTGCACGTGCTTGGGGGCCGAGCCGCCCGCACCGGTTTCGTACATGCCGCCACCGGCCATCAGCGGCACGATGGACAGCATCTTGGCCGAGGTGCCCAGTTCCATGATGGGGAACAGGTCGGTCAGGTAGTCGCGCAGGATGTTGCCGGTGGCGCTGATGGTGTCCAGGCCACGGATCACGCGCTCCAGCGTGTAGCGCATCGCACGCACCTGGCTCATGATCTGGATGTCCAGGCCAGTGGTGTTGTGCTCGTGCAGGTACATCTTGACCTTGGTGATCAGCTGCGCTTCGTGCGGGCGGTACGAGTCGAGCCAGAACACCACGGGCATGCCGGAGTTGCGGGCGCGGTTCACGGCCAGCTTCACCCAGTCGCGGATCGCGGCGTCCTTGACCTGGCACATGCGCCAGATGTCGCCTTGCTCCACGTTCTGGCTCAGCAGCACTTCGCCAGTGGCCAGGTCGGTGATGTTGGCCACGCCGTCTTCAGGGATTTCGAAGGTCTTGTCGTGCGAGCCGTATTCTTCGGCCTGCTGCGCCATCAGGCCCACGTTGGGCACGGTGCCCATGGTCTTGGGGTCGAACGCGCCGTGCCACTTGCAGAAGTTGATGATCTCCTGGTAGATGCGGGCGAAGGTCGATTCGGGCATCACGGCCTTCACGTCCTTCAGGCGGCCGTTGGCGTCCCACATCTTGCCGCCGTTGCGGATCATGGCGGGCATGGAGGCGTCCACGATGATGTCGTTGGGCGAGTGGAAGTTGGTGATGCCCTTGGCCGAGTCGACCATGGCCAGCTCGGGGCGGTGCTCGTGGCAGGCGTGCAGGTCCCGCTTGATCTCGTCGCGCTGGCTTTGCGGCAGCGTCTCGATCTTGGTGTACAGGTCCACCATGCCGTTGTTCACGTTCACGCCCAACTCTTCAAAGGTCTTGGCGTGTTTGGCGAATGCGTCCTTGTAGAAGATGCGTACGCAGTGGCCGAACACGATGGGGTGGGACACCTTCATCATCGTGGCCTTCACGTGCAGCGAGAACATCACGCCCGTCTTGCGTGCGTCTTCGATTTCCTTCTCGTAGAACTCCAGCAGCGCCTTCTTGCTCATGAACATGCTGTCGATCACTTCGCGGTCCAGCAGGCTGACCTTGGGCTTCAAGACGATGGCCTTGCCGCTCTTGGTGATCAGCTCCATCTTCACGTCACGCGCCTTGTCCAGCGTCATGGACTTTTCGCCGTGGTAGAAGTCGCCAGCGTGCATGTGCGACACGTGAGAACGCGATGCCTGGCTCCACTCGGCCATGCTGTGCGGGTTCTTGCGGGCGTATTCCTTCACGGCCTTGGGGGCGCGGCGGTCGGAGTTGCCTTCGCGCAGCACAGGGTTCACGGCCGAGCCGGTGCACTTGCTGTAGCGGGCCTTGATTTCTTTCTCTTTGTCGTCCTTGGGCTGGTCGGGGTAGTCAGGCAGCGCGTAGCCCTTGGACTGCAGCTCGGCGATGGCGGCCTTGAGCTGCGCGACGGACGCGGAGATGTTGGGCAGCTTGATGATGTTGGCATCGGGCTGCAGCGTCTTCTTGCCCAGCTCGGCCAGGTTGTTGGGCACGCGCTGTTCTTCGGTCAGGTAGTCGGGGAACTCACCCAGGATACGTGCCGCCACCGAGATGTCGCTCTCCAGCACGTTGATGCCTGCCGGCGCCGCAAACGTGCGGATGATGGGCAGGAAGGAAGCCGTGGCCAGACGGGGTGCCTCGTCGGTCAGGGTGTAGATGATGGAAGGTTGCTGGGTCGTCATGGCTTGTCTCACGAAACAGAGTAGGTAGATGCCCCCGGCTGCGTCGCAGCGGGGCCAAACGCGGATGCTCTCTGATTCTCCTTGCTCGGGGCTGTCACAGCCCGCTATTTTTGCAATCGAATCTCACAATGCAAAATTATCATAAGTCCAGGGCACTTTTTTTCACCAAATAGGTGGTAATCACCCTGCGGCCCCCTGCAGTTTGATCGTCTTGGCGCCCGCGCGCCACCCCCTGCAGACCCTACGACAAAGTCCCTGGAACAGCCACCACCCGGCCCGGCAGCACCGCAAACTGCGCCCAGTGCGCGGGCAGGGTGTCGGGCGCCGTGCCGGTGAAGGCCCCGAAGGCGGGCAGGACCAACTGCCCGTCACCCCAGCCAAAGCAAGGCGCCCGCAGCGCATCCCGCGCCGGGCCGCGCAGCCGCAGCGTGGGGTGCAGGTGCCCGGCAATCACCGTGTGGCCCGCCACGGCCTGTGGGTGGTGGCAGGCCAGCACCGGCGCATCGGCACAGGGCAACCAGGGCTCGTTGACCAGCGCCAGAGCCTGCGCCGCCGGCGGGTCGCCCGCGTGCTGGTCGTGATTGCCGCGCACCAGAGTCATCGCCACATGCGCATGGCGCTGGCGCCAGGGCAGCAACTGCTGCCACAGCGCATCGGCAGCGCCGCTGCGCGCGTGCAGAAAATCCCCCAAGAACACCAGGTGGTCAGCACCAGTGGCAGCCAGCACCGCATCCAGCCGGACCAGGTTGTCGGCCGTGGTGCCATGGGGCACCGGCTGGCCCGCGCGGCGGAAGGTGGCCGCCTTGCCGAAATGCACATCCGCCACCATCACCATGCGCGCCGCGGGCCACCACAGCGCGCGCTGGGGCAACAGCTGCAGGGCCGTGCCGCAGGGCAGGGTGATGGCATGCGCACCCATGGGGAGCGCAGGGACGGCCTGCGTCTCGGGGGTGGATATGTGAAAGGGAAGCGTGGTCATCGTGCTCAGAATCCGTGGCGTCTGCGGGCGCGGCGGGGGGCGTCCCCAGCCGCAGCCTGGCGCGCGCGTGGTGTGCGGCGCCCAGAGCTTTCGGGCAGGTCCCACACCATGTCCGTGGGCTGCACGGCGTGCTGCGCCAGGTGCGTGCCCGTGGTGGCGTCGGCCGCTTGCTCCAGCGCTTGCACCATGCGCGCCAGCCGGTCGGCCAGGGTCTCGGTGCTCAGGCGTTCGCGAAAGCGCTCCACCATCAGCGGCAGGGCGAATGGGGTGGGGCGTTCCAGCGCGTGGATGGACAGGGTCTGCGCCTGCATGCCGCGCAGTGTGTGCGCCAGGCGGTCCATGTCCAGCTCGTTCGCCAGCAGCTCGGCACGGGCCTGCGCCAGCAGCAGGTTGCCCGGGTCGTACTGCGCAAACACGTCGTAGTAGAGCGACGACGAGGCCTGCAGCTGGCGGCTGCTGCGCTGCTCGCCCGGGTGGCTTTGAAAGATGAGCCCTGCAATGCGCGCGATCTCGCGAAACCGCCGGCGCGCCATCTCGGTGGCGTTCAGGCTGGCCAGCACTTCCTCTTCGAGCCCGCTGCCCATGGTGGTGTGCGTGCCTTCGCCAATCAGGCGCGGCAGCAGTGTGGCCCAGTCCACGGGCTTGGCCGACAGCAGCTCCAGCCCGTAGTCGTTGACTGCGATGGAGAAGGTGTTGGGCACCTGCTGCGACGCGCGCCAGCCCAGCAGACCGGCCAGGCCCAGGTGCACCAGGCGCCCCGCCAGCGGGTACAGGTACAGGTGCCATCCCTCGCGGGTGTGCAGGGTCTCGGCCACCAGGCGGCTGGGTGTGGGCAGCGCCGACCAGGCCTGCTGCAGCTCCAGCAGCGGCTGGGCGCAGCGCATCTCTGGCGTGCTGAATTCGCCGCGCTCCGCCTGCGCCAGCTGCTCGAGCATTGCATCGGCCAGCGTGTTCGACAGCGGCATGCGCCCGCCGCTCCAGCGCGGCAGGGCGGCGCTGCCCTTGGGGGCGATGCGCACATAGGCCGTCATCTGCTGGGTGCGCACCAGCTCCAGCAGGCGGCCCGCGAACATGAACACATCGCCCTTGCGCAGCCGCGCGATGAAGCTCTCTTCCACCGAGCCCAGGCGCCCGCCGCTCACAAACTGCACCTGCATGGCGGCGTCGCTCACGATGGTGCCGATGTTGCTGCGGTGGCGGCGCGCCAGACGGGCATCGGGCACGCGCCACACGCCCTCGTCGTCCGGCACCACGCGATGAAAGTCCGGGTAGGTGGCCAGCGATGCGCCGCCCTGGCGCACAAACTGCAGCGCCCACTGCCAGTCGGCATCGGTCAGCGCGGCATAGGCCGGTGCGCGGCGCACTTCGGCCAGCAGTGCATCGGGCACAAAGCCGCCGCCCAGCGCCACGGTGACCAGGTGCTGTACCAGCACATCCAGCGGCGCACGCGGCGTGTGCCGGTCTTCGATGCGGCCCTGCGCCAGCGCATGGCGCGCGGCGGCGGCTTCCACCAGCTCCAGGCTGTGCGTGGGCACCAGTGTGATGCTGGAGCTGCGCCCCGGCGCATGGCCCGAGCGGCCCGCGCGCTGCACCAGCCGCGCCACGCCCTTGGCCGAGCCGATCTGCAGCACCTGTTCCACCGGTAAAAAGTCCACGCCCAGGTCCAGGCTCGATGTGCAGACCACGGCCTTGAGCTGCCCGGCCTTCAGGCCTTGCTCCACCCAGTCGCGCACCTCATGCCCCAGCGACCCATGGTGCAGTGCGATGGTGCCCGCCCAGTCGGGCCGCGTCTCCAGAAGCGCCTGGTACCAGCGCTCGGCTTGCGCCCGGGTGTTGGTGAACACCAAGGTGGACGCGGCCGCTTCGATCGACTGCACCACCTGCGGCAGCAGACTCAGCCCCATGTGGCCCGCCCACGCAAAGCGGTCGGCCCGCGCGGGCAGCATCACCTGCACCTCCAGCCGCTTGTCGATGCGGCCCTGCACCAGCACGGCGGGCGGAGGCTGCGGCGCGCTGGGCATAGGTTGGGGCAGCAAGGTGTGCAGGGCCTCCTCCAGGTTGCCCAGCGTGGCCGACATGCCCCACACCTGCAGCGCCGGGTTCCAGCCCGACAAGCGCGCCAGCGCCAGCTGCACCTGCACGCCGCGCTTGTTGCCCACCAGCTCGTGCCACTCGTCCACCACCACCAGGCGAACGCTGGCCAAGCGCTCACGCGCATCGGCGCGGGCCAGCAGCAGCGAGACGCTTTCGGGCGTGGTCACCAGCAACGTGGGCAGGCGGCGATCTTGCGCGGCGCGCTCGCCGCTGGCGGTGTCTCCGGTTCGCAGGCCGCTGGTCCAGGTGGGGGCCAGGTCGGGCAACGGTGCCTGCAGGGCGCGCAGCGAATCGGCAGCGAGTGCGCGCATGGGCGTGATCCACAGCACGGTGAGGGGCGGTGCCGCAGCGCGGCGCGTGCGCAGGGTGGTGCGGGCGTTGGGTGCTTCTGCAGGCGCAGGTGCAGGTGCAGCATCGGCCTGCGCCAAGTGTTGCAGCGCGCCCAGCCACACTGCATAGGTCTTGCCCGCGCCCGTGGTGGCATGCAGCAGGCCCGAGCGGCCCTCGCCCATCGCGCGCCACACGTCTTGCTGGAAACCGAAGGGCTGCCACCCGCGCGCCGCCATCCAGGCGGCTGCGGCACTCGGTGCCACCGGGGGCAGGGGCTTGCGCGGGCGACGGGTGGTGCTCATGCCGCAACGTCCTGCCCGGGCAGCAGTGCCATCAGCGTTTGCAGGGTATCGGCCTCGGCCACGGGCTTGTCCTTCCGCCAGCGCAGCATGCGCGGAAAGCGCACGGCAATGCCGCTCTTGTGGCGCGGGCTCTTTGCGATGCCTTCAAAGCCCAGCTCAAACACCAGCGTCGCGTCCACGCTGCGCACGGGCCCAAAGCTCTCGCGCGTGGTCTTGCGGATGATGGCGTCTACCTGCGCAATTTCGCTATCCGTCAGGCCCGAATAGGCTTTGGCAAACGGCACCAGTTGCCGCTGCGGGTCGTCCTGCGGGCCGGTCCACACGGCAAAGGTGTAGTCGGTGTACAGGCTGGCACGGCGGCCGTGGCCGCGCTGGGCGTAGATGAGCACCGCGTCCACGCTCATGGGGTCGATCTTCCACTTCCACCACACGCCCACGTCCTTGGTGCGGCCCACGCCATACTGCGCGCTGCGGTGCTTGAGCATGAAGCCCTCGGTGCCCATGCTGCGCGCGGCCTCGCGCTGGCGGGCTAGGTCCGGCCAGTCGGCGCCGTGCAGCAACTCGCTCCGGCGCAAGGTCTTGTGCGCTGCGGGTGCGATGGTGGTGTCGTCAGGCCGTTGCAGCGTGGCCTCCAGCAGCGTGCGACGGACCTGCTGCGGCTCTTGGCGCAGGTCTTGCCCGGCGTGTTCGAGCAAGTCGTAGGCCACCAGTACCACGGGCAGTTCGCGCAGCAGCTTCGGTCCCAGGGTCTTGCGGCCCAGGCGCTTTTGCAGGTCGGCAAAAGGGCGGGGCTGGGGCTCGCCCGGCAGCCACACCAGAATCTCGCCATCGACCACAGTGCCATCGGGCATTTGTGCCATCGCGGCTTCGGCCAGTTCAGGGAAGCGGTCGGTCACCAGTTCCTCCCCGCGCGACCACACCCACACCGCGCCCGCGCGCCGCACGATCTGCGCGCGGATGCCGTCCCACTTCCATTCCACCAGCCAGTCGCCGGGTGCGCCCAGCAGTGTGGGCATCTCGGCCACGGGCTGGTTGAACGGGTGGGCCAAAAAGAACGGGTAGGGCTGGCCTGCATCGGCAGCATCCTGCATATTCGCATCGTCGTCCACCGGCGCGATCAGCGCCTGATAGTCGCTGGCCTGCGGCTGCCGGCCGATCTGCGTGTAGCCCATCAGCCGGTGCGCGATGCGCTTGGGGTCGAGCCCACTCACCGTGGCCAGCGCCTGCGTCACCTGCAAGCGCGACACGCCCACGCGGAAGTTGCCGGTGATGAGCTTGAAGTACACAAAGCGCTGTTCGGGCGCCAGCCTGTCCCATTGCGTGCGCAGGCGGTTATCCGCTTCATCGGGCGGCAGGGCGCGCAGGAGCAGCAGCTGGGCCATCCATTCGGCCAATGCCAGCTCGGTGGGCTGGGCGGGCGGGGGCAGCAACAGCGCCAGGGTTTCGGCCAGGTCGCCCACGGCCTGGTAGCTTTCTTCGAACAGCCACTCGGGCAGGCCTGCAGCCTCTTGCGCCAGCGCCTTCAGGCGCTTGGTGGGCACCATCTGGCGGGGCTTGCCGCCTGCGAGAAAGTACGTGGCCCAAGCCGCATCGGCGGGCGGCGCCACGCGCAGGTAAGCCACCAGCGCCGCGAGTTTGGCCGACTGCGCGGTGGTCGCGTCGAGCGCCTGGAACAAATGGGCAAAAGCCTTCATGCCGTCGCCTCGGGTGCGGACTCGCTGCCTGGTTCGGGCGCAGCGCCTGCATCGTCCTCGTTGTCATCGGCACCGTATTCGGTCGCGAACACCTTGGCGTCCAGCCCCTGCTCGCACAGCCAGCGCACCATCACGGCCGTGCTGCCGTGCGTCACGATGACGCGCTCCGCGCCCGTGGCGCCAATGGCTTTCTGCAGGCTCGGCCAGTCGGCGTGGTCGCTCATCACAAAGCCCCGGTCCACGCCCCGGCGGCGGCGCGCGCCGCGCACCAGCATCCAGCCGCTCGCAAACGCGTCGGAGTGTTCGCCAAACCGCTTGAGCCACGGTGTGCCCGCAGCCGATGGCGGGGCCAGCACCAGTGCGCGTTTCAGGTCCCCCTTGGTCAGGCCCGGGTCCGTCGCACGCAGCGTGGGCGGCAGCTCCACACCGGCCGCACGGTACACCGCGTTGAGCGGCTCCACCGCGCCATGCACCACAATGGGCCCGATGCTGGAATCCACCCCGTGCAGCAGCCGCTGCGCCTTGCCGAAGGCATACGCATACAGCACGCTGGCCTTGCTCGCCGCCGCATTGGCCGCCCACCAGGCATTGATGTCGGCAAATAGCGTGGGCTGCGACGGCCAGCGGTAGATGGGCAGACCAAAGGTCGATTCGGTGATGAAGGTGTGGCAGCGCACCGGCTCGAACGGCGTGCAGGTGCCATCGTCTTCCAGCTTGTAGTCGCCCGAGGCCACCCACACCTGGCCGCCATGTTCGATGCGCACCTGGGCCGAGCCCAGCACATGGCCCGCAGGGTGCAGCGACAGGCGCACGCCATGGTGGTCGATGGTCTCGCCGTAGGCCAGCGTCTGCAGTGCGATGTCCGCCCCCAGCCGGTTGCGCAGCGTGCCCGCGCTGCCCTCGTGTGCCAGGTAGTGGGCCGAGCCCATGCGTGCGTGGTCTGAATGGGCATGCGTGATCACGGCCCGCTCCACCGGCCGCCAGGGGTCGATGTAGAAGTCGCCAGGCGGGCAGTACAGGCCTTCGGGGCGGTGGACGATCAAGTCATTGCGGAGCATGCGTGTGGCATCGTAGGCGGCAAGCCAAAGTCGGTGGGGCCGCCCGGGTTTGCGCGGCGGGCTGTTACAGGCCTTTTGGGCATTCAATCTGCTGCATGCGCAGGTTTCATGTGCCTTGTTTGCTATCAATAGTGAAGCGTTTGGTCTGCGGGGTCGTCCCGCTGCCGGAGCATGCCCTCCATCATCCCGTTGTGGATTGCGCCGTCTGCAGGACTGCGCCGCGTTCTGCGTACCTGCGTCTGTCTTTACTGCAGAACACCACGCCCGTAGGATGGCGTCGCCTGCGGCGCTGGCCCGCAGCCGGGGATTCATCCATGCGCTTGTATCCGTCGTATCGGTCGCTTTGTGCCCTGCTGGGCGGATCGGCCATGGCCCTGTGCGCTGCAGGGGGCGCCGCCCAGGCCCCTGCCGATGGCCCGCCGCGCACCAACGCCTTCAACGACCCTTTCGTTCAGGTGACCCATGCCATCGCCGAGTGCCCTGTGCCCGAGGGGCCGCTGTACACCGAGGCCGAGGTGCGCGAGCTAGCGCATGTGCGCTCCCAACATGGCGGCAGTTGTCATCGCGTGGGGCGCTGTCGCCTGCCCAACTCCTACCTGTACGACGCCGAGATCATCCCGCGAGTGCAGCGCTATATCCAGCAGGACGGCCGCTTTGACGACACCAGCGTGTGGGTGCTGGGCGAGCGGCGGCTGGTGACGCTCAAGGGATGCGTGCAGTCGCAGGCGCAGTCCGACTCGCTGGAGAAGGCAGTGTGGTTGGTGGACGATGTGATGGGGGTGATCAACCTGCTGCAGGTGGGGACGGATGCAGCGGCGGCGCGGTACCCGCTGGCCTTGCCGCAAAAGCCGTGACATGCGCGGCCAGTTGGCGGCGCGTATCCCAGGCGCAGTGATTGCGCGATGGTCCTGGCGCCAGCGATGAATCACCGGCACCACACCGCTTGCCAAGCGCTTGGGCTGGTGCGCGTCCTGCTGCATATTGCCGGTTCGTAACGCTTCATTGATGAGGGAGTTTTCATGCCATTCAAGTTTTCATTGCCAGCGGCAGCCACCCTGGCCCTGGCAGTCGTTGTTTCCCCCGCCGTGTCGGCCAAACCCTTCAAGTGGTCCGGCTCCAGTGACATCCAGACCATGGACATCCATTCGCAGAACAGCGCTCTGGGCAACGGCATCCATGCGGCGGTGTATGAATCGCTGGTGATGTTCAACAGCCGCACGCTCAGGGTGGAGCCGCTGCTGGCCACGTCGTGGCAGCCGGTCAGCCCCACGCAGATGCGCTTCAAGCTGCGCCAGGGCGTGAAGTTCAGCGACGGCTCGCCCATGACGGCGGACGATGTGGTCTATTCGCTGCAGCGCGCGATGAGCAGGACGTCCACCTACGCCATCTACACCCAGGGCATGGACCGCATTGCCAAGGTGGATGGCGAGACCATCGACATCTTTCTGAAGAACCCCAACCCCGTGCTGCTCAACCAGCTGACCGAGCTGCGCGTGATGAGCAACGCCTGGGCCGAGAAGAACAACGCAGTGGAGCCCAAGGACATCAAGGCGAAGGACGAAACCTATTCGCACCGCAATGCCATGGGCACCGGCCCGTTCGTGCTCAAGGAATGGGTGCCCGACCAGAAGATCGTGTTTGCCGCAAACCCGGGCTGGTGGAACGCGGGCAAGGCGGAAGGCAACGTGACCGAGATCACCTACCTGCCCATCAAGTCCGAGGCCACGCGCATTGCCGCGTTGCTGTCTGGCGAGGTGGACATGGTGCGCGACACCAGCATCCAGGACCTGGGGCGCCTCAAGGCCAACCCCCAGCTGAAGGTCATGGAGATGGTGGAGAACCGCACCGTGTACCTGGCCATGGACCAGTTCCGCGACGAGCTGCCCGGCAGCAACATCAAGGGCAAGAACCCGCTGAAGGACCTGCGCGTGCGCAAGGCGCTGTACCAGGCCATCGATGGCGCAACACTGCAGCGCGTGACCATGCGCGGCATGTCCAAACCCACGGGTGCGATGGTGTCGCCCCTGGTCAACGGGTGGACCGACGCGGTAGACAAGCGTCTGCCCTACGACCCCAATGCCGCCAAAGAGCTGCTGACGCAGGCCGGCTACAGCGATGGCTTTGAGGTGGACTTTGCCTGCAGCAACAACGCCATTGTGCAGGACGAGCAACTGTGCCAGGCGATCACCGCCATGTGGTCACGCATCGGCGTCAAGGCCAAGCTGCGCACCATGCCAGCCGTGAGCTACTACCCCATGGCCCAGCGGCACGAGGCCAGTATTGCGCTGCTGAGCTGGGGTGTGCCCACGTTCGATGCGCTGTACACCCTGCAGTCGCTGGCACGCACCAAGACCACCGGTGCCGATGGCAGCTACAACCTGGGCCGCTACAGCAACGAGCGCATGGACTACATCGTGGACCGCGTGAAGACCGAGACCGACCTGCCCGTGCGCAACCGCCTGCTGACCGAAGGCCTGCAACTGCACAACGATGATGTGGTCCACATCCCGCTGCACAACCAGATGCTGGCCTGGGCCATGAAGAAAAACGTGGAGCTGGTGCAGCGGCCGGACAACCGCATCGACTGGCGTTTGATCAAGGTGAACTGAGTCGCTTCCTGAGGTGCTGGTCTGCGCCCGGCCCACGGCGCAAGTCTGCGTCAGCGCGCAGGTTGCAGCATGATGATCGCCATGCCGGCCAGCGCCACTAGCACTCCCGCCACATCCCACGGCGTGGGGCGGATGCCATCTACCGCCCACAGCCATACCAGTGCCACCCCGATATAGACCCCGCCGTAGGCCGCATACACGCGGCCTGCGCCAGCGGTGTCGTGCAGCGTCAAGAGCCAGGCAAACAGCGCCAGGCTCGCTGCAGCAGGCAACAGGAGCCACGCCGGCTTGCCTTGCTTCAGCCACAGCCAGGGCAGGTAGCAGCCCACGATTTCAGCGAGGGCCGTGGCGATAAAAAGCAGCAATGTTTTCAGCATGGTCCGGGGCCTTGTGCGGCGCTGGGGTTCGCGGCATCCGAATGGGTGGCCAGCCACTGGCGCAGCGCCAGCTCGCCCTTGGGAGTGAAGTGCACCACGCGCGAGCCGTGTGCGCGTTGGGCCCATCCCCCGTCGAAGAGGCGTTGCAGCAGCGCCGCGCCCAGGGCGCCCCCCAGGTGGTGGCGGCGCTCGCTCCAGTCCAGGCAGGGGCGGCACACCATGCGCCGCTGCTGCGCCAGCGTGGAGGTGTCGATACCCACATGCGCAAACCACTGCGCGCCAGCGGGCGTGATGGCCGCGCCCTGGGGTGTGGCCTGCAGCATGCCCTGGTGCACCAGCGCTTCATAAAACTGCACGCCCACCTCACCCGCCAGGTGGTCGTAGCACATGCGTGCGCGGCGCAGCGCAGGCTCCCGGGGGCTGGCGCGCAGCCGCACGGCACCGGCGCGAAACGCCACGTTCATCAGTGACTCCAGCAAGTGCGCCACATCCCGGTCTGCCAGCCGGAAGTAGCGGTGCCGGCCCTGGCTCTCCACGGCGATCAGGCCCGCATCCAGCAGCTTGGCAAGGTGGGCGCTGATGGTCTGCTTGGTCACGCCTGCAATGTCGGCCAGCTCGGTGGCCGTGAGCGCGCGGTCCGTCATCAGGGCGGTGAGGACTTCGGCGCGCGCGCTGTCGCCAATGAGCGCGGCAATGCGCGCGATGTGGGGGCCGTCTTTCATGGTTCGATCTTGGGCGAACCATCTCTGCCCGTCAACCGCCTATCGTGAAGGCCTTGCCAACCCCAGACTTTGGAACACCATGATCACCTGCTTCATCCGCTACGAAATCGACCCCTTCCAGCGCGAGCTGTTCGCCGAATACGCGCGCCGCTGGGGCCTGATCATTCCCCGCTGCGGCGGCCATTTGCTGGGCTACTTCCTGCCCCACGAAGGCAGCAACTACGAGGCCTGGGGTTTGGTCGGCTTTGACTCCCTGGCCGCCTACGAGGCCTACCGCGTCCGCCTGCGCGCCGACCCCGAAGGCCGCGCCAACTTTGCGCTGGCGCAGGACAAGCGCTTCATCTTGCGCGAGGAGCGCACGTTCACGCAGGGGGTGGAAGGCACGTTGGGCTTGCCCGCCCACCGCCAGGAGCCTGCTGCATGATGGCCGTGATCTTTGAATTTCAACCAGCGCCCGGCCAGCAGGACGCTTACCTTCAAGCGGCTGCAGCACTGCGTCCGCTGCTGGAGCAAGTGGATGGCTTCATTTCCATTGAGCGCTTTCAGAGCCTGACCGAGCCAGGCCGTCTGCTGTCGCTGTCCTTTTGGCGCGACGAGGAAGCCGTGGCCCGTTGGCGGCAGATGGAAGCCCACCGCCACACCCAGCGGCTGGGCCGCGCCAGCATTTTCCGTGACTACCGTTTGCGTGTGGCCGCTGTGGTACGGGACTACGGCATGCACGACCGGGAAGAGGCGCCGCCGGATTCGCGCGCCACGCTGGAAACCGGCATGCCGTAAATCGTTGCATTCGGCCGAAAGTACATGAATCGCTTGGTGACCTTCACGTTAGCGCCCCGCACTCGTCCAGCAGCGGCAGACCGGGTGACCGGCGCAACTCCATGCCCGCTTCTGCGCTTTCTAGATGCGCGGGCACATCTTCTCAGTCACTCTGCGTTCTGATCTCATGACCGCCTTGGCTGGCCATGCTGAAAAATGGCAACAAACGAACGACGGTGTTCACCAGGGACTTGTTGGCGCTACCGCCGTTGATAGCCAGCAGCGCAATCAGTTCATGCAACAGTGCGTTGGCTTGTGCGGATGAGATACGGGGATCGTCGTAGTACGCCTCCCATAGCGCTGAAAGTGCCGGGAACTGAGGAGCGTTGGCCTGGGCCAGCGCAAAGATGAACTCTTCCTGGTGCTGGATGGCTTCGTGCTGGTCGTTGGCGTACATGTCAAATGGCATAGGCTTTCTGTGCACTGTCAAAACGCGCTCGCACGGACGCAACACACGTCAGGGGCAGGGGCGTGGTGCTATGCACGCGCAGGCTCGGTAGCCAAGTGCGCGTCGATTTCTTTGGCAATGCGCCCCAGGGCCAACCACACCGTACGCTCGCGTTGGTAAGGCATGGCGCCGGCCACCGGGATACTGGTTTGGCCAAGCCCGGAAAGTATGTTCTTTCTTTCGTCCTTGGGAAGAATGGCGACGTGTTGATAGGGCTGATAAGAGGTCTTTGAAAGCACCAGCGTCGCATCGCTCACGGTAATCTGTGCGGGCATCTCTGATGGCGAGGCAAAGCGCTGGCCGAGGACCGAAAAGACGGGATCCACGCTGTTCTCCAGCTCCGCAAACCCCACCAGCACCAGCAGGGCCGAGCCTCCCAGGGGCAGGTCCAAAGAGAAAACCGTTCCCACAGGGGCTGTGGTCCGGATCTTCTTTGGTTTTGGTTGTGAAACCTGGATCGGCTTTTCAGGCGGTTGGGGCGTGTGGAGGCGGGCCTTCAGTGCCTGGAGGGTTTTGCGGCGCGACGCGACGTCGTCAGGTGCATCCCGCTCCCACACATCGACATCCCCACCCGACTGCAGCAGCGAAAGGGCCTTATCTTTCAGTGCCTGATCCAGTCGCCCATAGCGCCATGCGGTGTCGGCCAGGGCGAGGTACACGAGGCAGGCGATTTCCGTGTTGGTGAGCAGATCGCCGTATTGGGCCAGGATCTTCTGGCAAGCCTCCTCGGCAGAGAGTCCGTGCGTCAGGTGCCGGACATAGTCGTCGCGAACATCACAGCTTGTGTCGTTGGCAAAGAGACCCGCTCCCCAAGCACCCACGTTGACCTCTCTTGTTGTTCATTGATGGGTACGGAGATGCACCCGGTGGCACCCCCGCCATCTTTTTGCGGCTCGATCGGCCATGGGTTCCGCCGTCCCGGGGGACGGCCCCATGCCCTCACATCGCAAAAATCTTGCCCGGATTCAGGATGTTCTTCGGGTCCAGCGCGCGTTTGATGGCGCGCATCATGTCCACCGCGCCGGTGCCGGTTTCGTCCAGCAAGAAGCCCATCTTGTGGATGCCCACACCATGCTCACCGGTGCAGGTGCCGCCCATGCTCAGGGCCCGGGCCACCAGGGTGTGGTTCATGGCTTCGGCCTTGGTGCGTTCCTCGGCGCTGTTCGGGTCGATGAGGTAGCCGAAGTGGAAGTTGCCGTCGCCCACGTGGCCCACGAGGAAGTAGGGGATGCCGCTGGCTTCGACCTCGTCCACCGATTCGAGCAGGCAGTCGGCCAGGCGGCTGATGGGCACGCAGGTGTCGGTGCTGATGGCGCGGCAGCCAGGGCGGCTTTGCACGGCGGCAAAGTAGGCGTTGTGCCGCGCGGTCCACAGGCGCGTGCGTTCTTCGGGCGTGCTGGCCCATTCAAAGGCCTGGCCGCCAAATTCGCTGGCAATGTCTTGCACCATCTCGGCCTGTTCTTTCACGCTGGCGGGCGAGCCGTGGAACTCCATCAGCAGCATGGGTTCCTCGCGCAGGGTCAGCTTGCTGTGCGCGTTCACCATGCGCACGGTGTGGTGGTCGATGAGTTCCACGCGCGCAATCGGCACGCCGATCTGGATGATCTGGATGGTGGTGCGCACGGCCGCTTCGATGCTGGGGAAGGAGCAGATGGCGGCGCTCACCGCTTCGGGCAGCGGGTACAGGCGCACGGTGATCTCGGTCATGATGCCCAGCGTGCCTTCGCTGCCCACCATCAGGCGCGTGAGGTCGTAGCCCGCGCTGCTTTTCTTGGCGCGGGTGCCGGTGTGGATGACCTCGCCGCTGGCGGTCACCACCTCCAGCGCCAGCACGTTTTCACGCATGGTGCCGTAGCGCACAGCGTTGGTGCCGCTGGCGCGCGTGGCGCTCATGCCGCCGATGCTTGCGTCGGCGCCAGGGTCGATGGGGAAGAAAAGGCCGGTGTCCTTGATCGCTTCGTTGAGCTGCTTGCGCGTGATGCCGGGCTGCACCGTCACGGTGAGGTCTTCGGCGTTGATGCTGAGCACCTGGTTCATGCGGCTCACATCGATGCTGATGCCGCCCTGCACGGCCAGCAGGTGGCCTTCGAGCGACGAGCCCGCGCCGTAGGGGATCACGGGCACGTCGTACTGGCTGGCCAGCTTGACCGCGTCGGCCACGTCCTGCGTGCTTTCGGCAAACACCACGGCGCTGGGCGGCGGGGCCTGCAGCGAGCCCTCGTCGCGCCCGTGCTGCTCGCGCACGGCCTGGGCCAGCGAGCACTGCGCGCCGAAGCGGGCCTGCAGTGCATCGATGAGGGTCTGGGGCACGTCGCGCAGTTGGATTTCGGGCAGCAGGTGGGCGGCAGCGGTGGGGGCGTTCATGGTGTGTGTCTCCGGTGGGTGCGGTCAGTGAGAAGCATTCTAGGTTCGGCCCCGTGGACAGGTCCTGGCTGGGCCATCTTGAGCCCGGGTGGGGATGCGGGTATTCACGGGCTTGTGGGTCTGCGTCTGCATAAATACATTACGTTCGAAATGTATATTGTGAAAGCGCTATGAACCACCGTGTTTCCCCCAAGGCCGGGGTGCGCCGCACCCATGCCGAGCGCAGCGCCGCCACCCGCCAGCACCTGATCGCCACGGCCATCGACGTGATCCAGCACCGCAGCCTGGAGGAGATGTCCATCCACGAGCTGGCCAAGTCAGCGGGCATGACCTCGGGCGCGGTGCAGCACCACTTCGAGTCGAAGGCGGTGCTGATGATGAATGTGCTGAGCGAGCTGATCGAGTCCACCGTGCGCTCGGGCGAACTCTGGCCCAGCGCCGCGTTGCCAGCGCGCGAACGGGCTACGAAGTTTGTGCATGCCGCGTGGAGCCTGGTCTATGCGCAGCCGCGCTTTATCGTGGCCTGGAACATCTACCTGGGCTGTCGCAACCAGCCCGAGGTGCTGGGTCACATTGCCGAGCTGCGCCAGAGCGTGCAGGCGCGCATGCACGAAGGCTTTTTTGAAGCCTTCCCCGAACTGGCGGCAGAGCCCGACCGCGATGGCCTGCTGGGCCTGGTGCTGTCGTCGCTGCGCGGGCTCGGGCTGCTGCAGTTGTTTGCCCCCGCACCGCCCGCAGTGACCGATGCTGCCCAGCAGGCGCAACTGGACTGCCTGGCCGAATGGATTGCCGCCCGGTGCGAAGCCGCTGCAGCGCCTCCAAAGGCGCGCACACGCCGCCGCTGATCCCCCATTTGTCTGCTTGTTGTGGTGTGCGGCATCTCCCGCCTGCACGCCACGCAACGCGTACATCCATCGAAAAAAATCACTAGGAGACACACCATGACCTCAGCATTCACGCGCGTTCCACGCACGGTTGCACTGGCCGCACTCGCCTGTCTGGCCGGCAGCGCCCTGGCACAGCAGCCCGCAGCCTACCCGGCCAAGCCCATCCAGCTCATCGCCCAGCAGCCGCCGGGCAGCGGTTCGGACGCGATGACGCGCGTGTGGGCTGGTTGCGCCGCGCGCGAGCTGGGCCAGCCCGTGGTGGTGCAGAACAAGCCCGGGGCCAACGGCATCCTGGCCGTCAACTACCTGAAGGCCCAGCCGGCCGATGGCTACAACCTGCTGAGCATCGGCATGTCGCAGATGACCATCACGCCCTACGTCTACAAGCAGCAGCCCTACGACCCGTTGCGCGACTTTGACGGCGTGGCTGTGTTGGGCACGTCACCGCTGGTGCTGGCCGTGCCAGCGGGGCAGGGCATTGCCAGTCTGGCGGATCTGCAGAAGCTGGCGCGCTCCACACCAGGCGGTATCAACTTCGGGTCGCCGGGCAAGGGCAGCCCGGCGCACCTGCTCACTTCGGCGCTGGTGGAGAAGCTGGGCGTGCCGGGCACCCATGTGCCCTTTGTGGGCGAAGGCGCGGGCCTCACCGCGCTCATGGGCCAGCAGATCCACGCGATGACGCTGGTGATTGGCACGGCGGCCGCGCAGGTCAAGGCGGGCAAGCTGGTGCCTCTGGCGCTGTTTGGTGCGCAGCGCTCGCCCTTGCTGCCCGATGTGCCCACCATCGCCGAAGCCCTGCCCGCCGCCAGCGATCTGGCGCGGCCCGCGTGGATTGCCGTGGTGGCCAAGGCCGGCACGCCGCCCGAGCTGCTGAATCGGCTCAATGCCGCCACAGAGAAATGCCGAGGCGGCGATGCGCAGTACAAGTCCCGCCTCGAAGCGATGAACGTCACGCTCACTGCCACCGCGCCGGCCGATGCGCGCACCTGGGCGGCACGCGATGCCGCCGTGTGGCGCCCACTGATAGACAAGCTGGGCTTGGCCACCGAATGACGGTGGGCACTGCGGAGCCCCGGGTTACGCTGGCCCACGGCGGGCAGCTGCGCGGCCTGTGGGAGGAGGGCGTACGTGTCTTCCGCGGCATGCCCTACGCGCAGGCGCCACGCGGCGCGCTGCGCTTTGCTGCGCCGGTGCCTGCCTCGCCATGGTCCGGCGTGCGCGATGCCACTGCGTTCGCGCCCATGGCACCGCAGCTGCCCCGCGCCGCGCGTGCCGATGCGCCCATGCTGGGGGGCGACGACTGCCTGGCCGTCAACGTGTGGGCGCCGCCCGCTGAACCTGGTGCGCATCTGCCCGTGATGGTGTGGGTGCATGGCGGCGGCTTCTTTCGCGGTGCGGCCAGCGAGCCCCTGTACGACGGCGCGGCGCTGGCGCGGCGGGGCGTGGTGCTGGTGTCGGTGCAGTACCGGCTGGGCATAGACGGTTTTTTGCACTTCGAGGGCGAGGAGCAGGCTGCGCCTGCCAATCGCGGCCTGCTGGACTTGATGTTGGCACTGCAGTGGGTGCGGGACCATATCCACGCCTGGGGCGGCGATGTGTCGCGCACCACGGTGTTTGGTCAGTCGGCCGGTGCCGGGGCCCTGGCCTGCCTGATGGGCATGCCCGCGTCGCGCGGGTTGTTCCAGCGCGCCATTCTGCAAAGCCCCAGCGTGGCCTGCCAGACCTTGGAGGAAGCCGCCGCCGCGCGCCGTGCCGTAGCCACGCTGGCCGGGGTGGAGCCCACCCTGACTGCATTTGCAGGAGCGCCGCAGACCGCCGTGCTGCACGCCGTGCACCGGCTGGCGTCCGAGCCGCCCCTGCGGCAACAGCACGGGCTGGGCGGGCGCAACTTCTTTCCTCTGCGGCCCGTGGTTGATGGCCAAGTGCTCACTGCACCACCGCTGAAGGCGCTGGCGCAGCAGTGGGCGGCCCAGTCGCCCGACCTGCAGGTGCTGGTGGGCAGCAACGCGCAGGAGATGCGCCTTTACCACGTGCCCGGCGGCGCCATCGACCGGGTGACGGAGGCGCAGGTCCATGCCTTTGCGCAGGACGTGGACTTGACCACCGATGCCGCAGAAGCTCTGCGCCACATGCTGCCGCCCGCGCAGCAGACGCACGGGGAGTGGCTGTGCGCGCTGCAGTCCGACTACTACTACCGCGTGCCCGCTCAGCGCATTGCCGCGCTGGCCAGCCGCTGGGCCCGCAGCGCCTATGGCTATGAGTTCACCTGGCCCTCGCCGCAGTGGCGCGGGCGCTTGGGCGCAGCGCACGGTGTGGAGCTGCCATTTGTGTTCGGCAATCTTCACACGCCCACGGGGCAGGAGCTGGCAGGGCCCGCGCCGCCCGCTGCGTTGTCCGAGGCGCTTCAGCAGCGCTGGGTGGCGTTTGCGCGGGATGGCCACCCTGGATGGGCGCCGTATGCCGGCGTAGAGCCGCCGGTACAGCATGTGGGCAAGACACTGTTCTGTGCGCCCCACACGCAGCCTGAGCGGTTCGCGCTGTGGGAGGGCGTGCTGTAGCGATCCGCTCACTGGGACCCCTCGCCAGGGGGTACCACAGCAGCAGCTGGCTCGCTACACTGGGCCGGCGCTTGTGCGCGACCAACCAACTACAGAGAGAGGGATTGCCATGGCTTCAGCCAGTGTGGGAGATTGCCTGTCGGGAGCCTGGGGCACCTTCAAGAAAAACGTGCTCACCCATGTGGTTTGCACCTTGCTGGTGATGGTGGTCGCCGGCATCAGCGCGGGCCTGTTGGCCGGGCCCATGATGGTGGGCTACATGCGCATGATCGAGCGCGAGACGCGCGGCGAAGCGGTGCAGATCGGCGATGTCTTTCGGGGCTTTGATGACTTTGTGCCCGCGTTTGTGGCGGGGCTCATCAGCTCGCTGGTCGTGTCGCTGGGCTTCATGCTGTGTTTCATTCCCGGCCTGCTGATCATGGCGCTGCCCCCGGTGGCGTTGTTTCTGGTGGCGCGCGGTGAGCGCGACGGTGTGGCCGCTTTCAGCCAGGCCTGGAGCATCGTGACCAAGAACTTGGGCTCGGCCTTCTTCTGCTCGCTGGTGCTGGGCATCGTGGGCTCGCTGGGTTTCCTGCTGTGCTGGGTGGGTGCGCTGCTGACGCTACCGCTGTCCACCATCGGCTCCTACTACATGGCACGCCAGCTGGTGGGCGATGAACCGGTCGCACTGCCTCCCCTCTGACCCCGGCCCCGCGGTGGCGCCGCTGGGCAGCCCGCCCGCCTGGCAACCGCTGGACGGGAGCGCGCGGCGGTTGCGGCTGGCGTTCGGCCTGGGCTGGCCCCTGGCCATGGCTGCTACGCCATCGTGGCTGGGGCAGGGTGGGCTGGGTCTGGGTTGCGGGTTTCGCGCGCTGACGGGCATGCCCTGCCCGCTGTGCGGCGGCACGCACGCGTGTGCGGCCCTGGTCCAGGGCGATTGGGCGGCCGCCTGGGCCGCCAGCCCGGGCGCGCTGGTGTTGTTGCTGTGGCTGGTGCTGCTGGCGGGCCAGGCGGTGGTTGAAGGCGCCCAAGGCCGCCGCCGCGTGGCGCGCTGGCCGTGGTGGCACCCAGCGGTGTTGGCCGCAGTGGGCGGTGGGCTGGCGGTGTCCTGGGTCTTGCGCCTGGCCGGACTCGTATAACGGCTTGCTGCGCCCGGAGGGGCTTTGTTGCTTCCCTACAGGCAAAAGCGATAGCTTTCTGCGGCCGTTAGGGCGCCGTGCGTAGTTAGTGGCCCGCCAGCGCCAGGGGCTGCACCACATCCATGCACCAGCATCCCTTTGGGTCGGCTTGGCGCAGCCCCGCGCCTCGTTGCGGGGCAGGCCGCCCCCATGGTGCACAGCCTCCGTGCGCCAGGCTGGTGCATTGAGCTTGTATACCAGTTGGCACGGAACCTGCGATACCGCAGGCAATGACCACCGCCACCGAGATCAGCAACCGCATCATCGAAGCCGTGATGGCGCAAAAGCTCGCGCCCGGCTCGCGCCTGGGCGAGCAGCAGCTGGCCATGCTGTTCGACTGCAGCCGCACCATCGTGCGCGAGGCGCTCACGCGGCTGGCCACACGCGGCATCGTCACCGTGAGTGCCCGGCGCGGCTGGTATGTGATCGAGCCCTCGCAGGACGAAGCGCGCGAGGCCTTCGAGGCGCGCCGCGTGATCGAACTGGGTTTGCTGCACCAGCTCAAGGTGGTGGACAAAGCGGCGCTGCGCCAGCTCAAAAGCCACCTGCAGCGCGAAAAAGCCGCGCTGGCCGGCACCGATGTGGGCATGCGCAGCTTTTTGCTGGGCGACTTCCATGTGTGCCTGGCCGAATGCCTGGGCAACAGCCTGCTGGCCGACACGCTGCGTGACTTCACGGCGCGCACCACGCTCATCGCCATGCTCTACCAGTCATCGCACGATGCGGCGCAGAGCTGCGCCGACCATGTGCGCATCGTCGAGGCGCTGGAGGCGGGCGACATTGCCGGCGCCGAGGCACTCATGTCCGAGCACATCGGCACCGTGCAGTCGGCCCTGCGCCTGCAGGCCAGCAGTGACCCGCTGGCCGGGCTACGCGATGCGCTGGCGCCGGTGCGCAAAAGCCCCGCTCAGGCCACCCCAACAGTCCGCGCGCGCAAGCCCCGCGCAGCCCCCAGTTCCATCCCCCCAGCGTCTGACCCAGACGCACCTGCCGACCCATCCACCTACCTAGGAGCCCTGCTATGACCACCGTCCGCACCGTCACTTCGTCCACCCGCCGCCTGACCCTGGGCGTGCTTGTCGCCACCGGCCTCGCAGCGGCCCTGATGGCACCTGCCGCCCACGCGCAGAACGCGCTGGACAACATCCTCAAGGCCAAGGAAATCAAGATCGCCATTCCCACCGACTACCCGCCCTACGGCTTTGTCGGCACGGACCTCAAACCCCAGGGGCTGGACGTGGAGATGGCCAACTACATCGGTACCAAGCTGGGCGTGAAGGTCGAGCTGATCCCCGTGACCAGCGCCAACCGCATCCCCTACCTGCAAACGCAGAAGGCCGACCTGGTGATCTCCACGCTGGGCAAGAACCCCGAGCGCGAGAAGGTGATCGACTTCACCGCCGCCTACGCGCCGTTCTTCCAGGCCGTGTTTGCGAGCAAGAGCCTGAACATCAAGAGCTTTGCCGACCTGGCGGGCAAGACGGTGGCCGTGACGCGCGGCGCGATGGAAGACCAGGAGCTGGCCAAGGTCGCGCCCCCCGGCGTCGACTTGAAGCGCTTTGAAGACCACGCCGCCAGCATTGCGGCCTTTGTGTCGGGCCAGACGCAGGCCATTGCCACCAGTGCATCGACGGCGGGCACCATCATGGTCAAAAACCCCAACCTGCAGACCGAATACAAGCTGCTGCTCAAGGACAGCCCCAACTTCATCGGCGTGGCCAAGGGCGAAGACAAGCTGCGCCTGCGCGTGAATGAAATCATTGCCGAGGCGCGCAAGTCGGGCGACATCGACAAGCTGTCCAGCAAGTGGCTGGGCCGCCCTGCGGGCGACCTGCCCCTGTGATGTGGAGCACAGGATGAATTACTGAAACTCAAGGGCCTGCGGCGCGACAAGCGGCGCAGGGCACAAGCATGCTGATTGCGCTCGATTTTTCTGCCGTCCTCGCGTCGTGGCCGTTGCTGGTGCGCGGCGTGGTCTGGACCATTGGCCTCGCCATTGTGGGCACCGTGCTGGGCCTGCTGCTGGGCACGGCCTGCGCCTGGGCGCGTGCGCGCAACCTGGGCCACCGGCCCACTGCGCTGCGCTGGGCCGTGGCCAGCTATGTGGAGCTGGTGCGCAACACGCCCTTCATCGTGCAGCTGTTCTTCCTGTTCTTTGGCCTGCCGGCGCTGGGGCTCAAGCTCTCGCCCGAGTTCGCGTCGGTGCTGGCCATGGTGATCAACCTGGGCGCTTATTCGGCCGAGATCATCCGCGCGGGCATCGAGGCCACGCCCCGTGGCCAGATTGAGGCCGCACACAGCCTGGCGCTTACGCCAGGCCAGACCTTCCGCCGTGTGGTGCTGCCGCCGGCGCTGCAAAAGGTGTGGCCCGCCATGGTCAGCCAGATCATCATTGTGATGCTGGGATCGGCCGTGTGCGGGCAGATCTCCACGCCCGAGCTGAGCTACGCCGCCAACCTCATCTCCAGCAACACCTTCCGCGCATTCGAGGCCTTCATCCTGGCCACTGTCGTGTACCTGGTGCTGTCCATGTTGACCCGCCGCCTGCTGATGTGGGTGGGGGCGCGTTTCTTGGTCGGGCGGTAAGCCGCTATGGTCGAGTTCTCTCTGTGGGACATCCTGCGCAACCTGCTGCTGGCAGCGCGCTGGACGGTGTCCCTGTCCCTCATCGCCTTCATCGGTGGTGGCCTGGTGGGCCTGGTGCTGCTGGTACTGCGCGTGTCCAAGCTGCGAGGCGTGGACCGCGCCGTGGGCGCCTATGTGCAGGTGTTCCAGGGCACGCCGCTGCTCATGCAGCTGTTCCTCGCGTACTTTGGCATTGCGCTGTTCGGCATCAAGACCTCGCCGTGGACGGCCGCTGCCGTGGCGCTCACGCTCTACACCAGCGCCTACCTCACCGAGATCTGGCGCGGCTGTGTGGCCTCCATTCCCAAAGGGCAGTGGGAGGCCGCGCAGAGCCTGGCGCTCAACTTTGGCGAGCAGCTGCGCCATGTGGTGCTGCCGCAGGCCTTGCGCATTGCGGTGCCGCCCACGGTGGGTTTTCTGGTGCAGGTGATCAAGGGCACGGCACTGGCCTCGGTCATCGGCTTTGTGGAGCTGACCAAGGCGGGCAGCATGATCTCCAACGCCACCTACCAGCCCTTCCTCGTCTACGCCTGCGTGGCGCTGCTGTACTTTGCCCTGTGCTTCCCCGTGAGCCTGGTGGCGCAATCGCTTGAAAGGAAACTCCATGGCAACCGCCGTTGAACCCACCCCGGTCCCCGCGCACGACGGCATCGTGGTGGGCGAGCCCCCCATCGTGGACATCACCGCCCTGCGCAAGTCCTACGGCAGCAATGAAGTGCTCAAGGGCATTGACCTCAAGGTGCAGCGCGGCGAGGTGATTGCCATCATCGGCAAGAGCGGCTCGGGCAAGAGCACGCTGCTGCGCTGCGTGAACGGGCTGGAAGAGTTCCAGGAAGGCGCGCTCAGCGTCAACGGCCAAAAGCTGCTGCACGACAGCCCCACGGCCATGCGCGCGCTGCGCCAGCAGGTGGGCATGATCTTCCAGAGCTTCAACCTGTTTCCGCACCTCAGCGTGGGCCGCAACATCATGCTCGCGCCCACGTTGGTGAAGGCGCGCGATGCCAAGGCGGCCGAGGCGCAGGCGCGCCAGCTGCTGGCGCGCGTGGGGCTGGCCGAAAAGTTTGACGCCATGCCCGACCAGCTCTCGGGCGGCCAGCAGCAGCGCGTGGCGATTGCGCGCGCCCTGGCCATGGAGCCGCAGGTGCTGCTGTGCGACGAGATCACCTCGGCGCTGGACCCTGAACTGGTGGGCGAGGTGCTGCGCGTGGTGGAGTCACTCGCGCAGGAAGGCATGACGCTGATGATGGTCACGCACGAGATGGCGTTTGCCCGCAAGGTGAGCGACCGTGTGATCTTCATGCACCAGGGGCGGGTGCACGAGCAAGGCACACCTGCTCAGCTGTTTGGCTGCCCGCAGACGCCGGAACTGCAGCAGTTCTTGTCGTCGTTGCACGACTGAAATCGATCTGTCGCGGTTCGTACGCACAAAGGCCTGCCCGCGCCCTGGAGTTCCAGCGCGGGCAGGCTTTGCACTTTGGTAGTTGCGCCCACCCCGGCCTCTGGCTCATGGCAGGCAAGCGGGGGGCTGGGTCAGGACTCCACCCCCTTGTCGAATTCTGTGCGGGACAGCGATCCGTTCTTGTCCGTATCGATTTCCTTGAAACGTTGGCTGATGGCGGGCAGCGTAGCGGCCTCTTGTGCGCTCAACTGGCCGTCCTTGTTGCTGTCGGCCTTGTCAAAGGCGGCGGCCGCTGCGGTGGAGACGCCACCACTGCTGGGCCCCACCGAAAAACCTGAGCCTGACTGCGCAGTGCCCTTGCTCGCAGGGCCAAATTGGGGAGGAGAGGAAGAGAAGGAGGTCTGTGCCTGCAAGGCACCCACACCCCCCAGGGAGAGCGCGGCGAAGAGCATCACGCTGCGGGTGTCGAACGAGTAGTTGCGTCGTTGCAGTGCTTTCATGAAGCGAAGCTCCTTTGAAGTTGAACAGGCTTGCATTGCACCGCAGCCAGCGGCCCCACGCCAGCACTCTTGCCTGCTGTTGCCTCGCTCTACATTTGCCTGCGCTGTGTAACGCGGCGGCCGTGTTTTGTGTCTGGGCGCGCCGCGGATGTAGCCAAAAGTAGGCGCAAACCAGGGCCTCGTTCCGCGCTGCGCCCTACGTGCCGGGACGATGAGGGGATGACCGGCAGGCCCGCGCGTGTCCTACAGCTTCTGCCCGCGCTCCTTCCAACAATGGACTGCATGTGTCCTCCGGGATGCTGTTGTTCAACTTCCACCAAGGAGCCATTCCATGCAAAAGCAAACCGTTCTCGCTGCACTCGCTGCCTTCGCCTGCACCGCCGCACTGGCCCAGGCGCCTGCCAACAACACGGCCCGCCCACCCTCTGAAGTGAATCCCACGGCATCGGGCGGAGTGGCAGCCTCTGCGGCCCAGAACAAGGTCGACCAGCGCGCCAGCCGCAGCACAGCGGCTCCCGCTGACCCCGCTGCCGGCAATGGCCGTGCAGCCCCCGTGGCAGAGATCAACCCCAGCGCAGCTGGCGGCAAGGCCGCTGCCAAGGCCGACATGCGCGTGAACGCGCGGCTGATGGACACCAATGGCGACGGTATGGTGTCGCGCGCTGAATGGGACGCTTACCACGCACAGGCCTGGAACCAGATGCAGCCCACCAACACGGGTGTATCCACGGCAGATATCGACAAGCTGAACCGCACGCCGGCAACCCACTGATGATCGTGGCGGCTTGGCCTGCCAACTGTGGGGAAACCTGTGGGGAAACTTCTCCACGCCCCCAAGCGCCCCTGCGTCTCGCGGCGCAGGGGCGCTTCTTTGGTGTCTCGACCGTGCGGGCAAAAGGGGGATGGCCGCTCGGGGGACAATCCGGCATCTTCCGTTCGCTGACCCGCATCCATTCACATGGCCAACCGACTTTCACAGATCGCCACGCGCACCGGCGACGCCGGCACCACCGGCCTGGGCAACAACCAGCGCGTCTCCAAAAACAGCCTGCGCATTCATGCGATGGGCGATGTGGATGAACTCAACTCGCACATCGGCCTGTTGCTGTGCGAGCCCCTGCCCGATGAAGTCCGCACCTTGCTGGTCGAGGTGCAGCACCAGCTGTTCAACCTGGGCGGCGAGCTGTCGATTCCGGGCTTTGAACTGCTCAAGGCCGACGCGGTGTTGGCACTGGACGACGCCCTGGCCCACCACAACGCCGCGTTGCCGCGCCTGCAGGAGTTCATCCTGCCCGCGGGTACCCGCGCCGCATCCCAGGCCCACATCTGCCGCACCGTGGCCCGCCGCGCCGAACGCGCCGTCGTCGCTCTGGGCAACGAAGAGGCCCTGAACGACGCGCCGCGCCAGTACCTCAACCGCCTCTCCGACCTGATGTTCGTGCTGGCCCGCGTGCTCAACCGCATGGATGGCGGGGATGACGTGTACTGGAAAAGCGAGCGCCTGGCGCAGCAGAACGCTACTGAATAGATAGCAGACAGCGCATATTCATCTCGCGCTTGGGGCCGATTTCATCAAAAAACACCTCCAGCTTTTGCCACGGGCGCGTTGCCAGACCAGGACCGCCGCGCAAGGGCCGCCCCGCCGCGCTGGCGGTGTCCCCCTTCCCGGAGCGCGCTAGCGATGCGAGAGAAGGGGGAAGCGGCGAAGCCGCTCAGGGGGATGACCCCTACCGGGGGGCAAGGATCGCCATGGTGAGGCGCGACACACAGGTCAGCTCACCCGCTTCATTGTGCAGATCGATGTGCCACACATGCGTGGTGCGGCCGATGTGCACCGGCTTCGCCGTGCCGGTCACCCAGCCGCTGGTGGCAGAGCGCAGGTGGTTGGCGTTGATGTCCAGTCCCACGGCGCGGTAGCCCTCGGGCAGGGCGTAGTAAGCGCCGGTGGAGCCCATGGACTCGGCCAGCACCACGCTGACGCCGCCGTGCAGCAGGCCAAAAGGCTGGATGGTGCGGTGGTCCACCGGCACGCGGGCGCGCAGAAAGTCGTCACCCACCTCGACAAATTCAATGCCCAGGTGCTCTACGGCGGTGTTGCGGTTGGCGGCCTTCAGCAGGGCCAGGTCGATGGGTTTCTTCCAGATGGGCATGATGTTCACGGGGCAGGGCCAAGTCAGTGCAAGCCGCTGATTGTGCCAAGGCCCGTGGCGCCGCCCTGTGCCGCACGCGTCTGGCCTCAGCCCACAAACTTCCCGTTGGCGCCCATCACCCCCAGGTCCAGAAAGCGCGATCCCACATACGGCGCGCCGCTGGCGTAGTCGATGGACAGGCCGCCCAGGTCATTGCTGCGGATGCCTGCGAGGGCGTTGCGCAGCTTGGCGCGGGTCAGGTCGCGGCCGGCGCGCTCCAGGCCTTCGGCCAGCACGCGGGCGTTCACATAGCCTTCAAAGCTACGGGCCGAGAACTCTTGGTAGCCCAGCGCGCGCATGGCCTTCTAGTAGTCGCGCACCACGGCATAGCTGGTGCGGGCCGCATCGGGCAGCACCATGGACAGTGCAATGCCCGAGGCCTTGCCGCCCAGCTGGCGCAGGTTGTCGCCCGACAGCGCCACACTGGTGGCGGCCAGCGGCGTGCTGAGCGAGACTTTCTTGAACTCATTGACCAGCGTGGCGGTGATGTCGCCCGCCGTGCCCAGCAGCACCGCATTGGGCTTGGCGGCCACGGCTTTGCCCACCACGTCGGCCACCTGGGCGCCTTGGGCGTCGAGCTTGAAGGCCTTGGGCGCGGGCTGCTTGGCGGCCGCCATGGCCTTGCTCACATCGGCCAGAAACTCGCGGCCAAAGGCGGTGTCCTGGTACACGACGGCCAGCTCGGTGATGCCCATGGACACCAGCTTTTGGGCCAGGCGCTGGGCTTCATCGGTGTAGCTCGCGCGCACGTGGAACACCGAGCGGTACTCGGCCTTGCGCAGCGATGTGGCGCCGCTCTGTGGGGCCACATAGGGGATTTGCGCCTCATCCACCAGCGGCAGGATGCGCTGGTTGTTGGCCGTGCCCATGCACGAGATCAGCGACACCACGTTGGCGTCGGCAATCAGCTTGCGCACGTTGTCTTCCGATCGCGCAGCGTCGTAGCCGTCGTCCAGGGCCAGCAGCTTGATCTCGCGGCCGTGGATGCCCTTGGCGTTGGCCTGCGCAAAGCCCGCGTCCAGGCCCTGCTTGAGTTCCTTGCCCAGGCTGGCCAGCGCGCCCGTGGCAACCAGCGAGCAGCCAATGGTCACGCTCTTGGCGTCCATCGGGTCTTGCACGCCCACGGCGCGCGACAGGGGAGCGAACAGCAGGCTGGCGCTGGCGGCCACGAGGGATTGGGTGAACTGACGGCGATGCAGGGATATAAAAAAACTCGCAGGCAAAAAAGCCACCAGCCCCGGGCAGGGGCTGGTGGATGTTGAACAGGGGAGGTCGTTAAACCTAGGGTTAACCCTGATTTTATCTGCCCAGGCTGGCAATTGGCTGTCAAAGGCCTGCGGGCTCTGGGGTGAGAGCCGCGTCCTCTCACGCCCATCACGCCCTTCGCTCTTTACCCCGCGCTGGCAGGGCCTGCAGGCGCGCGCATGCTGCCCGTCTCCACATACCGCTGGTGCCACGACAGCGCCTCGTTCAGCAGGTGCGGCGTGTGCTGACCCACGGCGCCGCGCTTGGCGCGGGCCACGTAGTCGTGCAGCGCGGGCCGGAAGTCCGGGTGTGCGCAGCGGTCGATGATGATTTCGGCGCGCTGCGAGGGCGAGTGCCCGCGCAGGTCGGCCAGGCCTTGCTCGGTGACGAGGATCTGCACATCGTGCTCGGTGTGGTCCACATGCGAGGCCATGGGCACGATGCACGAGATGCTGCCGTTCTTGGCCAGCGAGGGCGTCATGAAGATCGACAGGTACGCGTTGCGCGCAAAGTCGCCCGAGCCGCCAATGCCGTTCATGATGGCCGAACCCATCACATGCGTGGAGTTCACGTTGCCGTAGATGTCGGCCTCGATCATCCCGTTCATCGCGATCAGGCCCATGCGGCGGATCAGCTCGGGGTGGTTGCTGATCTCCTGCGGGCGCAGCACGATGCGCTGCTTGTAGTAGTCGATGCGGTCGTTGAAGTCCTGCATCGCTGCAGGGCTCAGCGACAGCGCCGTGGCCGAGGCGCTGGCCAGCTTGCCCGAGCGCAGCATGTCCAGCATGCCGTCCTGCAGCACCTCGGTGTAGGCCGTGAGGTTCTCGAACGGGCCGTTGTTCAGCCCGGCCAGCACCGCGTTGGCGATGTTGCCCACGCCCGACTGCAGCGGCAGCAGGTCTTTGGGCAGGCGGCCCTTTTTCACCTCGTGCTGCAGGAACTCGATGATGTGGCCCGCGATGCGGTTGGAGGTGTCATCGGGCGCGGCGTACACGCTGTTGCGGTCGGGCTGGTTGGTCATCACCACCGCAATCACCTTGTTCGGGTCGCAGCGCAGGTAGGGCTCGCCAATGCGCTCGTCGGGCCGCGTCATGGGGATGGGCTTGCGGTGTGGCGGCCGGTCGGTGCCGTAGTAGATGTCGTGCATGCCCTCCAGACCCGGGTTGTGCCAGGCATTCACCTCCAGAATGATCTTGTCGGCCTGGTCCAGCCAGGTCTTGTTGTTGCCCACCGAGGACGAGGGGATCAGGCGCCCGTCGGGCAACACGCCCGCCACCTCGACCACCGCCACATCCAGCTTGCCCAGAAAGCCAAACCACACAAACTGCGCCACGTGCGACAGGTGGATGTCCACATACTGCATCTGCCCCGCATTGATCTGGCGGCGCACCGTGGGGTCGGACTGGTAGGGCAGGCGCATCTCGATGCCGTCCACCTGGGCCAGCGCGCCGTCCAGCTCCGGCGCGGTGCTGGCGCCCGTCCACAGCCCGATCTTGAAGCCATGGCCCTGTGCGTTCAGGCTTTCGATGCGGCGCGCCAGCGCGCCGGGCACGGCCTTGGGGTAGCCCGCGCCGGTGAATCCGCTCATGCCCACATGGGCGCCGGCAGGGATCAGGGCGGCCGCCTCGTCGGCGGTCATGGTGCGGGAGAGAAAGTCGGGGTACAGCACCCGATCGGCCAGGGACATGAACAAACTCCGCAAAAAGAAAAAGGCCACCCGCCCGGTGAGCGGATGGCCCTGTGGACAAAACCCAAGATGCTAGCCTTCGTTCCTTACAAGTTAAGGGTTAACCCTTACAAATGCGGTTCAGCCCGGTCTCATCCACAGATTACGCCGCTTTGCGGTTGAGCAGCGCGTACAGCAGGATCGCTCCGAACGTGGCGGTGCCGATGCCGCCCAGCGCAAACTGGCCGAACTTCAGCGTGAAGTCGCCCGTGCCCAGGATGAGGGTGATGGCCGCCACGATGAGGTTCTTGTTCTGCGAAAAGTCCACCTTGTTGTCCACCCAGATCTTGGCGCCCGCCACCGCGATCAGGCCAAACACCACGATCGACACCCCGCCCATCACCGGCAGCGGAATGGTCTGGATCAGTGCGCCGAACTTGGGGGAAAAGCCCAGCACCAGCGCAAACACACCCGCCAGCAGGAATACGGCGGTGGAATAGATCTTGGTCGCCGCCATCACGCCGATGTTCTCGGCATAGGTGGTCACGCCCGTGCCGCCTGCGCTGCCACTGACCATGGTGGCAATGCCGTCACCGATGAACGCGCGGCCCATGTAGCGGTCCAGGTTCTGGCCGGTCATGGCCGTCACGGCCTTCACGTGGCCCAGGTTCTCGGCCACCAGGATGATGGCCACGGGTGCGATCAGCAGCATGGCATTGCCGCTGAACTGCGGGGCCGCAAAGTTCGGCAGGCCAAACCACGCAGCGTTGGCCAGTGCGGTCAGGTCCATGGGCTTGCCCAGGCCCAGGCCGTTGGTCAGCACTGCATAGATGATGCTGGCCACGATCAGCCCCACCAGGATCAACAGGCGCTGCACCATGCCGCGCGTGAGCACGGCCACCAGGCCCACGCTCACAAAGGTCACCACCTGCATCCAGCTGTCAAAGTTGCCGGCCGCCATGTTCTTGATGGGGATGCCCGCCAGGTTCAGCCCGATCACCGCCACCACCGAGCCCGTGACCACGGGCGGCATGAAGCGCTCGATCCAGCCCGTGCCGATGGCTTGCACCAGCGCGCCGATGAGCGTGTAGACCAGGCCACACGCAATGATGCCGCCCAGCGCCACGCCGATGTTGGCGTTGGCTCCCTGGCCTGCATACCCCGTGGCCGCGATCACCACACCGATGAACGCAAAGCTCGACCCCAGGTAACTGGGCACCTTGCCGCCGGTGACGAGGAAGAAGATCAGCGTGCCGATGCCGCTCATCAGGATGGCCACGTTCGGGTCAAAGCCCATCAGGATGGGCGCCAGCACCGTGGCGCCAAACATCGCAATCACGTGTTGCACGCCCATCACCGCCGTCTGCGGCCAGGGCAGCCGCTCGTCCGGCGCGATCACGCCGCCTTGTTGCAACACCTCAGCGCTTTTCACGCGCCAGTTCATGAATCCCATCTTGTTGGTTCCTTGTTGTTGAGGCGCGAATGCTAGTGGATGGGGATGGCCTTGCCGTGAACCTGCGCGTCAGTTGCCAGGCGTTCACCCGCGTTGTGCCGGGTTAGCATCTGCGCCAACCTCTGCTCTGCCTGCCACAGCCACCGCCGCCATGCACCCTCAGCCGTCCTGCCCCTCTTGCCGCCAGCCCATGGAGGCGCACCGGTTCACCAGCAACCAGGGGCACGCGCTGGAGCTGGACATTTGTTTTGCCTGCCAGGGCCTGTGGTTTGACCGGCACGAAAACCTCAAGCTCTCGCCCCAGTCGGTGGTCGAGCTGTTTCGCCTGCTGCACGAGCACCGCACCGACCAGCACCAGCCCCTGTCCGAGAGCATGGCCTGCCCGCGCTGCAACACCAGCCTGGCCAAAGGCTTCGACGTGGTGCGCAGCGGCCGCTACATGATCTACCGTTGCGGGCGCCAGCATGGGCGCTTCAGCAGCTTCTCGTCCTTCATGGTCGAAAAGGGCTTTGTGCGACACATGACGCGCCCCGAGATTGACGACCTGGCCCAACGGGTGGGCGCCATCTACTGCACCAGCTGCGGCGCGCCCGTGGACATCCGCAAAGACCACGCCTGCCCCTATTGCCGCGCCGCGTTCTCCCTCATCGACCCCCATGCCGTGGTGCGCGCCATGGAGGGTTATGCCGCCGCGAGCGCCAAGGCACCGGTGGCGTCGGCGTCGCCCGTGGACATTGGCGACGCCCTGGTGGCCCTGGAGCGCGACCGCGCCCGGGCCGAGCGCGAGCGCCAGAAGCGCGCATTCACCACGGCCAGCAGCGACGCCAATGACAGCTCGTTCACCGGCGATCTGCTGGCGGCCGGGGTGGCGCTGGTGTGGGCGCTGATGAAGGACTGAGAACGTGAACACGTGCTGAGGGGCCCGCCAGCGCATTGACATACCGCAGTACGCGCTGCGGTCATTCACGACAGACTGAGGCCGACCCTTCAGAATGGTCGCAGGCCCTTGCCCTGACCTTGGGCCCCCGCATCCCACCCAACCGTGGCGCCCGCTGCCACCGGAGGAGCGCCCCGTGCCGCAGTCCCTTCCCCGACGCCGTGTTGTCCGACCGCCGCGCAGCGCTGCGCCCGCAGAGGGCGTGACCCGCTGCGCTGTCAGCCTGCCGTTGCAGCGCGCGCAGCTGCCGCCCGTCCCCAGCACCCTGCTCATCCCGTTGGCGGCGCGTGCCTATGGGGGGCGCTATTTCCCCTTGCTGGACTGCCACGATGCCGTGGCCCCGGCGCTGCTGGCGCAGATGGATGCCGATGTGAGCGGTACCCTGGACGACCTGCCCACGGTGCTGCATGTGCTGTGGCGCACCAGGGCCATTCAGGCGGCGGGGCGCGCCTTTTTTGCCGCGCATCCGCAGGCCCTGGGCGTCAACCTGGGGTGTGGGCTGACCCACTATTTCCAGTGGCTGGACGGGGGGGCCAACCAGTGGCTCGATGCCGACCTGCCCGAGGTGATGGCGCTGCGCCGGCCGCTGCTGCCGCCGCCGTGCCCGCGCATGCGCCACGCCGATCTGGACCTGTCACACCCCGGCTGGTGGCAGCGGCTGGGGCTGCCCACGCAGCGCAGCGCCACGCCGGTGCTGCTGGTGTGCGAAGGCGTGCTGATGTACCTGCCGCCCGCGCAGGTGCATGCCGTGCTGGCCGAGTTTGCGCAGCATGCGCCGCCAGGCTCGCGCATGGTGCTGGACGTGATGACGCGCCGGGCCGTGGGCTGCGCGGCCCGCCACGCCAGCGTGCGGGCTACGGGTGCAGAGTTCCGCTGGGGCGTGGGCCGCATGGCGGAGCTGGAGGCCATGCACCCGCGCCTGCAGTTGCTGCGTGAGCAAAGCGTGGCGGAGGGCTATGGCTGGCCGGGCATTGCCATGGACTTGCTGTGGCGCCCCTGGCTGGGTGCGCCGCTGTATGGCCTGGCGACGCTGGGAATCGGGGAATGAAGTCCCACTGAGTCGTCTTTGGCGAATTGCCCGCAGTGGGGGCTACCCGTTACTCCCGCTGCGCCTGTTGTAGGGCGCGGCTACGGCCTGAGCGCCAGTGCGCGCATCCATTGGGGTGGCTGGCCCGTCAGCTGCCCCACGATGGCCGCCTGTAGGGGCGGTAGGCGCCGCGCGCCTTGCAGCACCAGCTGGCGCAGCAGGCGCGGCACCGGGCGGGCGTCGGTGTACAGCCGCACGATGGCGTTGGTGCCCTGGTAGATGGGCCAGGCATTGCGGTGGTGGCCCTGGGCGTAAGGGGCCAGCGCGTCGGCGCTGCCCATGTCCTGCCCGCGCTGGCGCGCGCTGACCAGCGCGGCCGTGAGCCGCTCCACCCCGGCCAGGCCCAGGTTGTAGCCGTGGGCTGTGACCGGGTGCATGCCCACGGCGGCATCACCCAGCAGCGCGCAGCGGTGGCCCGCAAAGCGCTGGGCATACACGGCCACCAGCGGGTAGGCGTGCCGCTCGCCCACCAGCGCCATAGCCCCCAGCCGGTCGTTGAACTGGGCCTGCACCTGGGCGGCAAAGGCCTCGGGGCTTTGGGCCATCAGCGCCGCTGCGTCGGCCGCGCCCGCTGTGACCACCACCGAGCACAGCGCGTGCCCCGCCTGTGGGTCATCGGGCAGGGGCAGCACGGCCAGCGTGCGGTCGTAGCCAAAACATTCGTGCGCCACGTTGCCATGGGGCAGGGCGTGGCGCATGCGGCAGACGATGACGGTGCGGCCAAAGTCAGTCATCTGCGCGCCGATGCCCAGCTGGCGGCGCGTGGCCGAAAAGCGGCTGTCGGCGGCGACCAGCAGCGGGGCCGTCAGGCGTTGGGGTGGGGCGTCAGGGGTACCAGCCGGCACATAGTCCAGCTCTGCATGCCCGGCCAGCGTGGCTGCGCGCGTGACCTGGGCCTGGGTGACGATTTGAACCCCCGGCGTGCGCGCCGCCACGGCGTAGGCGGTGCGGCGCAGCGCATGGTTGGGCACGATGAAGCCCAGCGCGCCGGGCGCTGCACCCTCCGGGGTCTGCGGGGTGCTCAGTTGCAGCGCGCTGTGCTGGCCCAGCGGGCCGTCGTGTACCTGGGCTTCGCAGATAGTGCCCACCTCATGCGCGGCCAGCAGGCCCCAGCTGCCCAGGCGCTGCAATGTGTCGCGGCTGGGGTGGGTCAGCGCGATCTCGCGGCCGTCCGGCGCGGGCGCGGCCAGCGCGCTGTCGCTCTGCTGCTCGACCACGGTGGCGGTGAACCCGGCTTGCGCCAGGGAGGTTGCCAGCGACAGGCCCGCCGGGCCTGCGCCGACGATGAGGACGTCGCTGTGGTGGGTGGTCATGGCGGGAGGAATGCAGGGTGACAAGGTGCCCGCCCCGGGACGGGGAGGCAGCGCGCCATTGTGGGCGGGCGGGTTGGGGCACGCTTTGCCCTGCGTCAAGCCATGGTGTGGTACTGCTATCCAAAAAATAGCTACTCAGGCATGTGGTTCTAGCGCCTGGGGGCTAAAACCTGCAAAACTCAGTCTTTGGCAGCCTTGCGCGGGCTTTTGGCGGACTTCTTTTTGGCCGGACCCGCCTTCTTGCCGCGCAGATGCAGCACCCACGTCACCAGCAGCCACAGGTAGCCCGCCGGGATGCTGTACGCCGCCCAGGCCGCCAGCGACAGCGGCGGCGCGGTGATGGAGCGGGGGTTGGCAATGGTCTCCAGCAACTGGCGCGTGCCGGTGCCCAGTGTGGGCGTGGCGTGCTGGCTGCCCGAGCGGGCCATGAGGGCGCCCATGAAGGTGAAGAACTCCATGAGCAGCGCGCCGATCAGAAAGCACGCCAGCAGGGCCATCAGCTGCGCCACCGCGCGCCGGTTGCCCTTGGCCAGGAACACGATGACCGACACCAGCCACAGCACGGGCAACAACAGGGCCAGGGCGGGCCAGGCGGACAAGAGCATTTTCATGGGCAGCGACGTCGAGATGTGTTGCGGCCCATTGCCGCACCACCAATGTGGCTGCGGATGATAGACCCACCTTCACCCCCGGCTGGGGGCGGTTGTGTGTCAGACCGCATCTCCACGCCGGCCGCAAGGGTGGGCCAGTCTCCGTCAGCGTGGAGCGTTTGGCCGGGGCGCTGAGGTGTTGGCGGCGGCCGGGTGGCCTGCGTGGTGCGTTGGGCCCACCATCTCGCGCATGCGGCGGCGCAGGGCGCGGTCGCGGCGGTCGTCGGCTTCCCAGTCGGCTTTCACGCCACGCCACAGTGCCAGTGCCATCAGCAGGATGACGGCAGTGAACGGCAGCGCGAACACGATGGTGGCGGTCTGCACCGCCTTCACGCCCCCGGCCAGCAGCAGGCTGATGGCGATGCCCGACACCAGCACGCCCCAGGTGATCTTGACGCGCGCCGACGGGTTCTCATTGCCGCCCGTGCTCATCATGCCCAGCACCAGCGTGGCCGAGTCCCCCGAGGTGACGAAGAACACGAGCACCAGCACGGTGGCCACGAACGACATCACGGCACCCCAGGGCAGCGCGTTGAACATGGCAAAAAGTGCGGTGGACACATCGGCCTTGACGGCTTCCGACAGAGGCACGCCCTGCATGATCTCCAGATGCAGGGCCGTACCGCCGAACACCGAGAACCACACAAACGCGGCCAGCGTGGGCGCCAGCACGGTGCCCAGGATGAATTCGCGAATCGTGCGCCCGCGCGAGACGCGTGCGATGAACAGGCCCACAAAGGGCGACCAGCTCACCCACCAGGCCCAGTAGAACACCGTCCAGCCGCTCACCCAGCCGCTGTCGCGGAACGGCGTCATGCGCAGGCTCATGCGCACGAACTCGCTCAGGTAGCTGCCCAGCGTGTTGGTGAAGCTGTCGATGATGATCACCGTGGGGCCCAGCACGAACACCGCCAGCGCCAGCAGTGCGGCCATGACCAGGTTGATGGTGGACAGCCACTTGATGCCCCGCGCCACGCCCGACACGGCCGAGGTGAGGAACAGCACCGTCGTCACCACGATGATGCCCACCTGCCAGGCCTCGTTCACCGGCACGCCCATCGTGGCTGCCAGGCCGCTGTTGATCTGCAGCGCGCCCATGCCCAGCGAGGCGGCCACGCCAAAGGCCGTGGCGATCACCGCGAGGATGTTCACGACGGGCCCGATGCGCTGCAGCGGCGCCCAGGGCAGCGCCATCACCGCCGTGCTGACCAGCGCTGAGCCGCCCCGGCGGAACTGGAAAAACGCAATCGCCAACGCGACGATGCTGTACACCGCCCAGGGGTGCAGGCCCCAGTGGAAGAAGCTGTAGCGCATGGCCGCGTTGGCGGCTTCGGGTGTATTCGGCGCGATGCCGGGCGGCGGCGTGCCGTAGTGCGAGATGGGCTCTGCCACACCCCAGAACACGAGGCCGATGCCCATGCCCGCCGCAAACAGCATGGCAAACCACGCGCCGATGGAGAATTCGGGCTCGTCGTCCTCCTGGCCCAGCTTCAGGTCTCCATAGCGGCTGAAGGCCAGGATGAGCGCCATCACCACCAGGCCCAGAACCACCCACAGGTAGAACCAGCCGAAATTGCGCGTGATGGCCGCCAGGGCCGTGTCGAACACGGTGCCCAGCGAATCGGGCGCAACCACGCCCCAGAGCACGATGGCGAGGATCAGCCCCGCCGAGATGAGAAGTTCCATGGAGTCACCTTTCTCGAAGATCAACAAAGGATGTGCTGCCGGGCGCTATCAGGCACCGGCGCGCTGTTCAGTACCAGCGGCAAAACCCGGCAGACTCCGTCGCGCAAAGACGACGAAAGGCGGTCTCCCGGGCTGCCTGGTGCGCGACAACGCGCAGCCAAGGGGGCAGACAGGAGCGTGCCGAAACACATCACGAAAAAAAGGCGGGCCCGACGCAGCAATGCGTGGCCCTGGAGGCCCACGCACACCCGGGTGACCGGGGTACGGATGCCTCCATGCCGATGCGCGCAGCGGTGGCGCGGCAAGGCGGTTTATCTGCGGACGAATGCGCCAGGAAAGGCGGCCGTCAGGCAGCAAAGAAGCTGCACGCAGAGAGGGAGAAGCCGCAATTTTATGTAACACCCCACAACAGCTGCGGGAAATACCGCAGTCAAGCGCAGGGACGCTGTCAATTTGGAGACGTGCCAGCATGGTCAGTGGATGGGCCCGCTGGTACGCTGCGTCGCCATGGAGACAACACACACAACCCCGCCCTACATCCCCCAGATCCGCCTGTACCAGAACTGGTTGCGCGATACGCGCGGCCTGCAGTTCGACAGCTATGACGCGCTGTGGCGCTGGTCCACCACCGAGCTGGATGCGTTCTGGCAAAGCGTGTGGGACTACTTTGATTTGCAGTCGCCCACGCCCCACACCGCCGTGCTCGCCAAGAACACCATGCCCGGCGCGCAATGGTTCCCTGGCGCCCAGGTCAACTACGCACGCCAGGCGCTGCGGCACGTGGATGCTGCTCACGCGGCGGGCCTGCCCGCCATCATCAGCCGCAACGAAAAAGGCCAGCACCGCGAGCTGAGCTGGCCCGAGCTGCGCCGCCAGGTCGCGTCGCTGGCCCTGCACCTCAAGGCCCAGGGCGTGATGCCGGGCGACCGCGTGGCCGCCTACCTGCCCAACGTGCCCGAGGCCATGATCGCCTTTCTGGCCACGGTGAGCATCGGCGGTGTGTGGAGCATCTGCGCGCCCGACATGGGCACGCATGCGGTGCTCGACCGCTTTCGGCAGATCGAGCCCAAGGTGCTGATCGGTGTGGACGGCGTGACCTACGGCGGCCGCGACCACGACCGCCGCCCCGTGCTGGCCGAGCTGCGCGAAGCCCTGCCCAGCGTGCAGCACGCGGTGCTGCTCGGCAATCTGGATGCTTCTGTTTCGATAGCTGGATGGGCAAGCTGGACTGGCGCTACCGCCCGAAATGACGCTGAAACGGTGGCTTTCGAGCCCATGTGGCTACCGTTTGACCACCCGCTGTGGATCGTCTACTCCAGCGGCACCACCGGCCTGCCCAAGCCCATCGTGCACGGCCACGGCGGCACAGTGCTGGTGGCGCTGCAGCTCAAGGTGCTGCACAACGACATCGGCTGCAGCTACGAGGCCAACAGCTTTGGTGAGCGCTACCACTGGTACAGCTCCACCGGCTGGGTGATGTGGAACGCGCAGCTCAGCGGCCTGCTGTCGGGCACCACCTGCGTGATCTACGACGGCAACCCCGGCGGCAGCAAGGACCACCCCGACTGGGGCGTGCTGTGGCGTTTTGCGGCCGATACGGGCGTGACCTTCTTCGGCGCGGGCGCGGCGTTTTTTGCCAACTGCATGAAGGCGGGCATCACGCTCAGCGACTATGGCGACCTCACCCGCATCCGCGCGCTGGGCACCACGGGCTCGCCCTTGTCGCCTGAGGTACAGCAGTGGGGCACGGCGCAGTTTGAAGCCATTGGTACGCACGACATCTGGTGGAACAACATTTCAGGGGGCACCGACTTTTGCGGCGCCTTCATCGGCGGCAACCGCGAGATGCCGCAGGTGCCCGGCGAGATGCAATGCCGCATGCTGGGCGCGGCCGTAGAGTCGTGGGACGCCGAGGGCCGCCCCGTGCAGGACGCGGTGGGTGAGCTGGTCTGCGCGCAGCCCATTCCATCCATGCCGCTCTACCTGTGGGGCGACAAGGACGGTTCGCGTTATCTGTCGAGCTACTTCGACATGTACCCCGCAGGCCACGGCCGCCAGCCCGGCGGTGGCGACGGCCCCGCCAGCATGGGCGCGGTCTGGCGGCATGGCGACTGGCTCAAGATCGGCGCCAACGGCGGCTGCGTGATCTATGGCCGCTCTGACGCCACCATCAACCGCCACGGCCTGCGCATGGGCACGAGCGAGATCTACAGCGCGGTGGAGGCTCTGCCCGAAGTGCTCGACAGCCTGGTGGTGGACCTGGAATACCTGGGCCGCGAGAGCTACATGCCGCTGTTTGTCGTGCTGCGCCCTGGCTACGCGCTGGACGACGCCCTGCGCGCGCGCATCAACGGCGCCGTGCGCACAGCGCTGAGCCCACGCTTTGTGCCCGACGACATCTTTGCGGTGGCCGAGGTGCCACGCACGCTGAGCGGCAAAAAGCAGGAGCTGCCCATCAAGAAACTGTTGCTGGGTCAGCCCATCGAGAAGGTGGTGAACAAGGACGCAATGGCCAACCCAGGGTGCTTGGACTGGTATGTGGCGTTAGCGGCACAGCGGGCGAGCGTGCTGCAAAAATAATAGCTGCTAGCGCTTATTTAATAAGCGCTAGAGCCTTGCTTAGATGCAAATGTGGGTGCGACACCGAGGCGCACTGTGCCTCAGGGGGGTCAGTCCAGCTTCGCGCCAGACGCCTTGATCAGCCGCTCCCACACCGGGCGTTCCTTGTTCATGGCGGCAGTGAACAACGCTGGTGAACTCTTCTGCACGTCAAAACCCATGGCGGTGATGCGCTGGGCCACATCAGGATGCTCGGTGGCCTTGCGCACCTCGGCCGCAACGCGCTCCAGGATGGCGGGCGGTGTGCCTGCGGGGGCTCCAAACGCCAGCCAGCCCGCCACGCGGTAGGCCTCGTCGTTCAGGCCCTGTTCGCCCAGCGTGGGCACGTTGGGCAGCGTGCCCATGCGGCGCTCGCCGCTCACGCCAATGGCCTTGAGCTTGCCGGCGTCGATGTGCGCCTTGACCTGCAGTGCACTCGCAAAAGCAATCTGGATCTGCCCGCCCAGCAGGTCCTGCACCATGGGCGCCTCGCCCCGGTAGGCCACGTGGCTCATGTCGGCGTTCTGCGACTGGCTCATGTACGCACCGGCCAGGTGCGGGTAGGCACCCGTGCCGTACGAACCGTAGGCCACCTTGCCTTTGTTGGCGGCGATGTATTTCAGCAGCTCAGGCCCCGTGGCCACCGGCACGCTGGGGTGGGCCACCAGCACCAGGGGCGCGATGGCGATCTGGTAGATGGGCGCGATGTCCTTCTCGGGGCTGTAGGGCAGCTTGGTGTACAGGAACTGGTTGGTGAGCATGGAGTTGCTCAGCGCCAGCAGCAGGGTGTAGCCGTCCGGTGCGGCCTTGGCCACCGCGTCGGTGCCGATGATGCCGGCCGCGCCAGGCTTGTTGTCGATGACCATGGGCTGGCCCAGGCCCACGGCCATCTTCTCAGCCAGCACGCGCGCCAGCACGTCGGTGGCGCCGCCGGGGGCGAAGGGCACCACCACCTTGATGGGCTTGTTGGGATAGGCGGCCTGCGCCCAGGCGGCGGTGCCGGTGCAGGTGGTGGCAGCCGCCAGCGCGGCGGCGCCGAGCCAGGAACGGCGGGTGAGGGCGTGGAAGGGCATGGGTTTGTCTCCTGTCATGGTTATAAAAATCACTCTGCGGGCTCCGCGATGCATGGTGGCGGGCCGGGGCCTGGCTGTCACGCCATGGGCTTATGCGGTCTGGGGGCTCCCTGCGGCGGGAGCGGTGGTGACCCGCACGGTGAGGGGCAGGGGCGCGAGCACTTCGCGCAGGCGGGCCTGCAGCGCGTCTGCGCCGGGGCCTGGAGCCACGGTCACGCGCACTGCGCTGTCGCCCTCGGGCTGTACCTGGGGGCGGGGGCTGCCCGGGGCTTCTGCGCACACGCTATCCACCAGCGCCTGCACCGTGTGGCAGGCCGCGCGCTGGCGCAGCTCGGGCTTGTAGATCTTGCCCACGTTGGTCACGGGCATGGTCTCGATCACCTGCACCCACCGCGGGCGGGCCACAGCCTCGTCCACGCGCTCGGCGGTAAAGGCCATCAGTTCTGCTTCGGTCACCTGCTCACCTGGCCGCAGCGTGGCGTACACCACAGGCAGCTCGCCCGCATAGGCATCGGGCGCGCCCACGGCGGCGCACAGCTGCACGGCGGGGTGGGCGCCCAGCGCGTCTTCGATCACCTTGGGGTCGATGTTGTGGCCGCTGCGGATGATGAGGTCCTTGGAGCGGCCGCTCAGGTGCAGGCGGCCCTGGTCGTCCACAAAACCCAGGTCGCCCGTGGCCAGCCAGCCGTCGGGGGTGAACGCCTTGGCGGTATCGGCCGCGTCCAGAAAGCCGGAGAACAGGTTGGGCGATTGGAACAGCACCATGCCCGGCTGGCCCGGCGGCAGGTCTTGGTCGGAGGCATTGCCCTGCGCATCCAGCGCCACCACGCGCAACTGCGTGTAGGGCAGCCGCCAGCCGACGCAGCCTGCGGGCGCGTTCACGCCGGGGGGCGTGATGGTGGAGATGCCCGCCATCTCCGTCATGCCCAGGCTTTCGTGGATGTGCAGGTTGAACAGGCGCTCGAACCGCGCCGCCAGCTCGGGCGCCAGGATGGCCGCGCCGGTGCGGCAGTAGCGCAGGGTGGAAATGTCGGCCCCGTCCAGCGGCACATTGGCCAGCGCTGCCAGCACCGTGGGCACGGCGGACAGGTAGGTGCAGCGGTAGCGCTCCACCAGCCGCCAGTAGTTGGCAATCACCTCGCGGTTGCGGAACAGGCCGGTGGTGGGGATGATGGTTTCCACCCCCGCCGACAGCGCCGCCAGCGAGCCCGGCAGCACGCCCGCCACATGGAACAGCGGGTAACCGTTGATGCCCACGTCCTCGGGCCGTATGCCCTGCATCTGCACGCTGCCCCAGGCGGTGAACACCTGCGCGCCATGGCTGTGGCGGGCCAGCTTGGGCGCGCCGGTGGTGCCGCCGGTGTGGAAGTACGCGGCGATGTCCGTGGCTGCGATGCGGCGGCCGCTCACCAGGTGGTCGCTCGGGTGCTGGTGGCGCGCGGCCAGGTCCAGCACGCCAGCGGGCAGGGCGGGCGCGGCACCCGGCGCCTCATCGTGCGGTGCCACGCGCAGCACTGTCTGCAGCGTGGGCACCAGGGCGCGCAGGCGCAGGGCCTTGCTCCAGTAGCCCAGGTCGCCCTCGCCGCCGTAGGCAATCAGCACCTTGGCGCGGGCCAAGGTCATCATGGCCGCAATCTTCTCGTCGGTGAGCATGGGGTTGAGCGGCTGCACGATGCCCGCCGCTTCGCCGCCCCACAGGGCCAGGTGGTATTCCAGGCAGCCGGGCAGCAGCACGGCCACCGCGTCTTGCGGGCCCACGCCCAGGTGGTGCAGCAGGTTGGCCGTCTGGTGGATGCCGGTGAGCAGCTGGGCGTACGACCAGCGGATGGGCTCGACTGCCGGGTCGGCGGTGGGCAAAAAGGTCAGCGCCGTCTTGTCGCCAAACGCTGCCGCCGAGTTCACAATAATCTCGTAGGTGCTCTGCACCGGCAGCGCCTCGGCCAGGGGGCGGGCTTCGATCCGTTCCACGTCCTGCAGGCTGCGCACCGGGGCACCGGGGGCAAAAGGCAGGTGGAGCGGGGGCATCTGAGGGAGGCGCATGGCGTGTCTCGGGTCTTATCTCGGGTCTTGTGGGGGAGGTCGGGTCGGTCACAGGGCGGATGCGGCATCGTCCTACCCTGCCGCGCCCGCCGCGTGGCCACAGTCTGTCTGTGTGTCCGCGCAAAAGCAGTCACGCAGATGTCAGAGAGGGTTAACGATCCCCTGCGGTGCGGCACACCCATAATGGACCTTGTTGATTGCCACTGCGCGCGCCTCCGCGCGCCCTTCCTCCATGAACACTCCGCAACCGCCCAAACGTTTTTCGATGATCCGTGAGTTCCACCTGGCCGACTGGTTCACGCTGGGCAATGCGGTCTGCGGCGTGGGCGCGCTGTTCTCGGTCATGTCGTACCTGGAGACCAGCAATGTGGTGCACTTGTACTTTGCATGTGCCCTGGTGCTGGCCGCGCTGATCTTTGATGTGCTGGACGGCCGCATCGCCCGCTGGCGCCAGAAAAGCTCGGCCATGGGCCGCGAGCTGGACTCGCTGGCCGACGTGATCTCGTTCGGCGTGGCCCCGGCCATCATTGCGTATGGCTGCGGCATGCAGGGCCTGTACGACCGCATCGTGCTGGCCTACTTCGTGGCCTGCGGCGTGTCGCGCCTGGCACGCTACAACGTCACGGCCGAAACACTGTCGGGCGACGACGGCAAGGTCAAATACTTCGAGGGTACGCCCATTCCCACCTCCATCGTGCTGGTGGGCCTGCTGGCCCTGGCCGCCTGGCTGGGTGCGGTGCGCGAGAACCTGTGGTTTGGCAAGCTGCTGATCGGCGGCTTCACGCTGCACCCGCTGGTGCTGCTGTTTGCGCTGTCGGGGTCGCTGATGATCAGCCGGATTCGGATTCCGAAGCTCTGAGCCACTCGCGGGTTCGTCCCGTCTTTCTGAACGTCGAACCCCATGGCACTCCAAAAAATCGCAGCGTTCTCCGACGGCACCCAGGGCGGCAACCCCGCCGGTGTGTGGATCGGTGACGCGCTGCCCAGCCCCGCCGACATGCAGCGCATTGCTGCCGAAGTCGGCTTTTCTGAAACCGCGTTTGCCGCGCCGCTGGGCGATGGCCGCTGGCGGGTGCGCTACTTTGCGCCCGAGAGCGAGGTGCCGTTTTGTGGCCACGCCACGATTGCCCTGGGCGCCGCGCTCGCGCAGCGCGAGGGCGACGGCGTGTTTGCCCTGTCGCTGAGCCAGGCCGAGATCACGGTCGAAGGCCGCCGCGCGGGCGATCTGGTGCAGGCAGCGCTGCAGTCGCCCCCCACGCGCAGCGGGCCTGTGTCGGCTGGGCTGCTGGCCGATGCGCTGGCCCTGTTTGGCCTCAGCGCGGCCGATCTGGACCCGCGCATTCCGCCCGCGCTCATCCACGGCGGGGCCGACCACCTGGTGCTGGCGCTGCGCAGCCGTACTGCGCTGGCGGCCATGCACTACGCGCTGGACGTTGGCCGCACGCTGATGGTGAATGCCAAGCTCGTCACCATCGTGCTGGTGTGGGTGGAGTCGGACCGCCTGCTGCACACCCGCAATGCCTTTGCCTCGGGCGGCGTGCTGGAAGACCCGGCCACGGGCGCTGCCACGGCCGCACTGGCGGGCTACCTGCGTGACCTGGGTTGGCCGCACGGCGGCGCCATCGACGTGGTGCAGGGCGAGGACATGGGCATGCGCTCGCGCCTGCGGGCCGAGATCGGGCCCGCGCCCGGCAGCTCCATCCGCGTGTCGGGCACGGCGCGGTGGATGGATGACAGCGAATGAGTTCTGCTATTGAAAATATAGCTGCTAGCGCATGATGCACTAGCGCTACTGCCTGATTTGTGCAGAAATCGGGCAAAACCGGCGCGTTGGGGGCCTTGCCCGCCCTGCCTTGCCTCCCGCTCAGGCGCTGATCTCGTCCTGGAGCCACTGCACAAAACGCAGCGTCTCCGGTGACGGGTCCGGCGCCATGCCCAGGTAGTGCCGCGTCAGCGGCAGCCGCAAGCTGGGCAGCGGCGACACCAGCCGCCCCGAGGCCAGGTCGTGGGTGATCAGCGACACCGGCGCTACCGCAAAGCCCAGCCCGTCCAGGGCGGCCTGCAGCACAAAGTGCAGGTGGTCAAACTGCAGGCAGCTGGCGGGTTGCAGCGCGGGGGCGCTCACCAGCTTCTTCCAGCTCTCCCAGTCCTTGCTGCGCGATTTGGACAGCAGCAGCACATGGGCCGACAGCACCTCGGGCTGCGCCACCGGGCGCTGGGCGAACAGGGCGGGCGCGCCCACCACCAGCGCCTCATCCTCCAGAAACGGCTGCACCTGCATGCCCGGCGGCCACCCGCGCGGGCCGCGCCGCAGGGCCAGGTCGAAGGCTTCGGTGGCATGGTCTGGCGCCAGCGTGCTGGTGATGACCTGGGGTTCGATGTCCGGGTGCTGGGCCACAAAACCCGGCAGCCGGGGAATCAACCAGCGCACCGCAAAGCTGGGCCGCACATTAATCTTGACGCTGCGCAGCCCGGCGTCGCCGCGCAGCGCCTGGGCGGCGGCGCCGATCTGCGCGAGCGCAGGGCCGACCTGCGCGTGGAACTGGTGGCCCGCCGCCGTGAGCAGCACCTGCCGCGTCTTGCGCTCGAACAGGTCCACGCCCAGGTGGGTCTCCAGCGCCTTGATCTGGCGGCTGATGGCGCTGTGGGTGACGTGCAGCTCCAGCGCTGCGTGGGTAAAGCTCTGGTGCCGCGCCGCCGCCACGAAGGCGCGGACCGCGTTCAGCGGGGGCAGGCGGGGTGGCATGCGGGGGATTTTCACACGCGGGCTTTGGCACTCTGCGGTTGCTGCCGCAGCGGTGCAGGCTGCCAAAGCGCCCTATGGCCTCGTCGGATCAAGGTATCCCAGCCCGGCGCGCATTAGACTGCCCGGACCGAATGGCCCGCGCTGCCGTTGCCGGCGGTTGGCCCCACCCCTGCACCTTGCCCATGACGCTCGACCTTGCCACCTTGCTGGCCGCCACCATGGCCGCTGCGACCGCCCAGGCGCTGCCCATTGTGTTTGTGGCCCTGCGTGCCCGCTTGCACCGGGGGCTGGCGTTGTGGGGGCTGGGGCTGGTGGTCAATGCGCTGTCCTACCCAGCGTTCGGCCTGCGGGCATTCGGCTGGACCGAAGTGTCGATCCTGGCAACCAACCTGCTCAGCGGCCTGACGCTGGTGCTGCATACCCTGGCGATTGCGTCGTTTCAGCGGCACCGCGCGCAGCCTGTGCGCTCGGCGCTGGTGTGGTTGCCCCTTGCCGTCAACATGGTGGTGGTGCTGTGGTTCATGCGGGACGACCATTGGCGCAACATCCTGGTCGCCGGCATCCAGAGCGTGATGGCCGGCATGTTGCTGTACCAGGCCTGGGGCCCCGCGCTGGTCGAGCGGCGCCTGACGGGCCGCTGGGTCCTGATTGCCGGCTGCGCGGGCTTGGTGCTCACGCTGGTCGTGCGCACCGCTTACATGGTGTGGGCGTCCGATTGGGATGCCGTCTACAACGTGCCGGGCCAGGTGCAGGGGCTGACCTATTTTGCGGTGATGGCCGTTCTGTTGGTCAACAGCATGGGCTTTGTGCTGATGCAGATGGAATTCGCCCTGGAGCAGCAGCACGCCTTGGCCACGCACGACAGCCTCACCGGTCTGTACAACCGCAGTGCCCTGCAAGACCTGCTGCCAGCGCTGGGCGCGCGTGCTCGGCGCCAGGGGGAACCGCTGGCTTTCCTGATGCTGGACATTGACCACTTCAAGCGCGTCAACGACACCTATGGCCACCTGGCCGGAGACGCCGTGCTGCGTGAGGTGGCGCTGCGCATTCGCCAGCGGCTGCGCCAGGCCGACGTGGTCGCCCGCTATGGCGGAGAAGAGTTTCTGGCGGTCTTGCCTGCCACCGACCAAGCCGGCGCACTGCGCCTGGCAGAGCATGTGCGCAAGGCCATCGAGTCGCCGCCCGTGCGGCTGGCCAACGCCATGGTGCCGATCACCCTCAGCGTCGGCGTGCACGCCGGCATTCCAGACGATTCCCCCCGGGCCCTGGACGCGCAGATCGGACTCAGCGACGAGGCGTTGTATGCCGCCAAGAACGCGGGCAGAAACCGCGTCGAATGGCGTTAGGGCTGCTGCACAGGTCGCAGTGCCTCAGCCCGCAGGCCGCCGGTTCACCAGCACGATGCCCGCTGCCACCAGCACCAGCGCAGCCACCAGCCCGGGCGTCACAGGCTCACCCAGCCACAGCGCGCCAAACAGCAGCGCAAACACGGGCGTGAGAAATACGAACACCGAGATCTTGGTGGCTGGGTAGTGCGCCAGCATCCACATCCAGGCCAGATAGCTCACAGACGCACCCACCAGCGCCTGCACCAGCAGCGAACCCCAGGCAAAGCCGCTGAACTGCCAGACCCAGGCCTCGCCCAGGCCCAGCGACAGTACCGGTAGCACCGCGGTGCTTACCGCCACTTGATAGAAAAGCTGCTTGGCAGGCGCCACACGCGCCAGGGGCGTGGTGCGGATGACCACCGTGGTCAGCGCCCACATCAGGCCTGCCGCCAGCCCCAGCAGATCTCCCAGCCAGCCTTGTGGCAGCGCTGTGCTGGCGTGGCCCAGCAGCCCGTCGCCCAGCGCCAGCCCCACGCCCACAAAGGCCGCGGCCAGGCCCAACCACTGCCAGCCCTGCAGGCGCTCACCGGGGATGAAACGCGGCAGCAGCAATGCCACCCAGAAGGGAGACGCATACAAAAACACCGTGAGCCGCGACGCGGTGGTGTACTGCAGGCCCAGGTAGATGCACGCGAACTCGCCGGCAAACAGCGCCCCCGCCAGCAGTCCGGCGCGTGTGGCTCCGGCGGGCTCGCCCACGCCGGAAAGGCTGATACCACGCCACAGGCACCAGGCCGCCACGGCCACCGTGGCCAGCGCAAAGCGCACAAAGGCCTGGAACACCGGCGCCACCTCGGCCACCGTGGCCTTGACCAGCACCTGCTGGAAGCCCCAGAACATGCAGCAGGCGAGCAGCAGGGAGATGGCGAGGGCGTCGATGTGTGTTTTGCGGGTGGAAGGCATCGGTGCATTATCAAAGGGCGCGCCTGCTCTGCCGGTCGCCTCGGTGCATCCGCTGGCCGCCTTGCGGGCCCCTGCGCACATCGGAAAGGTGCATACGGACGCTTACACAGGCCCACGGTACACTTTGCGCCTTCTGAAACAGGTTCCCGTGCTCCTTTTCCTATCCCCTCATGGCCCTTACGACGGCGGCGCAGTCCCGCTCCAGCTTTGACCTCAAGAGCGCCTCGCTGCCGGTGGTGGCGGTGCTGCTCAAGACCACCGACGCCGCCCAGTTCGTAGCCGACCTGGCCGAGCGCGTGGCCGATGCCCCGGGCTTTTTTGACAACGACCCTGTATTGATCGACCTGGCGCCCGTGCGTGAGGCCGAAGCGCCCATCGACTTTGCCGCCATCGCAGCCGCGCTGCGCCAGCACAACACCCTGCCTGTGGCCGTGCGCGGCGGCAGCCCCGCCCAGATGGAGGCAGCGCGTGCTGCAGGCCTGGCCGCAGCGCCCGATGCCCCCCCCGCGCGTGCCGAGGCGCCCACGCCGGTGCAGGAAGTGGTGCGCGAGGTGATCCGCGAGGTCGAGGTGGAAGTGGTACGCGAAGTCCCGGTGCAGGTGCCCATGCCCGGCCCCGGCACCGTGGTGGTGGACAAGCCCTTGCGCTCCGGCCAGCAGGTGTATGCGCGTGGCGCCGATCTGGTGGTGATGGCCGTGGTGAGCTTTGGCGCCGAGGTGATTGCCGACGGCAACATCCACGTCTATGCCCCGCTACGTGGCCGCGCGATTGCCGGTGCACGCGGCAACACCGAAGCCCGTATTTTTTCGACCTGCCTGGAGCCGCAACTGGTCTCCATCGCAGGCATCTACCGCACCACCGAGACCGAGCTGCCCGCCGAGGTGCGCGGCAAGCCGGCCCAGGTGCGCCTGGAAGGCGAGAAGCTCCTGATCGAGCCGCTCGCCTGAGCCCCCATTTCATTCGTACCAACCCACAGAGAATCAGCAACACATGGCCAAAATCGTCGTCGTGACCTCCGGCAAAGGTGGCGTGGGCAAGACCACCACCAGCGCCAGCTTTGCCACCGGCCTCGCCCTGCGCGGCCACAAGACCGCCGTGATCGACTTTGACGTCGGCCTGCGTAACCTGGACCTCATCATGGGCTGCGAACGCCGCGTGGTGTACGACCTCATCAACGTGATCCAGGGCGAGGCCAACCTGAACCAGGCGCTCATCAAGGACAAGCAGTGCGACAACCTGTTCGTGCTGGCCGCCAGCCAGACGCGCGACAAGGACGCGCTCACGCAAGATGGCGTCGAGAAGGTCCTCAAGGACCTGGCCGCGATGGACTTTGAATACATCGTCTGCGACTCGCCTGCCGGTATCGAAAGCGGCGCGCTGATGGCCATGCACTTTGCCGATGAGGCGCTGCTGGTGACCAACCCCGAGGTGTCTTCGGTGCGCGACTCCGACCGCATCCTGGGCATGCTGGGCAGCAAGACCAAGCGTGCCATCGAAGGCGGCGAGCCCATCAAGGAACACCTGCTCATCACGCGCTACAACCCCAGCCGCGTGCAGGACGGCCAGATGCTGAGCCTGGAAGACATCCAGGACATCCTGCGCATCAAGCTGATCGGCGTGATTCCCGAGTCGGAAGTGGTGCTGCAGTCCTCCAACCAGGGCACGCCCGCCATCCACGCGCAGGGCAGCGATGTGAGCGAGGCGTACAAGGATGTGATCGACCGCTTCCTGGGACAGGACAAGCCGCTGCGTTTCATTGACGCTGAAAAGCCCGGCTTCTTCAAACGCCTGTTCGGGAGCAAATAGCCATGGCTTCTTTCCTGTCCTTCCTGCTCGGCGAGAAGAAAAAAACCGCCAGCGTTGCCAAGGAGCGGCTGCAGATCATCCTGGCGCACGAGCGCAACGGCCGCAATGCGTCTGAGCCCGACTACCTGCCCGCGCTGCAGCGCGAGCTGGTGGCGGTGATTTCCAAGTACGTCAAGATCAACCCCGACGACCTCAAGGTGCACCTGGAGCGCCAGGACAACCTGGAAGTGCTGGAAGTCAAGATCGAGCTGCCCGATACCGTGCGATAGGCCGCCACGGCCACCGGGCCGCGCACTCCCATCGCGCCCCCGCGTCGCCCCAGACCCTGCCCCGCAACCTGCGTGGCAGGGTTTCTTTTTGGGCTGGTGGGACCTGATTTGGCCCGACAATTGCTGGATGTACTAGGGTAATCCCTAATCTCTCGGCAACAAGGCTCCTGTGGACACAACCTGGAAACTCAGCTGGCAGCGTGCACGCAACCATGAGGGCGTCACGCGCGGCGCGCGTGCCTTGGTCGCCCTGGCCGCCGTGCTGGCCTATGGCTGGTGGGCCGACTGGCAGGCTGAGCTGATGCCGGTGCTGCTGGGCGTGATCGCCAGCGCACTCACCGAAACTGACGACAGCTGGCGCGGGCGCCTGCGGGCGCAGTGCCTGGCGCTGGCGTGTTTTGGTCTCATGGCCGGGGCCGTCTGGGCGGCGGTGTCCTGGCCCTGGGTGCTGATGGGGGTGATGGCGTTGCTGGCCTTTGGCATCACCATGCTGGGGGCGCTGAGTGAGCGCTACCGCGCCATTGCCTTCGGCTCGCTCATCCTGTTCATCTATGCGGGGCTGGCCGCCCACAGCAGCCGTGCGGGCGCGGGTGACGCGATCCCCCGCATGCTGGCGGGCGCGGCCTGGTACGGCGTGGTGTCGGTGCTGTGGCATGCCGTGCTGCCGCGCGCGCCAGTGCGTTACCGCCTGGCCAAGCTTTACGCCATGCTGGGCGAATACCTGCGCCTGAAAGCGCTGCTGCTCGAACCCGTGCGGGATGTGGACCTGGAACGCCGCCGCATGGCGCTGGCGCTGCACAACGGCCGCGTGGTGGACGCCCTCAACGCCACCAAAGAGAGCCTGATCAGCCGCATGGGTCGGGGTACGCCCCCGCTGTGGCTGCAAACGGCCATGCAGCAGTACCTGGCGGCCCAGGACGTGCACGAGCGCGTGAGTTCGTCCCACGAGCATTACGACCTGCTTGCCCAGTCGTTCTTTCACAGCGACGTGTTGTACCGCTGCCAGCGGGTGCTCACGCTGCTGGGTGAACAGGCGCTCAAGCTGTCGGTGGCGATCGAGGCGCAGACGGTGCCCCAGCACTGGGGCGTGACGGCCCGTGCCATCGAGGACATGCAGGCCGCCGTGGCGCACCTGGCGTCACAGCCGCAGTCCGTTGGTGCTGCGTCCCTGCCTGCCCAGTCCCGGGCGTTGCGGTCGTTGCAGGCGCTGGCCGACAACCTGACCGCACTGGCCGGGGTGTTTGCCGGTGCGCTGGCGCTGCCCGCCCACACCGCGGAAGCGGCGGTGGACCACGCCCTGTTTGACCGAGAGCCCCGCAGCCTGCGCGATGCCTGGGCGCGCCTGCGCTCGCACTGGCAGCTGCAGTCCCCCTGGCTGCGCCACAGCCTGCGGCTGAGCCTGTCCCTCATGGTGGGCTTTGCGCTCATGCAGGCCACGGCCGACCCGCACGGGTACTGGATCTTGCTGACCATTGTGTTCGTGAGCCAGCCGCAGTACGCGGCCACGCAGACGCGGCTGATGGAGCGCGCCAAGGGCACGGCGATGGGGCTGGCGCTCGGGTGGGCGGTGATCCAGCTGTTTCCGGGCGAGCTGGTGCAGGCCGCATTGCTGGTGCTGGGAGGCGCGGTGTTTTTTGGGGCACGGCACACCCGCTACACCTTGGCCACGGCGGCGGTCACCACCTTGCTGCTGCTCAGCTTTCACCAGATGGGCGCGGCCAGCGGCGTGATCTCTGCGCGCCTGCTCGATACCGTGGTGGGCTGCGTGATCGCGGCCGTGGCCTCGTGGCTGGTGCTGCCGTCGTGGCAGTCGCGCCACTGGCCCCGGCTGGCCGCCCAGGTGCTGCAGACCCAGGCGCTGTACCTGCGAGAGATCCTGGCGCAGTACCAGGGCGGCAAGTGCGACCACCTGGCCTACCGCCTGGCCCGGCGCAATGCCCACAACGCGGATGCCGCGCTGTCCAACTCGTACAGCGCCATGCTCAAGGAGCCCTTGCATGTGCGTGGCAACGCCGAGGTGGTAGGGAATTTCCTGTGCCTGTCGCACACCCAGCTCAACTACCTGTCGGCGCTGGGCGCCCAGCGCGGTGGCACAGCCGCTCAGCCCATGGACGAGGCTACGCGTGAGCTGGCGCAGAGCCTGCTGGCGTCCCTGCAGCAGCTGGCGCTGGAACTGGAGCGCGCGCAGCACTCCGGCAGGGTGCGTAAGACCCACAGCGCCCCGGCGGTGGCCCAGGTGCTGGGCGAGTGGGGCACGGTGCCGGCAGCGCCCAGCGCGCACAGCCTCATGGCAGCGCAGCTGCAGCTGGTGGGCAAGGTGTTTCCGCAGCTGCAGGCGCAGGCGCGCCAGCTGGTGACCACGGAATAGGTTGGGCGGAGTGCGGTGCGGGAGTCGTGCCGCAGCCAGGTCAACGTGCGTGCTTGGCGAACTTGCCCGCAAATGCCTGGGCAATGCTCAGCCCGCGTTGCCCCGCGACCAGCGTCGCAGTCTGCCCGGCGGCGATGGTGCCGGGCCGGTCCACCGCCAGGTAGTAGCCGCAGCAGCCCGCCACCGCCATGGCGCGGCCGGCCTGGGCAAAGCCCATCACGGCATTGAACTTGAAGCAGGGTTCGCGAGGCGCCGCCACGCGCAGCACGCAGTCCGGGAAATGCCACTCGTCGCCCACAAACACCTCATGCTCCAGTGGGCCGTCAATGGTGAGGTTCTCGCCCATGAAGCCCGGTGGCAGCGCTTCGTCGAACAGGCTCACGCCCCGCTCGCGCCGCTGGGCCTGCCAGAACGCATAGTGCGCGGCGGGGTAGGCATACACCGCCTTGGTCAGCCCGCCATGCACGCTCAGGTCGGCCTGCTCGTCCCCCGCAAGCCCCAGCGGGCCCACGGCCACGGGGCCCGTGACGGAGGTTTTGCCGATGGCGGTGAGCACCGACCGCTCGCCCACCTTCAGGCGCCGGGCGGTGCCAACGTTCACGTGGCGCACGACGATGGCGGGCGCCGTCACAGCGGGTGCTCGGTGTAGAACTTGCCGCCGTGGTACAGCAGGGGCGATGCGCCCTCGCGGTGCTCGCAGCGCTCCACCTCGCCCACGAAGATGGTGTGGTCACCCTCCTTGTACTGGCTGCGGTTGAAGCATTCGAACGTGGCGGCGGCACCGGCCAGCAGCGGCGCGCCGCTGATACCGGGACGGTGCTCCAGGCCGGCCCAGCGGTCAATGCCGCGGGTGGCGAACCGTTCGGCCAGGTCCTTCTGGTCCGCTGCCAGCACATGGATGGCGTAGTGCGAGCCGTTGGCAAACGCCGGCATGGTGCTGGCGCCGTGTGACAGGCTCCACAGCACCAGCGGGGGCTCCAGCGACACCGAATTGAACGAGCTGGCCGTGAGCCCCACCAGTTCACCCGCCGCATTACGCGCGGTCACGATGGTCACACCCGTGGCGAACATGCCCAGCGCATTGCGGAATTCGCGGGTCGAAAAGCTCGGCGGCAGGGCGAGGGCGGGGCGGGGGAGCGAAGGGTTCACAAAAGCGGCGCCAGCGGTGGCGGCGTGGGGGCAAGCGACAGGACCTATTATCAGGCGCCACCCTCCGCCGCGCTGTTGCGGGGTTTACATCTGCTTTTCACCGCATGGCCGCATTGCTTCCCACCTTCACCACCCTCGGCTCCGGCCCCACCGTGCTCATGCTGCACGACGCGGACGGCGACCACCTCACCTTTGCGCCCCAGGTGGAGACCCTGGCCACCGCCGGCTACCGGGCCGTGGCCTGGGACATGCCCGGCTATGGCCGCAGCGCGCCCGTGGAGCCCTACACCTTCAAGGCGCTGGCACAAAGCTGCCTGGCGCTGATCGATGCGCTGCGCTGCGGCCCCGTCACGCTGGTCGGCCACGGCATGGGCGCCATGGTGGCGCTGGAGGCCGCCGTGCGGGACGCGTCCCAGGTGCGCCGCATGGTGCTGTGCGCGGGCGGTCCGGCGCTCGATGCCCAGGCCGTGCAGGACTGGGTGGCACCGCGCGAGCAGGCCCTCAAGGCCCTGGACGCGGGCGGCAGCATGGAGCAACTGGCCCAGACCCTGGTGCCGCAGTGCATCGGCACCGGCGCTCTGCCCGAAGGCGTGCGCCTGGCGGGCCACGCGCTGGGCCAGGTGTTCCCGGGCGCTTACCGCCGCGCCCTGGAGGCCCTGCCCACGTTTGACCGGGGCGCTGCCGCGCTGGCGCACCTGGCCATGCCGGTGCTGCTGGTGGGCGGCGATCAAGACCGGTGCACTCCTCCGGCAGCCCTGCAGGCGCTGGCCCAGGTGTTGCCCGATGCGCAAACGGTGCTGCTGCCGCATGTGGGGCATTGGCCCCAGCTGGAAGACCCCGAAGGCTTTGACGCAGCGCTGCTCGATTTTCTGGCCCAGCGGCGCACGCTGCACTGACCCTTTGGACCCCGCTTTGCTCAGCCGCCGCGCCCGGGCATGAACGCTGCCTTTTTTCTTCATGCTGTTTGCCCTCAAGAAAATTCTGTCTGCGCTGCTGTTGCCGCCGGTGTCCAGCATTGTGCTGGCGCTGTTCGGCCTGTGGCTGGCGCGCTACCACCGCCGCACGGGCAACACGCTGGTGGTGCTGTCGCTGTTGTCGGTGCTGGTGCTGTCCTGGCCGCCGGTGTCGGACGCGCTGGTGCGCAGCCTCGAGCGCTACCCCGCCGTCACGCCGCGCCAGTTGCCCGAGTCGAAGGTACAGGCCATCGTGGTGCTGGGCGGCGGTGCCGACACCGTGGCGCCCGAATACGGGGTGGACGTGCTCAGCCGGGGTGTGCGCGAACGGGTTCGCTATGCCGCCTACCTGCAGCATCAGACGGGCTTGCCCATCCTGGCCACGGGGGGCTCCACAGGCGGCACACGGGCCGAGGCGCTGGTGATGAAGGATGTGGTGGAGCGGGAGTTCAAGGGCCGGGTGCGCTGGACCGAAGTGGAGTCCCTCGACACCCGCAACAACGCCACCAGGTCGGCCGTCCTGCTCAAGGCCGCAGGCATCGAGCGCATCGCGCTCGTCACCCACGGCTGGCACATGGTGCGTGCCGCCCGGGACTTTGAGCAGGCCGGGCTGCAGGTGCTGCCGGCGCCCATGAGCTTCAAAGGGGGGCAGGCGCGCAAGCTGTATCGCGTGCTGCCGCGCGCCTCGGCGCTGTCCGACAGCAGCCTGGCGCTGCATGAGTGGCTGGGCATACTGGCCCAGCGTGCTTCGCTGGACCGCTGAGATCAGCCCGCAGCGGGCGTAGTCAAGAAGCGGCTGGCCGCCTCCACCGCCTGCGCATCGGCCTGCACGGCGCCCGGGGGGCCGCCCTTGCCCCACAGCGCACCGCCCCAGGTCATGGACAGGAACTGCGCACTCAGCGCCACCGAATCGATCATGGGCTGGGCCTTGGTGCGGTCGCCGCTGGTGGTGATGAGCGACAGCGTCTTGCGGCCCATGGCGTCCTTGAAGTCCAGGCCCGGCACGCGCATCCAGGCGCTCCAGTGGTCAAGGTAGGTCTTGAGCGGCGAGGGGATGCTGTACCAGTACACCGGGGCCACCCAAACGATATGGCTGGCGGCCAGCGTGGCGTCCAGCAAGGTTTTCATGTCGCCCTCAGGCGGTGCGTAGGTGCCGGTGGTGTGGCGCTGGTCCACAAAGGGCGGCAACTGCATGCGCGCCAGGTGGTGCCAGGTTTGCTCCGTGCCTGAGGGCAAGGCCGCTGCGGCCTGCCGTGCCAGCCATTCGGTGTTGCCGAGGTGGCCGGGTTCGCGGGTCGAGGTGGTGAGGAAGAGGTAATGGGGTGCAGACATGGCCGGCATCGTAGCGGGACCGGCCCTTGTCTGCAGGCGCGCTGTGGGAGCCGCCCCTTAGAACGTGTTCACGATCTTAGGCCGCGACCACGGTGCGCGGCGCGCGCACGGCTTCGGCCCCCAGAAAGCCGAAGTTCATCGCAGGCTGTTCGCCGCTGATCAGCTCCGCCAGTGCCTTGCCCGAGCCCGCACCGTGCGTCCAGCCCAGTGTGCCGTGGCCCGCGTTCACCCAAAGCTTGCCCACGCGCGTGCGGCCGATGAACGGGATGTTGGTGGGCGTGGCGGGGCGCAGACCGGTCCAGTACTGCGGGTTGCCGCCTTCCTCGGGCGTGCGGGTGTCGCACACGCCGGGAAGGATGGCCTCGATGCGGCGCGAGAGCATGTGGCAGCGGGCGCGGGCCAGGGAGCTGTCGAGGGTCAGGTCCCAGCCATTCAGTTCGATGGTGCCCGCCACGCGCAGGAAGTTGCCCAGGCGGCTCATGGCGATCTTCTTGCCGTCGTCGATGGTGGAGACCATGGGCGCACCCTCGGGCTTGAGCAGCGGGAAGGTCGCGCTGTAGCCCTTGCCGGGGTAGATCGGCAGGTCCACGCCCACGCTGCGCAGCAGCGGCGCGCTGTACGAGCCGCAGGCCACCACAATGGCGTCCGCCTTCAATATGAAGTCTTTTTTGCCGCTTGCGATAGTGGAATTTGGCATGACTGCTACTGAATCAATAGCGTTGCCAATCTTGTTCAGACGCAGTACATCGTGGCCGTACAGGAACTGCACGCCCCGTGCCGCGCAGCGGCGGGCCAGTTCTTGGGTGAAGACCCGCGCATCGCCGCTCTCGTCGGTGCTGGTGTAGGTGCCACCGGTGATCTTGTCGCCGTAGGCCTTGAAGGCCGGTTCGATCTTGAGCAGCTCGTCGCGGCTGACCAAGCGGCGCTGCACGCCGTGCTTGCGCATCAGCTCCACGGCATGGCCTGCGGCGTCGAACGATTTCTGGTCGGTGTAGAAGTGGGCAATGCCGCGTTCGAGCCGGTTGTATTCGATGCCGGTGGTTTTCACCAGGTCCTTCAGCGCGGCATGGCTGTAGGCGCCCAGCGCCACAATCTGCTGCACATTGCGCTCGAACGCCGCGTCGTTGCACTGCGCCAGGAACTGCAGACCCCAGCGCCATTGCTGCCAGTCCATCTGCGGGCGAAACAGCAGCGGCGCCTCCTTGTCGAACATCCACTTGAGCGCCTTGAGCGGCGCCTCGCGGTTGGCCCAGGGCTCGCAGTAGCTCACCGAGATCTGCGCCGCGTTGGCAAAACTGGTTTCGAGTGCTGCATCGGGCTGGCGGTCGATCACGATGACTTCGTGACCGCGTTCCAGCAGGTGCCACGCTGTGCTGATGCCGATGATGCCGGCGCCGAGAACAATGGTTTTCATATGCGGAATGCCTTGTGAGCCTTTGTGTGCCACACGCCCCAGTGCGGGACACGATGGGGCGCAGTGTGCGCGACATTGCATTCAACTAAAAGCAAAATTAAACTTACTCCAAAAACATCAGCGCGCCTAATGAATAGAGCTGCGGAGACAACCCTCTTTTGTTCGAGTCCGAGACCATGAGCACCTACGATCCCGCCGCCCTGGAATGCCTTGCCGCCATCGTTGAAGAGGGCGGCTTCGAGCGCGCTGCGCAGCGCCTGAACGTCACGCAGTCGGCCGTCTCGCAGCGCCTGCGCGCGCTGGAGGCGCAGGTGGGCTCGGTGCTCATCGTGCGCAGCCGCCCGCTGCGGCCCACGTCGGCCGGCCAGCTGCTGCTCAAGCACACCAAGCAGATGCGCCTGCTGCGCGCCGATCTGGAGCGCGACCTGCAGGAGCTGGCGCCCAGTGCACCGGGGGGCTCGCGCGAGGACGAGCGCATCTCGATCGCCATCAACGCCGACAGCATCGCCACCTGGGCCATGGGCGCGCTGCACGACCTGGTTCGCCAGCGCCTGCCGCTCGAAATCATCGTGGACGACCAGGACTTTACCCAGGAATGGCTGCGCTCGGGCCAGGTGCTGGGCTGCGTGACCACGCTCAAGCAGGCGCTGCGTGGTTGCAAGATGGTGCCGCTCGGGGCCATGCCCTATGTGGCGGTGGCGTCGGCCAGTTACGCACAGCAGTACCTGCCCCAGGGGCTCACGCCCCACAACTTCCGCGATGTGTCGTTTTTGTCGTTCAACCGCAAGGACGACATGGCGGCCGAGTTTGTGGCCCGTGCGTTCGGTCTCAAGCGCGTGGCGCTCAACCACTTGTTTGTGCCGGGCTCCGAGGCGCAGATGCGCGCAGTGGCCGCTGGCTGGGCCGTGGGGGTGATGCCCGAGCTGATGGCGCGGCAGGCGCTGGCCGACGGCAGCATGGTGGACCTGGCTCCCGGCCGGTCGCTGCCCATCCAGCTGTACTGGCATTGCTGGAACCTGGAGTCCGAGTTGCTGGATGCGTTGTCGTCGGCACTGACGAGCGCTGCGGCCCAGGCGCTGGTGTCCTAAGAACCTGTTCAAAGGCCGTCTGGCTGCGCCCCTGCGGCGGGGTGCGCGGCACGTTTTGTGCTGTCAAAAACGTGAACGACGTAGTTGCATTGCAACTTCGTCATTTATTTTTTTACTGCAATGTATAAAATGGACGCCATGCAAACGCCGCAACCCAAAGTTTCGTTCAAGGAGCAGATGCACCAGGCCCGCGAGGATGCCATCCTCCAGTCCGCCTGCCGCCTGCTGGGTGAAAAGGCCTTCGACGCCATGACCATGGACGACGTGGCCAACGCCGTCGGCATCGCCAAGGCCAGCCTGTACAAGCATTTCTGCAGCAAGGAAGAACTGTGCAGTGCCGCCATGGTGCAGATCCTGGGGCGTGTGCAGACCTACTTGGCGGGCCTGCCCGCGGACATGCCGCCGCTGGAGAAGCTGCATGCGCTGGTGCGCTGGTCGCTGGAACGTCTGCTGACCAACGAGATGCCCCTGCTGCCCAGCCGCAACTCCACGCTGCGCGCGGTGCTCATGGCCAACAAGGACTACCTGAACGGACTGGTGGCGGTGAGCGACCAGATCGGGGAGTGGATCACCCAGGCCCAGGCACAGGGGGTGATCAGCCCCACGCTGCCGCCGCTGGTTGTGCTGTACACCTTGTATGCGCGTGCGTGCGACCCGGTGGTGAGCTTCCTCAAGGAAGGCGGGCAGTATTCGGACGCCGAAATCGTGGACCTGGTGGTGCGCACCTGTTTTGACGGACTGGCAGCGCGTTGACATGGCGGCACGATAAGCCGCATCGATAAAAAAGCCCGGCACGCCGGGCTTTTTGCTGTGTGGGTGCTGCGCCGGTGGGGGCGCGCAGCACCTGGGGTCCTGTCACTTCGGCAGGATGACCTTGTCCACCACGTGGATCACGCCATTGCTGGTGAACACGTCGGTCGCCACGATGTTGCTGGTGCGCATGTTCTGGTCGGTGATCACCAAGCTGGAGTTGATGGTGAAGGTCTGGCCCTGCACGGTGGTGATGGCGGTGTTCACAGGCACTTCGGCCTTCAGCACGCGCGCGGGCACCACGTGGTAGGTCAGCACCTGGGTGAGCAGGGTCTTGTTGGCCAGCAGCGCGTCCTTGGTCACGCCCAGCTCGGTCAGCAAGGCAGCAAACGCCGCGTTGGTGGGGGCAAACACGGTGAAGGGGCCAGCGCCTTGCAATGTGCTCACCAGGCCGGCGGCCACCACGGCCTCGACGAGGATGCTGAAGTCCGGCAGGGCCGAGGCAGTGGCCACGATGTCCTTGTCGGCGGGCAGCAGCACCTTGTCCACCAGATGCACCACGCCGTTGCTGGCCTGGATGTCGGTGCTGGTGATGGTGCTCACGCGATTGCGGCCGTCGGTGATCTTCAGGCCGTTGTTCGACTCGATCTTGAAGTAGCCGCCCGACACCGGCGTGATCGCCTTGCCCAGGGGCACATCGGCCCGCATCACCTTGCTGCCCAGCACGTGGTAGGTGAGCACGGCGGTCAGCAGGGGCTTGTTGGCCAACAACGCTTCCTTGGTCACGCCCAGTTCGGTCAGCAACGCGGCAAACGCTGCGTTGGTGGGCGCGAACACGGTGAGCGTGCCCGTGCTCAGCGTGGGCGCGAGGCCGGCGGCGACCACAGCTTCGACCAGGATGCTCAGCTCGGGGGTGTTTTGGGCCAGCTCGACGATGTTGCGCTGGGGCTCGTCGTCTCCGCCCCCACAGGCTTGCAGCAGGGTGGTGCTGGCGCCCAGGGCGGCAGCCATCAGGACGGTGCGGCGATTGAATACAGTGTTCATGGCGGCTTCTCCTCGTGAATGGAAGGTGGCTGAAAAGAGCGGTGGTGCCAGTGGCTTACTTGGGCATCAGCACCGTGTCGATCGCATGGATCACGCCGTTGCTGGCGGCCACGTCGGTGGCAATGACCTTGGACTGGTCGACCATCACGCCCATGCTCGTGCTCACGGTGAGTTCCTGGCCTTGCACGGTCTTGACCTTGCCGGCCTTCACGTCGCTGGCCATGACCTTGCCGGGCACCACGTGGTAAGTCAGCACCTTGGTCAGTGCGGCCTTGTCGGCCAGCAGGCCGTCCAGCGTGGCCTTGGGGATCTTGGCGAAGGCTTCGTCGGTGGGAGCAAACACCGTGAATGGGCCGGGGCCCTTGAGGGTGTCCACCAGACCGGCGGCCTGCACGGCGGCCACCAGGGTCTTGAAGTTGCCCGCCTTCACAGCGGTATCGACGATGTCTTGCGCCATGGCGCTGAAGGTGGCGCCAGCGGTCAGAGCGAGTGCAATCAGGGTCTTCTTCATGGGTCGTTCCTCTCGGTTTCGATGGAATTGACACGCCAAGATGGGCGTGGCGCGAATGTATAACCATTTGGTACGAAAGTAAACTGATTGGTTATTCAATAACCACTTAGTCGTAACGAGATGAAAAAAAGCCCTGCAAGGCAGGGCTTTTGGATGGTGTTGCGCGGTTGCGCAGCGGAGCTGGACGTTCAGCGAACGATCAGTAGCGGCACCTTGCTGTGCGCCAGCACCTGGGTGGTCACCGAGCCCATCACCAGCGTGGCGATGGCACCATGGCCGTGCGAACCCATGACCAGCAGGTCGAACTTGCCGGTGTCTGCCACCTTAGCGATGGTTTCGCCCACCGCGCCGACCTTGACGCTGCGCTTGGCATCCACGCCGTGGCGGCCCAGGAACTTGCACACCGGGGCGAGGATTTTTTCGGCTTCTTCGGCGTGGTAGTTGTCCACCACTTCCTTGCCCAGCGCGGCGCGGGCGCGGGGAGGCAGCGGGGCCTGCACCGTCAGCACGGTGTAGGTGTGGGTGCCGCCCAGCAGTTCTTCGTGGGTGGCCAGGTAGGCCAGCATTTTCTTGGTGTAGGCGCTGCCATCGACAGCAAGCAGGATGTTCATGGTGTTCTCCGAAAAGGGATGGGGCAGACTACTCTGCGCGGGTGCCTGTTGTCTTGACCTGGGTCATGTTGTTCTGTTCGGCGCGTGGCGGATTCGTACGAACCGCATGCTGATCATACGGTGACCACGCAGCGCGGCTGAAACGCTGCCTGCTCGCCCTTGCGTGCGTAACCGAGCGGGTTGGCCACCACCCGGCACTGCCAGGGCGATCCGTCGCTGCGCTGGCCCTGCACGGTGTAGTCGCTGGGCGCATGCAGGTGGCCATGCAGCCACAGCGGGGTGTGCATCAGCAGGTCGTCCAGTGCGTTGCAAAACCCTGCTGTGCCAGGCACCAGACCGTAGCGGGGGTCGGCGCTGCGCAGGCTGGGCGCAAAGTGGGTGACGACCACGGTGGGGCCGTCAAAAGGCTGCTGCAGCACATCGCGCAGCCACTGCTGGCAGACCAGCGCCTGCTCGCGCATGGGCTCGGCCAGAAACGGCTCTGTGTGGCGCGTGCCCCCGGTCTTGCGCAGGTAGAAGTTGGCCGCGCGAAAGGCCTTGTCCCGCAGCTTGAGCCGGCGCGTGAGGTCGGTCGTGCCCTCATGGTCGGCCAGTGCGTCGAAATCGCTCCACAGCGTCGTGCCGACAAAACGCACGCCTTGCAGCACCAGGGTTTCGCGCTCCAGCCACACAATGCCCAGTCGCTCGCAGGTCTGGCGCAGGCGCAGGTGCGCGGCATCGAAGTCCTGGGCGTCGTACTCGTGGTTGCCGGGCACAAACAGCACGGGGGTCGGCCAGCCTGCATATTGGGGCAACGTCGAAAACCGGGCCAGGCCGAAGTCGTCGTCGTCCAGTTGAGAGCCCTGCTGGTAGGAGCCCACGTCCCCCGCCAGCACCAGCACATCGGCGCCGGGGGCGGGTTCGGGCACAAAGTGCGGGTGAGCCTCCAGATGGAGGTCGGAGAGAAGCTGGATATTCATCAGATTGGGCGCAGATGGGTGCAGTCTACGGCGTGCCGTGCAGGTCCTGCCCGGGGAAGGTGCGTCGCGCTGACCGCGCGAGGGCCTGCAGCAGCCAGGTCATCGCGGCCTGCTGGGGGCCGCGCCGGCGCCACAGGGCATCTACGTGCACGGCGGGCACGTCCAGCGGCAGGGCCCGTTGCACCAGGGCGTCGGCAATGCCGGTCACCGGCACAAAGTGGCGTGGCAGCACGGTCAACAGGTCCGAGCCCGACACCACCCGCCCTGCCGTGAAAAACTGATTGACCGTGATCACCACCTTACGCTCGCGGCCCAGCGACGCCAGGGCTTCGTCGATGAAGCCAAAAGGGCGGCCCGAAAAACTCACCAGCATGTGCCGCGCGGCGCAGTAGGTGTCCAGCGTCAGCGGGGCGTCGGCCAAAGGGTGGCCCTGGCGCATCACGCACACGTATTCGCCGTCGTACAGTCGGCGACTTTCAAAGGCCACCACGCCGCCCGATTGCGCCCGCGCGGTGAGGTCGGCCAGCGCTGCGGGAAAGTAGCCCACGGCCATGTCGGCCGCCTCTTCCTCTAGCAGGCGCCGGGGGTCGCGCGTGGTGAGCGGCAGCACGCGAATGGAGATGCCAGGGGCTTCGCGCTCGATGATTTCCACCAGGGCGGGCACCAGCGTCGCCGCCGTGGCATCGGCCATGGCCAGCACAAAGGTGGACTCGGCCGTTGCCGGGTCAAAGTGACCGGGCGCCAGGGACTCCTGCAAATGGGCCAGGGCCTCGCGCACCGGCGGCCACAGGGCCAGTGCGCGCGGCGTGGGCTCCACCCCCTGGCCGCTGCGCACCACCAGTTCATCGTCCACCACGTCCCGCAGGCGCCGCATGGCGTTGCTGACGGCCGGCTGGGTGATGGAGAGCTTGTGCGCGGCCCGGGTAAGGCTGCGCTCAGCCATCACCTCGTCAAAGACGCGCAGCAGGTTCAGGTCCAGGGAGCGGAAGTTCAGAGGGGTCATGGTGACCCTACAGCATATTCATCACTGATATGAATATCAATGATTCAAAATATAAACTTGAACATGCAAAGGGTAAACCCTAATATCACCCCATCGCCCGGCAATCTCGCCACAAGCGTTAGAAAAGGGAAACCGAAATGACCGCCTTTGCACACGTTGAGTACCCCACCGAACACCCCGGCGTTGTCCGCGCCGAAAACGCTGCCGCCGCCCTGAAGAGCGCTGCCGCCCATTTTGACGGCGCGCGTGGCGCAGCCTCCTTGCTGCTGGCCGCCGTGGTCTCCGCGCTGCTGGTGGTTGCCAACCAGGTGATCGACACTTGGACCGAAGGCCACCTGCTGGCTGCCTGGATGGTGCTGTGGCTCGTGGCCTTCGCCGCGCTGGCCCTGCTGACCAGCCCTGCCCGTCGCGCCGGTGTGGCGCTGCGCGGTTCCGCGCTGGCTTGGGCCGAAAGCCGTCGCCGCGCCGCTGAAGACCAGCGCACCTGGCAAGTCGCCCTGAAGGACCCCCGCATCATGGCCGAGCTGAACCACGCAATGGGCATTCCCACCGTGGACAGCATTCGCAAGTACTACTGAACTGAGGGTTTAGCGCAGCACACGCTGCGCAATCCAGCGAATTTAAGCCGTGGCAGACGCCACGGCTTTTTTTGTGTCTGCGTTTGTCAGCCCCACATGCCCCATTCCTGGTGCTCCAGGCCGCTGCTGTAGCTGCAGCGCGGAGGCGAAAAAAAGCCACCCCGCGAGGGCGGGACGGCTTTGAGTGGGGGAGCTTCCTGGATCGAATGGGCGTATCAGGCCGCCAGGCGCTTTTCCAGTTGCGCCTTGGTATCGAGCAGCGCTTGGGGCAGGTGGTAGGCCAGCTGCTCAAAGTGGGCGGTGTGCAGCTTGAACTCTTCCGTCCATGCGGCCTTGTCGATGCTGGTCACGGCGTCGAACTTCTGGGCACTGAAATCCAGACCGGTCCAGTTGATCTCGGCGTACTGCGGGGCCACGCCGAACATGGTTTCCTGGCCGGCGGCCTGGCCTTCGATGCGGTCGATCATCCACTTGAGCACGCGCATGTTGTCGCCATAACCGGGCCAGACGAACTTGCCGGCTTCGTCCTTGCGGAACCAGTTCACGCAGAACACCTTGGGCAGCGCCTTGCCGGTGGCGGCAATTTGGCCTTCCATGTTCAGCCAGTGCTGGAAGTAGTCGCTCATGTTGTAGCCGCAGAACGGCAGCATGGCGAAGGGGTCACGGCGCACAACGCCCTGGGCGCCAAAGGCGGCGGCGGTGGTTTCGGAACCCATGGTCGCTGCCATGTACACGCCTTCGGTCCAGGTGCGGGCTTCGGTTACCAGCGGCACGGTGGTGGAGCGGCGGCCGCCGAAAATGAAGGCGTCAATGGCTACGCCATTGGCATCGTCCCACTGGGGGTCAAGCGCTGGGTTGTTGGTGGCAGCCACGGTGAAGCGCGAGTTCGGATGGGCAGCCTTGGCGCCGGTTTCCTTGGCGATCTGGGGCGTCCAGTCCTTGCCTTGCCAGTCGATCAGGTGGTCGGGCAGCTTGCCGGTGTCCTTTTCCATGCCTTCCCACCACACGTCGCCGTCGTCCGTCAGGGCCACGTTGGTGAAGATCACGTCCTTGTCCAGGCTGCGCATGCAGTTGGGGTTGGTGTGCATGTTGGTGCCGGGGGCCACGCCAAAGTAGCCCGCTTCGGGGTTGATGGCGTACATCTTGCCGTCGGCATGGGGCTTGATCCAGGCGATGTCGTCGCCGATGGTCGTGACCTTCCAGCCTGCAAAGCCGGCCTCGGGTGGCACCAGCATGGAGAAGTTGGTCTTGCCGCAGGCGCTGGGGAAGGCTGCTGCCACGTGGTACTTCTTGCCTTCGGGGTTTGTGACGCCCAGGATGAGCATGTGCTCGGCCAGCCAGCCCTGGTCGCGGCCCATGGTGGAGGCGATGCGCAGGGCCAGGCACTTCTTGCCCAGCAGGGCGTTGCCGCCGTAGCCCGAGCCGTACGACCAGATTTCGCGCGTTTCGGGGTAGTGCACGATGTACTTGACCTTGGGGTTGCAAGGCCAGCTGGTGGTGTCTTTCTCGCCAGCGGCCAGGGGCGCGCCCACGGTGTGCATGCAGGGCACGAACTCGCCTTCCACACCCAGCACGTCGTACACGGCCTTGCCCATGCGGGTCATGAGGCGCTGGTTCACGGCCACGTAGGCGCTGTCGGTCAGTTCCACGCCGATGTGGGCGATGTGGCTGCCCAGCGGGCCCATGCTGAACGGCACCACGTACATGGTGCGGCCCTTCATGCAGCCGTCGAACAGGGGCTGCAGCGTGGCGCGCATTTCAGCGGGGTCCATCCAGTTGTTGGTGGGGCCGGCATCTTCCTTGGCGGCCGAGCAGATGTAGGTGCGGTCTTCCACACGGGCCACGTCCGATGGGTCGGACCAGGCCAGGAAGCTGCCAGGGCGCTTGGCGGGGTTCAGCTTCTTGAAGGTGCCGGCATCGACCAGTTGCTGGCACAGGCGGTCGTACTCTTCTTGGGAGCCATCGCACCAGTAGATGCTGTCGGGCTTGCACAGGGCGGCCATGTCGGCCACCCAGGCGAGCAGCCGGGCGTTTTTGACGTAAGCGGGGGCGTTGAGATTCAGGCCCTGCATCGTGGGTGCGTTCATCGGGGAGCTTCCTAAGTTGAAAAAACGTTTTTCCAAAGGAAGCGGACCGAACGGGTCACGGCGAGGCCTGGCGCAATTGCGGTGCTGAGCGCTGCCTTTGAAAAAACGGCTTTCGTGCTCAGTCGGCGGGCGGGAGCGTGTGTCAGCCCCACGGGTGGAGGCTAGTTCCACGGATTCCGCGGGTCGGCTGGGATGTCAATTTTATGAATCTGCCGCCCATTTGTCTGTCAGACAGGGGTCAAAACCATGCAAAAAAAACATAGGGTTATGCATGTGATCCGACGCCCGGCAGGCGCCGGGCTGTGGCGCTAGGGACGGGTCGCCGCACCGCTCCAGCGCTCAAAGCCCGCCTTGCGCAGCGCACAGGCCGGGCAGGTGCCACAGCCATAGCCCCAGGCATGCAGCGTGTCGCGCACGCCGTGGTAGCAGGTGTGCGAGTCGTTCACGATCAGATCGACCAGTGCTTGCCCACCCAGGGTCCGCGCCAGCTCCCAGGTCTCGGCCTTGTCCAGCCACATGAGGGGCGTTTCGAACGTGAACCGCTGGCCCATGCCCAGCGACACCGCCACTTGCAGCGCCTTGAGCGTGTCGTCGCGGCAGTCGGGGTAGCCGGAGAAGTCGGTCTCGCACATGCCGCCCACCAGGGTGTGCAGCCCGCGCCGGTAACCCACGGCGGTCGCCAGCTGGAAAAACAGCAGGTTGCGCCCCGGCACAAAGGTGTTGGGCAGGCCGGCCGCAGTCATCTGGATCTCGGCGTCGCTGGTCAGCGCGGTGTCGCTGATGTGGCCCAGCACCGCCAGGTCGAGCATGTGGTCGTCGCCCAGCCGGGCGTTCCACTGCGGAAACTGCGCGCGCAGCGACGCCAGCACCGTCTGCCTCGCCTGCAGCTCGATGTGGTGGCGCTGGCCGTAGTCAAAGCCGATGGTTTCCACATGGGCAAAGTGCTCCAGGGCCCAGGCCAGGCAGGTGGTGGAGTCCTGGCCTCCGGAAAAGAGGACGAGTGCGTGTCCGGGTCTCATGGGGTTCTCCAGGTCAAACGAGGATGGAATGTGGGGGGCTGGACGAAAAAAAGCCCCGCACTGCGGGGCTGTGGGGGTGATGCCTGCCGGAGCGGTCAGGCCATCATCACGGCGATGAACGCCAGCAGGAACATCATGATGCCGCCCACCACTGGCAGCACCACGGGGACCACGTGAACGACGTTTTCCACGGGGTCGTTCGATGGCGTTGCAGAGGCGTGCGAAGTGTTGTGGTCAGACATGGTGGGCTCCAGATGCTTAAAACTTGCGCAATTCTAGCCGCGAGAACCTGTGCAGGGGCAAAACCCTGTGGTCTCTATGCACAGGCTCTCAGATCAGGTCGGCCTGCATGCCCGCCGCCCGCAGCTGTCCCAGCACCTCATCGACATGGGTCTTGCCCCGGGTTTGCAGCACCAGCTCAATCTCCACGTTCTGCGCGGCCAGCATGGTGAAGGCGCGCTGGTGGTGCACCTCCTCGATGTTGGCACCCGCGTCGGCCACGGTGGCGGTGATGTGCGCCAACACGCCGGGCACATCGCGTGCGCTGACCTTGATGCGCGCGAGGCGCCCCGAGCGCACCATGCCGCGTTCGATGATGGCCGCCAGCAGCAGCGGGTCGATGTTGCCGCCGCACAGCACCAGGCCCACGCGCTTGCCCTTGAAGCGTTCGGGGTAGCGTACCAGAGCGGCCAGGCCAGCAGCCCCTGCGCCTTCGACCAGGGTCTTTTCAATCTCCAGCAGCATCAGCACCGCCTGCTCGATGTCGCCCTCGTCCACCAGTACCAGGTCGTCCACCAGGCGTTTGACGATCTCTTGCGTGATCTTGCCCGGCGTGCCCACGGCAATGCCCTCGGCTATTGTTGACGTGCCCTGCGGGTGGTGCGTGCCCTTGACGGCGTTGACCATGGCCGGAAAGCGCGCGGTCTGCACACCGATGATTTCGATGCCCGGCTTGATCGCCTTGGCGGCCGTGGCCACTCCAGAGATCAATCCGCCGCCGCCCACGGCAATCACCAGCGTGTCCAGGTCGGGCACGGCCTGCAGCATCTCCAGGCCCAGCGTGCCCTGTCCCGCAGCCACGCCTTCATCGTCATACGGGTGCACAAAGGTCAGGCCCTGCGCGTCTGCCAGCGCATAGGCATGGGCGCGGGCTTCTTCCAGCGTGTCGCCATGCAGCACCACCTCGGCGCCAAATCCGCGCGTGCGCTCCACCTTCACGCCGGGCGTGAAGCGCGGCATCACGATGACTGCGCGCAGGCCCAGGCGCTGTGCGTGGTAGGCCACGCCCTGGGCATGGTTGCCGGCGCTCATGGCCACCACGCCGCGCGCACGCTCCTCGTCGGTCAGCAGCGTGAGCCGGTTGCAGGCGCCGCGCTCCTTGAAGGACGCGGTGAACTGCAGGTTCTCGAACTTGAGGAACACCTGCGCGCCCACGATCTGCGAGAGCGTCTTGGATTCGACACAGGGGGTGTCCAGCACCTGGCCTTGTAAGCGGGTGGCGGCGTCGCGGATGTCTTGAAGGGTCAGCATGGGCCGATTGTGGCGCAATGCGCGCCGTTGGAGCGCGGCGGCGGGTGCAGGCCGAAAAATGGAGTGAAAAGTACTCCAAGCGCTAGAGGATCATGCGTTAGCAGCTATCAATTTTGATGATCTATTTGAGACCCAGCCTGCGCGCCAGCTTGTGCAGGTTGCTCGCATCCACCTCCAGCGCACGCGCGGCCTGGGTCCAGTTGCCCTGGTGGCGCGCTAGCGCCTGGGTGATGGCGTGCCGCTGGCAAGCATCCACGGCGTCGCGAAGCGGGCTGCCGGCTGTGTCCGTCGTGGAGGCAGTCGCGGGTGGCTCTGTGGCCTGAGCGGGAGCACTCGCGTCCAGCGGGGCTGGGGCTGCGCTGGCGGCGTGGGCGTCCAGGTCCAGCAGCACGGGCTCCAGCGTCACGATGTCGGTGCGGCTCACACCCCGGCTCAGCGCCTTGAGGGCGGCCCGGCTGATCACATGCTCCAGCTCGCGGATATTGCCGGGCCAAGGGTATCGGCGCAGCGCCTCTTGCGCGCTGGCCGACAGCCGCAGGCTGCGCAGACCGAGGCGCGCACGGTTCAACTCCAGAAACCGGCCCGCAATGAGCAGCACATCGTTGCCCCGCTCGCGCAGCGGCGGGATGGGCACGGGGTACACGGAGAGCCGGTGGTACAGGTCAGCGCGAAAGTCGCCCGCAGCCACCTGCTCGCGAAGGTTGCGATTGGTGGCGGCGACCACCCGCACGTCCACACGGCGTGGCCGGTCGGCGCCCAGGCGCTGGATTTCGCCGTTCTGCAGCGTGCGCAGCAGCTTGGCCTGCACGGCCAGCGGCAGCTCGCCCACCTCGTCCAGGAACAGCGTGCCGCCCTCGGCGGCCTCAAAGCGACCGGGCCGGTCGGTCACCGCACCCGAGAACGCGCCGCGCACGTGGCCGAAGAGCTCGCTCTCGGCCAGCGACTCCGGCAGCGCCGCGCAGTTCACATGCACCAGCGGGCGTGCAGCGCGCGGCGACTGGCGGTGCAGCAGGCGCGCAAACAGCTCCTTGCCCACGCCGGTTTCGCCCAGCAGCAGCACGGGCAGGTCCGAGCCCGCCACCACCTCCAGCTCGTGCAGCAGGCGCAGCAGGGGTTCGCTCTGGCCGACGATCTCCATGTCGCCCTCGCCTGCACGGGTGGGGCGCTCATCCTCTGCACCACGGGTGTGGGGGGCGCTGCGCAGCGCCTGCACCTCGCGCTCCAGCCGTGAGATGCGCACCGCGGCCTCCACCAGCACCTTGCAGTCGGCCAGCGCAGCGCGTGCGACCTCGCCAAAGGTGCCGGTCTGCAGGGCGTCGAGCGTAAGCACGCCCCAGGGCTGACCGTCCACCTGCAGGCTCACGCCCATGCAGTCGTGCACGGGCAGGGGCTCGCCCACCAGGGTGTCGAGCAGGCCGTCGTAGGGGTCGGGCAGGGTGCTGTCGTGGTCAAAGCAGGTCACCTCCCGCCGCGCCAGGATGGCCGCGAGCCGCGGGTGCTGGCTGACTGCAAAGCGGCGCCCCAGCGCCTCGCGCCCCAGGCCGTCCACGGCGACGGGTCGCAAGTGGTCCTGTTCCAGTTGCAACAGTGCCACAGCACCGCAGTGAAAGCGGGCGCGCAGATGGTCTACCAGCCGCTGCAGGCGCACGGCCTGCGGCAGATCGGTGGACAGGTCGGCCAGCAGGGGTTGGTGATCCATGGTGCTTTTTACCTCATATGGGTGAATTTAACCCCAATCTGCTGGGGTAATAAATACCATGAACTTCGTAAGCACTTGATTTTATTGGGAGCTGTCGCTGGCCAGGCGCTTGCAATAGGGGGTGGACCGATTCACTCGTTACCTCACCATGATCATCACATCCTGTCCACCTGCGGCCTGCCTGGCCCTCCGGGCGGTCCATCACGCCGCCTGTCTCGCTGTGGCCCGCCCTCGCTGGCCCCGCCCGTTCGCCGTTTCATCGAAGCAGGAGGCCCGCCATGGGTAACTACCGCAAGCTCTGGTTCACGCTGATCGGCGTGCTCATCGTCACCTTCAGCCTGCTGGGCTACTACGGCGCCGAGGTGTACCGCACCGCACCGCCCATTCCCGCCAAGATTGAAACGGCCGGGGGCGAAGTCCTCTACACCCACGACAGCATCCTGGACGGCCAGACCGCCTGGCAGTCGGTGGGCGGCATGCAGCTGGGCTCCATCTGGGGCCATGGTGCCTACCAGGCGCCCGACTGGACGGCTGACTGGCTGCACCGCGAGTTGCTCAACTGGCTCGACGTCGCGGCCGAGCGCGCGCACGGCAAACCGTTTGCCGACATCGACGCCGCCGCCCAGGCCGTGCTGCGCGACCGCATGAAGACCGAGTACCGCACCAACACCTACAACCCAGAAACGGGCGTGGCCATGGTGTCGTCCACGCGGGCCGATGCGATCGCAAAAACGGCGCTGTATTACGACCAGCTTTTCAGCGATGCACCCGCGCTGCACAAGACCCGCGAGCATTTCGCGATGAAGGAGAACACGCTGCCCAGCGCCGAGCGTCGCGCGCAGATGATGGGCTTCTTCTTCTGGACGGCCTGGGCAGCCGCCACCGAGCGCCCCGGTACGACAGCAACGTACACCAACAACTGGCCACACGAACCGCTCATCGGCAACAAGCCCACCGCGGAGAACATGGTGTGGTCGGTGATGAGCGTGGTCGTGATGATGGCGGGCGTGGGATTTCTCGTCTGGGGCTGGGCCTTCCTGCGCAAGCACGACGAGGCCGACCCCGAGCCGCCCCAGCACGACCCGCTGTCGCGCGTGCCGCTAACGCCCTCGCAGCGTGCTCTGGGCAAGTATTTGTTCCTCATCGTCGCGCTGTTCAGCTTCCAGGTGCTGCTGGGCGGTTTCACGGCGCACTACACGGTGGAAGGCCAGCAGTTCTACGGCATCGACGTGTCGCAGTGGTTCCCGTACTCGCTGGTGCGCACCTGGCACATCCAGAGCGCGCTGTTCTGGATCGCCTCGGGCTTTTTGGCGGCCGGCCTGTTCCTCGCACCGCTCATCAACGGCGGCAAAGACCCGTCGTACCAGAAGTTGGGCGTGGACATCCTGTTCTGGGCGCTGGTGGTCGTGGTGGTGGGCTCGTTCGCGGGCAACTACCTGGCCATTGCGCAGATCATGCCGCCCGAGTGGAACTTCTGGCTGGGTCATCAGGGCTATGAATACGTGGACCTGGGCCGCCTGTGGCAGATCGGCAAGTTCACTGGCGTGGCCTTCTGGCTGGTGCTGATGCTGCGCGGCATCCTGCCCGCGTTCCGCCAGCCTGGCGACAAGAACCTGCTGGCGCTGCTGTCTGCATCGGTCATCGCCATCGGCCTGTTTTACGGCGCCGGCTTCTTCTATGGCGAGCGCACGCACCTGTCGGTGATGGAGTACTGGCGCTGGTGGGTGGTGCACCTGTGGGTCGAGGGCTTCTTCGAAGTCTTCGCCACTACGGCACTGGCCTTCATTTTCTCCACGCTGGGGCTGGTGTCGGTGCGCATGGCCACCACGGCCAGCCTGGCCTCGGCCTCGCTGTTCATGCTGGGCGGCGTGCCCGGCACCTTCCACCACCTGTACTTTGCCGGCACCACCACGCCGGTGATGGCCGTGGGCGCGGCCTTCAGCGCGCTCGAAGTCGTGCCCCTAGTCGTGCTGGGCCATGAGGCCTGGGAACACTGGCGCCTGCAACACCGCGCGCCCTGGATGGCTCGGCTGCGCTGGCCGCTCATGTGCTTCGTCGCCGTGGCCTTCTGGAACATGCTGGGCGCGGGCGTCTTTGGCTTCATGATCAACCCGCCCATCTCGCTGTACTACGTGCAGGGCCTGAACACCACGCCCGTGCATGCGCATGCCGCGCTGTTCGGTGTGTACGGCTTCCTGGCGCTGGGCTTCACGCTGCTGGTGCTGCGCTACATCCGGCCGCAGCTGGTATTCAGCGACCGGCTCATGGCCACGGGCTTCTGGTGGCTCAACGCGGGCCTGGTGCTGATGATTGCCACCAGCCTGCTGCCCATCGGCCTGTTCCAGTTCCACGCCAGCGTGAGCGAAGGCCTGTGGTACGCCCGGGGCGAGGCCTTCATGCAGCAGCCCTTCATCCAGACGCTGCGCTGGGTGCGCACCTTCGGCGACGTGGTCTTTATCGTCGGCGCGCTCGCCGTGGCCTGGCAGGTGGTGAGCGGTGTGTTGGGCTCGCGTGCACCGGTCGTTCCTGCGGGCGCCACCCTGGCGGAGACCCGCCGCTGACCCGCGCCATGCGCTGCCTTCACCATCCCCGGCGGCAGCGCAGGCCCTTATTCATCCCACAAGGAGCGAACATGAACCTCGACAAATTCAAGCACCAGCACACCGACATCCTGCGCAGCATCGCCACCTTGCGCGCCTTGGCCCATGCTGGCGTGGAGGCCAACGCCACGGCCATCGCCCAGGGCATCGTTGCAATGAGCGGCACCATCAAGCTGCACCTGGCCGTGGAAGACCAGGTGCTGTACCCCGCACTGCAGCGCGGCGGCAATGCAGACCTGGCGCGCATGGGGCGCCAGTACCAGAGCGAGATGGCCTCCATTGCCAGCGCCTACGACGCCTTCGCACGCCGCTGGAACACTGCCGAACAGGTTCGGCGCGATGCCGAGGGCTTTCGCAGTGAAGCCAATGTGGTGCTGCGCCGCGTGTTTGAACGCATGCAGCGCGAGGACCACGACTTTTATCCACGCATCGAAGAGGAAGAAACCGCTGATTGCCATTGATAGGCCCAATGGCTGGGCGCTCCAGCCGTTCCCCATCCATCGGTAGGGCCTGAGGGCACCTCCCTTCACCGGCCCCAGAGGCCGGTTTTTTTGTTGCGGACTCGGTCTTTAGCGCAGAGCGTCAGCCTTGCTGGCACACCCTCAGCACCTCCGCCCCGTAAGCCTCCAGCTTCTTCGCCCCCATGCCGCTGATACCCTGCAGGTCGTCCAGGGACGCGGGGTTGCGCTCGGCAATCGCAGCCAGTGTGGCGTCGTGAAAGATCACATATGCGGGCAGGTTGTGCTCGCGTGCCACCTCGGCGCGCCAGGCCTTGAGGTTGATGAAGCGTGCCTGGGCATCGGGCCCCAGGTTGGCGGCAGCGGCGGGCGGTGCCGTGCTGCGGCGCGTGCGCTTGGCGGGCGCGCTGGCCGTGGATTCGCGCAGCAGCACGGGCACGTCCCCCTTGAGCACGGGGCGGGAGCCTTCGGTGAGGCTCAGCGTGTCGAAGCTGTGTCCGCTTTCCAGCATCACCTTTTGCAGCCCCACGGCCCCGGTGGCCAGCAGCTGGCGCAGCACGCCGCGCAATTGCGCTTCGGAATAGTCCTTGCCCACGCCGAAAGTGGACAGCTTGTCGTGCCCGAACTGCTTCACCTTCTCGGTGTCCTTGCCGCGCACGATGTCCATGATGTGGCCGGTGCCAAAGCTCAGGCCGCTGGCCTGCTGCACGCGGTAGATGGTGGACAGCAGCTTGCGGGCGGCATCCGTGCCGTCCCACACGGCGGGCGGGTTCAGGCAGTTGTCGCAATTGCCGCAGGGCGTGGAGTGCTCGCCAAAGTAGCCCAGCAGCCGCACGCGCCGGCAATCGGTGGCTTCGGCCAGGGCCAGCAGCGCGTCGAGCTTGCCGCGCATCACCTGCTTGAACTCCTCGCTCGCGGGGCTCTCGTCGATCATGCGGCGCTGGTTCACCACGTCCTGCAGGCCGTAGGCCATCCAGGCGTCGGCGTTCAGCCCGTCGCGGCCCGCGCGGCCGGTCTCCTGGTAGTAGCCCTCGATGTTCTTGGGCATGTCCACATGCGCCACAAAACGCACGTCGGGTTTGTCAATGCCCATGCCGAACGCGATGGTGGCCACCATCACGATGCCTTCCTCGCGCAGGAAGCGGTCCTGGTTCTGCTGGCGCACCTCGGCGGGCAGGCCTGCGTGGTAGGGCAGGGACTTGAGGCCCGCATCCACCAGCGCGGCCGACATTTCCTCGACGCGCTTGCGCGACTGGCAGTACACCACGCCTGCGTCGTCCGGGTGCTCGCGCTCGATGAAGCGCAGCAGCTGCGCCAGCGGCTCCTTCTTTTCTTCGATGCGGTAGCGGATGTTGGGCCGGTCAAAGCTGCTCACGAAGTGCTGCGCGCCCTCCAGCTGCAGCCGCTCCACGATGTCGGCGCGCGTCAGCGCATCGGCCGTGGCCGTGAGTGCAATGCGGGGCACGCCCGCATAACGCTCGTGCAGCACCGTGAGCGCGCGGTATTCGGGGCGGAAGTCGTGGCCCCACTGGCTCACGCAGTGCGCCTCGTCGATGGCAAACAGCGACAGGTGCCCGCCGTGGTACAGACTGTCGAGCAAGCCCAGGAACCGGGGCGTGTTCAGCCGCTCGGGCGCGGCATACAGCAGCGTGATGTCGCCTGTCTGCAGCCGCAGCTCCACGTCCTGCGTCTCGTCATAGCTCAGCGTGGAGTTGAGAAACGCGGCGGACACCCCCGCCTCGTGCAGCGCGCCCACCTGGTCGTGCATCAGCGCAATCAGGGGCGAGACCACGATGGTGACCCCACGCCCCTGCTGCTGGCGCACGATGGCAGGTACCTGGTAGCACAGCGACTTGCCGCCACCCGTGGGCATGAGCACCAGCGCATCGCCGCCCGCGATCACATGCTCGACGATGGCCTGCTGGGGACCGCGAAACTGCTCGTAGCCAAAAACGTCCTGCAAAACGGCATGGGCAGGGGACAGTGCGGGGGACAGGCGAGGAGACAAACGAATACTCTGAAATTGATAGCTGCCAGCGCATACGAATCCAGCGCTTGGTGCCAATAAGGCCAAAATCCTTTGCCGTGCCCGGGCTTGGCCCCGTGCGCGGCAGGCGCATATTGTGCGCTGCGAGAGGGCGAGGGGCTGGCTTTCTACAATAGCGCCCTATGCAAGCCCTCCACTACACGCGCGCCGCGCAACTGCCCGACATCCTCGCCCAACGCATCGTCATCCTCGACGGCGCCATGGGCACCATGATCCAGCGCTTCAAGCTGGGCGAGGCGCAGTACCGGGGCGAGGGCTACACCGGCCCCGATGGCGCGGGCGACCGGTTCAAGGACTTTGCGTACGACGTGAAGGGCAACAACGAGCTGCTCAGCATCACCCGCCCCGACGTGATCCGCGACATCCACGAGCGCTACCTGGCGGCCGGGGCCGACCTCATCGAAACCAACACCTTCGGCGCGACCACCGTGGCGCAGGAGGACTACCACATGGCCCACCTGGCGCGCGAGATGAACCTGCGCTCGGCCCAGCTCGCCCGCGCCGCGTGCGACAAGTATTCGACGCCCGACAAGCCACGCTTTGTGGCCGGCGCCCTGGGCCCCACGCCCAAGACGGCCAGCATCAGCCCCGACGTGAACGACCCCGGTGCGCGCAACATCGACTTTGAAACCCTGCGCGCTGCCTACTACGAGCAGACCGAAGCGCTGGTCGAAGGCGGCGCTGACGTGCTGCTGGTCGAGACCATCTTCGACACCCTGAACGCCAAAGCCGCGCTGTTCGCGATTGACGAGTTCTTTGAAAAGAGCGGCGAGCGCCTGCCGCTCATCATCAGCGGCACGGTGACCGATGCCTCCGGCCGCATCCTGAGTGGGCAGACGGTGACGGCTTTCTGGCACAGCGTGCGCCATTCGCGCCCTCTGGCCATTGGTCTGAACTGTGCCCTGGGCGCCACGCTGATGCGCCCCTACATCCAGGAGCTGAACCGCGTGGCCGAGGACACCTTCATCAGCTGCTACCCCAACGCCGGCTTGCCCAACCCGATGAGCGACACCGGCTTTGACGAAACGCCCGAGATCACCAGCCGCCTGGTGCACGAGTTCGCGGCCGAGGGGCTGGTCAACATCCTGGGCGGCTGCTGCGGCACCACGCCAGACCACATCGGCGCCATTGCCAAGGCGGTAGCCGATGTGCCCACGCGCAAGATGTTCTACCCCGCAGAAGCCTGAATTTGAGTCAAATCGGCCTCTAGCGCTTATTCAATAAGCGCGATCAGCTATAAAAAAAGTAGTGAATGCCGTACCAGCGCAGTGCGGCAGCCCATTGCAAGGCGCCGCCGGGTGCGGCAACCTTGAATCCCCCTTCATTGCGCTTTCCCGTTTCGCCGTCCGGTCCGTCTACTCCATGCTTGATACCGCCACCCCGCCCGCCTCTTCCTTTGTGGAGGGCGACGACGCAGCCGCAATGGCCGCCAAGGCTGCCGCGCACGCAGCGCTCAAGCTCGAAAAGCGCCTGGTGCGCCAGGTGGCCCAGGCCATTGGCGACTTTGGCCTGATCGAAGACGGCGACAAGGTGATGGTGTGCGTGTCGGGCGGCAAAGACAGTTATGGAATGCTGGACGTGCTGCGCATGCTGCAGCAGCGCAACGGCAACAAGTTCGAGCTGATCGCCGTCAACCTCGATCAGAAGCAGCCAGGCTTTCCGGCCCATGTGCTGCCCGAGTATTTGACGCAGGTGGGCGTGCCCTTCCACATCGAAACGCAGGACACCTACAGCGTCGTCAAGGAGCACATTCCCGAAGGCAAGACCATGTGCAGCCTGTGCAGCCGCCTGCGTCGGGGCATTCTGTACCGCGTGGCCGATGAGCTGGGTGCCACCAAGATCGCGCTGGGCCACCACCGCGACGACATGCTGCAGACCTTCTTTTTGAACATGTTCTTTGGCGGCAAGCTCAAGGGCATGCCGCCCAAGGTGCAAAGCGACCGGGGCGACCACCTCATCATCCGCCCGCTGGCCTACGTGGCCGAAGACGACCTCACCCGCTGGTCCGAGATCCGCAACTTCCCCATCATCCCCTGCACCCTGTGCGGCAGCCAGGAGAACCTGCAGCGCAAGCAGATCGGCCAGATGCTGCGCGACTGGCAACAGCTCTACCCCGGCCGCATCGAGAACATGGCCGTGGCGCTGCGCAACCTGGTGCCCTCGCACTTCATGGACCCGCGCCAGTTCGACTTCAAGGGCCTGGTGCCCAACGGTGTGCAGGACGCCGATGGCGACAAGGCGTTTGATGCCGAAGAGTTTCCAGCCCAGGCCGTGGGCATGCTCGGCGGCCTGCCCCTGATGCCCCGCTGAACCCGACCTCCGACGATTTTTAGATTGGGCCACCCCATGACCACGCTCAAAGCCCCCGAACTCCTCTTGCCCGCTGGCTCGCTCGACAAGATGCGCGCCGCCTACGACTTTGGCGCCGACGCGGTGTACGCCGGCCAGCCGCGCTACTCGCTGCGCGCGCGCAACAACGAGTTCCGCCTGGAGCAGATCAAGCAAGGCATTGACGAGGCCCACGCGCGCGGCAAGAAGTTCTTCGTGACCAGCAACCTGATTGCGCACAACGACAAGATCCGGACCTACCTGCGCGACATCGAGCCCGTGATCGACTGCGAGCCGGACGCGCTCATCATGGCCGACCCAGGCCTCATCATGATGGTGAAGGAGAAGTGGCCGGAGACGGAGATCCACCTGTCCGTGCAGGCCAACACCACCAACTGGGCCACGGTGAAGTTCTGGCAGAAGATGGGTGTGTCTCGCATCATCCTCTCGCGCGAGCTTGCCCTGGACGAGATCGAAAAAATCCGCCAGGAATGCCCCGACATGGAGCTGGAAGTGTTCGTGCACGGCGCGCTGTGCATTGCGTACTCGGGCCGGTGTTTGCTCAGCGGCTACTTCAACCACCGCGACCCCAACCAGGGCACCTGCACCAACGCCTGCCGCTGGAACTACGCCACGCACGACGCCGACATCGACCCCACCACCGGCGAAGCCATCGCGCAGAAGATGGAAGGCGACTTCAACTTCGAGGCCGCGCAGCAAAAGGCCGAGCAGGCCTTTGCCTCCACCACCGGCAGCGGCCAGCGCCACCCCAAGGCCGACAAGGTGTACCTGATCGAAGAAGCAGGCCGCCCCGGCCAGCTCATGCCCATCATGGAAGACGAGCACGGCACCTACATCATGAACAGCAAGGACCTGCGCGCGGTGGAGCATGTGGCGCGCCTGACGCAGATCGGCGTGGATTCGCTCAAGATCGAAGGCCGCACCAAGAGCCTGTACTACGTGGCGCGCACCGCCCAGGTGTACCGCCGCGCCATCGACGACGCCGTGGCGGGCCGCCCCTTCAACCCCGAGCTGCTGATCGAGCTGGAAGGTCTCTCCAACCGCGGCTACACCGGCGGCCTGCTGGAGCGCCGCCCCAGCAACGACTACCAGAACTACATCAGCGGCCACTCCGTCACCCAGCGCAGCCAGTACGTGGGCGAGGTGCTGGGCACCGAGGGCTTGGCGGATGTGGGCCTGCAAGGCGACTGGGTGCAGGTGGAAACCAAGAACCACTTTGCCGTGGGCGACCTGATCGAGGTCGTGCACCCCAGCGGCAACACCACCGTGCGCCTGCACGAAATGCGCAACGTGGAAGGCCAGCCCGTGCAGGTCGCCCAAGGCAGCCCCGTGCGTGTGTGGATTCAGTTGCCTGCGCTGTATGCGGGGGCGTTGTTAGCGCGGGTGGTGGAGGCCCAGCCCTCGGCGGAGCACGCGAAGCCTACTTTGGTTGCGTGAGCGCTTCCGTCATTCACCGTCGAGCGCGCGGTCAGTGGCCTCTACCAACCCCTTGAGGAACCGAATCGCTTTCTCCAAGTCGTCGCGCTTGACCAAGTGTGGCGCTGGCGCTCCAGTGGAAATCGGCTTGGAACGATGGACCGCATCACCACGGCGGCCGATGAGTTCATCCAGCGTCTTCTTTGCGGTGACCGGATCGTGGTGCAGCCACTTCCAGCCAGCGCAGACATCGACTTGTAAATAGTCCAGGAACAGCTTGCGCGTTTTCTCTGCGTTTGGGTTGTGGAAGCGTTTCAGTTCCTCGTTGAGCTTGTTGCTGACAAAGGTGCCGATTGGACTACCGTTCACTGCCTTGAGCCTCGCTGCAACAGCCTCTATCACTCTATCTTCAACATAGGTCTCCCACGCTGTGAGTGCCATGACGAGGCCAGCCCGCTTTAGCACTTCGGCAGTTTCCGCGTTCTGCTTGTGAAGGGCGTCAAAATGAGCGAGAAGCGTGGTTGCATCCTCGATGGAACTAAGGAACGTATTTGAGGCGCGGGACATACTGTGCAATGTTTTGTGTTGCCTAAATTGCAGTATCTCGCAGCACCTATCGATTGAGCATCCGAAAAGCTGCATAGGCATACAGCCATGGCGCGAGATGTAGGGATTATGGATTGGAGGCGCAGGCACTCGAATGCCTGTTCAACCCGTCTGATCCGCTCCAGAATCCCGCATGGCCCTTCCCATCGACCCCACTCGTGGCCCGCTGCCGCCCGTGGCCCAGTTTCTGGCCGAGGCGGCGCTGCAGCGGCAGACGGCGTTGCTGGGGCTGGACAAGCCCAAACCTGCTGCACCCACCGCCCCCGCGCCGTTGCACACCGCAGACCCCAGCGCCCCGCCGCCCTTCGTCGCGTCCCCCAGCCCGCCTGGCGGGCCGCTGCCCACACCGGCAGACCAGGCCAGCATCTCGCCCCAGGCGCGCGAGCAGTTGGCGGCGGGCTTTGACCCGCGCCGGCCGGGTGGGGCCGATGGCAATTGGCCGGGCACAAGGGGCGAGGGCGCCGCGCGGGCCGCGTCAGCGGGGGCGTCGGCGCTGCTGCCGCGTGGTGCCCCCACGGCTGCGCCAGCCAATGCATCGGCGTCCGCAGCGTCCGCCACGGGCGGTACCGCCTGGCCTGCGTCGGGCCTCAGCGCACCGCTGCTGCGGATGGTGAGTGCCCTGGTGGCACAGGTCACCGCGCAGGCCGGGGTGCCGCAGCGCGTGGTGGCCGCGCAGCCCTGGCCCATCGGCATGGCGCAGGCGCTGGAGAGTGGTGCGCTGGATGCCGACCAGCCGCCGCTGCAAACCTGGCTGGTGCGCCAGGGTGTGGTGGCGACGCCTGAGGGGCCTCGCGGGCTGGCGCTCACCTTGCGTGCCCCAGTGCCCTGGCTGGCAGCCCAGGCGTCGCCCGCCGCTGCGGGCGCGGTGACGGTGCCAGCTGGCGCAAGCCTGGGCGCGGGCGCCACCGCTGCGAGCGGTGCGCTGCAGGTGCCTTTTGCGGGCGGGGGCCAGGCGTTGCAATCGGGGGTGATGGCCTTGGTGTTGCAGGGCATGGATGCTGCCGCGCCGCGCACCAGCGCGCTGCTGGTGCTGGACCTGCAGCCGCAACTGGCCGCCACCGTGTATGGCCGCGACATGCTGCAGCAGGCCACCGGCCGCCTGGACCCCTGGACCCAGATGGCCGTGCTGCAGGCCAGCGGCCAGGTGCCGCGAGAAGAGGAGAAGGCGCGCAATGGCGCGTCAGGCCTGTGCGAGACGGTGGGCTGCCCTTACGCCGCGCGGGCCGAGTGCGTGCAGCCCTTCTGCCTCGCGATGCGCGGTGTGCTACCGCCCGAGCCCGTGGGGCCAGCGCCATCTGCCTGAGGGCGCGTCTGCAAGCTCTCTAACTCTCTGAGGACCCTCTGCACGAATCACCGCGCCGTGTGCATCTGCGGTCTCGGGCGGTCTGCGGCGTTGCAAAGCCTCGCAATAGCTACGGCTTTTGCTGCGTTTTGCGCCTTGCCGTCCCTCCCGATCCGCAGTGCCCACTTACCGCTCGATTCGTGCAGAGGATCCCTAGCGGCTGTGTGCGAAGTCGTGCCCACCACTGGGCAGGGTGCGAGAGGGCGCCCACGCAGGGCGGGAGGTGTGTTCGCTCTGGCGGGCAGGGGTTGCGGCCACTGCGGTCGTACTGACCGCCTCGGCCGTGGCGGCAGCGCTCACGCTGCGCACCAGGTCTGCGTGGCGGGCGCGGGTGATGGGGTAGGCCAGCAGCAGCGGAATGGCCAGCACCAGGCACAGCGCTGGCAGCAGTCCCGTCATGGTCGTGATGCCCTGCAGCGCCTGGGCCGACTGGGCCACGTTGGGCACATAGCCTGTCAGCTCCAGCATGCCGGCCACCAGCACCGTGGCCAGGGTGCGCGCCAGCTTGTCCACCAGGCCGTACAGGCCGTAGTACATGCCGGTCTGGCGCTCGCCCGCCTGCATGTGGCCGTGGTCGATGGTGTCGGGCACCATGGCAAACGGCACGATCCAGTGCGCGCCCATGCCGATGCCCACCACCACCAGGATGCCCGTCACCAGGGCCTGCTGGCCCGGACCCACCCAGTACAGCGCCACCAGCCCTGCGCAGCAGAACACCAGCCCGAGGATGTAGGCCAGGTTCTTCTCCCACCGGTCCACCACGCGCTTCCACACGAACAGCGAGATGCCCACCACCGCAAGCAGGATGCCCATGAAGCGCGGCAGGTCGCCCTTGTCGCCCTGCAGCTGGTAGATGACGAAATACGCGAGCGAGGCCTGCACCAGCGTGAGGCCCAGGCGCACCAGCCCGGCTGCGCTCACCAGCATCACAAACGGACGGTTGCGCAGCGTGGCCAGCAGGGTGCTGCGGACCGATGCCCAGCCGGGTGCGGCTGCTTCGGTGGTGGGGGTGGCGGGCGTGTGGCTGGTGGTGGCGGGCTCGTGCACGCGCCAGGCCACCACGGCCACGGCCACCCCGGCGGCCAGCCCAAAACAGGCGCCCGCCAGGGCATAACCCGTGCGTGCATCCGGCGCGGCCCGCACCAGCAGCGGCATGAACACGCTGCCCGCAAAAAAGCCCAGCAGGGCGCCCATGGATGCGAACGCCGTGAGGCTGGTGCGCTCGTCGTAGTCCTGCGTCATGTTGGCGGCCATGGCCTGGTAGGGCAGCTGCACCAGCGTCATCACGGTGTCGAACAAGGTGTAGGTGACGGCGATCCACACAAACGCTGCCCAGGGGCTCAGGCCTGGCGGCACCATCCACACGGCGGCAGCCACCACCGCCAGGGGCAGGGCGCCGTAGATCAGGTACACGCGGTGGCGGCCGTGGCGCGAGCGCGTGCGGTCGGTCAGCCAGCCAAACAACGGGTCGTTGATGGTGTCCCACACCTTGCCCACCAACAGCGCCGCACCGGCCACGGCCGGAGGCACCAGGGCCACATCGGTGTAGAAGATCATGAGCAGGAAGCTCATGGCCGCAATCAGCATCTGCAGGCCGACGTTGCCCACGGCGTAGCCGAGCTTGGTGCCCAGGCTCAGCCGGATGTGTGGGGTGTGCTGCATGTTCATGGGGGCTGTCATGGGTGTGCGGATGCCATTGCTTCGGCCCGGGGAGCAGTCGCCATCGAGCCCGCCACAGGCTCTGCGCGTGCCGTGTGCGCCGCGCTGCTGCGCGGCGGCATGGCCTCCAGCATCAGGCGCACCTCGCGCCGCAGCATCTTGTTGAGGAAGCTGCGCGGAATCTCGGTGACCAGGCGCACATCGTCGGGCCGCATCTCGGGCGGCAGGTGTTGCACCAGAAACTCTGCCAGGTCGTGCTCCAGGGCCTGGGTGCCCCGGTCGTTGCGCCAGCTTTGCCGCAGGCTGGCCACCAGCACGGCGGCGGTGCCATGCTGCACCAGGCAGGCCTCCTTGACGGCCGGGTGGCAGTGCGCCACTTCCTCGATCTCGCGCGGGTTCAGCGCGTGGCCATTGCGCACCACGCGGTCGGCGCTGCGGCCCAGCACATGCAGGTAACCGGCGGCGTCGAAGTAGCCCAGGTCCCCCATCACCACCCAGCCGTCGCGCAGGGTCTCGCTGGTCTTTTCCGGGTCCAGCCAGTAGCCATCAAACCGCACCGGTGTCTGCACGGTGATCAGGCCCATCTGGCCCAGCGGCAGCGGCGCAAACTGCTCGTCGCGGATGACCACGTCCACACCCGGCATCACGCGGCCGACGGTGGAGAGGATGTCGTTGCCCAGTGGCTGGCCTTGCGCGTCCACGTGCTCGTGGGGCAGCAACCAGGTGATGGGAGGCAGGGCCTCCAGGCAGCCGTAGCCCTGCTGGAAGATGGGCCCGAAGCGGCGGATGGCCTCGGCGATCTTGGGCGCGGGCATCATCTCCGAGCCGTAGGGCACATGGGTCAGCGACGACAGGTCGTACTGGCCCAGCGTGGGCTCGTCCAGCAGGTCGATGATGGCCGAGGGCGACAGGAAAGCGCGCGACACGCGGTGCTTCTGGATCAGCCCGGCCAGCGTGGTGGCACGAAAGTCCTCGGGCATCACCAGCGCCGCACCCGCCAGCAGCGTAGGCAGCACCAGGCCCGAGCCCGGGCCGGTGAGCGGCAGGCCCAGCATGTTCACGTCCGGCCCGTTGGCGGGCGGCTTGAAGTCGATGGCGCGCGAGATCAACCGCACGCTGTCCAGGTACTTGCGGTTGCTGTAGCCGATGGACTTGGGCAGGCCCGTGGTGCCCGAGGTCATGTGCAGCGCAAACACATCGTCCTCGTGCACGTCGGCCGCTCCCGCAGAGGGGGGCTGCTGCGCCAGGGCTCGCTCGTATTCATCCCCCAGCGCCAGCACGCGCAAGCCGGGCAACTGCTCGCGCACGGCCTGCAGGATGGGCGCGCTCAGCAGCGGGTCGTGGATGAAGACGGTGGGCTTGACGCGGCCCATGGTCGTGAGCGCTGCCTCGGCCGGCAGGTGCTTGTGAAAGCTCGCAAAGATGGTGCCGTTTTCGAACGTGGCCAGCCGGGTTTCGTACTGCTCGCCGGTTTCGGGCAGCCAGGTGAAGACCACGTCGCCTTTCTTCACGCCCTGGGCCTGCATCCAGGCCTGCAGGCGGTACACGCGATCCTGCAACTGCGCATAGGTGAGGGTGCCGCGCCGGTCGATGAGCGCGGGTTTGTGGGGGTGCAGGCGGTACGCCAGACGGGCCACAGAGCGCGCGGTGCGCAGGCGGCTGAGCAGAAAGCGCGCCAGCAGGCTGCGCAGGGATGGAAGGGCCACCGGAATCTCCCGAAGACGGCGTGAATGCGAAGTCCAGGCAGTTTTTCACGCAAGGTCCGGGGCAAAGATCACCATTTGTATGTGTACGTATCTTTTGGTTTCTGCAGCTGCTGCGCGGTCGTTTTGGCCTCTTGAACGGCTGGCGCATGGCATGGTCGCGTCGCCACGGCGCAACAGCCGCCGGGGGGTTGGGCGGGGTGAGGGCAAAGAAAAACCGCCAGGGCTGGATCGCAGCGGCTGGCGGTGGTCTGACGGCCTGCCCCGGGTAAGGGGCGGGGTCGAGGGGGTGGGCGTCGAGGGCTTATGGATACAGGCCGCGCATTTCGCGGGCGTGCAGGATGCGCTGGCAGGCCACGATGAAGGTGGCGGTGCGCAGGCTCACCTTGTGCTCTTGCGCCACTTGCCAGATGCCCGCAAAGGCCTCTTGCATGATGCGCACCAGGCGGGCGTTGATCTCGTCCTCGCTCCAGAAGAAGCTGGAGAAGTCCTGCACCCATTCAAAGTAGCTCACCGTCACACCACCAGCGTTGGCGATCACGTCGGGCAGCACCAGCACGCCCTTGTCGTTCAGGATGTCGTCGGCCTCGGTGGTCGTGGGGCCGTTGGCACCTTCGATCACCAGCTTGGCCTTGATCTGGCCCGCGTTGTCCTTGGTGATCTGGCCTTCCAGCGCGGCGGGGATCAGGATCTCGCAGTCCACGCCCCAGAACTCCTCGGCCTTCATCACTTCGGCGCCGGCAAAGCCACCCACGCCGCCACGGGACTTCACGTGTGCCAGCAGTGCGGGCACATCCACGCCCTTGCTGTTGAAGATGGTGCCGGTGTGGTCCTGCACAGCCACCACCTTGGCACCGGCTTCGGCAAACAGCTTGGCGGCAATGCCCCCCACGTTGCCGAAGCCCTGCACGGCCACACGGGCGCCGTCCAGCGCCAGGCCGGTCAGCTTGGCGGCTTCCACACCCACGGTGAACACGCCGCGGCCGGTGGCTTCCACACGGCCCAGCGAGCCGCCCAGGTCCACAGGCTTACCGGTGACCACGCCGGTGGCGGTGGCGCCCACGTTCATCGAGTACGTGTCCATCATCCAGGCCATGACCTGGCCGTTGGTGTTCACGTCGGGTGCGGGGATGTCCTTGGACGGGCCGATGAGCAGGCCGATTTCGCTGGTGTAGCGGCGCGTGAGGCGCTCCAGCTCACCCATCGACAGCTTCTTGGGGTCCACGCGGATGCCGCCCTTGGCGCCGCCGTAAGGCACGTTCACCGCCGCGTTCTTCACCGACATCCAGGCCGACAGGGCCATCACTTCAGACAGCGTCACGTCCTGGTGAAAACGCACGCCACCCTTGCCGGGGCCGCGGCTCAGGTTGTGCTGCACGCGGTAGCCTTCGTAGTGGGCGATGGTGCCGTTGTCCAGCTCGATCGGCACGTCCACGATCAGGATGCGCTTGGGCCGCTTGAGCGTTTCCACCCAGCGCGCCAGGCTGCCCAGGTAAGGGGTGACGCGGTCCACCTGCTGCAGGTAGTTGCCCCAGGGGCCGAGGTGGTCGGCCTGCAGGTACGAGGGCAGGGGGTGGGATTGTGCGGCGGGGGCGCCGACGGGGTTTGACATGGTGAATTTCCTTGTGGGATCAGTTCAGGCTGCGAAGCTTATGCCTGGGCTTGGGCACTGTCCAAGGCCGGTGTGTTTGTGGGTTATGCGTCTGATGCATAGTTTGACAAAGACGCATTCCATGCTGCGGTGCGGCAATGTGCGGGCGCGATAGCGGCCGCTGGCTCCGGCCCTTGCCCGGCGCCGGTTGCCTCTAGACTCAGCCAGCCTGGCACAGCACCGGGCGCTGCGCCAAGTCCCCCAGAAAGCGGGGGCCACGAAAAAAGAGAGGGAAATCATGAGCGTGACCCAGACCCCCTGCCCGCAATGCCAGGCGCCCAACCACCCGACGGCGCGCTGGTGCGTGAAGTGCGCCCACCCGCTGGAGGCAGAGGCGCCCCCCGCCGCCCCGGCGCCGATGGAATTTGTGTTCGATGACGACGAGCACCCCACCGGCACCCCGCCGCGCCAGCGACCCATGGCCTACGCAGGCGCCGCCGTGGCTGTGCTGGCCGTGGCGGGCGCCGCAGCCTGGTACCTGCTGGGGCGACCCAATGCTGCGCCGCCCGCGCAGCAGGCCCCGGCTGTCGAGTCCCCAGTAGCCGCGCCTCGCACCCCGGGCATTGCCGAGTCCGCTCCCGCGCGCCCCGAGCCGGTGGAAGAAATCATCGAATCCCAACGCGCACGCCCGGCGGCCACTGCATCTGCACCAGACAGCGCCACTGCCGCCCCCTCGCCCGCAGCCGCAGCGGCAGCCTCTGCACCGCCGTTCACCCCCGTCACCGTGCCCCGCGTGGCCGACGCGGCATCGTTGCCCGCCACCGGCAAACCCCGCACGACGGCACCGGCCGACGACGCACCCTGGCCGCCCCCCGCAGCACCCGTGCCGTCGCCCGGCGACAGCCTGGCCCGCCTGCGCGGCGCGCTGGCCCAGTGCGCGGCCATGAACAACGAGCTGTCGCGCGCGAGCTGCCTCACCCGCACGCGGCAGAACTTCTGCGGCGACGCCTGGGGCCGCATCCCCGAATGCCCGCCGGGCCAGTGACGGCCCGCGCAGTTTTTTTCCGCACCCCGCACTGCCGGGCCCGCTGCGGGGCGGGGCCTATTCGATGCGGATCTTTTGTAGCGCCGGGTCGCCCGGCGGGTAGCGCAGGTCCAGGCCGGTGAGCACCTCGCGCACCAGCGTGGCGATCATCAGGTTGCGGTGGGTCTTGGAGTTGGCGGGCACGATGGTCCACGGCGCCCAGGGCGTGTGCGTGGCGGCTAGCAGCATTTCGTAGGCCTTCTGGTACTGGCTCCACTGCTTGCGGGCCTCGATGTCGCTCATCGAGAACTTCCAGTGTTTGGCCGGGTCGTCCAGGCGCTCCTGCAGGCGTTCGCGCTGCTCGTCAGCGCTGATGTGCAGCATGAACTTGAGCACGATGGTGCCAGTGTGCGTGAGCATGCGCTCAAAGTCGTTGATGTGCCCAAAGCGCTGGTGGTGCTGCTCGGGCGTGATCCATCCGTTGACGGCGGGCACCAGCACGTCCTCATAGTGGCTGCGGTTGAACACCGTGATCTCGCCCGCACCGGGCGCCTTCTGGTGGATGCGCCACAGGTAGTCGTGGGCGCGCTCGGCCTCGGTGGGGGCACTCCAGCCCACGGCGTGCACGCCCAGCGCGCTCATGCGGCCAAACACGCCCCGGATGGTGCCGTCCTTGCCCGATGTATCGGTGCCCTGCAGGATCACCAGCAGCTTGTAGCGCTTGTCGGCGTAGAACAGGTTCTGCAGTGTGTCCAGCTCTTGCGCAATGGACTCGGTGACGGCTTTGTCCCTGAGCTTGTCGCCCAGCGAAAAAGGTTTGGCCGACGGGTCAAAGTCCTTGAGCGACACCGTGCGGCGGTGTTTGCCGGCCTTGCGCCGCTCGGGCTGGCCGTCGGGCCGCTTGTCATCGTCATGCTGCGGCGCGTCCGGCTGCCATTGCGACCAGCGCTGGGCCACGTCTTTGTTGCTGCTGTGAAACGGGTGGTTCATGCGGGCTCCTCGATAGGCCATCGTACGTCAGCGGCGCGGGCGCAGTATCCTCTTCCTTCAAAATTCAGACGCTACCAAAATCATAGCTGTTAGCGCATGATTCACTAGCGCTTGAGGCCTGTGGGGCTTGAAACTGGCCGCAAAATCCGCTCAGCGCGCCCCATGCGCCATGCGGTAGGCCAGCGGCGTCTGCCCCGTGGCCTGGCGGAACGCGCGGTGCAGTCCGGCCTCGCTGGCAAAGCCCAGGTCTTCGGCGATGCGCTTGAGCGGCAGCGGCGTGTCGCACAGCGCCTCGCTGGCCTGGCGCAGCTTGATGCGGCGCATCCACAGGGCCGCCGTCAGGCCCGTGTGGGCCTGCACCCGCCGCGCCAGTGTGCGGGGCGAGAGGCCCAGCGCCTGGGCCAGCGCGGGCAGTCGAAGGTTGGTGGCGGGGCTGCGCTGCACCCACAGCATGGCGCGGCGCAGGTCGGCGTCTGCCAGCGTCATCAGATCGTGCCCGGCAAATGCCGGGTGCGCCGTGCGGGGGCGGGGCAGCATCAGCAGCTCCTGCAGGTCGTTCAATGCCTGGGGTGGCAGGCGGGCGGCCAGCGCGTGCAGCATCAGCGGCAGGTAACCGTTGGCCCCGGCGGCCGTGGTGGCGGTGGGGCCGGCCACCAGCGGCTCGTCAAAGCGCCAGTCCACCTGCGCAAACTGCTGCTCCAGCGCGGCGCGCAACCACCAGGTGGCCGTGGCGCCCTGGCCGCGCAGCCGCCCGCTGGCGGCCACCAGCACCACGCCCGCGCAGTAGCTCCACACCTGGGTGCGCCGGGGCAGCGCGCGCAAGGCCTGCACCACCGGGGCCAGCTGCTGCAGCGGCGCTTGCAGCTGGTCGGGCGACGAGAGCCACAGGCCCGGCACCAGCACCACATCGGCCTCGGCCTGCTGCAGCGCCACGGTGGGGGTCAGCGCGGGGCCTTGCCAGGTGGGCACGGGCGACCGGTCCACCCCCGCCCAACAGATGTCCATCACGCTGGTCTGGGCACGCAGGTTGGCGGCGCGTGCCATGTCTGCCGCCGCAAACAGACCCGCCGGCATGCAGCCCGGGTAGAGCAGCAGCGCCACACGCAGGGGCGGCTGGGGTGCGGAGGTTGGAGAAATCATGAGTGGCACAAAAAAGCAAGAAATTGTCAATCTGCGCCATTTTCGTGAGCGGCCTGCTTTTCAACAATGGCAACACTCCATTCCACTGAAAGCACCCCATGCTCATCACTCAATTGCGCAACGCCACCGTTCTGCTGGAGTTCCAGCGCGCGGGCCGCCCCGTCGGCCTGCTGGTGGACCCCATGCTCGCGCCCCGGGGCAGCCTGCCCGCGCTGCGCTACCTGGGTACCCGGCGCCAGCGCAACCCCCTGGTGGATTTGCCCGCCGAGGCCGACGCCGCGCTGCAGCGCGTGACCCACGCGCTCATCACCCATTGCCAGCGCGGGCACTTTGACCACCTGGACCGCGCGGGCAAGCAGTTTCTGCGCGAGCGCCAGATTCCCGTCTTCTGCACGCCACACGACGCCGCCTACCTGGCGCAGCGCGGCCTGCAGGTGCAGCCGCTCCCGGGCGAGGGCCGCCAGCCCTTTGCGCTGGGCGGGCAGGTCACGCCCGTGGCCTGCACCCACGGCCGGGGCTGGGTGGCGCGCTTCATGGAGCACGGCCACGGCTACCTGCTGGAGCTGCCGGGCGAGCCCAGCGTGTACCTGGCGGGCGACACCGTGCTGACGCCCCCGGTGCGCGACTGCCTGCAGCGCCTGCAGCCCGATGTGGCCGTACTGCCCGCCGGTGGCGCCCGGTTTGACCTGGGCGCGGACATCCTGATGGACGCTGCCGAGGTCGCGCAGGCCGCCGCGCTGACGACCGGCGCGGTGGTCGTCAACCACCTGGAGGCCCTGGACCACTGCCCCACCACCCGCGCCCAGGTGCGCGCCCTGGCGCAGCGCGGTGGGTGGGCGCACCGCCTGTGGGTGCCCGAGGACGGCGAGTGCCGGGATTACCCCGGGCCCACCGCTGAAAACAACGCTATGAATTCAGTAGCTGCAGAGGCATGATCGACTAGCGCTACCGCCCAAAAAGGACCGCAAATCACGCCAGCTCGGCCTCCAGCGCGCGCTGGTCGCGCATCAGCGCCACAAACCGCGCAGCGCCCAGGCCCAGCGGCCGCTCCTTGGACCACACCACGTCCACCCACAGCGCGGCGCCGTTGCTCAGGTTCTCGAACGGCATTTCCACCAGCCGCCCTGCCTCGATGCGCGACTGCACCAGCGCGCGCGGCTGCCAGCCCCAGCCCAGGCCGGCTTCGATGAGGCCCAGCGCGGCCAGGTGGTTGTCGGTGCGCCAGTGGTGGCGGGCAAACACAAAGCGCGGGTCGGTCTGCGCCAGGTCGCGGCTGGCCACCACGATCTGGCGCGTGGTGGTCAGGTGCTCTTCGCGCAGCATGGCGTCCTTGGGCGGTGCACCGCGCGCCTGGGCGGCGGCGCGGGCGGCTACCAGCACCGGGTGCTGCGGCGCCATCACCGCCACCAGGGTTTCGGTGCCCACTTCCTGAAAGCCCTCGCGCCCGTCGATGCTGGGCCGCTCAAACACCAGCGCCAGCTGCGCGCGGCCGCTGTGCAGCAGTGCCAGCGCGTCCACCTGCGGCGCGGCCAGCACCTCGATCTGCAGCAGCGGGTGCTCTTGTGCCAGTGCCGCCAGCGCGTCCGTCCAGCGCGAGGCCAGCAGCTCGGGCGCAATGGCCAGCGTGAGCCGCTCCTCCAGCCCCTGGGTCAGCGCCAGCGCCTGGGCGTTGAGCTGCTGCAGCTGCCCCGCCAGCAGCCGGGCCTGGGGCTCCAGCGCGCGGGCGGCGGCGGTGGGCCGGGGCTCGCGTCCGCTGCGGTCAAACAGCTGCACATCCAGTTCGGCCTCCAGGTGGGCAATGGTCATGCTCACGGCCGACGGCACACGCGACAACGCCCGAGCGGCGGCCGAGAACGAGCCGTGGTCGAGCACGGTCAGAAACACCTGCACGCTGTCGGAGTTGAAGGCCATGGCGGTTTGATCTATCAATAAAACTGAAACAAGCTGACTTTATGTGTCAGTGTGGCGAATATAAAGTACCGGCCATGGACAAGACACCCACTCTTTTTGGCCTGCAAGGCGTCAAGCGCCGCGTGATCTACGTGACCCTGTACGAACTGATCGCCATCGGCGCCGCCACGGTGGGCCTGGCGCTGCTCACGGGCCAGGGCGCGGGGCATTCGAGCGTGGTGGCGGTGGCAGCTTCGGCGATCGCCATCGTCTGGAACATCGTCTTCAACTGGGCGTTCGAGCGCTGGGAGGCGCGCCAGCCCGTGCGCGGGCGCAGCGTGGCGCGGCGTGTGGCACACGCCATCGGGTTCGAGGGCGGCCTGGTGTTCACGCTGGTGCCGCTGTTTGCCTGGTGGTTCGGTGTGAGCCTGTGGCACGCGTTTGTGATGGACCTGGGGCTCATCGTGTTCTTCCTTGGCTACACCTTTGTCTTCAACTGGGTGTTTGACCACCTGTTCGGCCTGCCCGCATCGGCCATGGCGGCGTCGTAGCAAGGGTCCAAGACCCGCTTCTTCAAACAATGTCAACCGCCCTTCACCGGCGGGCAGGGGCGCTCAGCCGCCACCCATAATCGGCCCCATGAGAGGGCCGTTTTTGTTGTTGCAGCTGCGGGGATTGCCGGGCCGGTGGGCCGGTGTGGCGATGTCCTGCTGCGTATTGGCAGGCTGTGCCAGCAACGCCCCCACGCCGCGCGGCGAGGTGAAGGGCTCGCCCACCCATGCCGCCGAGCTGGCCCAGTCCGACGCCAACCGCATGGCCACCCTGGCCATGCAAGAGAACCTGGAAGGCCTGCTGCGCCTGGCCGACAAGCTCTACCGCCGCAACCCCGCCGAATGGCGCAAGGGCACTGCCACCAGCCGCGAGCAGGCGCTGGAGCAGCTGCGCGCCGCCGTGTTGCAGCGCCAGCCCTGGGGCCCGCTGCAGGGCCGCCGCGACATCGCCGCCATGGCGCTGGCGCTGGCGCCCGAGTTCGGGGGCGATCGTGTGGCGGCCTTCATCCATGCCACGGCCGACATGATCATCACCGCCCACGGCGGCAAGACGGAGTTCTTCTTGCTCGACGGCATGGATGCCCAGCACCTCTACAACGCCGCGCGCAACGTCGAGACCGCCGTGTGGCTGCTGGCGCAGCGCCGCAACGCCCAGGGCCAGCCGCTGTTGCTGGCCGACGAGATCGGCGCCCAGGGCCGCAACCTGAGCTTTGAGCGCGAGTTCGGCAAGATCATCGCGCGGCTGGATCTGCTGGCCGCCTTCACCACCGAAAAGTACCGCCGCGCGGCCATCAGCTATGTGCAGGGCATTGTGGGCGGCACCTTCTTGCAGTTCCTGCCCGTGCGCTGATGCGGCGAACGCCTGCTCGTATCACCCGGTAAAATCCGTCCCTTGCCCAAGGAGCGTTGCAGCGGCCCCACCGCCATGGTGAAGCCGTCAGGCTTGGGCACTCCACAAGCTATTCAAGCCCCACCGCAACGACGCTCACCTGTTTTTCTGCTGCCCCTGCACAGGTGAGTCCTATGTCCGCGTCTGCCCCGTCCCTGCCCCCCATGAAGCTGTCTGGCCTGGAGCCCGTCTCCATTGGCGAGGGCACGCTGTTCGTCAACATCGGCGAGCGCACCAACGTCACCGGCTCCAAGGCGTTCGCGCGCATGATCCTGAATGGCCAGTACGAAGAAGCCCTGGCCGTGGCGCGCCAGCAGGTGGAGAACGGCGCGCAGGTCATCGACATCAACATGGACGAGGCCATGCTCGACAGCAAGGCCGCCATGGTGCGGTTTCTGCAGCTCATCGCGTCCGAGCCCGACATCGCGCGTGTGCCCATCATGGTGGACAGCTCCAAGTGGGAGGTGATCGAGGCCGGGCTGCGCTGCATTCAGGGCAAGGGCATCGTCAACTCCATCAGCATGAAAGAGGGCGTGGAGAAGTTCAAGCACGAGGCGCGCCTCGTGAAGCGCTACGGCGCTGCCGCCGTGGTGATGGCGTTTGACGAGGTGGGCCAGGCCGACACTTATGCCCGCAAGATCGAGATCTGCGAACGCGCTTACCGCGTGCTGGTGGATGAGGTGGGCTTCCCGCCCGAAGACATCATCTTCGACCCCAACATCTTTGCCGTGGCCACGGGCATCGAAGAGCACAACAACTACGCGGTCGATTTCATCGAAGCCACGCGCTGGATCAAGCAGAACCTGCCGGGCGCCAAGGTGTCGGGCGGTGTGTCCAACGTGTCGTTCAGCTTCCGTGGCAACGACCCCGTGCGCGAGGCCATCCATACCGTGTTCCTGTACCACGCCATCAAGGCCGGCATGGACATGGGCATCGTCAACGCGGGCATGGTGGGCGTGTACGACGACCTGGAGCCCACGCTGCGCGAGCGCGTGGAGGACGTGGTGCTCAACCGCCGCCCGGACGCGGGCGAGCGCCTGGTGGAGATCGCCGAGACGGCCAAGAGCGGCGCCAAGGACGAGAGCAAGAAGCTCGAATGGCGCGGCACGCCCGAGCACCCCAAGACCGTGGGCGAGCGCCTGTCGCACGCGCTGGTGCACGGCATCACCGACTTCATCACCGAAGACACCGAAGAGGCCTACCGCGAGATCCTGGCCAAGGGCGGCCGTCCGCTGCATGTGATCGAAGGCCCGCTCATGGACGGCATGAACGTGGTGGGCGACCTGTTTGGCGCAGGCAAGATGTTCCTGCCGCAGGTGGTCAAGAGCGCTCGCGTGATGAAGCAGGCCGTAGCCCACCTGATTCCTTACATCGAGGAAGAAAAGCGCCAGGACGAACTGGCCGGCCGCGACGTGCGCAGCAAGGGCAAGATCGTCATTGCCACCGTCAAGGGCGACGTGCACGACATCGGCAAGAACATCGTCACCGTCGTCTTGCAATGCAACAACTTCGAGGTGGTGAACATGGGCGTGATGGTGCCCTGCCACGAGATCCTGGCCAAGGCCAAGGTCGAGGGCGCGGACATCGTGGGCCTGTCGGGCCTCATCACCCCCAGCCTCGAAGAGATGCAGTACGTGGCCGGCGAGATGCAGAAGGACGACCACTTCCGCGTCAAGAAAATCCCGCTGCTGATTGGCGGCGCCACCACCAGCCGCGTGCACACCGCCGTCAAGATCGCGCCGCACTACGAAGGCCCCGTGGTCTACGTGCCCGACGCCTCCCGCAGCGTGAGCGTGGCGCAAAGCCTGCTGGGCGACGGTGTGCAGAGCTATGTGGATGAGCTGAACGCCGACTACGAAAAAGTGCGCACCCAGCACGCCAACAAAAAGGCCACGCCCCTGTGGCCCCTGGCCAAGATCCGCGCCAACAAGACGCCGATCGACTGGTCGGCCTACCAGCCTGCCGTGCCCCGCGCGCTGGGCCGCCGCGTGTTCAAGAACTTCGACCTGGCCGAGCTGGCCAAGTACATCGACTGGGGTCCGTTCTTCCAGACCTGGGACCTGGCCGGCCCGTACCCCGCGATCCTTACGGACGAGATCGTGGGCGTGGAAGCCACGCGCGTGTTTGCAGACGGCCAGGCCATGCTGAAAAAGATCATCGAAGGCCGGTGGCTCACGGCCAGCGGCGTGATGGCGCTGCTGCCCGCCAACAGCGTGGGCGACGACATCGAGTTCTACACCGACGACACCCGCACCGAGGTGGCCATGACCTGGTATGGCCTGCGCCAACAGGCCGAGAAGCACACCATCGACGGCGTGACCCGCCCCAGCCGCTGCCTGGCCGACTTTGTGGCCCCCAAGGAGAGTGGCATTGCCGACTACGCGGGTCTGTTCGCCGTCACCGCCGGGCTGGGTGTGGAGAAGAAGGAAAAGGCTTTCATCGACGCGCTGGACGATTACTCCGCCATCATGTTCAAGAGCCTGGCCGACCGCCTGGCCGAAGCCTTTGCCGAATGCTTGCACCACCGCGTGCGCACCGACCTGTGGGGCTATGCGGCGGGCGAGCAGTTGAGCAACGACGAGATGATTGCCGAGAAGTACCGCGGCATCCGCCCCGCGCCCGGCTACCCCGCCTGCCCGGACCACAGCGCCAAGACCGACCTGTTCCGCGTGCTGAACGCCGAAGAAATCGGCATGGGCCTGACCGAGAGCCTGGCCATGACCCCTGCGGCCAGCGTGAGCGGCTTCTACATCGGCCACCCCGACGCGGTTTACTTCAACGTCGGCAAGATCGGCGAAGACCAGCTGCACGACATGGCCCAGCGCCGGGGCATGGATGAGAAGGTGCTGGAGCGGCTGCTGGCGCCGAATCTGTGATGCTATGAATGAAATAGCTGCTAGCGCTTGACCAACAAGCGCTAGCGGCCTATTTGATTCAAAAATCGGCCATCAAACCGCGCTCTCCGGCAGCTTCGCAATCACCTTGATCTCGAACTGAAAGCCGTACAGCCAGGTCACCCCGATGCCCGTCAGCGTGGGGTAGGGCGCCTCGCCCCAGAATTCGGGCACGACGCCCCAGACGGTCTCGAAGTTCGCCTCGGGGTTGACCACGAACATCGTCACATCCACCACATCATCAAACGTGCAGCCCGCTGCCTGCAGCACGGCATTGAGGTTGCTGAACGCCAGGCGCACCTGCGCGGCCAGGTCGGGCTCGGGCGAGCCATCTTCGCGGCTGCCCACCTGGCCGGAGACAAACAGGAAACCGTTGGCACGCACGGCGGGCGAATAGCGGTTGCGCTCGTACAGCGCCTGGCGGCCTGCGGGGAAGACAACATCACGTTGGGGCATAGAAATCCTTTCGTTCTGCAGGGCAGAGGGTTGCGATGCAGGCACTGTAGAAGCGCGCGTTGTTCTGATAAACACGCTAATCTGTGCACCACTGTTCCTGATCGCCAAACAATGGCGGACATGTCGCCCTTTCGGCACGCCCCAACTACCTCTACGCCATGGACCGTTTTGACGCCCTGCAGGCCTTCGCCCGCGTTGTGGAATCCGGCAGCTTCACCAAGGCCGCCCTCACCCTGCACCTGAGCCGCACCACCGTCACCCAGCTGGTGCAGCAGCTCGAAGCACGCCTGCGTGTGAAGCTCCTGCACCGCACCACCCGGCGCGTGCAGGTCACGCCCGACGGCGCTGCGTACTACGAGCGCGTGGTGCGCCTGCTGGCCGATCTGGACGATGCCGACGCCAGCGTATCCACCGCCGCCGCCGCGCCCCGGGGCCGCCTGCGGGTGGATGTGCCCAGCCCGCTGGCCCGCTTGATACTGATCCCCGCGCTGCCCGCGTTCCACGCGCAGTACCCCGACATCCTCCTGCACATGGGGGTGAGCGACCGCCCCGTGGACATGGTGGGCGACAACGTGGACTGCGTGGTGCGCGGCGGCGCCCTCACCAACCCCGCGCTGGTCGCACGCCATGTGGGCGACCTGCAATTGCGCGTGTACGCCGCCCCCAGCTACCTGCAGCGTGCGGGCACGCCCGCGCATCCGCAGGCGCTGGAAGGCCCGCACCACCGCACCGTAGGCTTTTTGTGGGCGCGCACCGGCCAGCCCCTGCCGTTCGAGATGCGCCGTGGCACCGAACACGTGCGCGCCCAGGGCCACGATGTTTGCGCCGTGGACGACGGCAACGCCTACCTGGCCGCAGGCTTGGCGGGCCTGGGCGTGCTCTGGCTGCCCGACTACATGGCCCGCCCCCACGTGGCCACCGGCGAGCTGGTGCCCCTGCTGCAAGACTGGACGCTTGCGCCCATGCCGCTGTACGTGGCCTACCCACCCCAACGGCATGTGAGCGCCAAGGTGCGGGTGTTCATTGAATGGGTGGCGGGGTTGATGGCGCTGCATGCGCCGCTTCAGCGTACTTCGACGACGCTATAGGAAACCTTCGACCACAGAAACCGTTCATGGAATGCCGGAAGAGACTGCCTGCCCGGCAGGCGCTTGCACACGCCATGCGCACCGCATTGATAGCGCGTGTCCATCAATGTCGCGTTCTGCCGAGGGCTATGCTCCGTTATTCACAAGAGAGTGGGAAGGCTGGGATGGAAAAAGGGACGGGAAAATCAATCGTGCTCATGGGAGCGCTGATGTGGATGGGGGCATGCGCCATGGCAGCAAACTGGGCATTTGAATTCAAGCCAGTCAATGCGCAAATGGCAATCTATTCTGGAGGTTTGGGTGACCCAACGGCGCCCACAGCCCACGACGCCAAAGTGTCATTCCATGTGCAGGGTAAAGCGGTCCGCGACTTGTTTGACCGCATGGGGCCCGATGAGAAGACTGAGTGCGGGTCCGACCCGAAAACGCGGGTACGAGCCCGGGACCGACTTCAGTGCATCCGCTATTCCCCTTCCGACTACAGCTGCTATTTCGGCTTTGATCTGAAAGACGGGAAAAGCATCGGGGGCAACATCTGCTGAGAAAAGCCAGACGACTTGCAGTTCAGCACGGTGCCCTGTGATCAGGGTGGGACCAAGGCGTTATCGCCTCAGTGCGACCCCGACCCACCCGCACTCTCCGCCATCTCCAGCTGCATCATCACCATGTTGACCAGCGTATGCACCGAGGGCCGTCCCGTCTCGATCACGTAGTGGGCGGTCTCGCGGTACAGGTGGTCGCGCTGGGCGTAGAGGTCGCGCAGCTTGTCCATGGGGTTGCCGCCTTGCAGCAGGGGGCGGGTCTTGTCGTGTTTGACGCGCTTGAAGATTTCTTCGGGCGAGGCGCGCAGGTACAGCACGTTGCCGAACTGGCGCAGCACCTCGCGGTTCTCGGGGCGCAGCACGGCGCCGCCGCCGGTGGACAGGACCATGCCGCCGGGCTGGCGGGCCACGTCGGCCAGCACCTGGGATTCGATGTCGCGAAAGCGGGCTTCGCCTTCGGCCTCGAAGAAGCTGCGGATGGTGGTGCCCAGGGTCTGTTCCAGCCGGTGGTCCAGGTCAATGAAGGGCACGCCCGCCCGGTGGGCCAGTTGCCGGCCGACGGTGGATTTGCCCGAGCCGGGCATGCCGACCAGTGCGCAGCGAATCTGCATAGGTTCAAGAAAGAGGTCTGGGGGGACGGGCTTGCGCACTGCGGGTGGGGCTGTGTCGCGTGCCTTGACTGGGCGTTGAGTGTAAGCCTGCCCCCGCGCACCGCATCTCAGGCACGGCCTTAGCAACTGGCGCGACCCAGACCAGTGGATGCCGAGCAAGGGCCGCCCCGCAGCGAGGGCGTCGTCCCCCTGCCCGCGCGCAGCGCGAGAGCGGGGGGCTGAGGGCCGCGGCTCCAAGCCTGCCTGCGCAGGCTTGGACGGCCTGAAGAGCTGCCGCCTCTGGCGGCTGCCCCGTGGCGCGCGCTCAGGGGGGTGTCCGAATCACAGTGCGGCATACACCAGCGCCGGATAAAGCTCGCACAGATACCGCAGCTGGCCGGGCGCCTGCGTGAGCAGGATGGCAAACAGGTCTTCTGCCGGGTCCACAAAGAAGAAGGTGCCGCCCAAGCCGCTCCAGCTGTAGTGCCCGGCCGATCCGGGGCGGGTGGCCTGGCCCGTGGCGGTGCGCACGGCCACGCCCAGCCCAAAGCCATAGCCGGTGGGCAGGATGTCGCCCGCCACGGGCAGGTTGCCCAGGTGGTCGGCGGTCATGAAGTCCACCGTGGCGCGGCCCAGCAGGTGCACGGGGGCGCCAAGGCCGCTGGGGCCGTCCTGCCCGGGGGCAGTGCCCCTGCCCAGCATGAGCTGCAGAAAGCGTGCGTAGTCGCTGGCGGTAGACACCAGCCCGCCACCGGCCGACTCGAACACGGGCGGCGCGGTCACGTCGATCAGAGGCATGCCGATGCCGGTCTGCGGGTCGCGTTCAAAGGCTTCGGCCAGGCGGTGCTGCTGCGCGGCGGGCACCGAGAAGCCCGTGTCGTGCATGCCCAGCGGGCCGAACACGCGGCGCTGCAGGATGGCGCCCAGGCTTTCGCCCTCGATCACCTCCAGCACGGCGCCCAGCACGTCGGTGGCGCGGCTGTATTCCCAGCGGGTGCCGGGCTGGTGGACCAGGGGCAACGGGCCCAGTGCCGCGACCAGGTCCGCATTGCTGTGGCGGCGCGAGCCGACGCGGGCGGCGCGGTAGGCGTCGGGCACGGTGCCCGCCTCCCACGCGTAGCTGAGGCCGGCGGTGTGGCGCAGCAGGTCGTGCACCGTGGCCTCGCGCTGCACGGGGGCGGTGGTGCCGGTGGCTTCGTCGTACACGCGCTGGCCGGCAAACGCGGGCAGGTAGTGCGCCACGGGGTGCGACAGCAGCAGGCGGCCTTCTTCCATGAGCATCATCGCCACCAGCGAGGCGATGGGCTTGGTCATGGAATAAATGCGGAACAACGTGTCCGGCGCCATGGCGGGCACCGCCGATTCGGCGCTGGGCGGGCGCTGGTGGCCCACCGCCGTGTGCAGCACCGTGTGGCCCTGGTGGTGGATGAGGGCCACGGCACCGGGCAGCAGGCCCTGGTCCACATGGGTTTGCAGCACGGAGCGCAGGCGGGCGAGGGCAGTGGGGTTCATGGCAGTGGGAAGTGGGTTTTGAGGTGATTTTGGCTGGTTGCGCTAGTGCACATTGCGCTAGTAGCTATCAAAAACAGAGCGTATGACGCAGGCCTTCCATGGTGGCTTCAGGGCGTCGCATTGGCGGCGCGGCTGCGCTCCTGCTCCTGCAGCTCGCGCCACTGCACCTTGCCCGTGCCGGATTTGGGCAGGCTGTCCACCAGCTGCACGATGCGCGGGCTTTTGTAGGCGGCCATGTGTTCGTGGCTCCAGTCGATGATGGACTGCTCGCTCACCTGGCCCTTGAAGGCGTCGCGCAGCACGACCAGGGCCTTCACCGTCTCGCCCCGGCGCTCGTCGTGCGCGGCGATCACGCACACCTCCTGGATGGCGGGGTGGGCGTACATCATGGCCTCGACCTCGGCAGGCCAGACCTTGAAGCCCGACGCATTGATCATGCGCTTGAGCCGGTCCACCATGAAGAAGTAGCCGTCCTCGTCCACCTGCGCCAGGTCGCCCGTGCGCAGAAAGCGCTTGCCGTCCAGCATCACAAAACTGTCGGTGGTGGCCTGCGGGTTGTTCCAGTAGCCTTGCATGACCTGCGGGCCGTGCACCACGATCTCGCCAATCTCGCCCGGGGGCAGTTCGGCGAACGTGGCCGGGTCCACCACGCGCGCATCCACGTCGAACACCGGGATGCCCAGGCACTGCGGCTTGGGGCGGTGGGGTGGGTTGATGTGGGTGGCGGCCATGGTCTCGGACATGCCGTAGCCCTCCACGTAGTCGAGCCCGGTTAGGTCCTTCAGCTGCTGCGCCACGGCCTTGGGCATGGCCGCGCCGCCGCCGCGTATGGCCTGGATGCTGCTGATGTCGTAGTCGGCGATGCGCGGGTTGGCCAGAAAGTCCACCACCATGGTCGAGATGGCCTGCCAGATGGTGACCCGGTAGCGCTGGATGAGCTGGGCGGCGGCGTCACGGTCCCAGCGCGGCAGCACGACCACGGTGGCGCCCACAAACAGCGGCCCGTTCATGCTGCCCGACAGGCCGGTGACGTGGAACAGCGGCAGCACCGCGAGGTAGGTCGAATCCTGCGTGCGCGCAAACCACTGCACGCCGCCCACCAGCGTGCTCATGGCGCTGCGGTGCGTGTGCATGCAGCCCTTGGGGTGGCCCGTGGTGCCCGAGGTGTAAGGCATCACGCACAGGTCGTCGGGCCCGGTGGTGATGGTGCCCGGGGTGCGCTGCTGCGCCAGCATGTCGCTCCACAGCGTGACGCCAGGGGCATCAATCGCCTGGCGCGGAGCGCTGACGAAAGCGGGCACGGGCAGGTCGGTGGGCACCTGCAGGTAGTCGCTGTAGGTGGCCACGATCAGGTGCTTCAGCTTGCCTTCGCCGCCAGCAGCATCCACCAAAGGCTGGGCCTGCGCATGCAGGTCCTGCGGCACAAAGGCCACGGTCGCGCCGCTGTCGTGCACGTAGTGGCGCAGCTCGTCGGTGCGGTTCATGGGGTTCACCGGCACCACCACCGCGTTGGCGCGCAGGATGCCGTAGAACGCCAGAATCCACTGCGGGCTGTTCTGCATGTACAGCAGCACCCGGTCGCCCGCCTTCACGCCACACACCTGCTGCAAGAAGCCCGCGATGTGCTCCGCCTGCTGCTGGAACTGGCGGAAGGTCACCAGCGTGTCGTAGAACACTAGAAACGGCTTGTCTGGGTAGCGCGCGGCCGACACCTCGGCGTTGTGGAACAGGTGCGTCTGCGGCAGCGTGAGGTGGCGCGACAGGCCGGGCGGCCAGTGGGCGAGGTGGCGGTCGGACATGGGATGGGCCTCTCTTCTCAGTGGTCGATTCGGGCATTGCGCTATGCAACTGGCGCGGCCCAGGCGAGGGACGCCAAGCAAGGGCCGCCCCGCAGCGAGGGCGTCGTACCCCTGCCCGCAAGCGCAGCGCAGCGAGAGCGGGGGGGAAGGCGCGCAGCGCCTCAGGGGGGCTTCAAATCAAGCTGGCGCCACCATCCACCACGATGGACTCACCCGTGATGTGTCGCGAGGCGTTGGACGCCAGAAACACCACCGCGCCCTTGAGGTCCTCTTCGCCGCCAATGCGGCGCAGGGGCGTGCGCTCAATCATCGCAGGGCCCAGCTTTTCAATCAGGCCACTGGCCATCTTGCTGGGGAAGAAGCCGGGGCAGATCGCATTGACGCGAACGCCGTAGTGCCCCCATTCGGACGCCAGCGTGCGCGCAAAGTGCAGCGCGGCGGCTTTGGAGGTGTTGTAGGCAATGGTGTTCATGCCAGGGGGCGTGCCCTTGAGCGCGGCCACCGAGGCCGTGACGATGATCGAGCCCTTGCCGCGCGGGATCATGCAGCGCTTGCCCACTTCGCGCGACAGGAAGAATGGCGCGCTCACGTTCAGGTCCATCACCTTGTGCCAGGCGGCGTCGGGGTAGTCCTCGGCCTTGGCGCCCCAGGTGGCGCCCGCGTTGTTGACGAGGATGTCGATGGTGCCAAAGCGTTCGACCACCTGGTCCACCAGGCCGGGGATGTCCTCGGTCTTTTGCAGGTCGTTCACCACGGTCAGCACCTCGTAGCCCATGCCTTCCAGGTGCTTTTTGGCCTCGGCCAGCTCATCGGCCTTGCGCGCGGTGATGGCGAGTTTGGCGCCCATTTCGCCCAGGGCTTCGGCCATCTGCAGGCCCAGGCCGCGCGAGCCGCCAGTGACCAGGGCGACCTGGCCGGTGAGATCGAAGAGTTGCTTGACGCTCATGGAGAAAACGCTTTCGTGCAGAGAGAGGGTGAAGGTGAATGAATGCCCGATCCTGGGTCCCGGTGGCTCGTGGCGCGCCGGGTGGGGCGAAGGGGTGCAGGGAAGGCGGCGGTGGCCGCCGTGCAAGCCGGTCGGTCAGCGCTTCATGCTAGCCCCGCGCCCGCCCGGTGTAAAACCGCCGCTGTCACCTTTGAAACTCTGCGCGCTGCCGCCTTCCCCGCCGCGTGTGGGATGGCGCCTACCCGCACTTGCGGCCACGGCGGATGGACGGATGCGCGCCCTGGCCCTAGGCTCGCAGGGATGAACGAGTCTTCCCCGCCCCTGGCGACAACCACCCCCTGGCTTGCCCGCATGGCCCAGCCCCTGCAGCCGCTGTGGCGCCTGGTGCAGCCGTTCTGGCGTGCGGCGCAGATGTGGCTGGACGCCGACGGGCTGCGCATGAGTGCGGCCATGTCGTTCTACGGCATGCTGAGCCTGGCGCCCCTGCTGCTGTTGCTGGTGGGCGTGCTGGGCTGGTGGGTGGACCGCGGCTACCTGGAGAGCAGCCTGGTCGCGCAGGTGCAATCGGTAATGGGCCAGCAGGTGGCCGACGTGGTGCGCCAGGCCCTGGCCAGCGCGCAGGCGCCGTCAGAGGGGCGGCTGGCATCGGTCATCGGATTTGTGGTGCTGGTCTCGGGCGCCACCGGGGTGTTTGTGGAGCTGCAGTCCGCGCTGGAGCGGCTTTGGCGCCGCGACGATGACACGCCGCCCCAGCGCGCCGCGTGGTGGCGCATGGCGTCGCTGCGGTTGCGGGGGCTGGCCTATGTGCTCGCGCTGGGGTTCTTGCTGCTGGTGTCGCTGGCACTGTCCACCCTGATCCACCTGCTGGCGGGCTGGGCCGGGCAGCATTTGGCCGCGGGCCACCTGCCTGTTTTGGCGCCCCTGGCGCCGCTGCTGCAGCTTGTCAACGAAGCCATTGCCTTCGGGCTGGCCGTGGCGCTGTTTGTGGGGCTCATGCGCATCGGCGCGGGCCCCAAGCCGTCGCTGCGCTATCTGGTGATGGGCGCCGTGGTGGGGGCCTCGCTGTTCACGGTGGGCAAGCAGCTGCTGGCCTGGTACCTGTCCACCGCCGCTGTGGTGTCGGCCTACGGGGCGGCGGGCTCGCTGGTGGTGTTGCTGATGTGGATCTATTTTTCGTCGGCCATCCTGCTGCTTTCCGCGAGTTGTGCGCAGGCGCTGGAGGATGCCTTGCGTTCCGGCCCCCGCCGGCCAGCGGCCTTGGCGCGCTGGGCGGCATCTGCCCGGGCACGGGTGCAGGAGCTGTAAATGTTGGCAACAGCGCCCACTACACAGATGGGTTGGCACGGGCCTCGTCGAGGCCACTGTCGCGACGGCGCCCGGTGCGCTGTCAGGCTGGGGCAGCAGGGGTTCTGCGCCAAGCCCTTTGGCACAAATGCGGTCAAAAGGGGTTTACCGCTGCTTACTGCCGCTTACAAACCGGCCACACCGCAGCGTCCGGCGCTGTGTACCTTTCGCTCATCTGGTCCGTTGAAACATCACGGCTCCATCCCGTAGCGGGCGCACAGCGTTTTCTCTGCACACCCGCCCCCTGCGGATTTCTCCGATACGAACAAGGAAATGACCATGAACCTGACGGTTTCTTCTCCCACCCCGCCTGCGTCGATCCCTGCTGCGGCCACCGCCGGCCCGGCCCTGAAATGGATGTGGGCAGCCATTGGTGTATTGGGCTTGAGCGTGCTGGCCCTGGGCGCCACCCTGGTGATGCAAAACCGGGCACCGGCGGCAGCCGATGCGGCAGCCCCCGCCACCCTGGCAGCGGCCCCTCGCACGCCTGAGGCCGAGATCATTGAAGAAAAACGCGCCCAAGCGCCGGTCGCACCTACCCAGAATGCTATGAATAGCGGAGCAAACTACCGTCCGCAACCGGGCGGCAGCACAGGCCGATCCGGCGACATGGCGGGCGGCATGGCCCCCGGGGGTGTGGCCCAGCCCGTGCGTGCGGCGGCGCCCGTGTGCCGCAGCTGTGGCCGCGTTGAATCGGTCCAGGCCGTTCAGCAAGCCGCGCCCGCCACGGGCGTAGGCGCTGTGGCTGGTGGCGTGCTGGGTGCCGTGGTGGGCAACCAGATCGGCAAGGGCAGCGGCCGCACCGCCGCCACCGTGCTGGGCGCAGTGGGCGGTGGTTACGTGGGCCACAAGGTCGAAGAGCGCACCCGCACCCACACGGTGTACCAGGTGGCGGTGCGCATGGAAGACGGCTCGCTGCGCCACTTCCAGCGCGCAGAACCCACGGCAGTGGGCACGCCCGTGGTGCTGCAGGGCAAGGGCTTCCGCGTGGACCAGGGCGGCTCGGCCCGGGCGGCAGACCCCTATGCGCAGCCACAGCCCCAGCCAGGTGCGGTGCGGGTGTCGGACACCTACTGAGCCCGTTGCTTCCCTCCAAACAAAAGCCCGCCAATGCGGGCTTTTGTTTTTGTCGCTGTTGGTTGCTGGTGGCTGGTTGGCGGGTTACAGCACCACCGGGATCTCGGTCGCAGGCGGCGTGTTGCGGCTGCGTCCACAGCGCACCAGGCCATCGATCATCACCATGCCAATGCCCGGGATGTCGCCCAGCTGCACGCTCTCCAGCAGCGTGGCCCCTGCGGTGTGCTGGGCACGGTCCATGAACACAAAGTCGGCCGCGCGGCCCACTTCGATCAGGCCGCAGTTGAGGTTGCGGATGCGCGCCGTGTTGCCGGTGGCAAAGCAGAACACCAGCTCTGCCGGGATGTCGGCAAAGCTCGAGATCAGCGCAATCATGCGCAGCATGCCCAGCGGCTGCACGCCCGAGCCGGCCGGGCCGTCGGTGCCCAAAATCACGCGGTGCGGGCACTTGAGTTCGATGGCCGCGCGCGCGGCCTGGATGGCGATCTTCTCGTTGCCGTTGTGCACCAGCTCGATCGCGCGGGACGACTTCTCGCACAGCTCGCACACATGCTTCCAGGGCAGCGAGGTGTGGCCGCCGTTGATGTGGCCGATCACGTCGGCATCGGCCTCCAGCACCACGTCCTTATCGATCAGGCCCGAGCCCGGGATGGACGGGCCGCCCGTGTGGATGGTGCTCTGGATGCCGTGCTTGCGCGCCCACGCCACCATTTGCTGGGCCTCGTAGCCCGCCTTGACGGAGCCCAGGCCCACTTCGCCCAGCAGGGTCACGCCCGCATCGGCCATGTCCTTGAAATCCTGCTCGGTCATGCCCTTCTCGATGACCGGGGCGCCTGCAATCACCTTCACCCCGCCCGGGCGGAAGTTGTCGAATGCGCGCTGCGCGGTGATGGCCAGGGCCTTCAGGCCCACGATGTCCTTGGGGCGGCCGGGCAGGTGCACTTCGCCGGCCGACACCATGGTGGTGACGCCGCCGTTCATGGTCGAGTCGATCCAGCCGATCTGGTTCTGGCGCGGCGTCCAGTCGCCAAACACTGGATGCACGTGGCTGTCGATGAGGCCCGGCGCCACACAGGTCTGGCGTGCGTCGATCACGGTGTTGGCGTGGTCGGTATCGCAGTCCTTGTAGCGGCCCACGGCCACGATGAGGCCGTCGTTCACCACGATGGTGTCGGCGTCGAGGATGGGGCGGTCCAGGTCGCCCGATAACAAAAGACCGATGTTATGGATGACGACCTTGCCCGATTTGCCGCCTGCTGCTGCTTCTGCCATGGATTCTCCTCGTGGGGTGGTGGGCGGGGTGCCACGCGGCACTCCGCAGGGAAAAATCTCTTAGAACGTGTTGACGATCTTTTCGGGGCCCTGCAAAGATCGTAAACACGTTCTTATTGATCTTGTCGATTCAGGCCGCTGCTGCCGCCTTGCCCTTGGGCAGGTGGGGGCCTGGCGCCACGGTGCGCAGCACGGTGTCGATGACGAACGACTCCCAGTGCGCCAGCGCGTCAGGCGTTTCCAGGTCTTCGCCCAGGAAGGCCGACAGCGTGTGCCGGTTGGACATGTAGAAGTAGCCCGTGGCGGCGATCAGCAGGTACACATCGCGCGCCGATACGTCCTTGCGGAACAGGCCCTGCGCCTGGCCGCTTTCGAGCACGCGGCGGATCACCTCGATGGCGGGCGACGAGTATTCACGGGCGCGCATCGACTTGGAAATGTGCTTGCCCTTGTGCAGGTTCTCGGTGTTGAGCAACGTGATGAACTCGGGGTTCTTGCGGTAGTAGCCCACCACAAAGCGGATCACGGCCTGAAGTGCCTCGACCGGTTTGGCGGTGTCCAGGTCCAATTTTGATTCCGCATCGTTCATGCGCCGGTAGGTTTCCTCCAGCACCTCGATGAACAGGCCTTCCTTGCTGCCGAAGTAGTAGTAGATCATCCGGTCGAAGGACTTGGCCGCCTTAGAGATCTTCTCCACGCTGCCTCCTTCGTAGCCGTAGCGGGCGAACACCTTGGTCGCCGCCTTCAGGATGTTGTCGCGCGTGGTCTGTGCGGCCTGCTCGCGCACGCCCGTCTTGCGGGCAGAGGCTGCGCGGGGGGACGCGGTCCGGGTCTTGGTGGGGGTGGCAGACATGGCGGGTCCTGGTGGATGACGCGGGCCCCGGGAGTGGGGCCCGCCGGGGATCACTGCTCTGCGAACGCGCGTTCGATCACGAAGTCGCCCGGCTTCGTGGTGTTGCCTTCATTGAAGCCGCGCTCTTCCATCATGTGCTTGAGGTCGCGCAGCATCTCGGGGCTGCCGCAGATCATCACGCGGTCTTCGGCGGGGTTGAGCGCGGGCAGGCCCAGGTCGCGCGCCAGCTGGCCGTTCTCAATGATCGTGGTGACGCGGCCCTGGTGCTTGAAGGCCTCGCGCGTCACGGTGGGGTAGTACTTGAGCTGCTTGCTGACCATCTCGCCCAAGAACTCGTGCTTGGGCAGTTCTTCGGTGATGTAGTCGTGGTAGGCCAGCTCCTTCACCTCGCGCACGCCGTGCACCAGGATGACTTCCTCGAACTTCTCGTAGGTCTCGGGGTCGCGGATCAGGCTCAGGAACGGTGCCACACCCGTGCCGGTGGAGAGCATGTACAGGCGCTTGGCAGGCAGCAGGTAGTCGATCAGCAGCGTGCCCGTGGGTTTTTTGCCGACCACGATGGTGTCACCCACCTTGATGTGCTGCAGGCGCGAGGTCAACGGGCCATCGGGCACCTTGATGGACAGGAACTCCAGGTGCTCTTCGTAGTTGGGGCTCACGATGCTGTAGGCGCGCAGCAGGGGCTTGCCGTTCTCACCGCGCAGGCCAATCATCGTGAAATGGCCGTTGGAGAAGCGCAGCGCGGTGTCGCGCGTGGTGGTGAAGGAGAAAAGGCGGTCCGTCCAGTGGTGGACCGTCAGGACGCGTTCGTCAAGAAAGGCGCTCATGGTGCGTTAGATGGAAAAGTTGGAAGCAAATAAGGAATTTGGCTGAAGCTGGCTCAGATTCGGGGCCCCATGCGCTCTACAGCGCAATGTTCAGGCCTGAAAGCTTGTGGCTCACAACCCTCCATTGTTCCGCATCTCGCAAAGCCGCTTTTCTTTTGGTGATTGTGGGTAGCGTGGGCGCCAGCTTTTTGTTGAACTGCAGAAAGATTTCCATGCCTTCGGGCAGATCGTCTTCGGCATAGATGGCATTGGCCGGGCACTCTGGAATGCACACCGCGCAGTCGATGCACTCGTCTGGGTCAATGACCAGATATTCCGGCCCCTCCTTGAAGCAATCGACCGGGCACATATCGACGCAGTCGGTGTACTTGCACCGAATGCATGCGTCCGTCACAACGTGCGTCATTTTGGGGCTCCTCGTGCACCGTTTTTGGGGGTGCGAAAACACCATTGCAGAGTCTGGTTGATTCCGCTACATTGACACGAAATGTAGTGTTCACAACATTTAAGTTAAGTGAATGCTACACAAAATGCAATGCGCGTACAAGCACTTGCAACAATGCAATGAATGGGTCGCCACGATGACTGAACACACCAAGACCGATGGGCTGCCGGGTATGGATGCGCCAGAGTTGCCGCAGGTGCTGGAGCGCGCCCGGCCGCGCAACGAGCGCATGAACGCTGCCAAGGTCGAGTGCAATGCGTGTCCGGTGCTGTGCCAGATTTCCGAAGGCCGCGCAGGCGCTTGCGACCGCTACGCCAACCAGGCGGGCGTGCTGGTGCGGCTGGACCCGGTGGTGTTGCTGCGCAAGACGCTGGAGGCAGGCGAGGCCACGCTGGTGCCCTTTGCGGGCCGCGCTGAGGCTGCAGAAGGTGCAGGGACGGAGGTGGCTCCTGAACCCGCATGGAACGGCGACCTGCTGCTGTCGGAAGAGGTGTTTGTGACAGGCGTGGGCTCGTCTACCACCTACCCGGACTACAAGCCCGCGCCCTTCATCGTGGGCTCCAAAACCGATGGCGTGGACATGGTCACCGTGGTGACCGAGGGCATCTTCAGCTACTGCAGCTTCAAGGTGAAGATCGACACCGACCGCTTCCTCGGCTCCGAACAGGCCAACGTGCGCTGCAAGGGCGAGGTGGTGGGCCATGTGACCACGGCCGAATACGGCTCGCAGATGCTGTCGCTGGGTGGCGTGCACCACCTCACGGGTGGCACCAAGAAGGAAGGCCGCATCACCGCCGAGATGATGCAGGCGCTGGGCAACAAGCAGGCGGTGGAGTTCACCATCGACGGTGGCTCGCAGCTCGTGATCCAGGCCGGCCGCGCGCCCATCGTCAACGGTGTGGCCGAGCAGCGCATGCGCGTGGGCTGCGGTTCTGCGGCCATCGGCATCTTTGCGCGCCAGTTCTTTGGCCATGCAGACGAGGTGGTGGTGGTGGACGACCACATCACCGGCGTGCTCACCGAGCACCAGGCGGGCCGCTGCCTGGACATGAAGCCCTCGGGCATCCAGATGCGCGGGCGCAAGTCCACGCCGGGCCGCTACTTTCAGGTGGCCAACCCGGGCACCGGCTGGGGCGGTACCGACATTGCCGACCCGCTGTCCATCATCGAGGGCTGGGACGAATCTGTCGCCTGGCCGGGGCTGCGCCTGTTGATGACCTCCACCACCGGGGAGCATGCGTCCTGGTACGTGCTGGACGCGCAACTCCATCCGGTGGAGGCCGAGATGCCCGCCGAAGTGCGTCGCATCGTGGACCGCATCGGCGAAAACTGCGAGCCCTCGCTGGCCTCCGTGCTGTTCCTCGGCGGTGCAGGCGGCAGCCTGCGCGCAGGGGTGACAGAGAACCCGGTGCTGCTCACGCGTTCCATCAAGAACGCGCTGGTCAATGTGACCTGTGGCGGTGCCCCCGCCTATGTGTGGCCGGGCGGCGGTATCACCGTGATGGCCGACGTGCTGCGCATGCCCGACAACAGCTTTGGCACCGTGCCCACGCCCGCCATCGTGGCGCCCATCGAGTTCAGCATGCGCCGTGCAGACTACGAAGCGCTGGGCGGCCACAGCGAGCAGATCCGTAGCCTGCGCGAAGTGCTGGAGCGCGGCGCGTGGCACAACGACGGTGCTCCGCAGACGCGCGTGTGGCAAACCTTGCCCGCGGCCAACCCGTGGCCGCTGGGTCGCCCACCTCTGCTGGGTTAAGTGGATCGCGCCGTGAACGCTTGCCGCAATCCCCTGTCCGATGGCCGCTGGCATTTCCAGCATGGCCCGATGGACCTTATCCTCCAGGCCGAAGGGGCGCGAGACGCCGTGGCCCTGGCGCATGAGCGCGCGTGGCAGCGCTTTGAAGGGCTGCTCCAGGAGCTGGTGAATGAACTCCCCGGCCTGCGGGCGCCGGTGGGTGCGCACTGCGCGTTGCAGGGCGTGGTGGCGCGCCGCATGTGGGCCGCCTGCAACCCTTATCGCGCAGGTTTCATCACATCGATGGCGGCGGTGGCGGGCGCGGTGGCGCAGGAGATTCTGGCTTGCTACGAGCAGCCGGGCATAGACCGCGCCTGGGTCAACAACGGCGGCGACATTGCGCTGCACCTGGCGCTGGGCCAGTCGGTCACGGTGGGGGTGTACGCTGACATTGCTGCACTAAATGCTGCACAGTTGCGCAACGGCCTGGTACTGGATGGACAGATCCGCATCGACAGCGCCATGCCGGTGCGCGGTGTGGCCACCAGCGGCTGGCGGGGGCGCAGCCAGTCGCTCGGCATTGCCGACAGCGTGACGGTGCTGGCGCGCACGGCGGCGCAGGCGGATGCAGCGGCGACCATCGTGGCCAACGCGGTGAATGTGGCCGATGCGCGGATTGTCCGCAGGCCGGCATACCAGATGCGGGACGACAGTGACCTGGGGGCCATTCCCGTCACGGTGGATGTTCCTGCTTTGCCTGAAGAGTCGGTGCGCCGGGCCTTGCACCAGGGGCTGCAAAAAGCGCAAGAATTGCAGTCCAGCGGCCTGCTGTGGTTTGCACTGCTGGCCTGTCAGGGGCAGTTTGTGGCGACCTCGGCACCCCAGACGCTGGCGAACGCGGTGTGGCCCCGGAATGCGGTGGCGGAATCGGAAGTTGGTTCAGTATTTGCTTAACGAATTGCACAGGTCTCCAAAATGATCCAGATACGACGCGTTTTCACCCATCTTGAGGAAATCCAGCACGAATTCGGGCCGGTGGCCGATGTGCCGCTGCTGCGTGGTGCCATCGGCGCGGTGCTGACCAACCCGTTTGCGGGTCGGTACGAGCCCGACATCCTCCCCATGATGGACGCGCTGCAGGATGTGGGGCTGGACATGGCCCAGCGCCTCCTGAAGGCCATGGCGGTGCCGGCCGAGCGCATCGAGACCTATGGCAAGGGTGCCATTGTGGGCGCGGCGGGTGAGCTGGAACACGGCGCGCTGTGGCATGTGCCCGGTGGCTACGCCATGCGTGAGCTGCTGGGCTGGAAAGGTGACCGCAACGCCTACGCCAAAGGCCAGTCCGAGGAGAAGACGGGGCAGCCCGCCAACGCGTTGTCCATCGTGCCCTCCACCAAGAAAGTGGGCGGCCCCGGCGCGGCGCTGGATGTGCCCCTGACCCATATCAACGCCAGTTATGTGCGCAGCCATTTCGACGCGATCGAAGTGCGTGTTCCGGGCGCGCCCTCTGCCGATGAGATCGTGTTCATACTCGCCATGACCACGGGCCCGCGCATCCACGCTCGCGTCGGTGGGCTCAAGGCGGCAGACATCAGCCAGTGGAACGGCCTGCGCTGAGCCGCACGCCAGCCCGCACACCCTCGAACAAGACAAGATCCCAAGGAGCCAAAAAATGCCAGCCAAGATTCGAAAGATCATCGTCCAGACCGACGAAGTCCGTGTGGAAATGGGGCGTGACGTTCAACCCCCGGTGCGCAAGGCGCTGGCCATGGCCGTGATCGAGAACCCCTTTGCCGGACGTTATGTGGAAAACCTGGACGAACTCATCGCCATCGGTGAGGAGCTGGGCGGCCTTCTGGGCGCTCGCTGCGTGCAGGCCCTGGGCATTGAACCCGGCCAGGCCCAGAGCTACGGCAAGGCCGCCATCGTGGGCGAGGCGGGCGAGCTGGAGCACGCCGCCGCTATCCTGCACCCCAAGCTGGGCGCCCCCCTGCGTGTGGCGGTCGAGAAGGGCGCCGCTCTGGTCCCATCCAGCAAGAAGATGGGAGGCCTGGGCACGGCCATCGACGTTCCCCTGGGCCACAAGGACGCAGCCTATGTGCGCAGCCATTTCGACGCCATGGAAGCCCGTGTGGCCGATGCCCCACGGGCCAATGAAATCGTGGTGGCCGTTGTCGTGACGGACAGCGGGCGGCCGTTACCACGTGTCGGCGGCCTCACGGCCTCTGAAATCAAGGGTGTTGACGGCCTGCGCTGAGCCCGGCGCGCGCACAACACACACCTGTCCTGTCTTACCCCCGTTCGATCTCTCTCCAACCATCCTTCAGGAGTCTCCCCATGACGATGCGACGAAACCTCATGCGTGCCACGGCTGCGGCTGCATTGGCCCTCACCCTGGCCCCTGTGTTTGCCCAGGGCGTGATCAAGATTGGCGAGGTCAACAGCTACAAGGCGCAGCCTGCTTTCCTGGAGCCCTACAAGAAAGGCATGGAGCTGGCGGTCGATGAGATCAACGCTGCGGGCGGCGTCAATGGCAAGAAGATCGAACTGATCACGCGCGACGACAACGCCAACCCCGGCGACGCCGTTCGCGTGGCCGAAGAGCTGGTGTCGCGCGAGAAGGTCGATGTGCTGGCGGGCACCTTCCTGTCGAACACCGGCTTGGCGGTGGCCGACTTCGCCAAGCAGAAGAAGTTTTTCTTCCTGGCGGGCGAGCCGCTGACCGACAAGATGACCTGGCAAGGAGGCAACCAATACACCTTCCGCCTGCGCCCTGGCACCTACATGCAGGCCGCCATGCTGGTGCCTGAGGCCGCCAAGATGAAGAAAAAGCGCTGGGCTGTGGTCTACCCCAACTACGAATACGGGCAGTCTGCCGTGGCGGCCTTCAAACAACTGCTCAAGGCAGCCCAGCCCGACGTGGAGTTTGTGGCCGAACAAGCCACGCCGCTGGGCCGGGTGGACGCCGGCAGCGTCGTGCAAGCGCTGTCGGATGCCAAGCCCGACGCGGTCTTCAACGTGCTGTTTGGCGCAGACTTGTCGAAGTTCGTGCGCGAAGGCAACACGCGCGGCCTCTTCAAGGGCATCGAGGTGGTCAGCGTGTTGACGGGCGAGCCCGAATACATGGACCCCCTGAAAGACGAGGCCCCCAACGGCTGGCTGGTGACCGGCTATCCCTGGTATGGCATCAACACCCCCGCACACAAGGCGTTCGAGCAGGCCTACCAGGCCAAGTTCAAGGACTACCCGCGCCTGGGCTCGGTGGTGGGCTACAGCATGATCAAGTCGGCTGCGGCCGGAATTACCAAAGCCAAGAGCACCGACACCGACAAGCTGGTCGCAGCCTTCAAGGGTCTGCAGGTAGACACCCCGTTCGGCAAGATCACCTACCGTCCTGAAGACCACCAGGCCACCATGGGCGCGTTTGTCGGCCGCACCAAGAACGAAGGGGGCAAGGGCGTGATGGTGGACTATGTGTACATGGACGGCGCCGACGCCAAGTACCAGCCGTCCGCTGCCGACGTGAAGAAGTCGCGAAGCGCTGATTGATTCCCTCTGAGGTCTGAGGCGCCCGCCGCGCCTCGGTCCCGGCAGACGCTACCGGCCGTCCGGCACAGCCGGAATTCTGGTGGCGCTGGCGGGGGCGCGCCTGGCTTCTTTCATGTGCTGCGAGTGATGCGCAACACGGGTGGTGATGACTTGAGGGTTTTTCGAACATGAGTTTTTCGGGTTTCATCGTCCAGCTCATCAACGGGTTGGCGAGCGCGTCGTCGCTGTTCCTCGTGGCGGCGGGTCTGTCGCTGATCTTTGGCGTGACGCGCATCGTGAACTTTGCCCATGGCTCGTTCTTCATGGTGGGCATCTACGTCGCGTATTCGCTGGTCGAGCGCCTGAGCGGTGCCCTGGGCTTCTGGGTGGCTTTGCCACTCGCCGCGCTGATCGTCGGCGTGCTCGGGGCGCTGATCGAAGTGGTGCTGCTGCGCCGCATCTACAAGGCGCCCGAGCTGTTCCAGCTGCTGGCCACGTTTGCCCTGGTGCTGGTCATCAAGGACGCGGTGCTGTGGCTTTGGGGCCCTGACGAACTGCTGGGCCCGCGCGCGCCGGGCCTGTCGGGGTCCGTGAGCCTGCTGGGGCGGCAGTTCCCCAGCTACGACCTGTTCCTCATCGTGGTCGGTCCGCTGGTGCTGGGCGCCGTCTGGCTGCTGCTCACGCGCACCCGGTTTGGCACGCTGGTGCGCGCCGCTACACAAGACCGCGAGATGGTGAGCGCCCTGGGCGTCAACCAGGCCTGGTTGTTCACGGCCGTGTTCGCGCTGGGCGCGATGCTGGCTGGGCTGGGTGGCGCACTGCAGCTGCCGCGCGAGCCCGCCACGCTGGAGATGGACCTGCACACCATCGGTGCCGCCTTCGTGGTGGTGGTGGTGGGCGGCATGGGTTCCATCCCGGGCGCGTACGCCGCAGCCCTGCTGATCTCCGAGATCAAGGCCATCTGCATCTGGCTGGGTGTGGTCGATGTGTTCGGCCTGAGTGTTTCGTTTTCCAAGCTGACGCTGGTGGTGGATTTTCTGGTGATGGCGGTGGTGCTGGTCTGGCGCCCGTGGGGCCTGTTCGGCCGGCCGCAGGCACCCAGCCGCTACGTGGGCATGCAGGAGGAGCCGCTGCGTCGGCCAGGTAAGGCCTACTTGGTGGCGGCTGCCGTGCTGGGCCTGCTGCTGGCAGCAGCACCGGTGCTCACGGCGCAGTCGCCGTACACCACGGTGCTGCTGATCGACCTGCTGATCGCAGCGCTGTTTGCGGCCAGCCTTCACTTCATCATGGGGCCAGCGGGCATGCACTCCTTCGGCCATGCCGCCTACTTCGGGCTGGGCGCCTATGGCGCGGCCCTGTTGGTGCGCTCGCTCGGGCTGCCCATGGAGCTCGCATTGGTGGTGGCGCCGCTGGTGGCCGCCGCCGGGGCGTTTGTCTACGGCTGGTTTGCAGTGCGGCTGTCGGGGGTGTACCTGGCCATGCTGACGCTGGCCTTCGCCCAGATCACCTGGGCCATTACCTACCAGTGGGACAGTTTCACGGGGGGCAGCAACGGCCTCACAGGCGTGTGGCCTGCGGCCTGGCTGGCAGACAAGCGCATGTATTACTGGCTCACGCTGGCGTTGGTGGGGGCAGGGGTGTGGTGGCTGCGCCGCGTGCTGTTCTCGCCGTTTGGCTATGCGCTGCGCGCGGGGCGCGACTCTGTGCTGCGGGCCGATGCCATTGGCATTGACGTCAAGCGCATGCAGTGGGCAGCGTTTGTGGTGGCGGGGACGGCGGCAGGGCTGGCAGGGGCGCTGTATGCGTTCTCCAAGGGCAGTATTTCGCCAGAGTCGCTGTCCGTGGGCAAATCGGTGGACGGGCTGGTGATGGTGCTGCTGGGCGGCATCCAGACGCTGGCGGGCCCCGTGGTGGGCGCGGTCACCTTCACCTGGCTGCACGACACCGTGGCGCGCAACACCGACTACTGGCGCGCCATGCTGGGCGCCATCATCCTCATCCTGGTGCTGCTGTTTCCGCAGGGCATCGCGGGCACCATCAAGCAGATTTTTGACAACATGCGCAACGCCAAGAACATCAAGGAGGGCACGGCATGAGCCTCCTCAAAGTCTCCGGTTTGGGTAAATCGTTCGGCGGCGTGAAGGCGGTGGATGGCATCCACTTCGAACTCGCTGCGGGTGAGCTGCTGGCGCTCATCGGCCCCAACGGCGCGGGCAAGTCCACCACCTTCAACATGGTCAACGGCCAGCTGCCTGCCGATGCAGGCTCCATCCAGCTCAATGGCCAGGAGCTGGTGGGCCGCAAGCCGCGCGACATCTGGCGCATGGGCGTGGGCCGCACCTTTCAGATCGCTGAAACCTTTGCGTCGCTGACGGTGGTGGAGAACGTGCAGATGGCGCTGATCTCCAACGACGGTCTGCTGTTCTCGATGTGGCGCAGGGCTGCCGACCACAAACGCGACGAAGCCCTGGCGCTGCTCGACCAAGTGGGCATGAAGTCGCAGGCCGACCGCCCCTGCAGCGTGCTGGCCTATGGCGATGTGAAGCGTGTGGAGCTGGCGATTGCCATGGCCAACTCGCCCAAGCTGCTGCTCATGGACGAGCCCACCGCCGGCATGGCGCCCAAGGAGCGCAACGAACTCATGGCGCTGACCAAGCAGCTGGTGATCGACCGCCACATGGCCGTGCTCTTTACCGAACACAGCATGGACGTGGTGTTTGCCTATGCCGACCGCATGATCGTGCTGGCGCGCGGGCGCCTGATTGCCGAGGGTAAGCCGCTGGAGCTGCGCGACCATCCCAAGGTGCAGGAGGTCTACTTCGGCACTGGTAAGACCTTCGAGAAGAAAGCGGCAGCCGCTGCTGTAGAGGCCGCATGACCATGACGACCCACAACCCCAAAGAACTGCTGCTCCAGGCCAAGGGCCTGCAGGCCTGGTACGGTGCCGCGCAAATCCTTTACGACGTGGACTTGGACGTGCGCCGTGGCGAAGTCGTGGCGCTGATGGGCCGAAATGGCGCGGGCAAGTCCACCACGCTCAAGACGTTGATGGGCATGCTGGCCAAGCGCAAGGGCAGCATCCAGTTCATGGGCCGCGACATCTCCAAAACCGACCCGCACGACGCCGCGCGCCTGGGCTTGGGCTTTGTGCCCGAAGACCGCCGCGTGTTCACCGACCTCACGGTGATGGAGAACCTGGAAGTGGGCCGCCAGCCCGCCCGCACTTGGCCCGACGGCACGGCTGCCCCGGTGTGGACGCCCGAGCGCCTGTTCAAGCTCTTCCCCAACCTGGGCGAGATGCCACAGCGCCCCGGCGGCCGCATGAGTGGCGGTGAGCAGCAGATGCTCACGGTGGCCCGCACGCTCATGGGCAATCCGTATCTGGTGCTGCTGGACGAGCCCTCCGAAGGCGTGGCCCCTGTCATCGTGGAGCAGATGGCGCACATGATTCTGGAGCTGAAGGAGCAGGGCGTCAGCATTCTGCTGTCCGAGCAGAACATGCACTTTGCCGAACTGGTGTCCGACCGCGCCTATGTGCTCGAAAAGGGCCAGATCCGCTACCAGGCCAGCATGGAAGAGCTGGCCGCCAACGAAGAGGTGCGCCGCGCCTACCTCAGCGTCTGAACCCGCTGTCAACGCGCGCGTGTGGTGTGTGGCCCACGTGTGCCGTTGGTTACAAAAAACACCTCTACAAGCACTTGCACGATGTTTGCCCTCGCACGGAAACTTTGGCTTTTGATGTAAGGAGCACTACATGAAGTGTCGAGGAGTGGAGGATGGATGCATCGACCGCCGCAGCGCCATGGTGGGCCTGGCGGCGGCAGGGATGGCCTGGGCAGGCACAGCGGCTGCCGAAACGGGTGTGACCGACACCCGCATCAAGGTGGGGCAGTCGGCCGTGTTCACCGGCCCGGCCAAGGATTTCGGGGTGGACTACAAGGCCGGCATTGCGCTGGCGTTCGACAAGGTCAACAAGACCGGCGGCGTGAACGGGCGCACGCTGGAGCTGGTGTCGCACGACGATGCCTACGAACCCAAGAAGACGGCCGAAAACACGGCCAAGCTCATTGACGAAGACAAGGTCTTTACCCTGATCGGCTACGTGGCCACCGGCAACCTCATCGCCGCCATGCCCCTTGCAGAGAAGGCCGGCGTGCCCATGTTCGCGCCGCTGGTGGGCACCACGTCCTTCCGCACCACGCACAACCGCTACCTGTTCCACGTGCGCGCCAGCTACGAGACCGAGCTGCGCAAGATCGTGGGGCACCTCGCCACGCTGGGCATCAACAACATCGCCGTCATCTACCAGAACAGCGCGTTCGGCAAATCCAACCTCGACACCTGCCTGCAGATCGCCCAGGGCCTGAAGGTCAAGGTGGTCGATTCCGTGCCGATGGAGATCGCCGCGACCGACGCCAAGCCCCAGGTCGCGCAGCTCACCAAGGCCCAGCCGGGCGCGGTGGTGATGATCATGGCGGGCAAGATGGTGGAGGTGTTCCTGCGCGATTACCGGGCGGCGGGTGCGGCATCGCCGCTGTACACCATCTCGGTGGGCATCACCGACGCACCGGGCTCCGCGCAGCGGCTGAACGGCGGCATCGAAGGGCTGGTCACGGCCAGCATCGTGCCCTCGCCGCAGGCCAGCCGCCTGGCCATCGTCGCCGACTACCGCAAGGACCGCGCGGACGCGGGCGAGAAGATCGACAGCTACACCATGCTGGAGGGCTACATCGCCGCGCGCGTGTTTGTAGAGGGGGTCAAGCGCGCAGGCAAAGCGCTCACGCGCGAAGGTTTCATCAAGGCCATGGAAGACATGGGCACCACCAAGATCGGCGACTTTCCGCTGGTGTATGGCCCGGGCAACCACAATGGCTCCAACTTTGTGGACCTGGAGATGTACACGCGCAGCGGGTCGCTGCGACGCTGACTGAGAACAACCCACCGAGACATGCACGCGCCCGCTTCACCCTCCCCGGTCGTCGTCAATGGCCGCCCGTTTGCCGTGCCGCAAAGCACCTTGGCCAGCGCCACGCTGCTGCACGTGCTGCGCAACGACCTGGCCCTCAACGGCCCCAAATACGGCTGCGGCCTGGGGCAGTGCGGCGCCTGCACGGTGCTGGTCGATGGCATTGCCGCGCGGGCCTGCGTGATCCCGGCGCAGGGCGTGGCAGGCCGTGAGGTGACGACGCTGGAGGGGCTGCCCGGGCGCTGCAGCCGCACCGCAGGACTTCACCCGGTGCAGCAAGCCTTTGTGGATGAGCAGGCCGCGCAATGTGGCTACTGCCTGAACGGCATGGTGATGATGGCCGTGGCCTTGCTGGAGCGCAATCCTGACCCCGACGAAGCGGCAGTGCGCCGCGAGCTGTCGGGCAACCTGTGCCGCTGCGGCACGCATGTCGAAATCATCCGCGCTGTGCTGCGCGCGGCCCAGCTGATGCGCGAGGCCCAGGCATGAACACGCCTCCATCCCTGCGCGCCCATAGCCCGCTCACCCGCGCCGACTTCCATGCCGCCCAGGGCGTGCTGCTGGTGGTGCGCAACCCACCGCCCGCGCCACCGCCCGTCAAGGGCCAGCCCGCGCTGGTGGCAGGCAACCCGGCCGAGGGCGTGGAGATACTGATCGCCGTGTGGGACGGCGGCAGCGTGACCGCGCTCAACGGCCATGTGGACCTGGGCACCGGCATCCGCACCGCGCTCGCACAGATCGTGGCCGAAGAACTCGATGTGCCGCTGGCGCAGGTGAACATGGTGCTGGGCGACACCACCCGCGCGCCCAACCAGGGCGCCACCATCGCCAGTGCGTCCATCCAGATCCACGCCAAGCCCCTGCGCACCGCCGCCGCGCAGGCCCGCCACTGGCTGGTGGCCCGGGCCGCAGAGCGGCTGGGTGTGCCGGTGGAGGCACTGCAGGTGCGCGCGGGGGTGGTGCAGGTCACGGCCAACCCGTCGCGCCAACTGGCTTACGGCGCGCTGCTGGCGGGCGCACACACCACGCTGGAGCTGATGGACGCCACACCCACCAAGGCCGCCGCTGACTACACCGTGGTCGGCCAGTCCGTACCGCGCGTGGACATCCCCGCCAAGGTCAGTGGCGAGCTGGTGTTTGTGCACGACATGCGTGTGCCCGGCATGCTGCACGGCCGCGTGGTGCGCCCGCCGTATGCGGGGGCCGACCATGGCGACTTCATCGGCAACACGCTCGAATCGGTAGACCAGCAGTCCATCGCCGACATCCCCGGCATCCGCGCTGTGGTGGTGATCCGCGACTTTGTGGGCATCGTGGCCGAGCGTGAGGAACAGGCCGAGCAGGCCCTGCGCGAGCTGAAAGTACGCTGGAAGGACTGGCCCGGCTTTCCGCGCCAGGACAGCGCCGAGGCGCTGGAACAAGCCATCCGCGCCAACCCCGCCACCCAGCGCCGCCTGGTGGACGAGGGCGATGTGGAGGGCGCCCTGGCCGCGCTGTCTGCCGACGGCCAGCCCATGCCGCGCACCTACGTGTGGCCGTACCAGATGCATGGCTCCATCGGCCCGTCGTGCGCGGTGGCCGAATGGCGCGGTGATGACAGCACGGGCCGCCCACGCATGACCGTGTGGGCGGGCACGCAAAACCCCCATGTGCTGCGCGCTGACCTGGCCCGGCTGATGGGCCTGGCCGATGTGGACATCGACCTCATCCGCATGGAGGCCGCAGGCTGCTATGGCCGCAACGGTGCCGACGATGTGGCGGCCGATGCGGCACTGCTCTCGCGCGCCGTGGGCGCCCCGGTGCGCGTGCAGCTCACGCGCGAGCAGGAGCATTTGTGGGAGCCCAAGGGCACGGCGCAGCTCATGCAGGTGCGCGGCGGGCTCAAGGCCGATGGCACTGTGGCGGCGTACGACTTTGAAACGTCCTACCCATCCAACGGCGCGCCCACGCTGGCCCTGCTGCTCACCCGCACCATCGAGCCCGTGGCCCAGGCCTACGAAATGGGCGACCGCACAGCCCGGCCGCCCTACCAGTACGACAACCTGCGCGTGGCCGTCAACGACATGCCGCCCATCGTGCGTGCATCGTGGCTGCGGGGCGTGTCTGCCCTGCCCAACTCGTTTGCGCACGAGTCCTATGTGGACGAGCTGGCCACGGCGGCGGGTGTGGACCCGGTGCAGTTTCGCCTGCAACTGCTGAACGACCCGCGCGCGGCCGAGCTGGTGCAGGCCACGGCCGAAAAGGCGGGCTGGATTCGACGCACCGGCCCGCAGCAGCGCGAGCTCAACGGTGACTGGGTCCAAGGCCAGGGCTTTGCCTACGCCCGCTACATCCACAGCAAATGGCCTGGCTTTGGCGCGGCCTGGGCCGCGTGGGTGGCCGATGTAGAGGTCAACAAAAAGACCGGCGAGGTGCATGTGCGCCGCGTGGTCGTGGGGCACGACGCGGGCCTGATGGTGAACCCCGCCGGCGTGGAGCAGCAGGTGCACGGCAACGTGCTGCAGACCACGAGCCGCGCGCTCAAGGAGCAGGTGACGTTCGAGCCCGTCAAGCAGGCGGTGGACAACCGCGAATGGGGCAGCTACCCCATCCTGAGCTTCCGCGAAGTGCCGGTCATCGAGGTCATGCACATGCCCCGGCAGGATGAGGCGCCGCTGGGCTCGGGCGAGTCGTCTTCTGTGCCGGGCACAGCGGCGATTGCCAATGCGATCTTTGATGCGACGGGTGTGCGCTTTCGCGCGCCGCCGTTCACGCCCGAGGTGGTGCGCGCTGGGCTCAACCCCTTGCCTGGTGGCGCAGGCGAGGCGGCTGCAGACGGGACCCCACCCACCGAGCCCGCCGAGGTCTTGCCCACGCTGGAGCTGCCATCCCCCAGTTTGTCCACCGTGCCCGCCAGCGCCACATGGCCCGCAAAACGCAGCCCCTGGGCGCGCGCCTTGGCCCTGGCCGCTGGTGGCATCGCCATGGGTGCAGCGCTGCTGGGCTGGCGCCCCTCCATCGCGCCCGTGGTGCAGACGGCGGGTGCCTCGGTATACAACGCCGCCACCATCGAGCGCGGCCGCCTGCTGGCCGCTGCGGGCGACTGCGTGGTGTGCCACACCGCCCCAGGCGGCACGCCCAACACGGGCGGCCGCGCGATGGAAACGCCGTTCGGCAAGGTCTACACCACCAACCTCACGCCCGACGCAGAGACGGGTATCGGCCAGTGGTCCTTCAGCGCCTTCCAGCGCGCCATGCGCGAAGGCATCTCGCGCGACGGCAAACATCTGTACCCCGCGTTCCCCTACACCTCGTTCGCCAAGATGAGCGACGACGACCTGACCGCGCTGTACGCCTACCTGATGGCACAGCCCGCGGTGCGGGCCGAGGTGCCGAAGACCGAGCTGGCCTTCCCGTTCAGCGTGCGCCCCCTCATGGCAGGCTGGAACGCGCTGTTCCACGACGCCACGCCGTTCAAGCCGGACCCGTCACGGCCTCCCGAATGGAACCGGGGTGCCTACCTGGTGCAGGGCGTGGGCCACTGCGGCGCCTGCCACACGCCGCGCAATGCGCTGGGGGCCGAGTTGGGCGGGGCTGCGTTTCTGTCAGGCGCCATGATTGATGGCTGGGAGGCACCTGCACTCACGGGCCTCTCAAAAGCGCCCGTGCCCTGGACGGCCGATGCGCTGTATGGCTACCTGCGCCACGGCCACAGCCCGCAGCACGGCAGCGCCTCCGGCCCCATGGCGCCCGTGGTACGCGAGCTGGCCCACTTGCCCGACGACGACATCCGCGCCATGGCGAGTTACCTGGCCTCGTTCACCGATGCGGAAGCGGCTACCCAGCCAGCCACACTGCCTGTGTCTGATCCGCAGCAGCGCGCCCAAACCGCCGTGGCCCAGGCCGCCGCGCTGGCCCCGCAGCCCGGTCAGGCCCAGCGCCTGTTCGACGGTGCCTGCGCCGCCTGCCACCACGACGGCGATGGCCCCAAGCTGCTGGGCGTGAACGTGCCCCTGGCGCTCAACAGCAACCTGCACAGCGACCGGCCCGACAACCTGCTGCAGGTCATCGTGCACGGCATCCGCGAGCCCGCCGCGCGGGACATCGGCTTCATGCCCGGCTTCGGCCACGCGCTCAGCGATGCGCAGATCACCGAGCTGGCGGGCTACATGCGCCAGCGCTACGCCCCCGGCCGCCCGGCGTGGCGCGATGTGCCCGAGGCGTTGGCGCGAGTGCGGGCGGGGCCTGCGCATCCTTAGCACAGTCTTTTAGAGACTTTTGAGGCTATAGTGCAGGTGGGATAAGCGCAAGCTGCTATCAAAAATGCAGCAATTACAGGCAACGTGTTCAGCCCGACAATCGGGCTGCACCACCGCCCAGACACCATGACAGATGCCGCTCCCTTGCCATCGCACAGCGCCTTGCGCACCCCGCACCGGCGCGTGCAGCGCACAGGCGGCGCCGCAACGCTGGCCCTGTGTTGCCTGGCCCTCACGGCCTGCGGGCCGGAGGTGCAGGGGTCGCCCAAGCCGCCCCCGGCGTTTGGCCCCGTGCAGAGCAGCTGGTTTGGCTGCCCGTCCCTGCAAGGGGTGTACGCCTGGCCGCCGGTGGAGCCCGGTGGCGTGCGGGGCAGCCTGCCGTTTTTTACCGGCTCGGCCGAGATGCAGGTCTGGGTGCAGCAGCAGCGCGGCGAAACCACGCTGCGCACGCGCACCATCAACCGCGCGCGCAACGTGCGCACCTCGCTCACCCGGCAGTGGAGCCTGGTCACCTACAGCGGCGCGCAGGCCCGCTGCAGCTCCGGTATGCTCGACCTGGCTCCGCAGACCGCGCCGTCCGGCAACGAGCCGGGGACCTCTGGCAAGCTGCAGGGGTTCCGGCTGGCGCTGCTCAAAGACGGCGGCCTGGCGGTGGGCAAGCGCACCCTCACCACGGGCAACAAGGGCTCGTACTTTTCGTGGGGCGGGCAGTCCTACGGAAGCTACGACGCGCCCGATGTGGAGACCTGGACCTGGTTCAAGCTGGCCCGCACCGCAGCGGGGGACAGCGAGCCGCCGGTCATCGACGCCTACGTGCCCGGGGCCACCTCTCCATAAGCCCCTTGGTTGCAGAGCGGCGCGCGAAAAAAGCCGCGAACTTCCCCGTTTATCGCGCTACCGCCTGCGTTGCCACCTCGGCACAGTGGCATCGGGGCTTGGTCCATGGTGGGGCAGGCCCGGGCGCCCGCCTCTTTGTGTCGTGGCAGGTGCCCATGTCATCGGCCCGCCACGCGGCGGCCGCCCACTGTTGCCGTTCAAGGAGAAGACCATGCCCGCTAGCGAAATTGAAATCCACACGATCGTGCTGCGACTGCTGCGCGAAGGCTATGCCGCCCTGACCGCCGCCCAACGCCGGGTGGTGGACACGCTGATGGCGGTGTGCTGACAGCTGCCTGCGGGCTGTTCGGAGCCCTTTGAAGCTTTATGGGCCGGATGCGCTAGTGCAGATTGCCTAAGTTGCTATCAAAAATGTAGTAACTGCAGTTCGGCCTGCATCAACTGCGCAATCAGGCGCATGTCGTGGTCGCTGATGGCAAACAGCCCAAAGCGGAACTTGCTGCCCCAGCGCTGGCGGTCGTCCACAAACTCCAGCGCGTCCAGCAGCGGCGCAATCGCCGCCTCACGTGCTGGCACATAGGCCACATCCCGCCGCGACGGCACAAACCCGCCGCCCATGTCAAACGCATACGGCGCACCCGGCAACACGATGCCGATGGAGACAAACGCCTGCAGCCGGTCCTTGCCCCCCATGGTCACCGTCGGCGCGTAGTACGCCACGCGGTCGCCGGGGCGTATGCGCTGCAGAGGCGCCACCTTGCCATGGCACACCTGCATGTAACCAGCGCCCGGCGTGGCGCAGCCCCGGCGGGCGTGCTGGGCGCAGGCCACGGCGATCCAGTTGCGGCGCGTGGTGGCCGCAGAGGCAGCTGCCGACACAGGCATGTCGCTGCGCGCAGGCTCGGTATCCGGCCAAAGGGGGTGTTGCAGCACGGCGTCGGTCATGAAAAAGCTCCTGGTCAAAGAAGCCACCGATGGTGCGGGCCTGCTGCTGACACCGCAGTGTCAGTACCTTTGCAGCATCCCTGTGCGTAACGCAACACCTCAGACCAGCTGCCCCCACTGCCACAGCGCAAACCCGCCCAGCAGCAGGGCCGACGCCCGGCTGATGCGCTGGCGCCACGCGGGCGTAAAGCGCTGGCGCTGGTAGGCAATCGCGCTGGTCAGCAGCAGCCACCAGGCGGCAGAGCCCACCAGCACGCCCGCCACCATCCACAGCGGCGACGGCAGGCTGGGCCGCCCGCCGCCCAGCGAGCCAAACACCGCAATGAACGACACGATGGTGGCCGGGTTGGCTAGCGTCAGCGCAAACGTGCCGGCCGCCAGGCCCAGCAGCCCCCGCGCATCGCGGGCTGGTGCGGCGGTGTGGGCCACCGGCGCGTGCCAGGTGCGCCAGGCCAGCACCAGCAGCAGTGCGCCGCCGCCCAGCGCCAGCGGCGTCTTGGCCTGCGTCAGCCCATCGATGAGCCAGCGCACGCTGAAGGCGCCCACGGCGCCATACACCGCATCGGCCGCAGCGGCGCCCAGGCCGGTGGCCAGCCCGGCCGCCAGGCCGCGCTCCAGGGTGCGTTGCATGGTCAACAGGCCAATGGGGCCCACAGGGGCCGCAATGAGCACGCCGATGACGGCGGCTTGCAGAAACACGGTGATTGAAGTGAAGTCCATGCACCGATGCTAGGGCGGCGGTGGGCGGTAGAGAATGCAGAAAATTCGGCGAATCCCGCATTGGGCTTCGCTTTTTTCTGTGCCAATCGATAAAGGCTTGTATGGATATCGATGACAAAGCCTGGCGCCTCATCAGCGCGCTGCAGGCCGATGGCCGCGCCTCGCTCAAGGAACTGGCCGAGGCCGTGGGCCTGTCGGTGCCCGCCACGCTGGAGCGCCTGCGCCGTCTGCAAGAGGCGGGCGTGGTGCGCGGCGTGCATGCCGACATCGACCCCGCCAAGGTCGGCTACGGCGTGCGCGCGGTGGTGGGCATCAATGTGCCGCAGCCCGGCAAGAAGGCGCTGATCGACAAGCTGCGCCAGTCGCCCCAGGTGCTTGAATGCCACCACGTGAGCGGCAACGACTCGTATGTGATGCAGGTCGTGGCGCGCGACCTGCCCGATCTGGAGCGCTTTCTGGGCGACATCAACGGCTATGGTGAAACACGCACGTCCGTCGTGTTCTCCACGCCCATCCCGCTGCGTGGCCTGGCCCGCCCGGAGGCGGGCTGACCCACCTCTCAGAACGTGATCTTCACCGACGCCGCACTGCGCTGTGCGTCGCCATGGAACACGGCCTCGATGTTGTTGCCGTCCGGGTCCAGCACAAACGCCGCGTAGTAGCCGGGGTGGTAAGCCCGCTCACCCGGTGCGCCGTTGTCGGTACCGCCATGGGCCACGGCCGCCTTGTAGAACGCATCCACCATCGCCCGGTCTTGCGCCTGAAAGGCCAGGTGGTGCCGGCCTGTCAGGTGCCCCTGCGCGGCCACGCTGTCGACGGTGGAGACAAACAGCTCATCCGCCCAGAAGTAGTCCTCGGCCGTGCCGCCCATGGGCACGTTCAGTGCGTCGAACACGGCCGTGTAGAACCTGCGGCTGGCGGCGAGGTCGCGCACCACGAGCTGGATGTGGTCGATCAGCCGGCCTCGGTGCAGTTCCTGTGCTTCCATGGAGTCTCCTTTCGGTGAGAGGGATCGGTGCCAGGTCTCAATCGGGGGCATGCAGCCCGACACGGTTGCCATCCAGGTCGTGGATGTGCGCAAAGAACCCCATGCCCGGTGGCAGCGCCTGGCGCGGCAGCGCTACACGGCCGCCGTGGGCCACCGCGCGCTCCAGCGCGGCGTCGAGCGAGGGCGATGCATCCAGGTACACCAGTGTGCCGCTGCCCGACACCTGGGGCGCCGTGGGGCCCATCATCAGCGCACCGCCTGCACCATCGGCATCAGGGTCGTAGGCAAACACGGCGCCTTCGCTCGGGCCCATGTTCTCGCGGCGCATGGGCTGGCCCAGCACGGCTTCGTAAAAGGCCTGGGCGCGGTCCAACTGGGTGGTGGGGATCTCAAACCAGGCGATGGCGTTTTTCATGAAAGGCTCCTTGTCGTTCAATGGGTGATGGAAAGAAAGAAGCCCCGATGGTGAGCGGGGGCTGCTGACAGCGGCGTGTCAGCAGCCTGTCACGCGGCATCACATCGCCGGGGCGGGCGCCGACGCCGCCACCTGCGCCCGAAACGCGCGCGGTGACAGCCCCGCATCGCGCGTGAAAGCGCGGGTGAAGTACGCCGGGTCGGCATAGCCCAGCGTGTAGGCAATGGTGGCCACACCCAGGTGCGTGTAGGCCAGGTTGCGCCGCGCCTCGCGCATCAGCCGTGCCTCAATCAGCCGCTGGGCCGACACGCCCGTGGCAGCCCGCGCCACGCGGCTCAGGTGCGTGGGCGACACGGCCAGCGCCCGCGCGTAGTCGGCCACCTGCCAGTGCTCCAGAAAATGCGCCTCGATCAGCGCCTCCAGCCGCTGCACCAGGCTGGACTCTGGCGCGTGGGTGTCGTCCGGGCTGTGGTCTTCCATCGCGCGCGCCACCCAGCCCAGCAGCGTGGCGCTCAGGCCCCGCAGCACCAGCGCACGCGCCTTGGCGCGGCCCGAGAACTCCTGCCAGACCTGGGCCATGGCCTGGTGCAGCTGTGGCGGCGCAGGCGCCACGGCAGGCCGCGCCAGGTCGCGCCGCACATCGCCCACGCGCACAAAAATCTCGTCCATCAATTCATCCGCCAGCGTGGCCACCCAGCCCTGCGTGTGCTGCGTAAAGCGAAACGCGTGCACATGCCCTTGCGGCACGTTGATGAGCGCCCCCGCAAACAGCGGCACCCGCTCGCCGTCCAGGTGCGCCACGCCCCCGCCCGACGTGATCAGCAGCACCTGGTGCAGCCGCGTGTGCCGGTGCGGCGCCAGCTCCCAGTCGTGCAGCGCCGACCGCTCGGCAATCGTCTCGCAGTGCAGCACATCGGGCAGGTGCTGCGACTCGCCGAACAGGCTGTAAGAGCGGATGCCATCGATGTTCGAAAAGTGCATGTTCTGGCTCCATCCGTCCATTCAACGCGGCGACTGTGCCACGTATCTTTGGGTGGTCCGTTTGACCCATGTCATGAACACACCAACCACTACTGGAGACGCTATGAAAACCCAGGTTTGCATCATTGGCGGAGGCCCCTCGGGCCTCATGCTCTCGCAGCTCTTGCACCTCAAGGGCATCGACACCATCGTGCTGGAGCGCCAAAGCCGCGAGTACGTGCTGGGCCGCATTCGCGCCGGCGTGCTGGAGCACGGCTTTGCCGCACTCATGCGCGAGGCCCAGTGCGGCGAGCGCATGGACAAGGAAGGCGAGATCCACGACGGCTTCATCATTGCCCACGACGGCCAAATGGACCGGGTCGATTTGCACAAGTACAGCGGCGGCAGCTCCGTAGTGGTCTACGGCCAGACCGAACTGACACGCGACCTGTACGAAGCGCGCGACCGCATGAAGGGCGTCGTCATCCACAACGCCGAAGACGTGCAGCCGCACGACCTGAAAAGCGCCAACCCGTATGTGACCTACCGCAGTGGCGACGAGGTGGTGCGCATCGACTGCGACTTCGTCATCGGCGCCGACGGCTTCCACGGCGTGAGCCGCAAGTCCATCCCGCGCGACGTGCTCAAGGAATATGAAAAGGTCTACCCCTTCGGCTGGCTGGGCGTGCTCTCGCGCACCAAGCCCGTCTCGCCCGAGCTGATCTACGCCAAGCACGAGCGCGGCTTTGCGCTGTGCTCGCTGCGCTCGCAGGTGCTGAGCCGTTACTACATTCAGGTGCCGCTGACCGACAACGTGGAAGACTGGTCCGACGAGGCCTTCTGGGACGAACTAAAGCGCCGCCTGCCCGCCGAGGTGGCCGACAAGCTGATTACGGGCGCATCCATCGAAAAGTCCATCGCCCCCCTGCGCTCCTTTGTGGCCGAGCCCATGCGCTACGGCAACCTGTTCCTGGCCGGCGACGCCGCCCACATCGTGCCGCCCACCGGCGCACGGGGCCTGAACAGCGCCGCATCCGACATCTACTACCTGTACCACGCCATGGTGGCGCACTACAAGGATGGCGACAGCACCGGCCTCGACAAATACTCCGAAAAGTCCCTGGCCCGCGTGTGGAAGGCCCAGCGCTTCTCGTGGTGGATGACGACCATGCTGCACACCTTCCCCGAGTCGCTGGCCTACGACCAGAAGCTACAGGACACGGACCTGGCGTATCTGTTCTCGTCCGAAAAGGCGCTGGGCTCGCTGGCAGAGAACTACGTGGGGTTGCCGTTCTGAGCACCCTGCGGTAGCACTGCTAGCCAGTCAAAGGCTTGCATGGGGTTTCCTCCTGCAAGCCTTTTTTTGCGCCCAGATCGGCGCTCAGTGCAGGCAGTCGCGTTGGGCAGCGGTCTCCATCTGCTACGCAAAATTTAGGCGGAACTGATGCTTACGCCCGCACAGCAGGCCCGATAGCATCGCACCAAGTTTTCAGATCATTTGCCCAGTGCTGTCGATGTGCGATTCGACGATGGCTTGAACACGATGAAGCTGCCGACGCAGCGTTTTGAGGCAGTGCACTTCACACTCGACAGTGCCAATCAACAGCCAGGAAAATCTCAAAGATGGATTGGGTCCCGATAGTCTTCATTGTCTTCAAGGTGGCCGTGTTTGGCACCGGCATGTTCTTCGCCATCAAGTGGCATTACGACCAAGGGAAGAAGGCGAAAGAAACTAGCAGAACGCCAAGGGCTGCTGAGCGCAAGCCGGGCGCGTCGGAGTAGGGCTAATGCCCTGTGATAGTTTTGAGGTGCCGCGCAGTGGGACATCGTTAGATGTCAGCTACGATCGAAAAAATTCGAACTCGCAGGGGGGTAGGCATGAAATTCCGGTTGGATAAGTTCACCGTAAACAACTTCAAACGTATCGAGACCCTTGAAATAGATCTCCAACCTATCACTGCTTTGGTGGGGGGAAACACCAGCGGAAAGAGCAGTGCGCTCCAGGCTGCACAGCTAGGCGTATCAATCCTGCAAGCTGCTTTCCGTGGAAAGAAGGCGAACGGCACTTTCGACTTCGTCAGCACTGTCGCGAACGATTCAATTGTTTTTAGGAGCCTGTCAGAAACTTTGTGTGTAAGGCATAGCATGTCAACAAGGAGCATGAAT